>JBHLRP010000003.1:0-168259 GCA_048882485.1 Candidatus Thorarchaeota archaeon
GCTAGCTCGTAGATCTTACGCTCCTCATTCACATGAGGTCATTAATGTCTCCGTGCACCTCCCGGCAAGGCGAGACAACGTGGGGATGAAACGTTGGGTATCATCCCCACACCCCCTCCTTGGTGATTGTTATGGCTACTACTGAGAGAACAAAGCTTGCGCGATCAAAGGGGTCTGCAACTGTTCTCCGGAGATATCGCGTTGGACCGAACAAGAGAGTCCGGACTCGACTGAAGAAGATGAAATGAACTGCTTCTGATAATAATTCTTCAATGAGGTGTTAAGTCAATTCATAGACAATTGGAACACGTGTTCCAAATAGACTGATTCATCGTTACAGTTATATCCATAGAGCCGGCAGAGCAATCTAACATTCTAAGGCGGGAAACAAGCTTCAAGGTCACAAAGAAAGAACATCTGTTCAAACGAATTCCACGAGAGAGCCCGCCATTTTGGATTATTCTGCTGATTACTACTGCAGTCAGACAGGAGGCGGCTCTATAGTCCCGTCCTTAGAATGTCAGGAGTGTGACAAAAATGAGTAAGAAGAAGATGAAATATCCTACCAAGGATCCGGTGTGTGTGACATGTGGACTTCCATACGCCAGCGGCCAGATGCACATCGGGCATCTCCGCACGTATGTCCCGGCTGATGTGTTTGTCAGACTCCTGAGGAAGATGCAAGTGGATGTGACCTTCATCTGCGGCTCAGACACTCATGGGACACCAATTCTGACAACTGCGGAGGCTGAGGGCCTGACTCCCAAGGAGGCGTACCTCAAGTATCATCAACATTACGTGGATACCTTTCCAAGGCTGAACATCCACTTCGACAATTATGGCTCTACCGATGACCCTGAGAATCATCACAGGACTAGGCAGATTGTCACCGCATTGCAGGAAAATGGATATGTGTACGCACAGGAGCTTGAAACGCCCTACTGTGACACTTGCGGAAGGTCTCAGCCGGACCGTTTCGTGCGAGGTACCTGTCCGTATTGTGGCGCTGATGCCAGAGGTGATGAGTGTGACCAGGGTTGCGGTAGATATATCGAGCCAGGATTGATACTCAATCCCCGCTGCGCTGTGTGTGGAAATCCGACAAGACCGGTGACACGTACTCACTACTACCTCAAACTAAGTGCGTTCGAGGACTTTCTGAAGGACTATCTAGAGAATCTAGATGGAACCAAGATTGCCCGAAACTACGCACTGGGGTGGGTAAAGGAAGGACTCAGGGACTGGTGTATCACTAGAGACCTCGACTGGGGAGTGAAGTTCCCTGGTGATGAGAGTCTCACCCTATATGTATGGGTCGATGCTCCGATAGGCTACATGTCGAGCACGGAACAGTGGGCCAAAAAGATTGGTAAGCCCAATGAGTGGGAGAAGTATTGGAAGCCGGGTGATGGACGACTCGTCCATTACATTGGTCAAGACATCGTCTACCATCATTGCATCTTTTGGCCATCGATGCTAAAGGGCAGTGGCTACAATCTCCCCGATGCTGTAGTGGCCTCTGGAATGGTCAAGATAGAAGGTCACAACTTCAGTCGTAGCAGAGGATACATCGTCTGGATTGAGGAGGAGTATCTAGCTAAGGGTCTTGATCCTGATTACCTCCGTTACTATATGGTGGCATCGACATCCCAGACAAAAGACCTTGACTTTGCATGGACATCCTTTGCGGATAAGGTGAATAACGAGCTAGTGGCAACTCTTGGCAACTTCATCTATCGAGGCCTCCACTTCACGAAGAAGCACTATGGCGAGGTACCAAAAGGCACACTTGACAAGAAGCTGAAAAAGGCGATAGAAGACACCATCGAAACGGTGATTGATGGAGTCAATGAGTACGAACTCAAGAAGGTATCTGACGCCATTCTTGGCCTAGCTACAGTGGGCAATGAGTACTTTCAAGCCAATCAACCATGGGCCCTTGTCAAGGAGGATAAGGAAAAGTGCGGAGAGGTGCTATTCAATGCCTTATCATTGACAAAAGCGTTGGCTGTTCTGATTGAGCCTATTCTACCCTCTGCAGCAGAAATTATCTGGAAGCAACTTGGTCTTGATTCCGATGTACATGCTGTGTTGCTGGAGGAGGCTGTCGATCCGCTAGAAGTAGGCGGAAAGCTTGGCAAGCCAGCACCAGTTATATCAAAGATTGATGACACACTACTTGCTGAACTGCAAGAAACTACCTATGCCCGCATCAAAGCAGCTGAGGCTGTCCAGAAAGGCGAAACTAAGGAGGACGAAGAAGTGACAGATCATGAACCTGTAAAAGAGACGATAACTTTCGATGAGTTTCAGAGAGTTGACCTTAGAATAGGCAAGATCACAAAGTGTGAACGGATTCCAAAGAAGGACCGACTCCTGAAAATAACTGTTGACATTGGCATCGAGGAGCGGACAATGGCAACTGGATTGGGTCATCTATATGAGCCTAACGAACTTGAGGGCTTGAGTGCCTTATTCTTGGTGAATCTGGAGCCAAAGAAGATCGGCGGCATTGAGAGTCATGGAATGATTCTAGCCGTGGAGAAACTAAATGACCCAGGCAAATGGGTGCCTGTCACAGTGGATGGCGTTCCTCCAGGTAGTAAAGCCGCTTGAATTCAGTCCAAATGGGGTGGGGGTTTATCCCCCTCTCGCTTTCTTTACTGCTTTCTTCTCGTATCGCATGAGTGTGGTGGCAAACACAACAGGGTTGATATTGGACATATTCCTAATTAATCACTGCGCCATTCCTGAACAGAAGGAGGGAGACCCTAGTTGCGACTAGCGAGTTGTACATTCACATTCGTTCTAGTCGTTATCATTTCCTGTACGAGCTTCCTTTCCTATACGGCTCTATTCATGCCGGCCTACATACCTCCTTCAAACACCCTGGTCTTGGAGGTAATTAATGAGCCCGAGTCACTAGATCCCCATGCCAGTGTTCGCTTTTCAGACATATCTTCTTTGTACAACGTATACGAAACTCTCTACATCTATCCCATAGGAAACAATGATACTGGACTAATTCCTCTTTTGGCAGAAGACATGCCTGACATCTCTCCAGACGGGATATCATACGCAATTAAGCTTCGGGAGAATGTCATTTTCCATGATGCTACTCCATTCAACGCAAGTTGTGTGAAGTGGAATATTGAACGATTCCTCAAGATTTTCTACCCTAATGGACCTGCATATTTGTTCGCTGAAGTCTTGAGAGGAGGACAGGTCCTCGAAGAAACCGCGGCACTGAATGGCACTTCTTCGGATGCTTTCAGAGCTGCGTTTGAAGATTGGAGAATGAACTCAAATTCAATAGAGATCATTGACAACTATCGAATTCGATTTGCATTAAATCGAGCCTACTCGCCTTTTATTCATCTCCTGGCTGTATCTGGAGGCTCTATGATCAGTCCCACATATGTTCTCAGTAGTCCGAATAACGATAGCACGCCGATAGGAGGTGACTGGAGAGAACATTATGGAGTCAACTACGGTGATAGCAGCACATACATGGACGCGCATACTTGCGGTACTGGTCCGTATCTTGTTGAAGAGTGGTCAAAGCTAAACTTCCTTCACTTAGAACGTTATGGGAACTACTGGCGTTCGAATGAAACTGAATCCTCAATATCTCCCTCCGAAAGCGCTGGTACAATTGAATCGGTATATATCCGATTTAATCCTGACAACACTGGACGTTCACTTAACCTCCGTACTGGCCTCATTGATCTAGCCAGCTGGCCTTTGGACATCGCAGATGAGATTTGGGACAACTTGACTCTCAGCTCAAAGGATCCCAACATCAATGTATCAGCTGGAGGACTGTATTTCACTCTATACAATCTAGGATACAATATGGGTAATTTGACAGTGGACGTAAACTCGACTAGAGTCATCACACGAAGTCCGTTTGCAAACTCCCATTTCAGACTTGCAACTTCGCTCGGATTTGATCATGAAACATTCGTTGGCGGTACATTTGGCTTCGCTGTTCAAGCACTGGGGCCAATTCCTCAAGGTATGTTTGGGCATAACGGTAGTCTGTTCGAATCCTCCTACAATATTTCTGCGGCAGTAGAGCAATGGAATCTAGCTATGATGGATTCAATCTTCGTTGAATCATTGAACGACTTGAACAACACAATGAAAATTCCATACCCTGCAACAAGTAGCGGGGGGATTCCTGTGGAAGTATTGGTTCTTCGTGGTCTAGAGCAAATACTTGCCCACCCAGAGGCCAATCAGACAGGCTTGGATAGAGAATTGCAGTTTCTCCTAGAGCCCGTCCCTTGGGGTACATATTTCGAATATCTAGCTGAGGACAAGCTGCCTTTGATTCATGCAGCCTGGAATGCAGAAATCGCTCATCCTATAGAGTTTCTTAAGGCATTCTGCTACCACAATGGGCCATATGCCCTGCAAATAGGCTATAACAACACGCTAGTGAACAACCTGTGCCAGTCAGTTCTCGCAACAATTGATCCGCTAGAGCAGCAGACATACATAGACCTCATTCAACAGGAATTGGCAAACGATGTCCCGTATCTCTGGATTCAACAGCAGACTGAGTTCCGAACGTGGAGGTACTGGTTGCTCGGTGAGGGTTTAGTCTTCAATCCCATGCATAGCTTCTACTTCTATGAAATATACAAGGACTATATTTCAGCACCTGATTTTGTCTATAACGCTCAGTCTCAGACAGTGGCGCTTGTCTTCCTCCTTGTGGGGTTAATCGGGATATTCCTCTTCATGGCAAAAGATGACTTCAGAGAAGGGACTCTAGTATGGAGGAAAAGGCTTCTGGGCCTGCATCTTATCATCATGGCATATAACTCGATTCTGATTCAGCTCGTTGAGTTTTGGAGCAGTATCTACATGACTCGTGGCTTGTATTTCTTGATTTTCCCCGTCATGTCTGTGCCTGTCTTCCTCCTCACTTTCATCATTCCTGCAGTCCTCATGTATCTTGACATCAAGAGAAAGACTGATCCAAATCCAAAGTACTGGCTACTAATCTATTTCATACTCATGCTGTTGCTTGCAGGCTCCCAACCAGTAACTATAATGTTAGCCTAAATGCGGCCCAGAGTTCAAGCATCCTGATTCAATCAACAGAATTATGTTTCAGTATTTGAAGCATTATAGAGAGGACATACAAAATGCCAAGAATCAACTTCCTCACGCGTTCAGATTTGGAGGCGATCCATATTGCCTCTCTCACCGTATTGGAGAAGACGGGTATTGCTGTAAAGAACGAGAACGCGATGCGACTTCTGAGTGAGGCGGGCTGTTCGGTTGGGTCAGAGGTTGTCAAAATCCCACCTAGTCTTGTTGAGGAAATGGTTCGAACCCCTCCAAGCTCATTTTCATTGTATTCACGTGATGGCAGACAAAGCACAGTGGTTGGAGAAGATAATGTCATCTATAATCCAGCATCATCGTCCATTTATTTCAAAGATAGTGATTCAGGTGAGATTCGCAAAGCCACCACAGATGATTTTGTGAAGTTCGTCCGGCTCGTTGATTGCATGGAATATGTGGGTGCGCAAAGTACTGCAATGGTTCCTTCAGATGTTCCTATCCCGATATCTGATCTGTTCAGGCTCTACTTGATTTTGAAGGAGTCACTGAAGCCTATCATCACAGGAGCCTTCTCCAAAGAGGGACTTACTCATATGAGGCGCATCCTCGAGGCTGCTGTGGGCGGAGAGGATGAACTCGCAAGGAAACCAAGAGCGGTCTTTGATTGCTGCCCGCTGTCAGTTCTGATATGGGGCGATGTTTCTTCGCAGAACCTCATCGATTGTGCAAATCATGGAATTCCAGCTGCAATAGTTCCTGCACCATTGGTAGGTGCTACAAGTCCAGTAACACTTGGAGGAACGCTGGTGCAATTCAATGCGGAGGTTCTTAGCGGCATAGTGATTAGTCAGCTAGCAAAGCCTGGTTCTCCATTAGTCTATGGAGGCGCAGCCTCCATTCTCGACCAGCGACACGGCACAAGTAGCATCGGGGCACCTGAAGCGGTCATTATTGCCTGTGCTTCTGCTGAAATGGGGAAGTTCTACGGATTGCCAACACATGCATACCTTGGCGTGTCTGATTCAAAAGCCATTGATGCTCAGAGCGGCTATGAGTCTGCAATGGGTCTGATTCAAGCTGCACTTGCTGGCATTAACCTTGTTTCTGGTCCTGGTATGTTGCTAAGCATCAATTGTCAATCCTTAGAGAAACTAGTTATCGACGATGAGATCTGTGGTGCTGCATTGAGGCTTCAAGAAGGAATAAGCATCGATGGAATTGAGGAGATTCCGGAATTAATTCGAGTGGCAGGTCCAGGAGGAAGCTACCTGAAGGAGAAGCATACCCGGAAGCATCTTCGGAAAGAACATATCTTTCCTTCTACTGTCATAGACAGACTAGCCCTCGACTCGTGGTTGGAACGTGGTTCAAAGGATTCGAATAAGCTAGCCAGAGGACGAGTTGTATACTTGCTAGAGAACCACCAGTCAGATTTTCTCTCTGATGAAAAGCGCGATGATATGAATTTGGTCATGAAGGAGGTCCTTTCCAAACATAACATAAATAGTTCCCAGTTCTCACTTCCTCCTTAGACGACTCAAATTAGGGCGAAGCCACTAGCGGAGAAATGGGAGCACAGGATCCGTAATTCGTTCAAAGACATCTGCAGCCGCTCTTCCCAGGATGCCTCTCCGACGGAGAGAATGCTGAATACTCCCCTTCCGTTTAGCAAATCGAAGCTTCGCTTGAGAAAACTCACCGGCAAACAGCAACTGATGTCTATTTGCTTTGCCTCTCTGTTTCCTCCATTCAGGCTTGTTTATTCGGTCTCTAACTTTTGTGTATAGGCCTGTTCCCACAATTGGATATGGAAATGAATAAGACAGATAGTCCAAAGGGAGGCGCGATGAGAATTTCAGAGTTTGCAGAAGTGAGGAATTAGTTTCTCCAGGATAGCCTAGAATGAAGAAACCGCCAGTTTCAATTCCAACTTCAGAGGCAGCGGCTATAGCTCTCTTTACCTCATCGAGATTGATGCGCTTATTCATAACTTGAAGCATTCTTTCATTCCCAGACTCGATTCCAAAGAATATCCGTGCGCATCCTGCTTTCTCCATTCTCCTAGCGAGATCTCTGCCTAAAGTATCAGCACGGCTTAGACACATCCATTGAAGGTCCAGAGATTCCTCAATCAGGATTTCACAGATTTGCTCTACTCTCTTGGGATTCTGTGTGAAGCAATCATCCGTGAAGAAAACTCGATCATATCCTAGCTGTTCTATCTCTCGCATCTCTTCGACAACATTTCTAGCAGAACGTTCGCGATAAGTCCGACCAAATACAGGATTACTACAGAAGTCACAAAGATATGGGCAACCCCTTGTTGTGATTTGGCTTGTAGCAGAATATCCATGATACTTTTCCCAATGCTTCTTGTATGCATTATGGGGAAACATATCTCGGGATGGGAATGGTATACTATCGAGGTCCTGTTCCAATGGACGGGGACCAGTGCTTGTACATGTGCCTCTCTCGTTTCTGTAAGCTACGCCAGCAATGCCAGTCCAAGGCATTCCGTCTAAGTGCTTTCTTACAAGCTCCAAGAAAGTGTGCTCTCCTTCGTAAAGAACTACCGCATCAAAGGTGTCAAGGAATTCATCTGGAACAAGACTTGGAAGTGGCCCTCCAGCAACGATAAGGTCTATTGACGCTCTCACGGATTGAGCAATCCAAATCGCATTATGGTTGATTGTGACCATAGAATAGATGCCAAGTATTCTTGGATTCAATCTCTGGATTGCTTGTAGCATCTTGTTAGGTGACGAAAATGTGCCATCTAGAATCCTGACTGAGATTCCAGCGTTCCTCAGCACTGACGCAAGATAGCCAAGACCAAGTGGGGGATATCTGAAAACTGACCTGTCGAGTTCATTGTTGAAATAGGGGTAAACAAGCAATACATCTAGATTCATGAATTCACCACCACTTATCACATGGTCCCAATTCAATGCTATACTGCAGATTCACAGATGATGGAGGAAGCATCAAGATAACTCCACTCCAGGAAATGTCCGGCCCGATGATTTCCCTTCCCCGAAAAGCCTCAGCTTCTTTAGGTATTTTAACACGATAACCAAAATCAATCTCTGGTGCACAGAATGCCGCCCAGTCAGCTGAGATTCGATCCCAACCGGTTATCGCTTCTTTCAATAGTTTCAATCCTGAGCTATCAGTATAATGATCAAACATACTCCCACCCAATTCGTTGGATACATAGATATGCTGAAGACTGGCTCTTTCAATGTTTGAGAAGTCCATCTTAACTTGCATACTCCTGCCTTTGATATCTAGCTCGTAGGATGTCTGTATCTCTCCCTTACTCTTAACACGGAAGAATTTTGACGGCGATCTCCCCATGCGCTCTCCAGTTCTTCTTCTCCTGATTTCTGTCAGGTCCAACAGTTTTCTGCCTTGGACAGATTTGTAGAGCCGATTGTATATCCTTTGATAGACCCACGAAAATGCCTGAATGGTTTCGAATCTATTTGTCTGATGTCTCTCTACCAAGTTGACATCAAATTGCTTCCAGGCATTCTTGCCCCCCACTACGCCTTCTTTGGATACTGATGCTTTTCCTGGAAAGAAGAAATCTCTGCGATATTGAAGCAACGGCACTCCAAATCCAACACCTTCTTCACACAAGTCTGCGCCTCCATTACTCCTGCTTGGTACAAGTCCTTTTTGAATTGGAGATGCTTTTCCAAAGTGTGGACGGGTGCTACTACTAAGGAAATATGATACTCCAGCATTGGGTTGTGGCATCCGCATCATTGATGAACTATAGTTTATTAGTATCTAAAGATGATGCTATGGCAATTTTCGACGAAATGATTTTCGTGGTGATAGCACATTCCTTTTATCCCGCCAATCTCCAAAATTAAGAAGGTGTTTTCCATGGGAATACTGGGAACAGCTGCTGAAACAATCTTTGAAATCAATCTTATGCTGCAGTTCACGCTGGTTATTCTCCTTGCTCTTGGCTTCTATCAACGGCGTACATTTGTTCAACATGGGAGAATAATGGCTTTGGCGACTATATTGAACCTTGGTGCCACTGCACTAGTCATGCTTCCTTCATTGATTCTCAATTTTGGTGCGCTTGTAGGTGGACCCTTTAATGCAGGAGTAGGGATAACCATCGGTCACAGCATTGGAGGGAGTATAGCTCTTGCGCTGGGACTACTCTTTTCGGTCCGTTTCCTTATAAAGACGAGGAACTCTCAGCCATTGACCTGTGGTACTAGACGAACAATGTATCTAACGCTAATCTTATGGTTATTCGCATTAAGCGCCGGTCTTGCCTTCTTTGCTTTCTACTATCTTTAATGTTCAATTGAATGAAAATCAGGTTGAAGTGCGCTTTCTTCGCGCATGCTCAACAGCATAGTTCTTTCTTTCCACCTCAATCTCTTCCAGTGTCTTGCTTTTTGTTTCAATAGGCTTCGCAGCTATTGAGAGAAGCGGTATTATGATTATAAGGCCATCAAGGCCATCTTGCATTTTCAAGAGATCAGGTGGCAATATATTTGTGTCACGCTGTAATCGCACAATGATGTGCCCTGAGGTGATTTGAGGTGTCTGAATTCAAGTATCTATCAAGTGAATGGATGGACGCAGTTATTGAGCGTGTGAAAGCCAATCTTACTGCAGTGGAGATGAAACATGTTTCTTCATCAATGGTCAATATTGTGGAGAATTGTCCAGACGGGAGTAGGCGTTACATGTATTTCCGATTTGAGGACGGACTTCTTGCTGAGGGTTTAGTAGGGACGGACGATGATGAAGTTGCATCCAAAGAAGCAGAGTTCAGAATAATTGGCGATTATGATACATTTGCCAAGATTTCGAAAGCAGAGCTGGGCGCTCGCTCAGCTCTAATGCGCAACAAAATTAAGCTCAAAGGCAACATGGTGAAAGCTCTACGCCTATCTAGCGTTGTTGATAAGTTGAACAAGATTATCGCTCAAGTTCCTACTGACTTCTGAGGTGATACAATGGGTGAGTATGACTACTCCATCGATCACAAGAAACGTCTGTGTGCAATCCAAGACAAGATGCAGGAGAAGGGGATTCCTGTTCTCCTGGGTTCTCGGCTCAGAACAATAAGCTATGTAGGTGATGTCTTTTGCCCGTGGAGATCATTCATTGTTATACCACAGGATGGAGATCCAACAATCTACACATTTGTCATAGATGCAGAACGCACCCGTGCTGATAGCTGGCTTGATGATGTACGTGGTTTTGGACCCTTGGGCGGTGGCCACCAGATTGACGTAGTTGCAGATGCAATCTTGGAACACATGCCTAGCCCAAAGAGTCGTGTGGGTGTTGAACTCGGCATGTCCTGCTATCTTCCTGAGGGAAATCTTACCTCCGAGGAACTTGATATGCTCCAGCGAGCTTTGCCAGAAGCCTCTCTTGTTCAGTCGATTGATATCATCGATGAGTTATCAATGATTAAGGACAAAGGCACAATCAATAGATTCCGAAAGGCATCTGATATTGTTGACATTGGGCACAAGACGGTTCTGGACGAATTTGAAGTAGGCATGACTGAAACTGAGATAGCAGGAATTGCGGAGGCTGCAATGAGGAAAGCTGGGAGTGAGTGGTCTTGGAGCTTCACAGCAGGCAACGAAATTGCATCTGGATATCGCACAAGCTATGCGATGGGGGCTTGCACACCAGCAACTCGTCGTGCAACACAGAATGGTGAGCCATTGATGGTCGATCTGCATGCTATGTTTAAACTCGGACTTGGTGATCATTCACACAACTATCTTCTATCGCCAGTTTCTGATAGACAACGAGAATTGGCCGACTACTTCATAGAAACAATCAGCAGGGTCATTGACATGTACGCTCCTGGAATGACTCCAGGGAAGATGGCTGATGACATGATGGACTGGGCTGATGCCAATGGGATTGCACAATACTTGGTTCCGGGCTTCGAGCATGGAATAGGTGTGATGGGTGATGAATGGCGAATTGGCATGAATACCGGGCCCATGCCATATTGGACAGATCCTGACCATGTGTATGATGAGAATCAGGTCGTGATATGCGCCATGCAGATGATGGTTCCAGAGGAGGAAATAGGATTCAGATATGAGGCGCCTATCGTTATAATCGAATCCGGATGTGATGTTCTTGCAAAGACCCCTCTCAAAGTCACAGAGCTATAATCTTGGGAGCAGAAGCTGATGAATGAGGAACTTGAAGCCCTGCTGATGAAATGCACGAGGTTGTTGGAGGACTTCAAGTATGAGGAGGCTGAGAAAGAGCTGAAAATTGCTGTGAGTCTTTCGCCTAATCACCCAGAGGTCTGGGATCTACTTGGAACCTGCTATCTATTCCTCAACAAGATGGGTGATGCAGAGCGAGCATATCGTAGAGCTATGGAGCTTGATCCTTCTGTTTCTAAATACTGGCATTCTCTCGGATCTACACTCGGTCACCTAAACCAGTTTGAAGCTGCTGAGAGTTGTCTACGTAAAGCGTTGGAAATTGGACCAGAAACTAGTCGATCTTGGTCCTCTCTTGCCAGCTCCCTGCTAAACCAGAATAGATATGATGAGGCGCTTGAAGCAACACAAAAAGCCGTACAGATTGATACTGCGTCCTTTGACGCGTACTTTACAATGTCACTAGCGCACTTCTATAAAGGCCAAATGGATGAAGCTGAGCGTTCGATGAAGAAAGTAGTAGAGATTGCACCTCGATTAACGCAGGCGTGGGAGGTCTTAGCTGAAATCTACAAGAGGAAGGGCCAAGCTCAAGAAGCTGAAAATGCACTCAAGAGAATTGATGAATTGCGTGACCAGTAGAGCCATCACATTCTGGGATCAGTAGCTTGGATGATGACTGATACTGAGTTTTGATTGAATCCCTTGAACCCCTGTCTTCTTTCAATCAATTCCAAGTGGCTGCCAATTGCTCCTATCTGCTCAAAGAAACCTTGTCGTTCAGGTCTGATATGTCCTTTATTAACGAGTTTTTGCAGTCTTATCTGTTCAACCGGCCTTCGCTCAGATTCAGCGAACGCCTGCTTGAGGAATTTAAAGTCTGAAAAGGGCTTCATTCTCATGACTCCATGAGGCATGAGTCCTGCTTCTGCCTGTTCAAAATCGACTCGAGCAGCGAGATGATGCATTCCCCCTTGGAGGATGCTTTCTCCATGAAGCGATACCCAAAGTCCTACTGTTCCGACATCTTTGTGGTCCTTCATCTCCTCGTGTGCGAAGTCTATTTCGCGTTCTCTCTCTGTGATATCTACATCTGCGAAAATCGTTATGCCGCAGATTGGATGCTCAAGGACTTGAGCTCCCCATCCACCATCAGCCGCAAAGAACTGCTCTCGTGGTAAAAAGCCCATGGTTTCGAATATCGCGATGAGAAGATGAAAATTCCCTCTTGATGAGCGGTAGGTGTGGTGATCATGATTCCCCCAACCCAGACCGAGGCGGTCTTGTAGTGCTCTCTGAATCATCCCGCCTCTATCTCTGCTTTGCCAGAATTGTCGTTCTGAACGAAAGAATGCGTCGGCAACAAGCTCTGCTCGAGAACCCTTGACAAATTGCTTTACGGTTTCTAGCAGCGTTTCCAATCCATCTCTATCCCGAGAAAAGTGACGTCTCCTCATTATGAAATGCTGCAAATTCGAGAGATACTCCTCTCTATCATGGTGCTGTTTGGGATCAGAAAAACCTTTGAATCCTCTTCTCTCCACAGCCCATAGCTCAGACTGGTCCTCATCGCTCACTAACGCACTCTGAAACATGCCAAGGCTCCTGCCTAAGAAGTCCGTCTTAGGTCGTGACTGTTCATCCAGAGCTGAGATGTCATCATTCCAGCTATAGTACCTGCCAGTTATCTGCAGGAAATGTCCCAGGATTTCCGGCTTTAGCGCAACTTGAGTATGGCTGCCTGAAGAGAGAAGAATGGGGAATAAGGTGGATCCTTCCTTGGTGTAGACCTTGGTGCCCCTTGGCTTCTTTATTCCCTTGGCCAGCTTGAAATCAAGGTCATTCAATGTATCTACATTTACCATTTCATCAGGAATGACAATATGGTCAATCCAATCAAAGAACCGAGTAGAGCTTTCGTTCAGCATTCTATCAGAGAGCTCTCTGGCGGCTCTGTTCTGCTTCAAGAAGTCTGATACTCTTAGCTCAAGGAACGCCTCAGCACGAGGATGAATCTTCCAGTCATATTTCCTTGAGTCATCTTGAGCCGCCATTTTGATACCCCAAGACAAATGATATTCAGCTCTCCTCCACTTAAGGATGCAGCTATTACATTATCAACTTCCTTCCTATTCAAAACACTATTATCGGTGACAAACATAGGATTAGGAAAAGGCCATTTGCGATGCAACAGGGGAATGCGGCCAAAATAGCAGGTCGGATCGCTTTAATTGCAGCTGCTCTATTCATTGTGCTAGGCTCAATGCCAGTAGCTGCGCATTCGCCATCAAACATGACTTTGGAACATGACTGTCTACAAGCATGATGTAAAAGTAGCCTCGAGGGCATACACAAGTCAGGGAAGCACAGTGAGCGCTAGTGATACCTTCAATTTAGCCTCGGTCGACGGTGATGTATTCAGAGTATGGGCTGAATGCAACGGGTTTGGAACTCTTGAAGATACCTTAACTGTCACTGAGCCAGCTGCGACTTCAACGACATCAACGCCAACAGATGGAACTACAACATCCACTCCTGATGAAACTAACACTCCAACCGATGGCACAACACCACCCCCACCTGGAATGGGATTAGAAACCCTTGCCTTTATAGGGGTCATAGGTTTTGGAATAGTGGTTATAGTCGCCATAATTATCATTAGGAGAAGGTAGTTTTCCTGCTACACAGGAGCAATGTCGAAAATTAAGATAGTGCCAACTGAGTTTGAATCAGAGGGTCATGTCCTCAGAGGGGATTTTGTCATCCCGATGGGGGAGGGACCCTTCCCGGGCATATGCAAATTCCATGGCCTACCTGGAGGAGCAGATCAAGTCAGCGGCCTTGCAACTCGCCTCGCAGAAGCTGGGTACGCAGTCCTTGCTTTCGATTTTCGTGGGTTTAGGAGAAGTGAGGGTCTTTTCAGCCTAGAGAATGAGATTCTAGACGCAAAGAACGCAGTATCCCACCTAATTGAATCTCAGTATACGATTGATGACTGGGTTGGTGTATACGGAGCAAGCTATGGTGGAGCAGTTGCCGTCTGCTCTGCTGTGCGTGATGCGCGGATTAGCGCCGTTTGTGTGAGGGCTCCCGTCTATGACACGCTCTGGTTTGCAAAATCCCCGATGATCAAACCAGCCGTAGACGAGATTTTGCACGTTACACCCAATGAGATGCATGGGCTATCAGACCCAGCAACTCAAGCAGAAATACTCAGGAAGATGATTGATGATAGCATGGTCTACAATCCAATAAATGAAGTTGATCAAGTCCATCCTCGTCCTATCTTCATTGTTACTGGAAGCGCTGATAGGGGCATACCACTGGAGGGAGTACGTCAGCTTTTTGACGCAGCGAAACGGCCTAAGGAGTTTGCTGTAGTCGAAGGTGCTGATCACAACTTGTCCAATCCTGACCACTATGCAATGACCTCTGAGTTGGTTGTTTCGTGGTTTCGAGAAGCATATTGCCAATAGAATCATCACACGAAGCCTTTTCTTTGGAAGCAAGACCCAGTCCAACGGTGAGCCACGATGGCTAAGAAAGTCAAGAAAGCAATGATTACGAATTTCGATGAATTCAAGGCTGCATGGGAAAAGGAGGCAAGTGACCCCTATGATACCATATTCTACTATCTAATCGCAGCGCTGAACATTGAGAAAGATCCCAAACTTGCTGACGCTATGATGACTGTTGTTGTGTCAAAGAGGGATTCCATGGATTCCTCCAGTTCACCCTCTGGCCTTAAACTGGGAAAGTCTTCAGCCTATTATATAGGCCAGTTCCAAGAGGACAAGAACATCGCACGTTCATATGTCGGAGCTGACTGGCAGGAAGACTACAAAGTCGACAAGAATAACCTGACAATGACCATCACGAGAGACGACGAGGTAGACGATAAGACGAGAAAGGTCTTCATTCATAGCGGAGGTGCTGACTCCGCGCGACCTGTGACAGTGAAGCGGAACAAGCATGGTCAGTGGAAACTAACCAACTACGGTTCGCTGTGTGTGGGAGTAAGGAAGCCCGCCTCTGAAGTGGATGATTTCTAATTTCAAGTTTAGAGCCAGACGGGCTCCCTCCCTCTCTATCTAGTATGTATAGGTGTAACATTATCACTATTGCATGCTCTACCACTGAATGTCTGCCCAATATGCGGGGTGGTCTGACTGGGGGTCCGTCACATACCGGCAATCAGACACATCTAATCCGGGAGAGAGGAATATGTGGTCAATTCTGCGTGTGTTGTTTTCACCCTGACTATTGATTCCAGTGGGCCATCTGACCCACCACGAGTCTTCCAAGACAGCGGTCGTGATATTGTAGGGTTCACTGAATGGCCTGAAATTAAAATCGCCCATGAAAATCACGTTGCTCTTCCCATTGGCAGCATTGAGAATATCATTCTGAAGTATTGCCTTCGTTGATGTTCTACCATAGGTATGCGTGATGTATACAGTAAAGGTGCTTGAACCTACGGTTATCTCAGCCTCGATTGTTGCAGTCTGCTTTTGATCCACGTCTTCACTAAAATGGTAAAGAGTTCTGGCGGTTTCAATTGGATACTTCGACAGTAGCGCAACCCCTGTGGTTCCTGTCACTCCCTTTGGTCCAAAATACGAATATAGGTTCAATTTGCCCGCAAAGTATCTGACCACATCGCTGTTCCCTGCGATTTTGCTAGTTTCTTGAAGACCGATTATGTCTGCATCTATCTCTCTAATTAGTTCAAGTTGTCCATCATAGTTCTTGTTCTGCGCATCATTCACTCCCTGTTGAAGATTGTAGGTGAGAATTCTAATGGAAGTCACATCGTTGGAAGGCGCAATTGGATTTGCCTCCAGAACAACAGCACCGACAAGAGTTCCCATAAGCATGAGCACTACGACCGTGACCGTCACGGTTTCGACCCTTTGAGCTCTGCTTGGTGCATCAATAGTCGGGATTTTATCCCTGGCTAGGTAGACCACAACCAGAAGCACCAGGCCAGCAATGAGAAAGATGAACCAGAAAAGGTCGCGCAGCATTGGGCCAATGATTGGCACAAATCCCCACACTGATGTGAGGATGAGTGTGAACAACAGAAACAGTATGAAGGCACCGCCTCCGAGAGTGAAGCTGATTCCTGCCGCTCGGGAAGTTGGCACTAAATCGAGCTTGACCAGTTCATATGATAATAGGATAAAATCGATGAGAATGATGGGGTAGGCAGCTATCATCGTGTAAAGCAGAGCGTGATGCAGTATGGTTGTTGGAGGGGCTTCGATAGGATATGGCCCAACAGTATCCGGGAATACAATCTGATTGACGAGGACAGTCAGCACAAAGAGCACTATAAAGATCAGATTCCATAGCACAATCACTTGGGATTTCAGTCTACCAATGAATTGAGGTCTATATACTGTGAAGAGCACGAACAATGTCGTCATCAGAGCAACGCCAGTCACCACTGCGACATAGCTGCTCTCTGTCCATCTTGAAATAACGCCAGGACTGCTGAATGCAAATCCAACGAAGAAGAGGATGCTTGTCAAACCAAGAGTAATCCCTGTCAGTCTTCTCTTTCGAATTGGATGTTGAACATCTGAAGTTCCATCAATATTCGGATTTGGGGTTCCTGAGCCAAGTAGTATCGATGAGAATCCGATCAACATGATAACTTCTATGCCCGCGAGAATCCACCCAATTGCCTGTCCCAATCCGTAAGTCGAGACGTCGATTGTGTTGTTCAATGTTCTGAGCAGTATGGAAGCTGCGATAGCTATTGCGAAACTCATCCCCAAGATGAGTGCTCGTTGACGCTTTTCTATTGGATTTCGCGCTAGCAGGATGGCGGGAAACAGGATTAGGAAGCAACCAACGCCAAGTCCAGAAAGCACCATTCTTGATGTAGTATCAAATAGAGGCTCTGTCACTCTACACGCTATCATGATCCCTCCAACGATTATTAGAAGTCTGTCAGGAATGCTCCTCCTGAAAATCAACAGAACGAGTGGTGAAAAGAAGAATAGAAGGACTACGGTATTCTGATTCAGTGACAGTGTCATGAGGAGGAGGATGTAAGTAGACTCCACAAAGTCGGAGAACAGCTGCAGGAAAAACAGTAACATGATACTGGTGAACACTAGCTCAGAGTAATACTTCTCAAAGGACTCAGCAATCAATGGCATGTTTCAACGATAGACATTCTTGGCTAAATGTATGTCGAAGAAAAAGTGAGAGGACGCGCCTGTCCGAATTCTGATGTGGATAGGCGGTTCCTCTTTTGGTGGTAGCTATTTACATACCTAGAGTGAAGTACAAAAGCTTCGCAAGGCCTTCTCGAGTTTCTCCTGCAACAGCTTCGCCCTTGAGATCCCCAAGTCCAACAACAATGTTGCTTGAGTCCTTGGCTGAAATTGCTTCCTTCTTCCTTGCTCTCTTGAGATGTCCCACTAGCTGCAATGCCTCTTCGCGTGCGGTCTTCTCAGAAACTGGTTTCTTCTCATTGTCACAATATTCAGCGACTAGGGATTCTAGAACTCCGGAACGATGTCTAAAGGCTTTTGAATTTCTATAGAATTCCAAGGCGACTGGTTGCCCATCAGTATTGATGACGATAAAGCCGCAGGTATTCTCTGGTAGACGGTTTCGAATCTCTTCGGCTATCTCCCTGGTCTTCTTCTGAATCTTGTCCATAGCATCTGCATACTTGGATGTATCCTTGATTCCAAGCCTTTTACCTTGGCGCTCTACCTCTGCCCAGACCTCGCTCTGATCAACTGCTGTTTCAGGCATATAGTGCTCAACATCAATCATCACTGACTGATACTTCATCCTCCTCATCCCCGATTTCAGAGGCACGGAACCGCCGCCGATAGAACTGTATGTAGACCCTCTATTCAGTCCATGAGGAGCATGTACACACTTCACTGGGATCCTAATCTCTTCACCCGGCTGAATAATGACACTGGCAACAACTATTCTGTCCTGACTGTCACCAGTAACAAGAACTTCAGCTTCTTCAATAAGCACCGGTATATCTCCAGTGTTTTTTGCGAGTAATGAATTCACAGCGTCACCTGCTTCTGTGATCACAAGTGTGCCTCTCTCTAGAGCTGCTGCAGCATTGATGTAGTCTTGACTCACTGTCGTTTCAGCTATGACAATTGGGACCACCGACATGCCTTGATGGGATATAGGCTTCTCAAGGCTGAATGTGCTCCCTTCTAGGAGTTCTCCCGCAAAATCGCGGATTTGCTTTGTTGCTTCAGTAGCTGACATTTTCCACATTTCCATTGAAACACTGTAATAGTATTACGTTTAGTATTAAACAACTATACTTATAAACTCTAGTACATTAAACTCTATGGTTGATTGTTGGCTTGTGGATGTGGCCCTCTTGGATTTGCATGATGAAGAACCACGGTTGAACATGGCGGATGTGAAAGAAGAAATCCTGGACCGATTTGATGATGAGGGCTTTGGACTCAAGAGGCGTGAAGTCTCTGTTATGTGTCGTCTGAATGTGAAGGCGGTAGCAATACTTGATGCTCTTGTGGAGCTTGAGATCTTTAAGAGCAAGTCGGAGGCTATCGCGGCTTTCCTCGATCAAATATTTCTGGAAAAGGAGGAGCTCTTCGAAGAAATTCTAACTCAGGCACATGAGATCAATGCGAAACGTGAGGCAGCAAAACACCTTGCCTACAAGACAGTGATGGGAAGCAGCAAGAAATCGAAAAGAAAGTGAGAGCAGAACTACATGACATCATTCAGCACTGTGCTCGCAGAGTGTCCACAATGCGATCACCGATGGAATGCTCCTGTGTTCATGTCTTTATGCACTTGGCTAAATCCAAAGATGGTGAAAGACCTCTATGAGAATGGCAGCCATATCGAGTGCCCAAACTGTGGCACGAGCATTCAGGTGCATCATAATATTCTAATCAACTGTCCGAAGGGGATGTTCTATATCGACACGAGTCAAGACATCTTTGATATGAGGTATAAGCTCTATGAATGGGGAATTGTCAATCTGGACGGAGAAGTTGTGAACTCGCAATTCTAACTAAGAAGAAGGTGAGCGGACGACAGCCCGAAGACATGTCGTCCGCTCGGCCGAGCTCGACTCGGATCTTACTCGGTAACAAGAACTATTGATTTCTCATATATAGGGCATGCAATACCGGCAAAACAGGTGTATCTAAACACACTTAGACTTTATCGGGTTCTGAACGAAAATGAAATTGAAAGGAGGAGTTGAGTCAGGATTGTATACACTATCCTGGTCAACACATCCTTCTGATCTGAGTTATATCAGCGAACGATTGTGGCTCTATTATCGATAAGCCCTCTATCTTTGAGCCGCTCCAAGTTCTTAACCGCTGCTTCTGCCGCTCTGTGACGGCGAACGATTTTGACGTCTGGATGCTCTGTGGTGATCTCATCCATCCTGCTCTTCAGCGGTCTAATCTTGGCAATCGCTCTCTTGAGGGTTGGAATTCTCTTTACTTCTAACATTATTATCACACTCTATATCCAGTGAGTTACAATGGCAGCGAATATCCATGATCCTGCCAATACCTTGGCACCTGTTTCTGAGGAGGAAGTGTTTCCAATGGACCGAAACGAAATCATGGCCAATGTTCTCGCATTGGCAAGAAATTCTCCATCAATTGCCATTTTAGGTGATTCTTGGCATTGGGGTTGGACTTTCGCTGCCATTTGTAATCATCATCCCGAAAATATGGCAATTTATATATAAATTTATTGCCCAAAGCAAGATTTATCAACGATTGCCGATACTAAGATATATGGTGGATTACCGGTAGCATACTTTTTAAGTAGGTTTGCCGACAATTTTTCACTGTCTGGGAGCGAATACTTGAGTTGAAGACCTAATGAAAATCCACGCGAACTTGGACGAAACCGATGTACGAATTCTGAAATCTCTAGCCGAGCATAGGAAGAAAGTATCAACCCGTGAATTGAGTGATGAGCTTGACATACCAGACAGAACTGTCAGATATAGACTGAGGAAGCTCAAGGAGAAAGGATTGCTATGTCCTCCCAAGCTCCAGACGTATGAGAGAAAACTTGGTCTAGGTGAGAACCTAGTGCTTCTCCAGAGTAATCCGTCAATGGAGCAGCAATTGATTGATCTCTTGGACGATACCGAGTTCTTTTACTATTATGGGCCCACCTATGGCAAATATGATGGCTTCATGGTCTATGCAATGTATCCACTAGTAACGCCGAGGATGGTGCAGCAGCTAGCTGAAGAGATGATGGACAGGGATCTTATCAAGGACTACTTCATAATGGATATGGTAGACTACACTCGAAAGATGGCAGTACTCGAGCCTCTATTACCCGAGAGTGACTGGTCATGGGATGAATGGTCTGAGAAGATTGAACAGATCATGAAGAATGACTGTGAGATCGATTTGGGTCTCGAGGAATTCCCAAAGGCGGTGAAATTCGACTATACCGATATCCAGATCATCAAGCATATGGTAGAGAATCCGACCAGTACTCTGAAAGAGGTTGGTGATGCATTGGAGCCAGCAATGTCTCTGACTCAGGTACATAAGCGTGTCAAGAGGCTGGAGGATGAAGGAATCATCAGAGGCTTTAAACCCTCTTTCACGCCTTTCAAGGAATCTGTTTCAGTTTCAATATTCTTCAAATCCCGCGACCATGCGAAGAAGCTTCTATGTGGCTTCACAAGGCTGCCTTTCGAAATCAATATCGCAATGGAGAACAAGTCAACCTACAACATATGGGTGATGATGCCATCGAGTGAATTGAATCAGTTCCTCCAGAGAATTAACTTCTTCAGAAAATATACCGAAGAATTCTTCATCCAAATGTTCATCAAAGGCAAAAGCAAAGGCTACACCCATCTACTTACAGCATTCAATCTTGATACTCAGAGCTGGGAGATGCCTATCTCCGAAACCTTGGTGAAAATCAAGGAGATCACCCAGTAAGGCATCCACAAATGTTACAGAGACATCAAGGTTTAAAACAGAATTTGCCTTTGCTGCGTTGACAGAAATGCCACGAGGAAATATCACACATTATTGGTTCCCGCTTATTAGTGGGAACTAGTGTTGAGCTCTCTTCCTCGTGTTGTCGACTTCTTCTGATTGCGGTCCTCTCGGGGAAGAGGACTCCATTGCCAGCTACACGCCAGGGGCGATAAGCTGTCATCTGTGTGCTAACCTCGAGGAGGAAAATGGAAAATGTCAGCTCGAGAAGCACGAAAACGAAAACGCAAAGTAAGACGTGAAATGAACAAGAATGAACTTAGATGGTACACCGCTGCCTTCGCAGATATATTGGATACTAGGCATACCTCTCCTAACTTACCACTTCGTGACTATATCGCGTTGACACCGCGGATTAATTCCAATCGACGTCTGGGCAGATATATTGACACGAAGGTGAAGGAATAACCGCAGCTCCATTCCTACAAGAAATAGTGTTTTGGACCAAAGCCCTGTGCATCAATCAGGCACATATTTGCTATTGCACAGGGTATACCTTATTTTCAGCCAAACTTACAGCAATTTTCCTGCCCGGTCAACTGCCTTTTCCTTTGAAGACATTGTTTTCTTGTGAGATTTCTTCATGTGACCGGCTTTTTCCTCATTAGAATGAAATGTTTGACCGCATGCTCCACAGGTTACTTTCGCTGAGATAGTACTCATACTCATCAGTTTCATATTTGGAATTAACTATAATGAACTCATAATCTGGTTTGCTTTTCGCCAACAAATGCGACAGCATCAATCTCAATCAAACATCCATAGTGTAGCTCAGTTGTTGGGACCACAGTCCGAGCAGGTCTATGGTCTCCAAAGAATTCAGCGTACACCTCATTCACTCTACTCCACAGCGACACATTGGGAATGTAGGCTGTGGTTCTTAGCACATTTTCTTTTGAGCTGCCAGCAGCTTCTAGAACTTTGGAGAGGCTCTGCAATGCAGATCTTGTCTGTTCCTCGATTCCTCCTTCAACCGGTTGCCCCTTCTCTGGATCCATCGGCAATTGGCCTGAAACATATACAATGCCATCATGTACGACTGCTGAGGAGTAGTGAGCCTTGCTCTTCATCCTAGCCCTACTATCAACATCAACCATCTTCAAGCTACTTCACTCCTGGCCTTCTATGCAACCCAGTTTCTACGTGCGAGTCATTGTCGCGGCCTCTCTTGCCACGTCGTGTGGAGGCTTCACATTATTGGGAATGGGGCATTTATACTTGCGACCCATCAATCGTTCACTGAATTCGTCCTTTACAGCCTTTAACTTCCCTGGCTTTGTCAGAAGATCTAGGACTGCACCTGCAATTGTCTTTGCGGCGAATAGCATGGATTTGTGCCCAATACTCATTCCACAAACTGCAACTGTCTGCCATGAGTGTCCTGGGTCTCCTAGAAGTCCTGTAGCAGTTGTGAATTCCATTGTAGGTGTGACCCAACTCACATCTCCTACATCAGTAGATCCGGGCCAGACTCTTCCCTTGTCCCAAGGATCTGGGATTGTCCTATCTACTAGCACATCCACAAAGTCTTCCCAGTCGGGACGCTTCGTCATTCGTAGGAAATCTATCTTAGCTTCTTTTGCTATTGACTCATTCATTTTCTTGAGGAAGTCCATTTCTGCCTTCGAGTATTCCGGTGCCCCTATCTCTCTCATGTTTGCCAGGACTACATCACTTAGACTCACACTTGGAATGACATTTGTGCATCCTTCAAGGATCTCATATTCAAAAGATGTGCGAGCCATTAATGATGCGCCTTTGGCAATGTCCAGAATCCATGTGATCATATCGTCAACTTGACTCATCTCAGGAGCTCTGATGTAGTACCAACTTCTTGCATAGTCCGGAACGATATTAGGCTGCTGACCGCCCTTCTCTATTACGTAATGGATTCTTGCTTCCTCCATCACATGCTCTCGCATGTAGTTCACTCCGACATTCATCAATTCGAGTGCGTCTAGTGCACTTCGCCCATGCTCAGGCGTGAAAGCAGCATGTGATGTCAAACCGTGGAAGTGGAACTTTGCTGACTTCACGGCCAAAGAGCTTCCTATGCCAGCAGTATTGGTACTGCCTGCGTGGTGGCTGAGAGCAGCGTCTACATTGTCATAGCAGCCATCTCGAACCAAGAACACCTTTCCACTGTAGGTCTCTTCTGCTGGACACCCGAAGAACTTGATTGTGCCCTTGATATTGTCTTTCTCCATTGCCATTCTGGCTGCAATGGCTCCGGCCATCCCCGATGCGCCATGTATGTTGTGTCCACATCCATGGCCCGGTGCTCCCTCTTCAAGAGGCTCTTGATCTGCTATCGCCTTCTGTGATAGTCCTGGCAGGGCGTCATACTCCCCATTGATTGCTATCACAGGTGATCCTGAACCATAAGTAGCAACGAAGGCTGTTGGCATGTCAGCGATGCCGCGTTCAACTTCAAAGCCATATTCTTCCAGGGTTTTAGCAAGAATCTCAGATGACTTGAACTCCAGCAGTCCAAGCTCCGCCAGTTCCCACACCTTATCACTAACCTCGATCATTTGCGATTCATTTCTCGATATCCAGTCCCAAGCAAATTCCTTGGCCATATTATGCACCCGGTCAGAAGCAATGTCATGCCTTCTCTTATCTTAGCTGGATTGCGTAGGTCAAAGAGATTACTGCTCAATGTCTTCTGAGCGGCCAAGGAGAAATCGAACATAAGTGCCGAAGTCCCCGGGATTGACACGCAGTCCTGGAACCCTCTTCATATACTCGGAATATCCATTACCGAACCTCTCTACTAGTTCCTTCTCCTCAACTGATATTTGCGCTCTCCAAGCAGCATAAAACAATACAAAGAACACCATTGCGTAGATGGACATCCGGAAGAGCATTGCAGATAAGCCCAACAAGACTCCGGCGAAGTATGTCGGATGACGGATTATCGAGTAAATCTCCCGCTGCTGAATCTCGGATTCATCAGGGAAGTAGAGGTATATCACAATCATATAATCGATGCCAAATGTAAGAACAGCACGTCGCATCGTAAGTAATCCCAGCAACACAAAGAAGCTGCCAAGAACAATCCGTAGAGGGACATCAATCTCGATAGGGACGCCAACAAGAGGAAGGAGCGCCTGCGAGAAGAGAGTTGTCAAATCGTTTACTGGAGGTCCGGGCGGCAGAGACCTCACAGACACAAACATATGTACTAGACATGCAAACAGCAATCCAATTCCTGAAATCCCGCGAGGAATGACGCATTGATAGGCCAATTTTCCATGCTCAGCTTGAAGCTCCTCCTTCTTCCTCCAGACTCCCCAGACGAGCCAAAGTCCGATATACAGTAAAATCACCATGGCTACGATTGGTAGCAGTGGCTCCACTAAGGCCAGGAAAGACATCTGTACAATAATGCGGGGTAGAATGTCAAGCAATAGCAGGAATGCAAGTCCAAGCAGTGCCATTCCAAACATAAGAAGTGGAACAAATGCCAATCTCCACCCCGGATATGCAGGCAGTTTCTCGCGGACTTTCTCCATCCCTTTCAGTTGCATATGTAGCCCCGTTCCTACTCAACACCCATTCGTAAAGATAACTCCTTTGAAATTGAAACGCTGCTGGGTCAGTATGATTGATAACCTGTTTTCACTCGATATGTGACTTGGTGCATGAATCTGAAGACAAGCTCCGTTGCTCTGGTCTGGATAATTTTAGTCCTCCTATCACCCATATTGCTGCAGGATAGTGGGGTATTAGTTAAATCCAATCGAGTGGCGCAAAGCGCTCAGACAGATTCAGTTGAAGAACGTGCTGCTGAGGCAGGGAGAATTACGTCCATCGCACAGACAGACGCGAGAAACATTCTCAGAAGTGCCTACAATGAGTCAGTGACTCAATGGGATGTTTCCAAACACCTTGAAACTGTGATGCGAGCAGAGGGAGCAGATGGCCCTCTTGCGTTCGCTACACTCACGATGTCAGGTCTAGAGCTATTAGAGCCGCATGGCAACCCATACGACGACCATGGACATATTATTGATCCTACAACTGAGCCTATTGTCATGATAGATATGGGATGCAAGTATGAAAACCATAGTTCTGATGTCACCAGGACCTATCTCTTTGAGAGTGCCACTCAGAAAATGAAGGATGCGTACTCAGCTGTCTTGGCTGCTGAAGAGGCAGCTATCGCCGCAATAGCTCCTGGGGTGACAATTGGGGAACTTGATACAATTGTGAGATCTGAATTATCTGCCTACATAGGAGTTGAAGGTATTTCCTTCTATCCTTACTGGGGGCATGGAGTTGGATTCTTTGTCCATGAGTACCCCACATTGTACGAAGGGCATGCCGGAATCAAACTGACGGAAGGCCAGGTACTTGCTCTAGAGCCCAACTTGTTCTTTGATGATGGGTGGGCTTTAAGAGTGGAGGACATTGTTTTGGTCACATCTACAGGAGTTGAGGTCCTTAGTGACTCCCCAAAGGCTCTTGAAAGCGTGACAATCAGTCCGGAGGACCCGCTTGTATCCACAACCATCACAATCAGCAATTATGAGTACAATCAGAATGTGAACATGGCTGTAGAAGTAGAGGACTCATCGGCAAGGTTTCCCACTCACGCAGCCTTCTTTGACGGCCGTTCTTGGCACACAATGACCCAGACTGGAAGCAGGGAGTTCTCACACAGCTATTTGCTGTTGGAGGACCTCTATTCAGGTCTCATAGCTTCGGCTTTCAGAATACACTTTTCACAGGACACGGTGTACTTCACTGAAGATCTATTGGCCACTCCGTCCAATACATCAGAGGTTAGCCTCAGCTCTCCCGTTGTTCTTGTTTCCGAGGGGGCTGGCGTTTCCACTGCTACAGTTTGGACATTCAGTCATGAAAATGCCATGATGGTTAGACTACATTTCAATCGTCTGGCCACAAACGATGGCTCGCAAACACTTCTCACCGATAGTGATGGTCGAGTGGTCGAAGATATTCGAATACCGGAAGCCCAAGACCTGTGGTCACCTTGGGTTGCTGGAGATACAGCACAGCTTAGTGTGAATCCTATCTCATCCAACGGAGTCAATGGGGTTGGATTCATCGTGGAAAGATTGGAAGTTGCTTATCCGGCAGATTATACGCCTTTTACAACTAATAGCCCCACCACACCTACAACAAGCCCAACACCCTACCCAACTCCGCCAACATCGCAGGAGCCTCCTCCTGCACCAGGAGGTGTGATAGACCTAGCTCCGCTTATTGCGGGCGTTGTCGGTTTCGCCGCAATTGGCATCATATTTGTCATCGCAAGAGACCTCAAATCCTAGATTTATGGGCCCCATTTAACGTATTGAGGACTTTGATATCAATACATAGGTCTTTTTCATCAAAAATAGACCTCCATTCACCCCATTATGTAAATGGGGGCCGTAAGAGGCTATTATTAGATATCATTGGGAGTTAATAAGAGAAATCATGATTCAGCAACAGTGCCAAATTCACTTCTGATTATGTCATGTTCATCAGTCAATGCGAGACACGCGACTGATAGGAGCAAGACTGCAGATGTCGAAAAAGAAGAGGAGTAAGGCCTCTGAAAAGAGGAACGAGCAGAAGACCAAGAAAGAGGTCGACTGGGTTCTAGCTTTTGAGTGGGCCAAGACTGGATACAAAGGACCCTGATACAACTGGTGCGAGGGAAATCAGATGTCTGAAGCTGAGGCGAAACCTGGGGTAGAACCGGTGGATTACCTCAAGACAATTCACGCAATGATTTCAGCGAATAGTTCGTCCAAGGAAACTGCTGAGAGAATGACAGGTTCTGATGTAGAATTGGATGAAGGGTTGGCTGAACGTGCCTGGATAAACTCAATGCTGCTGGAACCCAAGAATCCTACTTTCTGGAATGCCTTTGCTTTGGTCTATATGATGAATGGTGACTACGACGCCGCCGGGAGTGCCATCGAGCGTTCTTTGGAGATTGACACTGGAATTGCATGGACGTGGAGAATCTGGGGCGACCTATTTCTGAGAATTGGTAGGACTGGTGAAGCAGAGCGTGCCTACCGCATGTCTCTCGAGCTCAAGCCATGGAGCACTCACTCCATGCAGCAGCTGTCGAGCCTCTATATGCGAAGAGGGGCATTTCCAGAAGCTGCCGAGCTGATAAGCAGATTGGTGCTTATTTCACCAAACAATCAAGAGCTCTGGGATTCACTCACGCATTGCATACGCAACTCGTTATAATGGGTCACGGATCAATTGCTATCACAATTGCTAAGTGAAATGATTACCCATATCCATGGCTGGGTGAATGAGTGTCTTGGTCGTATCGTAATCGTACTCATGCTGGTCTTGTCCTGACTGAAGAGCTGGCAAAGATAGACTATGGAAGCAATCCTCTTGTCTTGGCAATTCCAAATGGTGGAGTTGCAGTAGCCCTTCCAATAGTAGAGTCAATTGGTGCTGACCTGGATGTGATAATTGTGAGAAAACTGCAGATTCCACACAATCCAGAAGCGGGATTCGGTTCTTTGACATCGCTTGGCACTATGATTCTAAACGATGCTCTTGTAAACCGCATCGGACTGACTGAGGAAGAGATTAAGCGCGTTCGAAGTAGGACCGAGAAGCAGATCGAAGAAAGAAGAATGGCATATGCAGACTTGGCTGGTCTTTTTCATCCCCGTGAAAGAAATGTCATAATCGTTGATGACGGGCTTGCCTCCGGGTATACGATGCTCGCAGCCATTCAGTCAATACGTGAATCACAGCCTATTGGAATCACAGTCGCTGTCCCTACATCATCATCCAGTGCAGCCTCAAGGGTTAGCGCAGAAGTTGATCAGTTCATATGTCCTCGAGTAGAATCGGGATTTGTATTTGCAGTGGCAAATGCATATGAAAACTGGTACGACGCTCCAGATGATGAAGTCATTGACGCCTTGGCGCGTGCACGAAAACAAGGTTAGTTTCGACCCTCCACACTAATATGATACCTTTCTGTTCAGAAAATCCATGGCAATCAAAGTCATACCATTCTTTTCACCATTGACTCCCGAGAACCTTCGTGATGCGGTTCTCGATATGATGAAGATTGATGATGTTGAGGTTTTGATGCCTGAAGACTATACCACAATGATGCAGATTGAACCCGAGGGTGTCAGAGGGCAGACATACCTACTAGTTGGGTCTGGCGGCTCAGAGAATCTCATAAATGACTTCGTCCATAAGACTTCGCTCAGGTCCATCTTCTTACTCAGCCACAATCTGAATAATTCCCTGCCTGCTGCGATGGAAACTCGTGCATCTTTGGCAGAACAAGGACTCCGGTCGAGAATAGTTCATGATTCGCTGGCCAAACTGGCTGAACAGCTTCAGATGCGGGCACAGTATGCTGCCGTTATCGAGAAGATTGCAGCTAGCAAGCTAGGAATCATTGGTAAACCCTCACACTGGTTGATTGCCTCAAGAGTGGATGATGCTCTAGTGAAAGAGCGATGGGGGCTTGATTTTGAGCACATGCCCATCGAAACCTTGCTCGATAACCTAGATCCAGAATTGGATGAAGAATCTGAGAGTCAATTCAAAGAATTCTTGAGTAGCGCAGCCTGCACCGATATCTCTGAGGAGGAGGTCGAGAAAGCTGCACTAGTTGCACAGCGTGTGTCACAGATTGTGGAGTCCAAAAGATTGAATGCAGTTACCATAGAATGCTTTGATCTTCTGATGCAGACTAAGATCTCAGGGTGCTATGCAATGTCCACTCTCAATGAGCGAGATCTCCTGGTTGCTGGATGTGAAGGAGATATCCCCTCTACATTTACCATGCTATTGGCAAAGCATCTGTCAGGAAAGCCTGTTCTAATGGCCAATGTCATTGATGTCGATCTGGAGGCAAACACCGCTACATTTGCACACTGCACACTTCCAACTTCTCTTGCATCAGACTACAGAATAATGACCCACTATGAGACTGGAATGAGTCTGGGTTTGAGAGGAACAATCATTCCCCAGAAGATTACTGTTCTGAAGGTCTCTGGTGAAGAGCTGACGAACTATTGGGTTTCCAGCGGAGAGATAGTTGAAAATCTTGAGAACGAAACCGGATGCAGGACCCAGATACGTGTGAAGTTGGAGGAATCAGTGTCTTACTTCTTAGATGACTCATTGGCGAATCACCATATCATCATTCTCGGCGATTTCGCGGAAACTTTCAATGATTTCTTTTCTTTCGCAATCGATGGATGGTGAAATCTTTTCCCTACAAGGCTAGCGCGAAAACCGTAATAAGAAGGTCTGCGCATCAGAAAAACCTTGTACATTTCTTAGGGGAATGAACTTTGACAGAAATACCATTACCTCCTGGTGAATATGAAGCGCCGCCTGCTCCAAGGAAGGAGCGGGGATGCGGTACGACGGTCATAGTTGTTCTAGTCATCGCTATCATTGTCGTGGCTGGTGTTGTCATAGTGATGATGTCTGGACTGGGCAACGGAGGCACAAGTTACGATGAGAGAGCAATTGCAGATTACCAGAACCAAGACATCGATTTGACTCCAACCTACTACCGGGGAGGCTTTTCCGTTTCCAGCAGTGAGGTACAAACAAGCATTGTGCCTGATCTGTTTTTTGAAATCGAAGTGAAAGATACTGGAACTGACGGCGTATCCGTATCTGCTCATATCGCAGTATATGAAACATCAGTAAGTATTGTTGATGGCGCATCCACCTGGGGAGACCTAGACACGTACTTGGTGGGCGAAGGAACCTATCCAAGTCCATTCTCCCAACGGGTTGATCTCTACAATTATGCATCATCTTACACCTGGGTCATTTGGTTTGAGGCATCTGCAAAAACCGATGTCTGGGATGTCGATATCACACTGACCCTTAGATACAACTGGGTGACTTAGGGGATTTGAGATTCCCCTTCACTCCTTTTTACTAAAGAGAGGCATCAGGATTTCTCGTAATCCTTCCTTCAGAAGCTATTTTACCCAAAGATGGAAATCCATTGGCTTAAGTGATTGATTCTATTTGGTAGCGTGTCCCCTTCAGGGATAAAGGAGCATCAGGAAGTAGCCTGAGCCTATCTCTGGATCAGATGAGCAAGGACATGTTCTTCGATAATATCTGGAGGGATTGAACTGGTGTATAGAATGACATCAGAGTCTACACTGAATTCAGAGAGCTTTGGACATCTAAGAAGGGAAGTGACATCCAATTCTGAAAATCCATTGAACTCGAGTGCTAGGAAACGCAGATTTGAACATGTCTGAAGGTGGCTGAGATCTAGTGAAGCTAATCTGTTGTGTGCAAGTGATAGCCAGCTTAGACTCGTACATGAACGTAGGGGTTCAAGGTCAATTATCTCTAGGTTGTTTTCAAAGAGCCATAGATCCCTTAATCTTGTAGCTCCAGCCAGCGGGCTGAGATCAATTGACCGCATTATATTGCCATATAGAACGACTGACTCCAAGCTCTTCGATGACTCCAACGGGCTGAGGTCAATATGTTCGATGTTATTTCCGCTCAGATCTACGCTTCTAACATCTTCAAATGATCTTAGTGGTTCAAGGTCAATTGACTTGATGTCATGGTCTGATGCAATGACGTCGAGTGCATTCTCTTCCCGCTTTAAGGGGAGATACTGTTGCCAACCTGCACTTGTGGTGAACACTAGCTCGACTTCATCCATCCGATTCTCTCCCGAATAAGACAGTAAGGTTTCGAGAACCATAGGAGCAATTAGAGTTTCGGAAGCACCAAAACTGAGATGAATAATCATCCTACTTAAACAGAGATTGGATATACTGACTGAGACCTACACCCATTTCTACTGGAGTCGATGCATCCACTTCATCCTTTGAGATGTCAATCTCCAAGTCAAGTTCATAGAGCTTCCTCTGGATTGCATCACACCCCTCCGCATCCGTTACAAGGCCTAGACCTAAAGCATGCACCAGCTCAAAGCCCCATGCAGTCATGATAATCGGTGTCAGGTCTATGACTCCATCCCTTTCGACTAATGTAACCCCTTGGATCTCTTTCTTTCGCAACTCGAGAACTCTCGGCACATGTACTGCCAGTTCCGGGATTTCCTTCATTTCATTAATGTTAAAGAAATGAGTTGGACCACCTTGCATAACTTGGTTTTTCAGCAATCTAAGGAGGTCAGCCCGGATATAGGTTCTGAGATTTGCATAATCGGATTCATCCAAGGCCGCGCGAAGGGCAGGCACAATGCTTGAATTGAGCCCGCGATAGCATGGCAGATAGACACGAAGGTCAAGTAAACAATTGATCTGTGCTCTATGCCTCCACAAGGAGTCAGGTGAATCCTTCAGCCTCTCGACTGCTGCAACAGTCATTGCGAGTAAATTCTTAGTTTCCCAATTGATTGGGTATTCGCTCAGCTCTCTTACAATCACGCGGTCTCCAATTCCGACAGCAAGGAAGTGCCTCTCGCTCTCTGGAAAGATGATGCTGTCTCCGTATGGAAGGCTTCTCAGGGAGCTGTCGCTATCCAAGGCATTGATTCTTTCCTCATGCTTTCTCGAAAGTTCATTCTCAATCATAGCAGCATGTTCCTCTTAGACCACTGTGAGAATTGATTGTCTGAAATCTTACAGATTTCACTCATTTGACATTGGTGGTCACTACATCGCTTGCTTAGGCGGATTAATTGGAGAGAATAAAGCTGGCATATCGTCATCATCTTTTGCTGGACTGCTACGCAATTGCTCGTTTTCTAAAACGGTGGATGTTTCCATCCACATTCTCAGCTTATCCACATGGCCTCTAAGTTGGATGATGCTGTCCATCTGTCCTAACGACATTGAGACAAGACCTATGCGCCTCCCCTTCTCATGCGCCTTAAAGAAGCTCGCCTGGAACCCTTTGGCCTTGAATTGTTGAGCACGCTTTCCCAGAGTCATGACTAGGTCTAGGTCCTCCTCCGATTCGAGGTTCAAGTAGTATGCGGGACGAAGTGGATGTGAAGTATCAGTAAACTTGACGATATGCGCGCCATGCTTGAAGCGTTGATTCACGCATGCACTACATCTGTACTTGCCTTCCTCAGAGAAGGAATCGTATACGAGCTGAACATTGTCTGTTGAGCCGCATCTACTGCATCTCAAGACCATTGCTTTGTCTCCTTCGCATTTTCTCTTCTGCAACTTAGCGAGATTAATGCGAAAACACTGAACTTGAGAAGCTGTGTTTCCTGAGTGATACAAGCTCTATTGGGAAAAGGGAGGTCTTTCACGACTCTTATTGGTTTCAATCCGCTGGGATCCTCTATGGCGCTGAAACAAAGCTTAATATGATGCAAAGTACTTTGCAATGCAAAGAACTTTATATTAATGGATGAACACAATGAACGAAGAAATCGATCTAGTGAAACTGGAGCAAGCAACATTCAGAACAGCGAATCAAGACGGGCTTACTGAGATATGGATGGGCTTGATGATAATGGCAATTGCTCTCGTACTAATACAGACAAGTTTCGTCGGTACTGTGGCGATTCTCATTATATTCCAGGCGGCATTCAATGAAAAAGTGAAGGAGCGGTTTACCTACCCTCGAATTGGGAAAGTGAAGCTTCGTGGAGAAAGTGAGATTCCTTCAGGATATGGATGGATCGTGGTTCTGGTCACCATGATTCCAGCACTGTCCGCTGTCATGTTTTCGGTGAGGATTGAGAATGATTTGCTCTATCTCATCGCAAGATGGGCTCCACTTATAGTTGGGATTGGACTGATTCAGCCAACAGCATACCTAGTAGAGCGTTCGGGTCTCAATAGATACTATGCTGTTGGAGCTATTGTCGCGATCTTAGGTGCAGGCTTCACCATCCTAGAGTTTGCTTCACCAGTGGACAGAATGATAAGCTACATGGCTCTGGTGGGTGGACTCTTCATCCTAGCTGGTCTTGTGAGTCTCACACTGTTTGTGAAGAAGCATCCAATCCTCGATTTGGAGGAGATGGGTAATGGGCAAGACCAATGATCCCGAAAAGGCGCATGAGATCGACAAGGTCATTCATGAGCCTGCGCGGCTCAGAATAATGGCTCAGCTATATGTCGTGGAGTCTGCTGACTTCACGTTTCTCTTAAATCAACTTGGATTCACCTGGGGAAACCTCTCTTCTCACCTAGCAAGGCTTGAGAAGGAAGGCTATATTCTGGTGGAAAAGGAGTTCGTTGATAGGAAGCCTCGGACAACTTTGAGCCTGACAGAGGCGGGCAGAAAGGCCTTTAGAAAATACAGAACGACAATGAAGTCGGTAATAGAAGAGCTCCCAGATTAAACTCGGAGTTTCCGAGTGTCAGTAATATATCGACCTTCATTGGTTTCAGATGCTGCTTCACCTGATACTTTCGACCATCTCCCTCAGACGTTGATGTTTCATCGACCGAACTCATCCGAACGGCAAACTCCTAGTAGAAGTGTGATTCGTTCGGTTGTTGTCGAGGCATAGCACAAATCCAAAGAGTTACTTGTAGTCAGGTGTGAGCGACACTGACATAGAGGTCCGAGTAGATGGCAGAGTTCAAACTTGAGGCCCCCTTTGAGCCAACTGGCGACCAGCCGCAGGCGATTGACAAACTAGTGGAGGGTCTCGAAAATGGATTGCAGCATCAAACTCTACTAGGCGTCACGGGAAGCGGTAAGACGTTCACTATGGCAAATGTGATCGAGAAGTACAACAAGCCAACTCTAGTCATCTCTCACAACAAGACTCTCGCAGCACAGCTGGCCTCAGAATATCGTCAGTTCTTCCCAGATGCAGCCGTGGAGTATTTTGTTTCTTACTACGATTACTATCAGCCCGAAGCTTATGTTCCGTCTAAGGATATGTATATCGAAAAAGAATCCGATATCAATGAAGAGATCGAACGCCTCAGGCATTCAGCGACGCACTCGTTGAGGTCTCGAGAGGATGTCATTGTGGTCGCTTCGGTGTCTTGCATTTATGGAGTTGGTAATCCGTCTGAGTACGACTACTTCCGAATGATGGTGGAGGTTGGAAAAGAGATAGACAGACGAAGTCTACTCGCGAAGCTTGTAGCTATGCAATATGACCGGAATGACATGGAGGTAAAGCCAGGAACATTTCGTGTGAGGGGCGATGTGATTGACGTCTGTCCAGCAGCCTCAAGAAACCTCATCAGGATTGAACTCGATGGAGATGAAGTTGAAAGAATCTCTGTACTCGAGGCTCTTACCTCAAGGCACCTGGAGCGTTTGAAGTGGATCGAGCTGTTTCCCGCCAGACATCATATTGCACGGTATGAAAGAATCACAGACTCATTAGATGCTATCGAGCAGGAGATGAGAGACCGAGTTGAGTGGTTCAGACAGCAAGGGAAGCTTGTTGAGGCTGATCGACTCAAGAGACGCACCCTCTATGATATGGAGATGATGAGGGAGACCGGCAAAACTCAAGGGATTGAGAACTATTCACGGTATATAGATGGGAGAAAGAAGGGTGAGAAGCCGTATGCATTGCTGGATTACTTCCCTGAGGACTTCCTGATGATTATCGATGAGTCCCATATGACCATCCCACAGATCCGGGGCATGTACCACGGAGACCTCTCAAGAAAACAGAACTTGGTTGATTATGGATTCAGACTACCATCCGCCTTTGATAACCGACCACTGAAGTTCCCCGAGTTCGAGAAGTACATGAAGCATGTTGTATACACCAGTGCCACTCCTGGCTCCCACGAAAGGAAAATGAGTGAACAGATAGTCGAGCAGCTCCTCAGACCCACAGGTCTCCTCGATCCAGACATCACAGTTCGTCCAGTCGTAGGACAGGTTGACCATCTGTTAGGGGAGATAAAGCAGACTACTGCAGACCGTGACAGAGTCCTAGTGACCACTCTCACAAAGAAGACTGCTGAGATGTTGGCAGAGTATCTTGTAGAGGCTGGGATCAAGGCGAGATATCTTCACTCAGACATTGGCACTGTCGAGAGGATTGAGATTATTCGGCAGCTCAGACAAGGAAAGTTCGATGTCCTTGTTGGTATCAATCTGCTCCGTGAGGGACTCGACCTTCCAGAAGTGGGTCTAGTAGCGGTTCTTGATGCAGACAAGGAAGGATTCTTGCGTACTGACTGGGCACTTATTCAAACAATGGGTAGAGCCTCTCGCAATGTTCGGGGTCGAGTCATTCTATATGGAGATCATGTGTCTAATGCCATGCAGAGCGCGATAGATGAAACAAATCGCAGACGCAGCTATCAGATTAAGTTCAATGAGGAACACAACATTGAGCCTCGTACCATTGTGAAAGACATTCGTGACATTGCTGAGGGTATTGTCAGACTGGAGAAGACTGTACAGACAGAGATTGGTGACTTCGATCCATTGGAGATTGAAGACATGATGGACTACATCATCGATCTGGAGGAACAGATGAAGGAGGCTGCTAGGAACCTCGAGTTCGAAAGAGCGGCTAAACTGCGAGATCAGATACTGGATTTGAGAAAGAAGGTTGAGGGCAACGGAACGTGAAGGCTGCGACAAGGAAGCGCAAAGGTGACCCGACTGAGTTCGATGGACCGAGGTCTATCGTCGTTATGGGTGCAGCAGAGAACAATCTGCGGCACATCGACGTGGAGATTCCGAAGAACACCCTGACAGTCGTAACCGGGGTTTCAGGCAGTGGAAAGTCTAGCTTGGTCTTTGATACCATCTTTGCAGAAGGCCAGCGAAGATTCGTGGAGTCGCTTTCACCCTATGCCCGTCAGTTTCTTGGGATGCTGGAGAAGCCCAAAGTCGATTTCATGTCCGGTCTCTCGCCGTCGATATCAATTGACCAGAAGAGTGTAGGAAGGAACCCTCGCTCCACAGTCGGCACAATAACAGAGATCTACGACTTCCTGCGATTATTGTACGCTAGAGTGGGTGAGCCTCATTGTCCCCAGTGCGGAAAGAAGATCGAGCCCCAGACATCACAGCAGATGGTAGACAACGTCCTCCAGCTTGAAGAAGGCACCCGAATCATGATTCTGGCTCCTATTGTGCGAGGGAGAAAAGGAGAGTATCGCAGGGAGTTCAGGAACCTTCTGAAGAAGGGCTACATCAGGGCTCGTGTAGATGGCGAGCTAAAGGACATCGAGGAGGGAATGTCCCTCGACCGTTACTTCGAGCACACTATTGAAGTTGTGATTGACAGAGTACGTGTCAAACCATCTGAACGGGGAAGAATCTCTGAGGCTGTAGAGACCTCCCTGAACATGGCGGATGGTGTCGTAGTCATATCAAAGCCAGATGGCGATATCACTCTCTCAGAGCAATTCGCCTGCGTGGACTGCGGTATCAGTCTGCCTGAGATGGAACCTCGTATCTTCTCATGGAACACTCCCCAGGGTGCATGTCCTCAATGTACAGGCATCGGTTCAGTCCGGGAGTTCGACCCTGACAGGTTCATTGAGAATCCTGAACTCACCATCCGTGAAGGTGCTTTAAGGGGCTACGAGTGGAAGCTGAAGCGGACTCGCCTGAAGAAAGTCGCTGAGAAATATGGCTTCACCCTCGATACAAAGTGGAACGACCTAACCAAGAAGCAGAAACACGTCCTGCTTCATGGATCTGGTGAAGAAAGGTTTGAGTCGACGTGGGAGGGTGGGAATGAGGACTATGGTGTTACCTATTCTGGGAAATTTCAGCGGCCCTTCGAAGGTTGGATGCAGAGAGCAAAGCGAGTCTATAGCACGACAAATTCTGAATACAGCAGGAAGCAGATTGAGTCCCTATACATGTCGGAGCTTACATGCCCAACATGCAATGGTAGCCGTTTGCGCCCCGAGTCCCGCGCCGTGACATTTGGGGGAAAGTCCATTGCCGAGCTTGATGTCTTGTCAGTGAAGGGGCTGCATGAGTTCTTCAAGAGTGTCAAGATAGATCCTCGCTTTCAGCCGGTAGCCGAACCAATACTCAGAGAGATTATGGGTAGAATAGGCTTCCTGAGAGATGTTGGCCTCGACTATCTGACTCTGAACCGAACCGCCCCGTCTCTCGCAGGTGGCGAGGCACAGCGCATACGACTAGCCAGTCAGATTGGCTCGAATCTTGTTGGAGTGACCTATGTGTGTGATGAACCATCGATTGGGCTTCATGCACGTGACAACAAGCGTCTACTCAACTCGTTGATGCGGCTGAGAGACCTCGGAAACACTGTCTTAGTGGTCGAGCATGACGAAGAAACCATGAAGAGCGCAGATTATATCGTCGATCTCGGACCGGGTGCTGGGGCTGAGGGTGGAGAGGTTGTTGTTGCTGGAGAATTGAGTGAAATACTCAATGCAAAGGACTCGATCACAGCCAAGTATCTCCGTGGAGAGGTTGCGATTCCAGTCCCCAAGAAGCGAAGAGGGCCCAATGGCCGCTTCATCGAGTTGCGTGGTGCTCGACATAACAACCTCAAGAATATCAATGTCAGGATTCCACTTGGGATGTTTATCTCAGTGACTGGTGTGTCAGGTAGCGGCAAGTCAAGTCTCATTGTTGAAACGCTTCAGAGAGAGCTGGCGCACAGGTTCCACAAGGCTGAGAAGAAACCTGGCGACCATGATGATATCGTTGGGGCCGGTCAGCTCGACAAGGTAATTGTCATTGACCAGAGTCCCATCGGCAGGACACCCCGGTCGAATCCCGCGACGTACACTGGACTCTGGTCTCCACTTAGAGAGCTATTTTCCAGTCTTCCTGAGTCACAGATCAGAGGATACAAGCCAGGGCGATTTTCCTTCAATGTTAAGGGCGGTCGCTGTGAGAAGTGTCGCGGTGCAGGAGTAGAAATCATCGAGATGCAGTTTCTCCCTCCCGTTCAGGTGACATGCACTGAGTGCAAGGGGCGGAGGTATAACAGAGAAACCCTTCAGGTCCGCTTCAAGGGAAAGAACATAGCAGACATCCTAGACATGAGGATAGACGAGGCGGTGAAGTTCTTTGAAGGTGTGCCTTCGATTCATAGACGACTCGAAACATTGTGTGCAGTGGGGATGGGCTACATCAAACTTGGGCAGCCTGCAACAACTCTCTCGGGCGGCGAGGCACAACGTGTGAAGCTGAGCAAGTTCCTCTCGCGACCTGCAACCGGACAAACTCTGATAATGCTAGACGAGCCTACAACTGGGCTTCATTTTGCGGACATCAAGAAGCTCCTTGAGGTCCTGCACAGACTAGTCGACCTAGGGAACACTGTACTTGTGATTGAGCATCAGTTGGATGTCGTGAAGACCAGTGATTGGGTGATCGATCTTGGACCTGAGGGAGGCGATGAGGGGGGATATGTTGTAGCAGAGGGAACTCCTGAGGACATCGTAGCAAAGAAAAACTCCTTCACAGGGAGATTTCTGAAGGACTTGCTTGCGGAGGGAGGTGTGAGGGGATGACTGGCTACATCAAAGTCCGTAAGGCTGAGGAACACAACCTCAAGAAGATAGATGTAGACATCCCTCGAGACCGTCTTGTCGTCGTGACCGGGCCCTCAGGCTCAGGTAAGTCTACTCTGGTCTTTGACACAATCTTTGCAGAAGGACAGAGAAGGTATGTTGAGTCACTCTCCTCATATGCCAGACGCTTCCTAGGGAGGCTGGACAAGCCCAAGGTTGACAAGATTTCAGGACTTCCTCCAGCTATCTCGATTGAGCAGAAGGGAAGGACCAAGAATCCCAGATCGACCGTTGGTACGTCAACAGAGATTCATGATTATCTGCGTCTACTCTACGCCAACATCGGTGTTCCACATTGTGTCGAGTGTGGACGTGCAATGGAGCAGCTAACTGCAGAATCAGCTGCACGACTTCTCTTGGATGAGAATGGTGGTCATCGCGTCTTCGTTCTAGCACCTGTCGTGAGAGGCGAGGCGGGGAAGCACGAGGAAGTCTTTGAGGGGCTACTCAAGAATGGCTTTGCCAGAGTCCGGGTGGATGGAGATGTACATGACATCGATGGCATTGAGATTGATGGTCGAAAGAAGCATAACATCGAGGTCGTTGTTGATCGTCTCGAGATAAGCCAAAAGGTTAGAGAACGGCTCATAGGGTCCCTAGAAACCGCACTGGAAACCGGTGAGGGTGCGGCTGTCATTTCACGAGAAGAAGAACCTGACCTCATGTTCGCTGAGCAGCTGATGTGTCCGAAATGTGGCCTTCAGTATGAAAAGCTTGGTCCCAAGGCGTTCTCCTACAATCGTCCAGATGGAGCATGTACTGAATGTAATGGTCTTGGGGTCACTATGGCGGTTGACCCTGATTTGGTGATACCCAGCAAGTCAATGACCATCCATGACATTAGCAGGAGAGTAAACGGTTCCGATAGGCCATGGTTCACTCGCCGTCTTGAGGCGCTGGGTGAACATTTGGGCTTCACACTAGAAACTCCTTACTCAAAGCTCAACAAGTCGCAGCGCGAGGCCCTGTTGTGGGGAAGGCCTGAGATTACGCTTCATTACATTCAATATACTGAGTCATCACAGTGGGAGATTACACGGAAGTGGTTGGGCCTTATTCCTTGGATAGAAAAGGTGTTTGAGGACGGGAGGACAAGCGAGAAGCAGTGGTATCAGTATCGAGCAAGCTACATAGCTAATGTTCTCTCTAGGAAGATGGCATGCGAGTCATGCGGTGGTAGAAAGTTGAAGCCTCAGAGTCTCGCAGTAACAGTAAGTGGCAAGCCAATTGACGCTGTCACATCAATGACTATTGAAGAGGCTGCGGACTTCTTCGAGAGGATTGACCTAACCGAACGTGAGATGAAGATTGCAGAACTCGTATTGAAGGAGATTCGAGCTCGACTGAAGTTCCTTATCTCTGTAGGTCTTGAATATCTGAATCTAGATAGACTCTCAATGAGTCTCTCTGGTGGCGAGAGCCAGAGAATACGACTTGCAACACAGATCGGCTCTGCACTGACTGGAGTCCTTTACTGTCTCGACGAACCTTCGATCGGGCTCCATCCACGCGATATCAACCGCCTCATCGAGACCTTCTATCACCTGAGGTCTCTTGGGAATACTGTTGTAGTGATAGAGCACGATCGGGATACGATTCATGCGGCAGATCATATCATAGATCTCGGTCCTCTGGCTGGCATACATGGAGGCCGCGTAGTGGCTGAGGGACCTCCAACAGATGTTCTTGCAGATCCAAAGTCGCTCACTGCGCAATATCTTGCAGGAAAGAAGCAGATTCCTGTGCCTAATGAGAGGCGAGAAGGGAATGGTGCGAAGATTATACTGAGAGGTGCGAGTCAGCACAATCTCAAGAATATCACTGTGGAGTTTCCGCTTGGTAAGCTCATCTGTGTGACAGGGGTTTCCGGCAGTGGAAAGAGCACCCTGACTTATGAAACACTATATAGAGCACTTCAGCGGAGAATGGGTTTAACGGGCCCACCTCCGGGGGCTCATGACGGGATTGAGGGCACAGAACATATCGATAGATTGGTGCTAGTTGACCAATCGCCAATTGGACGCACACCTAGATCCAATCCCGCGACCTATACGAAGACATTCGCATCGATAAGAGCACTCTTTGCTCAGATGCCTGAAGCAAAGGCTAGGGGATTCAGTAAAGGGAGATTCTCTTTCAATACACGTGAAGGTCGATGCGAGAAGTGCCAGGGAAGTGGAGTGCTTACGGTTGAGATGCACTTCATGAGTGATGTCTTCATGACCTGTGATGTGTGCAAGGGAGACCGCTTTGACAGAGAGACTCTTGAAGTGACCTACAAGGGCAAGAACATCACAGAAGTCCTCTCTATGACAATCGAGGAGGCTCTAGAGTTCTTCCGTGATATTCCAAAGGTCGCAGATAAGCTCCAGACACTAGTCGACGTAGGTCTTGGATATCTGGAACTGGGACAGCCTGCGACGACTCTCTCTGGTGGTGAGGCGCAGCGAATGAAAATAGCCTCAGAACTTTCACGGCGAAGCACAGGCAAGACGCTATATCTGCTTGACGAGCCAACGACAGGGCTATCAGCATCTGATGTTCATGTGCTGCTCCGAGTGTTGAATAGGCTAGTGGAGGGTGGCAACACAGTCATCATGGTTGAACATAACCTTGAGGTCATCAAGACCGCAGACTGGTTGGTCGATCTTGGACCCGAAGGCGGAGATGCCGGAGGTCAGGTTGTTGCAGTGGGTACGCCTGAAGACCTCTGTGATGCGGTAGAATCGTATACAGGCAATCATCTACGCGATGCTCTGTATAGCGGAAGGGTCAGGTATGGGCCCCTGAATTGAAACGCGCCAACCGTTGCCGATTTCTCGTAGACCCTTTCAAATTATCATACGTCTCCAAATCTTATATTAGTGGAAATTTCAGAGTGTTTCTAGTCCGTCGGGAGGACAGGCATCAATGACTTCAAGTAGACGAAGAGTGGACTCTGTCTCACCACTCAAAATGTCAGCCTACGAATCTGACCTTCGTAGACGCATAGCGACTTTTCCGAGAGACGCACACTCATGGTTCTCCCTAGGTAAATATCTTATTACTAGAGGACGGCATCGCGAGGCTGAAGGAGCTATTCGGAAAGCCATATCCCTTAATCCTCAACCCAAACAATACTGGGAAGAACTCGAAGAAGTCCTATCAGTCCTCAGGGAGACTAGCGTTGTTGACGAAATAGATCGGAGAATTGACAGATTGAAGAAACTCGAAGAGAGCGTGGAAGGAGCGAAACCTTCTCGCGTATCGTCAGATGTTTCACCTTGTGTATCATGCGAGCACTACACTTACTATGGATGCTCAAAGGGGCAGTCATGTGACGCTCTCCTGAGTTGGCGTGCCCAATTACTTCGAGCGTCGGAATGAAAGCTGAGTGAACTGGCACCTTCCGAATCACTGATTTGCAGGTCTTTTTCTATGGATAGATAGAACCATAGATGTGACCAACATGGTTGACCTTGCCGAGCTTGTAAATGACCTGCCCGATGTTCCAGGAGTCTATCTCTGGAAGGATGAGAATGGGCAGATACTATACATTGGCAAGAGCAAATACCTCAGGCGAAGGGTAAGCTCCTATCTGAATCCTAATGGTCAGTATCGTAGAACAGCTGAAATGATGCATGCCGCGAGAGACTTGGATACAATAGTCACGAACACCGAAAAAGAAGCCATTGTTCTTGAAGCAACATTGATTCAGAACCATCGACCACCGTATAACATCAAGCTGAAGGATGACAGACGGCATGCTTGGATAAGAGTCGACCTAGGCTCGAAATACCCTGTTTTTGAAATCACTCGTGATGCTGAAAGAGATGGAGCGGTCTATTTTGGACCATATGGAAGCACCAAGCGCCTTGAACGGTTCTTGGATACAATAAGGAAGTTCATTCCTATTGCCATGTGCAAGGATCCCACCAAAGTCAAGCGGGCGTGTATGGACTTCCATCTTGATAGATGTACAGGTCCATGTGAGGAACACATTAGCGAAGAAGCCTATCGTTCTCTAGTAAAACAGATGTGTATGTATTTGGAGGGTCGATCTGATGAAGTGGCTGAGATGCTAGAGGATCAAATGAAAGAGGCCTCTGAGAACATGGAATTCGAAAAAGCTGCAGAGTTGAGGGACAGGCTGACTGATATGCAGATTCTAATGAGTCGACAGAAGGTCGTAGAGTTCAAGGGTACCAACCGTGATGTCCTAGGGATTTCACGAACGGAACAAGCTGCCTTGGTAGAGATGCTAATCATCAGGAATGGTCGATTGATAGGTCAAGACAATTTCTACTTCGATGTGGACTTGGATACTCCTGACCAAGATATATTGACTGCGTTTATTGGTCAATTCTATTTCACGATTCCTAGAGTCCCAGACCAGATTATTCTCCCAACAGAAATTCCTGAGATGGATAAGCTCGGTGAGTGGCTTACAGAAACGGACGAGCATGTAGTTGAGTTCCTGCTTCCTTCAGACCAGAAATCCCAAGACTTGGTGGAAATGGCCAACAAGAACGCCTACCGTGCTCTAAGGAAGATTCTGATTCTTGGAGAAAGCAGCGAGGAAATTGTTCATGATGGTGTGAAGCAGTTGAAGGAAGCGCTTCGTCTGACCCAAGCACCAATGCACATCGAAGGCTTTGATATCGCAAATATCCAAGGAACTGACCCAACTGGTTCTTGTGTTGTCTTCATTAATGGGGATCCGGATAATTCCAAGTATAGAATGTTTAAGGTGCGTGGGAAAACCACCCCTGATGACTACGCGATGATGAATGAAGTCATATTTCGTCGATATAAGGGGGTGCTGATGCGTGGCGATCCTCTGCCAGATCTGATACTAGTTGATGGTGGGAAGGGGCAGCTAAGTGCAGCTCATAAGGCTCTTTCGCAGCACGGGCTCGAGTACTTGCCGCTCATTGCTCTGGCAAAGAGAGAAGAGATGATATTCACAAGGGATGCAAAGGATGGGATCGAGTTGGAGGTTTCATCGGCGGCATTGAGATTGGTTCAATCAATCAGAGATGAGGCTCATAGATTTGCTCAGAGATATCATCACAAGCTGCGAGAGAAGAGATTCACCGGCTCAATCTTGGAAGAAGCTCCAGGTATAGGACCGAAGAGACGTCAGGCGCTTCTCGAATCATTCGGAAGTTTCGATGCAGTAAAGGATGCAACAGTTGAAGAGATTAGAGAGGTAGAAGGTATGACCCAGAAGTCTGCAGAATCTCTCAAGAAGTGGCTTGACGAACATGGCTGATTTAATCCTCATCTCCATTGGATTCCATCAGCTTCTCAACCATCGGTATTTCTGATTCAGTGATCGGAGTAAAGTGTCCAAAAGCGTTTTCACTTCCAAGATTCAATTGAATCACGAATACTGATTTTGCTACTCTTTCGGGCCGACTCTCACGCAGTCTCTCTATGCTTTGTCGACGTCCATAGGCGACATAAATCAGGAATCCAATCAGTCCAAGCCAGAATCCCATTGAGAGAGCCTCCAATGATTGATACAGAATGAAAAGTAGACAGATTGCTACGCCCAGTATTGGGAATAGAGGATAGAATCTAGCCTTGAAGGTACCTGGAACATTTAGCCTTCTGATACGCATCACTATCACGGAAGAGTTCACAATGGCCTGTCCTACAAGGTAAGCTAGCCCAGCAAGGGATGCCACTAGGTCAACCCTTCCAGTTAGCGCGAAAGCACTCACAGCGACAAAAGTAACAAGAAGCGCTGGAATTGGAGTCTTGAATCTTGAACTTACTCTTTCGAGAAAGCCAGGTAGGAAGCGGTCTCGGCCTAGAGCATATGCCACCCTAGCTGTGGATAGGAATGTAGCATTGAGAGCAGCGTAATTGGAGGCTGCCATTCCTGCTAGGCCAAAATAGAATGCACCAGTCCCGAACATTGAGGCATATACATGAGCAACAGGAACCGGTGATTCGAGACTCGCCAATTCATTGTAGGGTACCACACCTACCATGACAAAAGCTGCGGTGACATAGATTGTTGTAGCAATCATTAAGGTGAGAAGAATGGCTCTTGGAATGTTCTTCGCAGGTTCTTTGATTTCCTCTGAAGCAGTGGTGATGAGCTCGTATCCTATGAAGCTGATATAGATGAAAGCGACAGTAGCCATCAACTCCATGAATCCAGTTCCTGGCGCAAAGAATGGATCGAGATTAGTAGGTTGGACAAAGAATAGTCCCAGCCCGATGAAGGAGAAGAGTACAACCGACTGAGCAATGTTGAACACACCCAAAACTCCGCTGACTCCTTTCACACTTAAGATATTCGTGGTCAATGTGAACGCGATTATGACTACTGCAATTGTGGTCACCATCTCAGGGGTTGCTATTGGAATGAATAAAGCGAGAGTGTGGGCAACGGCGAGAGAATAGAGACCACATGCAACAATATTCCCGATTAGTAGATACCATCCAGTCAGGAACGCGGGGAGTCCACCGTATGTGTCATGGACAAATGTGTAGCCGCCTCCCTGCTTTGGGATTGATGACGACAGTTCTGCATAGTTGATTGCAGTAAAGATGGTGAGAAGTCCAGTTGCTAGATATGCAATAATGAGTCCAGGTCCAACCATGCCTGCTGCGATGCCTGAGATGACATAGATTCCGCCACCGAGCATAGCCCCCAGGCCAAGGTTGGTTGCTCCCATGAGACCAAGTCGTCGAGCAAACTTTCCATCTGAGCTGTCTTGCCCGACTACCTCTGACATCGTCTTCACCAGAAAATCCTTCAGTTTCGCCCTCATTCAGCGTATTTGATTGTTCTCTGCGCGACCTTGAGGAATGCTTTTGAAAGTTGCGAAGTCGCCAATTAGGCGAGTTGTCCAACCCCGAAGTTTAAATGTAACATGTGGCGGCACTCACTTGTAGGACTTGCAAATTAGTCCAATAGCGAAGTGACTGACCGTGATTTGGAAAGTAACTGATGCATGCACTGCATGCGGCACATGCGCCGACGTCTGCCCAGTTGATCCTACATTGTACGTGGTCAACGACATAGCTGTGTATCAGATAGACCGAGAAGATGAGTGCACAGAGTGCTATGCTTGCGTCGATTCGTGCCCTGAGGGCGCGATTGAAGAAGGCTAGGACAGAGCACCGTCTTCTATGCTATCAGTCGATTTTACGCTCATTTTGAAGATTCCTGCAAGAATGAGCGTTTCTTTTTATTTTGTACATTACCCCGAAGTTTAAATGCTGAAATGAACCGCACCACAAATGCAGAACTCTATTTAGAGTCTAAAGAAGAAGTGATTCAGATTGATGTGGAAGATAACTGACGCTTGTACAGGAGAAGGAACTTGTGCCGATGTCTGTCCCGTTGACCCAACACTGTTTGTGATTGAAAACGACAAAGCCATCTATCAGGAAGCTCGTGCTGATGAATGCACTGAGTGCTACGCTTGTGTCGACAGTTGCCCAGAGGGCGCTATCGAAGAAGCATAGTGTCCGTGCAACTAGGAATCCGACAGGGGGGCTCTACAGCTCCTGTGGTTGCTTCCCTGTCTTCGACATTCTATTTCTCCTTGTAGGGTTGGCCTAACACCGAGTTGAAGAAATCCCTCAGAGTTCGATCTTCAAGTATCACCTTCACAGAAGCCACACTATCTTGTGCCGGCATATAGCTACCTGTCACTTTCACAATTCTTGATTCATCATCTAGTAACAGGATTGTTTTATCCTCATCGACCTCCTCATGCATTCCAAACTCCTCGCGAATCCTGTCCATGCAGGAACGGTACACAGCAGGGTCAATTCGATAGAATAGTTTCATGATGGTGAACCTCTTTGCATCCGAGACCTTGTGCTGCTTAGTAAGTTATAAGTGCTACAGATGGACAGCCAGACCATCCAACGATTAACGGGAGAGATTACTTACTTGAATGCAAACCACCACAAGTTGCTAGGTTTATTCATAGTCACTCTAATGCTTTCTGGAATCATCCCATTGGCATTTATCCAGATAGCTGATGCCAAGCCTGAAATGCAATTCACTAGTTCAGAGATCACTTGGGAAACTCTTAACAGAAACATGAACGTAACAACATTCGTGGGGCCAGATGGCAGTCGCGACGAGCTCTGGCATTTTCTGAGCAGCGCTCAGGAGAGCATCTATGTTGAGATATATGGAATTAACAACCCGTATATCCTAGATCATATCTACACCCTGAGAGATGCGAATCCATCACTTGACATCAAGGTCTTGATGGGGTGGGAGAGTCTTGGCTACATGGAACCCTATCTTCCTAATCCGTATGTGGCGTATAACCTTACACAAGAAGGTGTACCCTTTAGATGGACCAGCGATACCGAATTCACATACGCACATCAGAAATTCGTGATTATTGACAACAAAACCACAATTGTTCATTCTGGGAACTGGGCGAAGACAAGCTTTCCTGAGGCTGGAAAGAAGGCCAACAGGGAATGGAGCATTGCTATGACTGACGTAGAGGTTACTGCTGTCTACAGATGGGTCTTCGATTATGACTGGCAGAATGGAGTTGCTTATGATGAAGTCCGCGACGGGACTGGAAGTCCATTGTCTTATACTCAAAGCGGAAGCTCTTATCCCAGGCCATTCAGTACGCCAGGCGAATTCTCTGGTCCAATGAATGTAACTCCAATCTTCAGCCCCGTTACAAGTCTGCAGGGCATTCTCTATTGCATAAACTCAGCTCGAGCAACACTAGATATCCAAATTGCGTACTTCACTTCTGTTGGCGATGGTGGTGAGGTCGACCAGGTCATTGACGCTATCATTGCCGCGAAGAACAGAGGTGTCACTGTTAGAGTCATAACCGAAGAAAATGCCAAGCCTGACATCGAGGATGTTGTAATCGAGTTCGAAACACATGGGATTCCGGTAGTCTATCAATATGAAACCTGGTTCACAGCCATGCACAATAAAGGCATTATAGTTGATGGCCGTTTGGTTCTGATTAGCAGCATCAACTATAGTGATGGAAGCATTGGAGAGAATAGAGAAGCAGGAGTCATCATTGAAAATAAAGAGGTCGCTCAATGGTACCTGGATGTTTTCGATTATGACTGGAAGCTGGGAGAGATTGCCAACTCCGATGAAGTGAATCTTGATTGGAACCCTAATATTCCTGCCAGTGACGCAGATATCACAGTCACAGTGTATGCACATATGCTGAATAATACAGGTGATGTTGAAGAAGTCAAGCTCGGAGTTAAAATCGCTGATGGTCAATGGACCAATCATACGATTACCTCGAGTGTCTACACTACACCCCAGAACTACCAGGATACAACTGCGAATTATGACTATGTGATTCCTCAACAGGCTGATGGGACAAACATAACTGTCAAGGCTTATGTCGAGTGGACTAATGGAACGCACACGATTTGGCATGAAAGTATGGAGCGTGTGATTCGTGTTCGTGATTCGCTTGGTTCAATACCGCCTCCCACAACCACACCTCCGCCTCCACCGCCGCCTGATGGAATAGTCGCGCTGTTAGCTGAATATGGAATCTATATCATAGCTGCCGTTGCTGCATTGGTCTTGGCTGTGGTGTTCAGAAGACGCTAAAATCTGCCTAGAACTGGTCTCTGCGCTCTGCTTCTAGCAGGGAGCGAGGCCATGTTCCCATCCTTTTCATGAATTCTCTGCAAATTCTGCGAATTTATAGCAGCTCTCGGCATCCTGAGTTTCCCCACGCTTCTCATGGAGAGCTCCTGCTATTCTATATGCGCGAGCAACCTCAGACCACTTCTCCTGAGCATCAAGGCATAGCGCAAGTGCCTTCCAAGTCTTTGGATTTTCTGAGTCGTACTTGATTGATTCATTATATGCTGCAATAGCATCGTCGATTCTCATTACGCTTTCAAGAGCCCGGGCTTTCTTCGCCCAGAGATCCGGGTCCTCTGGTGCCTCTGCAAGTCCTTTTTCTGCCGCAGCCAAGGCTTCTTGAAACTCACTCAGAGTCAGAAATGCCTCCGCCTTGTGGCTATACGCTCTAGGGTCGCTGGGATCAATAGAGATCGCAAGATCAAAGGCGTTTAACGCGAATGTCTGTTCTCCTATGAGAATATGGACGAGGCCCATCTCATTCAACGCATCGAGGTTAGAATTATCCAGTTCCATTACCTGTCTGTACACATCCAGTGCTTTCTGATATTCTCCTTGCTGACGCAACGCTCTGGCGTTGTCAAGGAGTTCCGCACTAGATGACATACACCTTCTCCCGAATCTTCATGTTTTAATGCTATTTCCTGTGGACAACGAAGAGCCTGAAAAACCTCGAATCCTGGACTCACAAACAACAACTGTTTTAACCCACACGCAACCACGACAGTCTACTCAACCTGTGAGGGAGCAAAATGCCAAGTGAAGAGTTCGATTCCGAGGATGAGTACGATGAGTTTGAGGATGAAGACGACGAGTCCTATGATGATGAGGACGATGAGTACTATGAAGATGAAGAGGACTTTCCTGAAGAAGTAGAACAAGCCTTCATACAGCAGCGCGAGTCTCGTTTCACTGGCTTCTTGGAGGATCCTTGGCCAAAGACTGCATTCATTCTGATTCTTGTCGGCTTTGGCATCATTCTTCCGTGGCCTGAGGCTATCTGGTTCACATGGTTGTATCACATAATTGCTCTATACGGGCTTAGCATATTGGGCCTTGTAGCAATTATCTACTCGCTGAAGGCATGGATAACCTCTAGCACTAGAATTCGCTTCATAGGTATGCTATTCATCATAATCTCTATTGTAAGTCTGGTCGTTGGGTTCATTGACACTATTGCATGGGCATTAACTGGCTATTCATTCATTCCTGTCCTCCAAACACCCCTGGTTGTCCTATTCATCGTGGTTGAGGTCTTTCTGATCTACACATTGTGGATTATGCGTAGTCAGTTTATGGCACCCGAAGCTGAGGATTAGGTGTTGTAGAGTGAGCCAAGACGAGCGCTCACTAGAATACCTAATCTTGCGAATACGTGAATTCGTCGAAGAACGCGGATGGGAGAAGTACCAGAAGCCAGGGTCACTGGCTGTTTCAGCATCAATAGAAACAGGAGAATTGCTGGAACTCTTCCAATGGCTCAATGATGAAGAGATTGACCAATACCTCAAAGACGAACACTATCGGTCTAGGCTTGCTTCGGAGATAGCAGATGTCATGATTTACATACTGAGGCTGGCAGATGTTACAGGAATCAATCCTTTTGATGCCATTCTCAATAAGATGAAAGAAAATGAGAAGAAATATCCGTCAGATGAATGGCATTCACGAATCCCGAGTAAGACTAGGGAACCTCGGTAAGTCGTTTGTAGAGGTCTGGGCGTCTATCAGCGATTGCGTCATTACGTGCAGTCATTGTCTTATCGTCTGCTTCGATGAGGGCCAAATCTGCCCATTGGAGATCACTGACTCCTTCACCTATACGAAGAAGGACTTCCCCTCCTGGCGTTGTTATCTGCGAGCCGCCAACGAAATGCACATCTCGTTCCTCGCCGGTCCTACCTGAAGTGGCTGTAAATACGCGGTTCTCAATTGACCTTGTGATCATCGCATCTGGACAGAACGGGAGGACAAGATTTGCTGGATGCAGGATAATCTGAGCCCTTTTGATTGCTAATATCCTGGAAATCTCAGGGAATGCCCAATCAAAACATATCATTATTCCAAAACGATATCCATTATGTTCAATTACTGGGGGCTCTTCATTTCCAGGAAGAAACCATTCCTTCTCTTTATCGAATAGCTGAATCTTGCGATAAGTAGTGAGATGCTTTCCGGCGCCAAAGATTGCCGCAGAGTTGTAGAGATCGCCCTCCGCTCTCTCGCATAATCCCGCGGTGACTAGCCCTCCTCTGTTCGACCATTTCAATAGATGTCTTGAGAAATCTCCCTCTGGAATTGTTTCTGAGAGAGCGTATGCTTCTTCGCGACTGTCGAAGACATAGCCGGAGTTTGCTAGTTCGGGAAGGACAAGAACATCGACCTGGTTGTCGGATGAAGAATCAAGAATATCATTCATCTTGGTCAGATTACCTTCTAAGTCGCCAATGATAGGCTCTATCTGACCAACAGCTACTCTGACTGACACAGTGGCACCCAATTTCTCATGTCAAGTCATAGGCTATCACTGCTTCGGTAGGGTCCGCCAGCAAGCCTTTTTTCATCTGAGCTACTATACTAATGCAAAGGTGAACTCAGTGTTCTTCGATGATGATGATTGGTACGACGCCGAAGAGGACTGGGAAGACGATGAATGGGAAGACGATGACGATTGGTAGTATCCATATTATCTGCCTTTCATCGTCCGTAGTAGACTAGGGGTGCGGGTCTGAAAGGACTCGCTCCCTATGCTTGCTTTTAGAAGAGGCCGCCTTTCATTTTGGTCTGGCAATCACAACCTGCATCCGTTGGGATATTGTCAATCATCTCAAAGGTGAGCTTCCTCACGCGATCAACGTTGTCAGCCATAGTTTTCAATACAGCCTCGTGTGTGACAACTTCTTCCCCATGGACATCATAGTCAGTCGGCATACTCACATTAACAAAACATATCCCTGCTTCCATCGCGAGGGCTGCTTCTGGGTATGCGGTCATTCCAATGACCTCCCAGCCCTGATTGTGATAGAACATTGACTCGGCTCTAGTGGAGAATCTAGGTCCATTGATGCATACATATGTTCCCTTGTCATGAATCTTATACTTCAGCTTACCAGCGGTTTCTACGGCAACCTTGCGAAGTTCGGGACAGAAGGGTTCCGCAAATGGAAGGTGTGCGATAGGCCCTCCCTCGAAGAACGTGTCTTTCCTTCTTCCGAAGGTTCTATCAAAGATTGAGTCGGCAATCACGAATTCGCCAAGTTTGACCTTATCTGGTTGCAGGCTCCCACAAGCGGCAGGACTGATGATTCTTGTGACGCCAAGAGATTTGAGGCCCCAAATATTGGCTCGATAGTTGATGGCATGAGGCGGAATTGTGTGACCTCTACCGTGTCGTGCTAGAAACACAAAGGAACGGCCCTTTGCCTTTCCAACGATATAGTTGTCCGAGGCCTCACCATATGGAGTGAACACCTTGATCTCCATAGGGTTCTCTATGACTGTAGGATCATAATTGCCACTACCCCCAAACATGCCAATCTCAATCGGGAGCAAGTTCTCTATTTCTTCCTTCTGAGTACGGTCTATTGGGACAAATTCAAGCTTCGCTTCGAATGCCATTATTTCACTCCTCCTTCAGTTTCCAGACCTTATCAAGAGGATAGACAATCCTACCTAGGAAACCAAGATGCGCCTTGATTTTGGACAATTGATCATCTGATAGAACCACATTGTTGTACTCTCTAAGATGCTTCTTCAGCTGCGCAGTGGTCATCTCCTTGACATCTTCGCCCTCAAAAATCTTTGAAATTAATGACGAAACGTCTTCATAGAAGTTCCAAGGCCAAATTTCCCACGCCCATGTTATCTCTACACCATAGTAATCCGGAATAAACTTGGAACCATCAATGTGCATTAGAGCTGCTGTCTTTACATCTGCAGGATTACCCGCTTCTTTGATGTGGTTCACAGCCATAGTAAGGCTTTGGCCGGTATCCGTGATATCATCAACAACGAGGACTCTCTTTCCTTCAACGCTACCAACCAGAGGGACTGAGAGCTTTGCATGCCCATCTTTAGTTGCTGTGACTCCCCAGTGGTCGACCTTCACACTAAAGAGGTCCTTGATTCCCAAGAGGTCACACTGAATCCTCGCGTGAACCCATCCACCACGAGCAATGCCAACCACAGCATCTGGGCGCCAGCCAGACTCCTTTATCTTCAGAGCAGTCTGATAGGCATAGCTATAGATATCATCCCAATCCAGAATATAACATAATGGGCCCTTGAGTTCCATGGTAATCACCAACCAGTCATTCGGCCTACCGATATATGATAAAAGTATGCCCCTTCCAAGATTCGCTATTGACTCGGCTATCTTGGAGTGACCTTTATCTGTTCGGCATTGATTTCCATCATATGTATGATGGTACTCCCGTTACTTTGAGAGCCTTAGAGATGTCTGATCTTGATGCAATCGAGGAGCACTGGAACAGCTGGGAGCTTAGAAGAACCATTGGAGTTCCACTTCCAGGTTCTAGACGCGAATGGCTTGAGTTTGCGACCAAGGCTAATCCCTGGAAAGATGGCGAGCTACACCTAGCCATCGTCGAGAAGAAGACGGCCAAATTCCTAGGCACAATTGGCCTCAGAGACATAGCCTTCCCTCATCGAAGAGCTGAGTTTGGAATTTCCATTCACAATCCTAGGAACCGCTCTAGGGGCTATGGAACGGATGCAACGCGATTGATGCTCTGGATTGGATTCCACCTTCTTGGGCTAGAGAGCATCTACTTGGACACTTTCCCGGATAATATGGAAGCCCATCGTGCATATGTGAAGGCAGGCTTTAAGGAGGTTGGTTTCTTGAGAAATACGGAATTTCGCGAGGGCAAGTATGGCGATCTTCTAATCATGGACATAACTCGGGAGGAGTTTTTCAAAGCCTACCCGCCCGGTACTTTCATTGCTGATACTTGATTCAATTCTCTGATTTCATTACCTGGCAACATAGGCTAAGCGAATCAACAATAGCGGGAGAGTAGCTCACTTCAAAGTAGAGAATATCACCTTCTGAAACACTCACTGGATCATTCAGCGGAAGAAGGAGATCTCTCCAGCCGTCCTCCATTGTCAATATTATATCTTCAATGAGCGGAGCTTCAAACATGCCGACGAGTCCATGAACGACACCATCCTTTAGAGCCACGAATTCAAGCTTCTTGTCTACTTTCCAGTCACTCTGATGGAGCTGAAAGTCGAACTCCTCCAGTACAGTGAGATTAGCAAGGTCTCGCGAAGGATCCCTCTCCATCGTCTGAGGGACTTTGGGAAATCTGAAGCCAGAGCTCTGGAATCTGTCCCAAATATCAGAGCACTGTATGGGCGTCACATAAACAGTCGCACTTCGTGGAAGGAGAATGCCCCGCTCCCTCAAGATATTCTGAACCGCCCACTGGCTAGCAGGTATTTGCGGCTCAACAAGCATTACTGAAGAGAGCATCTCGCATGTGACAATGTCTGCTCGTTTCTCTGGCTTGAAATCCCCGTAATGGCATCTGACTACCTCGACAATGTCGTCTAACCCATTTTGTTTGACGGCTTGTTTGGCATATTCTACTGAGAATCTATCCATCTCTACAGCAGTGACTTTCCGAGCACCAGCCCTAGCCGCCAACATGGCCAAAATTCCAGTCCCTGTGCCAAGATCCACAACATACGAATCTTCCGTGACAGTCCGCTGGAGGGCTTGCTCGAACTTGGAGAGCCTCGACTGCTGACTCAAGAGTCCAGCAGCATGCAATATTGAGAATGGCGTGGAAATTTCATGTTCGTCCATCGTCAAATTGCCATATCCAGAGGTTCTTATAATATGATATGAGCCACTGCGAATGTTAGAGCGCATTGCCAAACTTGATCGGTGATCATGAATTGATGGATGAAAGTATAAAGCTCGCATTGGACGCCCTAGAGGAAGGACGGCCAAACGATGCCATCACTATACTGGAACCATTGATTGATGAATCTCTTGATAATGAAGCGGATATTCTCATGTATCTCGGTATCGCATATGTTCAGACCGAGCAACCACGCAAAGCAGTGGAAGTACTTGAAAGGGCTGAAGATCTTGTTGAAGAACACTGCGTCCTCTCAATGTTTCTGGGTCGCGCTTACCGTGCACTTGCAAGGTTTGACGACGCTGAAGACGAGCTAAGTCGCTCAATCTCTCTTGATCCAGAAACCCCTGAGCCCTATGCCGACCTTGGTTGGGTTCTTCTTAAGAAAGGCGAATATGCCAGGACTGTCAAGACATTGGCTTCAGCCTGTGAAACTTTCCCTGAGGACCTCGATATCCGAGCAATTTATGCGCTTTCGCTATACAGATTGGGCGACTTCACAGCTGCCGCGGAACAATGGGCGATGATGCATCGCCAAGAACCGGAGTTCATGTCAGCAATCTCGAACTACGCTTTCCTCATGCTCACTCTGGGTCGTTCCTATGAAGCGGCTCCGTTTGTTGGACGAGCGAATATGCTGGCGCCAGATGACTATAGATCCTTGATACTCTTAGGAGAATTACGATTCCAGTCAGGTGAACACGAGGGTGCCAGGGAATGTTTCCAGAAGGTCTTGGAGCAAGATCCGGAGAATGTGGAGGCATTGTCGCGCCTAGCAATTCTTTACAATCATTTGCTCGATAGGACTTCTTGCAACGACCATTTGGAACGAGCGAAATCTCTAGTCGGAGGCACTCCGGAGGGTTGGCGCAGCTTATGTTATGCGTTGTCTATGATTGGGCGTGATGAAGACTTCATCAATTGCCTAATAGAATGGACACGACTGGATCCTACTTCTGCAACTCCATGGGTTGCTCTCGCAAAGCATTATGACCGAATAGGTTTACTAGAGTATTCTAGAAATGCTTGGCGAGTTTCCTTTGAATTGCGAGAATACGTTAAGATTCTATGCAACTCATGTGGCAATGAAGTCCGCCATCCCTATGATTCGACCGTGGGATTTGATATCTATGCAATAAAGATTTGTCAGAGATGTGGTGAAACCATTCCAATGCCAGCTGGCTTAGCAGAGTTCTAGAATACTCGGATAAATGAGGTGTCGATTCTGGCTAGTCGTCGCTATCCAAAGTTTCCTATTCCTGGTGTGGCTGGGATTGTGGCTGGACCTGAGGGAATACTCCTGGTAGTAAGAGATAAAGAGCCTGCAAAAGGGCGTCTTAGTTTTCCAGGCGGAGGAGTTGATGTGGGTGAGACTCAGGAAGAAGCCATTGTAAGAGAGGTGCGAGAGGAAACAGGAGTAGAATGCGAAGTAATCAAGTTCGTAACTACTTCTGATTTAATCATCCCTGACAATGAAGGTGCAATCGAGTTCCACTTTATTCTCAACCATTATCTCTGCCGAGCATTATCTTTCGAACTGCGAGCAGAGAGTCCTGACGCTCAGCCTATTTGGATTGAGCCATCGAGACTTCGCGAATTCGATATACCTCCTCGAGTTCTTGAGATATTGTTTGACAATGTCGATGACATCGCATTAATCATGGCACAAAAGGAGTGAGTCTGGCACTTTTCGTTGTAAGCAGCATTTGTCTTTGTCCATGAAATATAAAAGCATAGATGCGCCACGCTAGATGTACCTATTACTTCACCCACATAGGACGTGTTATCGACAATGTTCAGAACTATTATGGCGCTTGTGATTGCGCTAGTCGTTGCTATCGTAATTGGTGTATTTCAGATTCTTGGTTTGACAATTGCAGACCTACAGGCAATTATCGGATCCACAGATCTCACTGATATCGTGGCATACCAAGGCGGAGTCCTTTTCGGACAGCTCATCTTTCCATACACTTTTGCAATTAGCGGCATCTATACACCGCTTGTTGCTCTCGGAGTCGCTGGATTCATTGCCGGGCTGATTTCAAAGAGCGGCGTGAGAATGCTCTTTGTATCTCTAATTGCAATCGGTCTATTCTTTGTCGGATATGTAGTTCTCACCATGGGATATTCTGTAAACGACGTAGATGCCATGGCTACATTGGCACAGAACATAGCAATCGACCTTGGTGTATCATTCGCACTCCTTTTCGTACCAGGCATTATTGGAGCTTCACTCACCGCTGAGGAATACTAGTTCCAGCAATCGCTCCAGAGGGGGTCCTATCCCCCTTCCTGCCTTTTTTCTGCAATTTCCTTCATGAGAGTATCTTTTCTTTGAAGGATTCTGGAAAGAACAAGATCAATCGAAACTAGGTCCAGATAGTCATCGATGTAATCAGCATGAACAAATGCTCCCGCTGCCATCGGGTGTCCACCAGCCTCTACAATTTCCTGCCCTATTGCCTCACTAATTTGCTCACCAGCGCGCACAAATGATTCTTTGAGGTTGACACCTTTGTTCACGAGACTCTGTCTCGCACGACCTGATATCTTGATTAGCTTGCTTTCTTCAGTGCTGTTGGTACTCACCCCAATGATAGGTTTGTCTATCGGCACGATTCTTGACCCTTGAGCCATGCCAATGACAATGCCAATGATTGTATCTGAAGTGAGCGGGTCCTTGACGACGTACATTCCCTCCATCTCAGCATACTTGTGTTCCTCTAGTCTTCTCAAGGCAGCTGCAAGATTTGCACGATGTTGCTGCAGAAGCGCGGTGCCTTCTTGATACGCATCCTCATCCCCAAGGCAAATCTTGACTCCCACATGTGGCTGTCTATTCCTGCCACAGGCGTTCAGAAGCGTCGAAAATTCCTTTGCCGAACGCATTTCAGTTTCTTCAGGTCGGTTGACTAATGTTATGACATCCCCCACTATTCCCGTCGCAATTCTTGCGTCGCCGTAGACTTCAATTATGTAGTCGATTAGATATTGAATTACAGTCTGCTTCTCTTTCTTCTGTAGTCCTGCCCAGATTCTCCAATTGTCGTCAGGATCCTTTACTGGGATCTTGAGTTGTTCAAAGACGCCATAACATGCCGCCTCATTTCCAGTGATTCCTGGAAGATAGGGTTCTGTGGCATATTCAAGCAAGTAGGGCAAAGGTCTTGTATTAATGCCGAAAAAGGTGAGGTCTTTTCCTAATTTGATGTATCCTGATTCTATTCCTAACTGGACAATGTCTTGGTTTATTCCTTGGAAACCTTTGCCGTAATAGTCCTGCAGATCTCCTGTTGCGCCTACAATTGCCAATTCTGTCAGGTCCACATTCTGATTGGAGAGGGCATATGCTACCAAGAACGCAATCCCTGCCCCGGATATGTCGTATCCCCCGTCGAGCTCGTGTTGATTTGGATTGATCTCGATTAGTGAATCAGCACTCCTTTCCGCCTCAACGTCCTCATTTGGCAGATGATGATCGAGCACGATTATTCGTTCCACAGCGCCATTTCCGACAATAGAATCTAGGATTAGTCCCATCTGACCTGTCCCAAAATCGCTGAAAACCAAGAGGTCTGGCTTGTTTTCCTTGACTAGCTCTTCAACATCAATAATGGTTTCTGAATTCAGCTGGTGGAGGTTTCGCCATACAACATCTTTCCCCTCTCTTTCCAGCATTTTCACAACGATTGAAAGAGCACTTATTCCATCAGCGTCAATATGAGAAACAGCGAGAACCTTGCGCGAGGTATGAATTGACTTCACTGCCTCATCAATTCTCTCTTGCATAGACTGTGGCAGTGCTGTTAGAATTGACACCTTTGCTCCTGTAAATTCCTTCAGAGAGGCAATATAAGTAGGCCTCTCTGTGGCGTTGAGTTATTTTATTTACTCACTCAGCCCCGCGCATCACTCTTGATAGAGCGAGAAAGATCACAAGAAATACGCTCGCAACGGCAGCTAATGCCTTTGCTATTTTCTGCCAGTTAGTTAATGGGACTTCAAAATCTCGAAGCTCATTTGTGACTCTCTTGATATAAACTCTCATTTCGGTGTAGAGCGCTTCTTGATCATCAATTCTGGTTGAATACTCTGACCAACTCTTGTAATAAGGTGCTTCTGGTTTTGTCTGGAGCCATTCATGCCAAGCTCCCAGTATCTTTTCTCTATGTGATTGAGGGAACTGTTCTATACTTTTTCTTACACTGCTTTCCCATTCTGTAGGCAACATCAATGCGCACCCCTTTATTCTCCCGGCAGAGGGACAGTTCAGTTTCGCCAGGACTGCTATTAAGTATTCACCAGATTTTATCCGCTTTTAAAGGGCAATAAGGATATGGTTATGGAAGCGCGCGCTTCTTGAAATGCGCATTTTATCGTGCTTGAGCTACTTCCTTTTGCCAGCCCTTCAGATCATTCCTGAGCTTCTGAACATCTGATGGATTGATTGGATCCACTCTTCCATATGTCTTTAGTATTCTTACCCATCTTTGCATTTTTACAACAAGCTGACCTAGTCCTCCCCTTTGCTCGAGAGTGCTGGCTGCTTGAGCGATTTTGATGGACAAGTCGCTGGCAATGACTCCCTCTCGAACCTGTGAATCCAGAGTATCAAGTACGGCTTGCAGACTCGAAACAGCTCCTTTTTGCTGAAGGGTTGCTGCTTCTACAGGTCGTGCTAGACCAGAAGCGGATATATTCTCAATTTTCGCCATGAGTTCGTCCAGCTTCTCACTATTGGATGCAACTGCTAGTGATATCTCGGAGTTGGAGTCTTGGACCTCTGTGATTTTTGAGAGGACATCTATCATTCTGTTAAGCATCTGTGTGAGCCGTTCAATTGCGCCATTGATTTCAGTCAGTTTGGCTCTAACATATGTATCATCGTCACTCATTCGCATCCCTTCTGTAATTTTGGTCGCTCGGGATTGTCGTCAGTATAGTGGTGATTGCAGGGCTTCTCACATTAAGCTTTCTGTGGTGCAAAAGGGAGCCGCACCTAACTTAAGACCTTTATAGAGGCAATTCGCCCAGACATGTCAATAATCGCTTCAAAATGGAGGCTGCGAAAATTGTACGTTGCGAACTACGAAGAACGCGAAAGAACTGAAGTTCCATTGCCGGGCGTTGCTAAGACAACGATGCGCTGGCTAATTGGTAGACGTACAGGTGCAAAGACATACGCTATGAGGCTTTTTGAGATGCAGCCTGGAGGTATAATCCCACTACACTCCCACGGTGAGGAGCATGAGATATTCGTTCTGAATGGCGAAGCCAAGGTATTGGGAGAGAGCAACAAGGATGTGGCGAAGAAAGATGATGTGATCTTCATTCCGCCAGATCATCCTCATGGCTATGATAACACAGAAGGAACAGAGGTATTCAGTTTCATCTGTGTTATTCCGTTGCGAGAGAAAACATAGAGGCTTCAGAGCCTTAGAGTCACATTCTTTTGTTGCCTAAACACAAAGGCAGGTGTGTCTGAGATGGATATTCGTGAGAAGCGCCTTTGGCTATTTGATGTAGACAACACCCTCATCCGCGATGTCGAACATCCTGAAGTATTTGAAGACGCAATGAATCTCTGGAACGTATTGCGAGAAAAACGAAAGACAACTGCAATTCTTACCAATGTGGGGCGTCTATCTTCTCGACAGATTCATGATGTATTGGAATCAGTCGGATTTCGGGTTGAGCACGAGAACACCTTCAGCGCTGGCGCAGCGGCAGCGGCCTATGTACATAATCGGTCACCTGGTGCCCGCTGTTTCGTTATCAGTGAGGGTGGAGCAACTGAGGACTTTGTGGCAAGGGGTCTGAATGTGACTAGCAACCCGCCAATTGAGTTTGTGGCAGTTGCAGCAGATCGAGGTCTCACTTATGCAGAACTCAACTTTGCAACGAAGATGGTTCGAAACGGTGCACAACTCATCTGTGTCAGCGGCAGCTACGACTACGGGGGAGTATATCTCGGAACTGAGGATGTCTACATTGGAGAACGGTCGATTGTAGCGGCTATTGAACATGCCACTGGTGTCACTTCGGTTGTTGTTGGAAAGCCTCTTCCGGAGATTTTCACTGAAACAGTTGCTATTCTAGGTTACAACCCTGAAGATGCAGTAATGGTGGGTGACAATCCTGCCTCAGACATTGCGGGCGGCAATGCTGCCGGAATGACCACGATACTAGTGAATCGTAACCCGGATAATACTGTTCAGTTTGACTCTCAAAGTCTTGATCAAAATGCAGACATTTTCGTAAGCAGCCTTGATGAGGTCATCGAGTTTCTTTAGACGACATCTTCTTTTTGCCACCCAGAGAGGGTTGTAAGGGCTTTTTAGGTGAAGCGATCCCCTTCAGTTCTTTCCACCAATTATGCCCGCTCCGTACTATGCTTTGAGATTCCTCATGTACCATTTTGCCGATAATCTCAAAGAGATCAGTGATATTTGAACCATCAAGGGCACTTGTCATGACATAGGGGGCTCCGAGATTCTTGGCAAAATTATTAATGTCCTTCTCTTCAACGCGGTGCGGTTTCTTGTCAACCTTATTGGCGACTACCACTACTGGCACTTTCCCTCCGATATTCTCCTCAGCTTCCTTGAGCCATTTCGGCAACTGATTGTAAGTTCGCTTTCTGGTGATGTCACACATGAGTACCAAACCAGTTGCTCCATCATAGAACGATTTGCGAAGTTCTTTGAAGACATCTTGCCCTGCCATATCCCACAGGATTAATTTGATTGGTGCCTTTTTCTTGCCCTTTCCCAGTGACAAGTCGCGACTAGAATGCTGGACGCCCACAGTTGATTTATAGTCATGCCTGAACCAGCCATGAGCCCATCTATTAACGGTGCTCGTCTTGCCTACACTTTCAGGTCCAATGATACAAATCTTGTAGACATATTTGGATCTGACAATTCTAGTTTCCATATCCTCAAATCATCCTATAGCCATGCGCTAATTATGGTGGAGGCATAAGCTTTGTGGCTTCCGGGACTGCATTTGTTCGCAAGACTCAAAGGCCTTAGCACCTCTTTGGCATTTTGATAGGAATGACCAAATTACCCGAATTGAGATTTGAAGTGAATCGAGAAGGTCTCAGTGTCTGGTTGGCCAAGATTGGCGACCTCAAACTTGGGAAATCCAGCAAGGAATTCGAGAACTATGAACAGGAGATTTTCAATGAGATTCGGTTTCAAGATGACTTGGAAAGCATGAAGGATGACCCTCTATTTCGTTCCTATAGAGATCTCTATTGGACATTTGGCATGGATCCAACAAAGCTGCGTGTTTCTAGTGAAGCATTACGGCGACGTATTCTGCGTGGGCTTAATCTCTGGAGAATCTCTGATGTAGTTGATGTGGCGAATTTGGCGTCTGCGTATCATAAGCTCCCAATTGGGCTTGTTGATGATGCAAAGCGAAGTGGGGAATTGAGAATACGAACTGCCAAGAAAAGTGAGGAGTTTGTGAGAATTGGCGGAAAATCTATTCATTGTCGAGGTAGAGAGATTGTTCTTGCAGATGATGAGAAGATAATCTGCCTTGGATATGCAACACATGATTCTGAGCTGACAAAAGTCGTTCCTGACACCAAGGATGTTCTCTTTCTAATTTATGGTGCCCAAGCTGCTACGAATCGAATAATGAATTCGGCAATCGAGATTACAACAGATATGATTGATCGCTGGATACATTGTTCTATGATTGACCATCGCGTCTTCAGAATTGCATGAGCAGAACAGACTTAGAACTGCAGGAATGGTTCTCCCAACACGATTCGCTCAAGCAGGCCTGACTTTGATGCTTTCTTCACAATCTCTTCGAACCTCTTCTTAAGTCGTGCCTCGTCAACATACTCTGGTTGTTTGACACCCATGGCTTTAATGACTTCAATCATAACGTACTCGAAGTCGTAGACAATGAACTCTATCTTCTTTGTCTTTCCCCGCTTTGTTACTTCTTTCTTGACCTTCTTTGCCAGACCCTGCCTAATCGCTGCTTTTGTTTCTTTGAGATAATATGTTAACGCCTTCTCATAGTTCAATTCGCCGACCTTGACGAGTTCTTTGAGAAATGGGAGGCCAAATGCCGTCTTCGCAACCTTCTCGATTTTCGCCACAAATCCATTCATTAGGTCCTCATACGAAACCATCCCAGCTTGCCCTCGGGTGTCAAACACCTTCTCGTCATTCTTGGCACTCTTGAACCTGGCCTTCTTGGCAGCCAATTCTTGCTCGCGACGCTTCCTCTCTTCCTCTTCTTTTTTCAGACGTTCTGCTTCTGCCTTGGCCTTCTCAGCTTCCTTGCGTTTTCTTTCCTGCTCAGCTTTTCTTTCAGCGGCCTTCTTCTCTCGCTCTTTTCGTTCAGCCTCCTCTCTTGCGAGTCGTTCTTGCTCGAGTTTCTTCAAGACCTTCTCTTGCTCTTCCCTCAGGACCGACATGTGCTTCTGAACATCTTTCTCTGTAAGAGTGATATGCTTCGTGAGAAGCCATCTGACACCGATGTGATTCACCTTTGGTTTGTGGTCAGCTGAGGAGAAGATGAAACTCGCAGTCTGCTGTCCAGGCAAAGCACCTATGATCTCTTCGGATGCCTTTTCTCCAGCGATTGGTTCAAGTATTCTCTCTAGTACCTTCAGAGATTGCTCACTGCTAATTCTTCCTGAAGCAATTGAGTTGAACTGCTCAAAGGCCTTGTAATCAATGTCCTTTGGGCTCTGTGTCGCAATCAGGCATTCAACTCCATATTTTCTAGCCTGCCTAAACAGGAGCAGGAACGTCTCTTTTGGTCCCGGTGCGCGCATGCCTGCGGGAATGAAAGGTGCCGCCTCATCTTGGAACAGAATCATTCTTGGGTCATCAGTGAATCCTTGGCGCAGCATCCAAGAATAGAGCTGGTTTAGGACGATTGAGATGAAGAAATGTTTCTCTTCCTCACTTCTGAGTGTCTTTAGGAAGATTACATTGATTGGTGTCTTACCATCTACTTCCTTAGTAAGATGATCGAAGTCAATCTGCCCTTCCTCCTTGAAGAGAAGCTGCGATGATCCAACGGTCAATGTCCTAATTCTTGTAGCTAATGTCTGCCTTTCGGTGAACTTCATGTACGGCTCCAAATCAACACCTATTTCTTCAGCAGGAGCTGTCAGCAGATTTGCGAGTTCTTTCAGGTCTTCTACGTCTCTTCCGCTCTCCCAAATTGTCCTTAGAAGCTCGTATAGGACAGCAAAGGACTTGCCCTCCCAAGATCTTGAGAGACCACCCACCTTTGTGAGTACCTTTGTCAGTGTCCTTGAGCAATTATCCAGGAGCCGAATGATGTCGTCTTGGTCGGCCTTTGGATCTGGCAATTTCAATGGATTGATTGAGATGGCGAGACCCTTGCTGCTCGCAGGAGTATAGACTCTTACAATCACCTTATCCATGTACTCCTTCAGCAAGCTATCCGGAACTCCCTTCTCATTCAGCTGCTTGGGGTCTCCAGGCAGCATTAGTGATGCAATATCGCCCTGTGGGTCAAATGCTATAACTGGAATTCCCTCCAGAGCTGCTTCCTCAAGGATGACTTTGCTTAGAACTGTCTTTCCTGATCCAGTCGAACCAAAAATCCCTCCATGTCGACGAAGAAGATCCACAGAGATTTCGAATTTCTTTTCGGTTCTCTTTCCATCGTTGTCAAGATAGTTGCCGAGCCATAGCTTCTTGTCTGCCATTTGTTGCCACCTTGGACTATCCAGCGAATTCTTTCTAGGACTAAAATGAGGTTCTTTTCGGACCCTTATTTCATTTACTGGGAGGACTATGAGTGTCACTAGAAATAGAGCTTTTTATTTCTCAGTAGTGACTTTGTCCTCAGCTAGATGTTCAAGAAATGAGGGGCAACAATGACCACCGAGTCAGATACAACAGAGAAAGCGGCAGATGAATCAGAAGAGGATACCAAAATTGCTCTCGGGCTGCAAGCTATGAAGCATGTAAGAGCCAGACGGTCAATTCGGCACTTCACAGGGCAACGAATCCCTGATGACCACTTGGAGCTAGTACTGGAAGCAGCTCGTCATGCACCGAGTCCTGAGAATATGCTATCGATACGGCTTGTTGTAATTCGAGATGATCAGGAAATGAAGCAATTCCTAGCTGACATTGCTCAGGAGAACGCTCAGAAAGTCTTCGGTTCATCTCCTTTCGAACTCACAAGCGGACGGAATTGGTACGTGGCGGATGAATTCAGAGCAGCTATATATTCACGACTGCGTGAGGGCGAGTTATTCAGGTATCCTGAGAAGAGCGACGCTGTCATTATAGTCTGTGCCAGTGATGCTTGGAATGACGCGACCAAGTTGTATCCCAACGAGCTCTTTGGCTCTGTTACAGCGGGTATGGCCGTCCAAAACATGTGGATGGTAGCAACCGCAATGGGCTATGGCTGTGGCTATGAAGCACTTGTCTGTTCGGATGCGCGACACACTCAGCTTATCCGTGACAGACTGGGAATTCCGCCTACCTGGTCGCCTCTTACCGCATTTTGCATTGGTGTGCCAATAGAATCGAGGCCACTTGGTCCAAGCAGGCCGCCTCTTGAGAGTTTACTGTATCATGAACGTTGGGGGTATCCATACCGGAGATTGGCCTTCAGGAATAAGGAGGAGAAATGAAATTGAGTATAGAGAAAATTGCAGTAATCGGTGCTGGCTTGATGGGCTCAGGAATTGCATATGTTTCCGCAGCATCTGGGTATGAAGTGACGATGATGGACGTAAACGATGAGGCTGTCGGAAAAGGACTGGATAGGTTGCGCTTCTATGTGGAATCAGGAGTCAAAAGAGGCAAATTAACGGACTCGGATGCTGAAGGCCTCCTTGGACGCGTGAAGACTTCGACAAGTGCAGAAGCTGCAGTAAGTGATGTTGACTTAGTCATCGAGGCTGTCTATGAGAACATGGATGTGAAAAAGGATCTATTCAAGAGAATGGATGCTGCTGCCGATCAACGCACAATTCTTGCATCCAACACATCATCCCTCAGTATAACTGAGCTTGGCAAAGTTACAGGAAGACCTGAGAAAGTGGTCGGGATGCATTACTTCTCTCCTGTCCCAGCGATGAAGCTGCTTGAGATTATTGTTGGAGAGCAAACAGGCGATGACACGATTAGCGCTGCAATGGCGGTGGGTGAGAAGCAAGGCAAAAACACGGTAAAGGCAAAGGATAGTCCCGGGTTCATTGTCAATAGGATTAGAGCAAAACTTGGTAGAGAATGCATACTCACTTATGAGAGGGGCATTGCGACGCTTAGGGAAATCGATGCGGCTTTGAAGGAGGTGTATGGTGTACCGATGGGACCATTCGAGCTATCCGACTTTGTTGGTCTAGATGTTTCAATGGGTACTTCCACAACACTCTATCAGGAATTGGGTGATTGTTTCAAACCTCCTGACACTCTGAAACGCCTTGTAGAGGCTGGTACCCTCGGCAGAAAGACTGGTAGTGGCTTCTATGAATATAGGGAGGGCATGGAGTCTGAGCCCGAAGAACCAAAGGGTGTAGATCCCGAATGGCTCACTCTACGCATTATACTCCCATATCTGAGGGAGGCAATGATTGAGGTTGAAGAGGGGATTGCCACAAAGGAGGACATCAACAAAGCAATGATTCTTGGCACCAATTACAGAGAAGGTCCTTTCGATACAATCGAGCGTTTAGGACTTGACAAGATTCGCGAAGAGATGAAGAAGCTTCACAATGAGTTTGGCGATTGCTACAGTCTTCCTAGAATGCTTCAATGAATTCTCTGCGGAGGAATGATGAATTGTCTGATAATGAAGTTCTCTATGATACAGCGGACGCGGTTGCCATTATCACTGTGAATCGACCAGAGAAGTACAATGCACTGAATATGTCAGTCAAGAAGGCTCTCTATGAACTGTTCAGACGCGCGGAAGATGACTCCTCTGTGAGAGCAGTGATTCTCACAGGCAGGGGTGAGAAAGCCTTCATTTCTGGTGCGGACATTAATGACTTCGTGGGCAAGGACTCAAAGACTATCAGACCTGTTGTTAACGCCAGTCGTGACATTTCCCGACTCATTGACTCGATGAGCAAACCAGTAATTGCAGGAGTGAATGGCTACGCTCTCGGAGGAGGGTGTGAGCTTGCGATGGCATGTGACATCAGATACGCCTCGACAAACGCCAGATTCGGCCTTCCTGAGATTAAATTAGGGACATTGCCAGGTAACGGTGGTACTGCGCGCCTTCCTAGAATCGTTGGCCTTGGAATCGCCAAGGAATTAGTTCTTACTGGAGAACTGATTCCGGCAGAAGAGGCATTTAGAATAGGACTAGTGAACAAGTTATTTGATTCAGTAGAAATGCTTAGGGAGCATACCAGAGATCTTGCCACAGCAATTGCGAGCAAACCCGGAGTAGCTGTGGGGCTCGCAAATCAGTCAATAGGCAACGCTTGGCAGATGCCACTCTCTGAACACTTGGCACATGAACTTGATGCTTTTTGTCAGACATTTGATACGCAAGATATCAGTGAGGGTGTCGCAGCATTTCTTGAGAAGCGTGAACCCAAGTTCAAACACAAATAGTGCAACGCAAATGAGCGAGTTCTCAAAACATAGGAAGGGGATGGAGGCCAATCCATCCCGCTATGGAATTACTCCTGGCCGACTGGTTCGTACCTGCGACCAAGGAATGCTACAATAAGTACTACCAGCACCAAGGCAAAGAGGCCTAGAGAACCTGCAGCCCATTCGTATGAATTCGTTGCATCCCAGATTATGTCAAGACCAACCTTGACACCTGCCATTATAGCGCCAAGCAGCAAGGATACAAGCATGAAGCGAGCTGTCATCTCCTTGACCTGTCCCATTTCACCGGCTTCCGTTATCTCTCCACTGAAGAAGACGAATATGAATAGGAAAATGTAGGCAATGACAATCATAGCTCCCATGTCGAACAGATTCCTCTGGTAAAGTAGGCCCTCGTCAAGCAGCCCTAGAATGAGAATGGTTGCAATGGCCATGAGGAACACGAACATGTTGCTTACAAGTTTATCTTCCGGATGGACAAATCCTGTGCGTTCTGTGAATGTGTTTATAGCACTCGCAAGAATGACAATTCCCAGTAGCACTGCGCCAACAATCCATGCATAGAATGGATATGCGGTACCAGTTTGACCAAGTCCCTCAAGCAGATACTTGAGGATAGCTGAAAAGGCAAGAATGGCAATGCCGATACCAGCCATAATGTTGCTTATGGTAGTAATTCTGACCATTTTGAATCTCCCCGTTAGGAGTGACTAGCGCCAAGAGTATGCTGTCTTCTAATTAACTCTTGCTCAATCGTTACTGGTCGGCGCTTTGAGCATCAACCCCATGTGCTTCTGGCATGAAGTAAGTACCAATGCAAGCAACACCAATCAGAGCTGCTACGAGAATTGCAAGACCCATTAGCCCGAATGTAGAGTAAGCGTAAGCACCAGTAGCCGGTCCGATGATCATTCCTGATCCAAAGAAGATGCTATACACGCCCATAGTGCTGCCTCTCGCCTCTTCATGTGAAACGTCAGTCAGGTATGCCATGGCAGCAGGCGGGAATGCACCTGCAATGAATCCGAACGCTGGCAATAGAGGCCATACTGACCAGAGATTGGCGATTCCACCCTCTCCAGCGCCACCGACTAGAAGATATGCAAGAACGCCAAAGCCAATCAACCCGGTGACGATGAATGGCCTTCGTTTTCTTACACGGTCAGACAAATGTCCCATTATGATGATTCCAAGAACAAGTGATATAGCGAGCATTCCGAAGAGTATCAGCATCTCTGTGTTAGACAATGAAAAATGCTCTTCTATGATTCTCTCGACATTGGCTATGAGAAGACCATATAGAGAGATGATTGGTACATAGACCGGGAGCATTAGCTGGATTCTTTTATCAGCGGCTACCATTCTTAGAAGTTCTGTCATCTTGGCTTCGGTCTGTACGACCTTGCGTGTTTCTTGTAATGTGAAATAACCGATTACTCCACTTCCGCTAGCTGCTGCAGCTGCTACTAATAGAATCAGCATTGCTTGATAGCCAAACTGCAAGAGGATTATCCCAAGACCATATCCTCCAGCAAGTCCCATGAGTGTTGAGAGGTCATAGTATCCCATGAGCCGCGCTCTGTTATCTTCAGCAGAGGCATCAGCAATCATTGAGAGAGATGTCGTCACTTGTGAGGCTGCACCAAGCCCGAAAATTGCTGCGAATGGCAACAGAACTGCCGCATTTGGAGCTATCGAGAATAGAAATGCAGCGGCTGCGGTTATAAAGAGGCTAGCAATCAATATCGGTTTCCTTCCAATCTTGTCGCTGTATGATCCAAAGAAAGAAACGGTGGCTAATTCCGTTACAGGATATACGATGAGTACCGCAGCAACCTCCCATTCTGTTAAGCCCCCCAAATATGATTGGCTCTGAATCACAGCAATGGTGACATAGAAAGATGCACGCATAATCATCGTTACCAGGTACAATGCAATCAAGGTCAGTCGATGTTCCGATGCTCTCAGGCCCATGTTTGTGCCTCCGTCGATTCTTGCTGTTCTGACGACATCACCGTTATAAGCTAGCTAGTTGTGTACATCAACCATGGGCGTCGGAAAAATCCCGGAGGAGCGAGGTTCACCAGAATTCGTCTTTCTCTCATTCTATAGACTCAAGACAATGAGTGATGAAGAGAAGACAGACTGGTTCAGAAGATGGGCCGATATCCGTAGCAAGCTTCCTCAAGGAATCAAGATAGTCACTGAGGCTGGTCATGCCTTTGGAACGGAGTATACTGGATTTACTGTATATGAAGGGCCAATCAACAAGTTCGAGGAGTTGATGTCCATCCTCAGGCGCCACACCACAGATGTTGTTGAAAAGACAAAGACCATTATTGGGACCAAGGGGCTGGCTTTGCCTACTGACAAATTCCAACGGATTTTGGAAAGTCGGCCAATTGACTGATCTTGGAAATCGGAGTGATTCTAGGAATATCTGGAGGCTCAATATGTCTTACACGATTTCGAGAAAGACTACTATCATCCTCATTGTGGCAGCAATTGCTGGTGCCACCCTGTTCTTTGTAGCTCCCGCTGAGATTCAGCCTGGCGATTATGATGTCCTTCTAATTGTTGATGCTCCTGATGATAGAATCGAATACTTGTTTAGTGTTTCATTTGTCACCGATGGTGACACCTCCGACTCCACCTATTTCGTGACAGGTGCTTATACGAACCTGTCAGTATCTGCAACCACACAGATCCCAATCGCACCTACGAGCAAGCTGTCCATAGTGGTTGAAGCTGAGGGCAGTCCAATAAATGCCCACATGATTCACCTGGTCTTGTCCAATAATGAGGGTTTCATTGAGATTGTGAGGTGTTCACGGCAGTCTGGTCAAGTATTCCATCTTGAATATCAACCACTTGTTCGATCGCAAAATGCTGTAATGATTCTGGGAGTTGTTGCGATACTATGGTTCACTGAGGGCATCAGTCTTGTAGCAACTTCTCTACTAATTCCTATCCTAATCGTTCTATCTGATATCCGTACACCTAGTGCTGCTCTTGCACCGTTCTTTGACCCAGCTGTTGCACTCATCTTTGGAGGTTTCTTGATAGGCAGAGCTCTGACGAAATATGAACTGGATAAGCGACTGGCTCTTCTTATCCTTTCAAAAGGAGAGGGTACGGGTTCGGGATTGCTCCTTACAGTCATGGGCATAACTGCTTTCCTATCTATGTGGATAAGCAACACCGCTTCAGCTGCAATCATGATTCCAATAGCACTCGCGGTTATCTCTCGAATTCGGAACATGGAAGTTCAAGAGAAATACGGGAAAGCGCTGGTCTTGGGAGTAGCATATTCTGCCACACTCGGCGGAGTAGCAAGTCTAGTAGGGTCTCCGCCAAATCCACTTGCAGCTACATACATCACGTCCTTTCTGGGCATTGAGTTCTCATTCATGAGCTGGCTGCCCTTTGGAGTGCCTGTTGTTCTCATCATGCTGCCGCTCATATGGCAATGGATACTATTCAGATTCAAAGTACCGAGAGCCATTGACGAGATTCGTGATTTGAAGGATGTTTCACTCAAGGAGTATCTCAAACTCGGCCCTCTGTCACTACAGCAAAAGCTAGTTGTTGCAGTTTTTGCCAGTGTTGTCATTCTATGGCTCACAGAAACGATCCCCGACTTTGTGGCATCTTTCATTGGATGGGGCGGACATGGCATTCACAGTTCAATAGTTGCTCTAATAGGTGGTCTATCGCTGCTCATTCTTCGACTTTTGGATGAGAAGGATGTTTCATCTGAGATCAACTGGGGGTCATTGATGATATTGGGAAGCGGCATTGCGCTGGGGGGTGCTATGATTGATACTGGCCTATCGACTTTTCTTGCTGGTCAGATGAGTGGCCTTCTGGTTTTGCCCCCGACACTGGTTATAGTCGTTATAGGCATCATACCAGTGCTTGTTACAATGGTTGCATCAAACACTGGAGCGGCGGTGATTCTCATTCCAATAGCTATACCCTTAGCCACGGGATTGGGGATTGACCCAGTCTTGATCACAATGATCATCGCAATCGCGGTGTCAATGGACTTCGCCCTTCCGACAGGAACTCCTCCGTCTACGATTGCATATAGTACTGGAAAGGTGGAGATGAGAGAGATGATAACAACAGGTCTAGTGGTAGACTTGATGGCTGTTTTAATCATCACAATCCTAGTCGTGTGGCTCTGGGGAATATTGGGGCTTGTTATCCTCTGAATGGTGGTACAATTGGCAAATTCACGGCAGGTTTAAATCGAATGAACAGCCCAGCACCAATTCGTGACTAAGGATGAATTGGTTGGCAAAAATAATCGCTGGAAATGCTGATGAGTACTCGAAGGCAAAGCTTGTCAAATATGGGATTGGAACTCATCCTGGCCCTCGAGCAAAGATTGCATTAAGCAAGGGTAGGATAACGTTCAAGGCTGATCTAGATTTTGAGAAAGTATTCACACGGGCGTACGTCAAGGGTGCACCAGAAGGGAATCATAAGATTAAAGGGATTGTGAGAAGCTACACTGATCGTACTGCAGAATTTGGCCAGATAATGATGCCTTTGTCTTGGAAAAGATCAAAGGGAAAACTGGCGAGCATATATAATGCCAAGCTAGATGAGGTGGCGCCTCTCGAGCATATTCGCGATTTAATTAATGTTGATGGACCTACAACTTTCTTCCTTGTATCATTGAATCCACGAGATGGCACAAAGCCATGGAAGGTTACGACAAAGACTTCATTTCCGAAGGGAGGAGCTCCAGGAGAAGATGACGATGAGGAGGAAGGTTCGAAGGAGAAAGATCCTGTCTTCACTAAGGGGGCTCTAGCAAATACGCCGGAAATTCTGGATTATGTACTTGGGGAAGTCATACCCGATCTTAAAGATAAGGTAGGCCCTAATTGCAAGAAGTTATCGGTTGCCAATACAATCGTCATTGAGGATATTATACCCCCAGATGATCCCAGTCTTTCTTTCGCTGAGAAGAGGAAGCTCGCAAAGAAACGTGGCAAGATAATACGAAAAATCACTATCGATGATGAACAACATGCAAAGGAGGTCGACTTCTTTGTTTGAGCGATTGACCGTGACCTTTTTATTGCTACGCCCATCGGCGGAGGCGAACACGTCCAGAGAGAGGTCAGACTAATGCTACAGACTGCACTATCAAACCTACTCATTGTTTCTCTGTTACTCATCTTTTTCGGAGTTTTCGCTTTCGGTTGGCTTGTTGTTCACGTAGAACATAGTCGACACCGCTCAACTGTGAAAATTGCACTTGCATTAATATTGGGCGCAGTTCTGATTGGATTTGGTCTTCATTTCTTTCTTATAGCCTCAGGGATCTAGTCTAGAAACAAGACATTCCGATACGTATGATTTGTTTCCTCATCGATGTTCTATTGGTCCACATAACACATATTTGGCCTCTTCTTGAGTTCTCACTGTTAGACCATCCACCTAACTAAGCAAATCGCCTGATAGAGGAGTTCTCAATTGCTACAAGATCCCGATCTCGAGAAACTTGCAGTAGAATCTCGCCAGAGATTGGTTCAGGAGTTTGCTGAAACTCATGCGGATCTTCGTGAGCGGTCACGCAGAATCCCCACTAGCGAGGCTCATCAGCTCGCGGACAATCTGTCCTGTCCTTTTCAGATAGCCACTCTGGCCTACCTCATCGATATGGATGGTGTTTTGAGCGCAAGAGAAGCAGTAAATCTATTCTCAGCAGAACTCGAGCGCCTTGCATCTGTTGGCGAAGAGGTTCCCAACCTCCCTGGAAACGTCATGGAGTTTGCCCTTGCGGAAGGACGATGGATTGAGTATATCTACGGCAAGTTCATCAGGGAAATGGAAGTGAAAGTTAGGGAGTTGGCAAATGCAGAGGGTTTCTTGGAAGAGGAATCACCTGCAGTTGAGAAAGCAGTTGCGCTCATATTGTCGCGTAGCAAGGTAGCTGAAATATTTGTCGCTCCTCTTGTGGAAGCATGGTTGAGTGAACACAAGAAGTCCACCAGTGAAGATATGTTGATGCTGGTAGGTCCCGCCCTCACAAAATGGAAAAAGAGCACGCTTAGGGGAAAACTGTCACATCTACAGAGACGTAGTCAAGCATTCTTCAGAAAGCTTAGTGTGATTCTCTCTTCAGACACTTCAGAGTCCGCCACAGTCGACCTCTGGACAAAAAGGCTGAATGAATTGGTTGAGGCATTAGGAAGGCCGCTTAATCAGATGTCTATTAGTGCTGCTGCACATCTTTTGGTGCACATCGCGCCAAGAAAAATCGGGAGAGGTGACAAATCTCCGTATGTCGCTGTGAGTGCAGCATCAACAAGGGGTAATAAAGCTGAACCGGACCTTAGCTCTCCGTTTGATTTCTTGGAACGCGATGTTCTTCTGGCAAAGAGGAGACCTGTTGAAGACAGGAATCAATTCCTGAGGGATAGGATTGGACGCGTCCTCCGATTTCTGCAACACCAGGGAAACACTGTTTCCGAGGGAGTTGAGCATGCACTAAATGAACTCGAAGATCGATTGCACCTGAAAGCTGTTCCCATGGACGAACTCGTAGAAAAATGCCAGACGGAGCTCGCTAGTGTTTCGGTGGACATGCAGGAAGAAGTTGCTGTCAAGCAGTTACTCAACTACATCACTATTTACGCCTACGGAGAGATGCCACCATCATGACTAATGAGGCACTATACTGGCTTCTGGATATCGAAGCCTATGACTTCAACATCGGGGTTTTAAAAGACACCGACTTGAAAGGAAAGGCTCTAATGGTTTCCCGTCAGCTATGGTCGGTTATTCGTGAGGACAAGGTTCTGTCCGTGTTGATAGGACCTGGCATTTTCAAAGGGACTGCAGTCAGTGGCAACATTCGTGTTGATGTCGTAGAGAAGCTTGCCGCACTCATTTTCGACCCAACTCAGATGAGGTACGACGAACCCGTACCAACGGTCGATATCATCAATCCAGAGGTCATCGATCCTCTTGGTGCCAAGAAGCAAGAGGAGATAGTCACGATTATACGCAAGCTTGTTGTTGAAAAAGGAAATGTCATGGCAGCAGACCCTCTTGCTAAAGTTAAGCAGAGAGGGAGCGTTCCTCAGATGGCACATTATGATGAAATGATACGAAAAATCGATGTTTCACACGTTTCTGGAGTACAAAGGGCAAGGTTCATCCTTGCAGGTACAAATAGCCCAATGTATAGACCCTTTGCAGATTCCTTTCAGAAGCGAGGTTATATCCAAGCTGATCGTCTGAAGGTAATGGCAACACCATTTCTCAAGTTCAGTAGCTTTGTTGACATTGAGGTCATGTCTGATTGGATGATTGTCGAGAAAGCTGGAATTGATAGCAAGACAGGAATCGAAGCAATGAGAGATGAGTACGATGCAACCTTATTGCAGGTAAAAGAGAATGAGCAAGCGTTCATTTTCGAAGCGTGATTGCACCGAAAGAGTCTTTGATGTATCGTCAGCCCATAGATTTGAGGACTCCTAATTGGAAGTAGCAGATGCCGACGTTCAGAAGCAGCTTGCTAAGCCCTACACCATTTTGCTCCGCGCAGGCAAGCAAGATATGACTACTCGAGTTGAGGTGTTCTCAGACGTTCTTTTGGACAGACAGAGATCCAAGCTTGCAGGATTGATTGAGTATGGCTACAAGCAATCAGGCCTTCTGGAAATCAAGCGGTTCTGGTTTGTGAAGTATAACAAGCCTGTCTATTACCAGCCAAAGGAAGCGCATGAGATTATCAGGAAATCTAAGAACATAATCGTTCCACGTTCTCAAAAGCCCGCCTTCACGAAGGACCTCTCAGACCTTGTAAAACGGCTCAATGCGCCCAAGCTTCGTATCATTCCTGTTTGTGAGAGTTGTGTGCGGGACAATAGGCTCACGGTTCTGACTCGTCGCAACGCAGTGAAGGTTTCTAAAACTGAGGTGTCTTGCACAACGTGTGCCAGAACAGATTTGCGAACCGACCTGAAGAGTATGGGGGTCAATTTGTCGAAGATTATGATTCAGCATCTAGAGAGACAGCTCTCAACTGTAAAGTCAGTACCAAGGTTGCTTGAGGTGCTTTCGCCAAACTTTGATCCTGCAAGAGAAACTGACCTGACTCTATTCGACCAGATTTCTGGTGAAGAGATTGGAAAAGGCCGCAAGATTGAATCTCTTCCTATTCCTTCGGAGCTAGCCACTGTCATTACCTCTGAGGGTCTGGAGCGGCTCTTGCCAGTTCAGGAACTCGTAATTGATGCTGGCCTTCTGAAAGGGGCAAGTCTCTTGATTGTTTCTTCCACCTCTTCTGGAAAGACACTACTTGCTGAGCTAGCGGGGATTCCAAAAGCTATGCAGAAGAAAAAGATGATTTACCTATCGCCTTTGGTTGCGCTAACCAATGAGAAGTACGAGCTATTTAGGAAACGCTACAAGAAGCTTGGAGTGCGGGTTGGCATCAGAGTAGGCATGTCCCGACTTGATGTAGGAAAAGAAGAGCGCGTGATTGTTGATACTGATGTCGCAAAAGCAGATGTCATATGCGCCACATATGAAGCTCTCGACCTGATTTTCAGATCAGCGGAAACACAGAAGCTCGGTCAAATCGGGACCGTCGTGATTGACGAAATCCAGATGCTTGCGGACCCTGAAAGAGGTCCAGAGCTTGATGGCCTTATTTCTAGACTCAGATTTCATGCTCCAAAGGCTCAGATACTTGCATTATCCGCTACTGTGGGAGAGCCGAACCAACTTGGTAAAGAGCTTGGTCTGCACCTCGTTAATTATACCGGTCGTCCGGTTCCTCTTGAACGGCATGTGGTCTTTTCGAGAAGTGATGATGATAAACGCAGAATTATCCAGCGCCTGGTGAAAGAAGAGTTCCGGCATAAAAGCAGCATGGGCAACAAAGGCCAGTCTATCATATTCACTTATTCTAGAAGAAGAGCCCACTCTCTAAGTGATTGGCTGCACGAGCATGGTGTATCAAGCACAATCTATCATGGTGGATTATCGTATTCACACAGACGAAGGATTGAGAGAGCTTACGCTAAGCAGAGGTATGCATGTGTTGTAACCACTGCCGCTCTTGGTGCTGGAGTTGATTTGCCTGCATCACAAGTAATCTTTGAATCATTGGCGATGGGTGCAGAATGGCTTTCGATAGCTGAGTTCGAACAGATGCTTGGTCGTGCAGGCCGCTTGGGCAAACATGACCGCGGGCGTGTATACCTCATTGTTCAGCCAGAAAAGAAGTACCATGCAGGCCTTGATGGTTATGAGGATGAAATCGCGGCTAAATTGCTAAATGGAGATATTGAGGCTGTAGAACCATTTGCTGATACTGAGATGTGCGCCGAACAAATTCTTGCGACAATCTGTTCAACCGGGCTTGTTGATTTGAAGGAAATTGCACGTTCCTATTTGAAGATGCTCTCTTCATCAGTCCCGCCCTCCGATGCACTGAAGCATTTAGTTAAGACACACATGATTCGAATTAGGCAGGGTGGAGCATATCCCACCAAACTAGGAAGAGCAACATCGCTTTCATTCCTGACACCAAGCCAAGGGTATGACATTCAGAAAATGGCCGGTCAATATGATGTGCTAGATATGGCCATCTCGCTAGAGCCTTTTCAGAATGTATATCTCACAAATAAGCTCCAAGCTGAAGTTAATGCTGCATTCAGGACCTTCATGCCGACTAGACTATTCTCAGGCATTTTCTCTGATGTCACGAGTCTTAGCGGAAGTCATGGAGCGGCTGGAAGGTTGCCAAAATGGGTGTTCGAAGTGTTTTCTCGATGGATAAGCCAATTCTTCAATTGCAAGTGCAAAGAATATCCTGAATGTGATCATGGTAAGATTGCATTTGGTCGATGGATGGTTGCTCAGAGGAAAGAAGGATTGAATCCGTCCAGTATTGCACGTCTATTGAGAAAGGATTTTGAGTTGTGGGCTTACCCTGGTGATATTTTTTCATGGCTTGACTCGTTGATTCATAGTCTCAAAGCGGTTCGCAGAATTGCTGAGGTCGCAGGAGAGACCGATATCACTGTAGAAGTCGATGGGCAAATTGCTAGAATTGAACGTCCTTTGGAATCCACCAAGAAGGAACAGGGAGAGTAATTCTACTTCTTGGGTTTATCTATCTCAAACCGTACTCTGATATTGTCAATTGACTCTGGATCCATCGTGTCGAGGTTCAAGTCAAGCCAGTAGTGAAGGTCTCTTCTGATGGCTTCTTTCTGAGCCAATTCAGGGGGAAGATCAAGAGGCCTCTCGGTTGCCATTTTGAAATGTGAGCACCCACATGTACAGGCGCCGTCAAGGACTATGTCAATGTCATCAGTAGTCTTGCCGCAGTTCCTACATTGGAAAATCATAGTTGTCTCCTAGGATTCGTGGCGTCAACTGTCTATGAGGCTTAGTACTCCATGCGTATTACTTACATACTCGGAAAGGGATTACACTTATCTGTCACATCTTCCCGCCAGATTTCAGGGGCGTGACTAACCAGATGGCAAAATCTTGTGCTGCATGCCGTGCTAAGTCGAAGATTCGATGCGACCGATGCAGAAACGAATTTTGTCACGACCACGCGATCAAGTGCCATTCATGCGGGACAATCACATGTATCCGAGACCTCAACTACAAAAATGAATGCCCCACTTGTGGAAAGAGTCTTGAGATATGCCCAGAATGTCTAATCAATGGAAAGGTTGTTCGCACAATAGCAGGTTCCATTTGTCCAGAATGCGGCTGGACTGGCTAGAGAAATCCGATTATCCAGATAAGAAGCAAGATAACTCCAATCGCTCCCGCCACAAGCCATCCTCTTCTTCCAAATCCCCACACAATGGGAATCGGTCCAATGAGGATCACGCCCTTACTTTCTCGATGAACTTCCTCACTAGAAGATTCCCTTTGCATTGCAAGACAACCAGCTAGAATCAAGAGGATGCCAAGTCCCAAGATTAGGAAGCCAAGCAGTTGCGGCGCATTAAAGGTTTGAATCATAATAATCCCCAGCTAGATATTATGCAATCACTACTCTTGAGCGGCTCTTGTCCTAGTGTCAAGTCTATTAACGGGCAGCTTGAATTCCATCCGTTCATACCCTCCAACTTGCTCGCCTTCGAATGCCCAGAGCGTGATAACATCCTCATAAATCTCGTACTGAAGCATAGTGTCTATCTCAATAATCTCTGTGCCAACCGGGAATCTCCAAAGTATCTCGAAGTCATACGGGGCTTCCTCTTCTTCAAGCCATGTTTCTATCTGATTCACATCTGGCTTGAATGGAGTCGCGAAATCAATCAAGTACACAACCGACACGACTTCAGAGCTGCCTTTCAAGAAGATATCTGCATAGCTGACTTGAGACCTCACTTTCTGCTTGTTAATCTCCACTCTCTCTTTATCCAGAAACCGCTGCATGTTGTCAACAAGCTTGACTATTTCAGCCCTGAGTAAGTCATCGTCACGTATGACTCTTCTATAGTACCCCTCAGGATCGAGGTACTCATAGCAAAGACGTTCATGGATTTCTCCCGAGTGTGAAACAGAAAACAGGGAGTCTGCGTGAATTGGCTCAACCATCTCTGACATAAATTTCTCCATTTTCACTCACCTACTCCAACGGGACTGCGTTGAGTCCATCATCAACAAGGTGTCCCGAGAAATGAGACGCATTTCCTGTGAAGCAATAGACTACTCTTGGATTGACCTTCTTTGCGAACCTCATCAAGCCATTGAAATCGGAATGAGCACTCAGGGGGAACCCAATCTTACTCGAATCACCCAGAGTCCACCCTGAAAGCGAGTAGTGATCCATTCTATTCATGATGTCGTTGGCGGCGGTGCTGCCAATGGCACCTCGGATGTTTTTTCGTGTGTGATGAAATGAAGAACTCACAATTGCACAGCCTTCTGAAAATAGGTGCTTTACATCTCGATGGTTCAATGAAGTATGACGTAAATCACTTCCATGTTGGTTGTAGACTTTGCAGACCTCATCGATTCTATGGTTTCCTGACACAACATTGAATCCTCCCCATTGAAGAAGTGCGATAGCTTCCTGTGCTTTCCCCAACGAGTAGGCCAGAAAGACAGGTATTCGCCCATTCTCTATAGATTCGCTTGTTGTGGTCAAGATATCATCATAGATACTCTTGCGTGATGGAAACACCCATTCCGGCGTTCCGTATGTCGCCTCTGTTATCAGTACATCTGCTGATACTGGTTTAGCTGCAGTATGCACCATACTGTCTACAACATTGTAGTCTCCGCTATAAAGGACGGATAGTCCTTCGTCGAACTCCATGAGATACATTGAGGAACCTAGGACATGTCCAGCATTGAGAGCTGTCACTATGACTCCAAGCTGTCCAATCCTCTGGTTATATTCCAGTAACTCCACTCGTCCTTTGACCATATGCCCTCGAGCTTTTAGTGTGTCAATCGTCGCTTTTGTCGCCACGACTCTATGGGCTTTTTCAATACCTTTGAGATGATCAGTATGTCCATGAGTTAGTAGAGTGGTTTCTCCCTTAATCCCCGTATCCAATGCGAGTCTGACATGACCATAATCAAGGATAAGACCATCTGCTTGTTTCTTGAGCTTCAGTGTGGACATGGGAGAACCTGCAACGCACATCAGCTATATTCACAAAAGCGTTTCCCACTGAGTGTGAATACTAGCTACAACTGTTTTCTCAGAAGCAATAACTCACATTCTGATGCCGTCCCGTTGCACAAATCTGCTATTCTTCGCGCCAGCTCCTTCTGCCCAGTTCCCAGAATTGGAAATGCAATCTCAAGTGCATCGGTCTGCAGGACTCTTTCATGAATGGCCTGTGCTAATGTGTCAATTTCTATGAGTCTGAAATCAGCAATAATTGGCCAAAGGATCGCTGTATTATCAATAATGTCAAACCCAACTGCAGCAGTTATTCCCCTGTCATCTTCCAGAGTATGTAGATGGTTTTTCACGGATGCCATCAGCCAGCCAAGAGTGACAAGAGAGCTATCAACTCCTGAAGTCTTGTTTTGCCTCCAGAAGAGGTCTCTAACAGCTTCATGGTCATTCGTTGCTTTCCATGTTACCAGGCTTGATTCCTTTGATTGGCTTCCTGTCACATCGATACCGTAACGAAATATCCTATCCTCCAGAGTAAATCCCAGACTCTCCAGCATTGGCTGAAATCTTCTGTTCAGTGCAAAACCAACTGGAAATGGTAATTTTGGTTTCTTCTGCGAAATGTCAACAATTGCATCGACATGATGAATCGTGACACTTCGAAAGAATGGAAGTGACGACTTCAGAAGCTGGAGCTGGGCAGGTTCCTTCAGGAATGATTTGTGATTAACTGCAACCAGAGCCACAGCAAGTCTAGTTCTATCTCTGAAAATGGCAGTCCCGCCAACTATCTCCTCCTCAATGCTAGAGAGAAAGAACAAACTGTCCTCAAGCTGTGCGAATCTTGTAGCCAACTGCTTGTCTTGCGGAGATGCCTCTCTTGATAAATCTAGCCAGATGTCGAGTTCTGCCCTCGACATCCGCCTAGTATACAGATTCCTTGAGCTCATAGTATGGCACTTGCTGTTTTCTTGTGGGAATCATTTCTTGAAATGTGGAATGATCTCCTCACCTATCTGCTTGATGCCCGTCTTCTTCTTTGGACCTATCGGTGAGCCAACAACAAACTGGGTAACACCCACTTTTGATAGCTCCTCAATTCGTTTGATACACTGGTTCTTGTCACCAACAACAGCAAAGGCATCAATCATCTCGTCAGTGATAGCCCCAGGAAGGTCCTTGAAGTTCCCTTCTGCTAGGAGTCCCCTCACCTTGTTGCATGCATCCAAGTCCAAGTCATGACGTTCAAGAACAACGTCAGGCGAGCCAGCCACTATAAAGGCGACAACAATCTTTGCATCACCCTCCAAAGCTGCTTCCCTGGTGTCCCCAATACTGAATGATGCGTACGCAGTGACATCAATATCTTTGAGATCTCGTCCAGCTTCCTCCGCGCCTTCCTTGATTTTCTCCATCGCAATTTCGAAATCCTTGGGATGGCTTGCGTTGATGAGAATCCCGTCCGCGACTGTCGCTGTTTTCTTCAGCATCATTGGGCCTTGCGCACCTGCATAGATTGGAATCTTGGGACCCCGTTTCACGGGCTTTCCGTCTTTCATCTTTGGACTGCCATCTGCATCAAGGACTGGTTCCTTCTTGACAATGGCTAGTTTTGCATTCTTGACCTTGAAGACTTTTCCATCTGCTTTGTATTTGCTGCCTTCCGTGAGCTTGCGCATGTACTTGATTGACTCCACCACAGCTGATACGGGTTTGTCCCACTTAATCCCTAGACCACTCAGAGTGACTTTGTCTCCAGCACCCATGCCTATCACAGCTCGACCATTGCTCAGTTCATTGATTGTTACAGCTGCAGACGCTGTTAATGCAGGACTTATGTGAAATGGGTTAGTGACGCCCGGCCCCAACATGATCTTCTCAGTATTCAGAGCGATGGCAGTCAGAGTGGCCCAAACATTTCGGTTGTTGTAGTGGTCAGTGATCCATACATTATCAAAACCTGCTTCTTCTGCAAGTTTTGTCCAAGTGACCAACTTCTCAATGGGTTTGTCAGGTACGAATTCAATTCCGATTCGCATTTCATATGTCTCCTACAAATCACGGCTTGGAAACTTCCCAATAGAATAACCTATCGATTTTCTGAGAAGATGGAAGGAGGATGAAAACTATAGCTGCAATTTGACAAAGGAACTAAATCGCACTCAGCATTCCTTTCAGTTCATGCTAGGCAAAATGATTGACATAATTTTCGCAGCAATCGGGATGGCATTGGGATTGGCAGCGCTTGTTCTCAATTTGCTAGATCCTGCAAATGCAAGCACATCCATTACCCTACTTGGCATAGCAGCCTTTTGCTTTGGAGTTCTGCTGCTAGACCTAGTCCAAAAAGCCGATTCTGGTTAACATTGTCCTCAGTTGTCATTGTAGGTAGATTCTCTGTCTAGATTCAGAGCAATCTGCCTACTTCTTTCTTTGAAATTGAAGCATATCGTCTTCTCAGTGGAATCTATCGAAGGGTTTATTGAGGCGGCTGCAAGTTGAAGCAAAGGGAGTGGCTGAAGAGATGCAGTCTTTAGTTCTCACACGAGATGGCCTCCAGCTAGCTGATACTCCCAGACCCGCCTTAATGCCAGGTAATGTCCGAATTGAGGTCCGCAGTGTTGGTATATGTTCGACGGACATTGCCATTTGGAAAGGCGACTATGAGGTTAATCTCCCCCTTGTATTGGGTCATGAAATAGCCGGGGTCATACATGAAAGCTCAGTACCTGACATAAGACAAGGGACAGCGGTGACTACTGAGGTTGATGTTCCTTGTGGGAATTGCTGGTATTGCAGACACAATCAACCGGCGCGCTGCAAGGAAAAAGAGTTGCTAGGAATTACTACTGATGGGGGACTTGCTGAGTTCCTCAGCGTACCAGCTGAACTAGTACATCCACTTCCTGAAGGCATTGATGTTTCGTCAGGAATTTTTGTGGAGCCTTTGGCATCAGCGATAGAAACATACGAAAAAGCTCCCGCTGAGCATGATGAGCCAGTCGTTATCATAGGATGCGGAAAGACAGGCCTCCTAGTAGCCCAGGTCTATGATGCATTTGGAGCCAATGTCGTCGTAGTTGATCAAAATAGATGGCGGCTTGGCCTTGTGAGGCAACTGGGTATACAAGACATAGTGAACACAAGCAATCCCGATTGGAAGCAGCGAGTCCTAGACTTGACGACAGATGTGGGGCCCAGAATAGTAATCGAATCGACCAGTAATTCCGCAGGTATAACAATGGCCTTAGACCTCATCCGGGATGGAGGCATTATTGGGTTGAAAAGCATTCATGGCGAGAAAATTAGATTCAATCCGTCGGAAATCGTGCAGCGCGAGATAACCATGTTTGGAAACTTTTCTGGTCCATACAAAAAAGCAGTGGATATGCTGAATAAGGGACGCATTGAGGTCAAGCGGCTTATCACAAAGGAATTCAAGCTGGAGGACGGATCAAAGGCTTTCGAGTTTGCGTCTGATCCTAACACAACGAAAGTCGTCATCAACATATGAGGAGTTCGTGAATGGAGCAATTCGATGTCGATTTACACATTCACTCCTCGCATTCAATCGGTGTCAGCAAATCTATGATAATCCCCAAGCTTGCACAGGGTGCAAAAGAAAAGGGTCTCGATATGATTGGAACCGGCGATGCCACACAACCACAATGGCTTCATCATCTACGTACAAACCTCAAAGAAACTGATGATGGGCTCTTCCACAACTCGGTAAGTTTCATACTCACGGTTGAGATAGAGGATGCAGAGTCGATACATCATCTTGTGGTTCTTCGCGACTTTGAAGCTGTTGAACATCTCCGCAGGCTCTTGAAACCTGCATCTCCTAACTTGGACCATGAATGGGGTGGCCGACCTAGAGTCAACCTGAAGGGAGCTGAGATAGCTGGTGCTGTCCGCGACTGCGAAGGACTAATCGGCCCAGCCCATGCCTTCACACCCTATAGGTCAATCTTCAGGGAAGGTCGCTATGACAGTTTAAAGGACTGTTACAAAGAGGAGGCTCCTCATGTACGATTCATCGAGCTCGGCTTATCAGCGGATACAGAGGTTGCTGATTGCATTCCAGAACTTAGAAACCTTACCTACATTACCTCTAGTGATGCTCATTCTCCTTCTCCGGATAAGCTAGGCAGAGAGTTTGTCAGACTATCAATGAACTCTCCAACATTCGATGAGCTTCGCCAGGCCATCATTAGAACCAAAGAGCGGAAGCCAATTCTCAATGTGGGGTTCAACCCGCGACTCGGAAAATACTTTCTTTCATTCTGTTCGAAGTGTAGACGTACATTAGTATTGGAGGAAGGATTCAAACCTCCTGAATTTGATGACCTGAACATCTACATCTCATGCTCTGATGTAGAGGATCACTCACGACTGTTGAGAGAGATTCATCGACGAAAGGTCAAGTGCCCCTCAGATGGTCGTGCACTTCGACTAGGGGTCAGAGACCGTGCAATGATGATAGGCGAGGGGGTGAGTATTTCCCCATCACATCGCCCTCCATACCTGCATATTCCTCCTCTTCTGGACCTAATGGCATCTGCAATGGGTATTAAGTCTAAGACTTCCAAGAAGTTGCGCGATATGTATTCAACTTTGAGAGAATCATTTGGGCCAGAAACAACTATACTCACCGGGACCTCTCTAGAAGACCTAGCTGAGGTCAATCCAAAGCTTTCAATGATGATTGGTTCATATCGAGATGGATCGATAGGCTACATACCCGGCGGAGGTGGACGATATGGGACACTGGTTGCTCCATGGGAGGATGCATAGTCATGACAGTTGTAAGAGGCGTTATCCGCGAGATTGGTAGGAGCCAGACAACTCGCATTAGTGCAAGGAGATGGTACGGATCTACAACCATCGTAGTGCAGAATCAAGAAACAGGGCAAACGTACGATGTTCGACTCTCAGCTGGAATATTGGACAAGTGTCGCTTCCTGCCTCGCGTCGGAATGCCTGTCATAATTCATGGATATGTCGAAGAGGCGGAATTCGGATTGTCAGACTTTGTTGTATCCAGGGTGACTGACATCAAAAGAGAAGGTGCAGATGTAAAACGCGTTCATAGGTTCGATTAGGCCTATTTCAATCTGATAATGTATCCTGGCTGAAGAATCCATTCCGAGCGGCATTTCGGGCATTTTGAAGGACGCTTAGCAGATTTTCTCTTGGCAAATGCATATCCACATTTACCACAGCTAGCTGGACGAATAAGCAGTTCTTTGCCTTTATGCTTCAATGATAATGCAATATGTTCGATGTCTTCATAGACAATTACTCGATGCTTGATATCTAGTATGTTGCATATGTCTTGAGCTGTAAGAGGTACGTCTGTTTGCTCTAGAAGCTCAGTGATTCTCTCTCGTCTAGTTAGCATTTCTAGCTCGTGGATGACGAGAGAACGTGATATAGTTTCGGTGTCCTCTCCAAGAGGTCTAAATGTGTTCAATGCCATAGCAGATGATAGGAAGTCCCTATTGTTCGCAAGTACAATGGAAGGTGAAGATGCTGGCGCAGATGCGTCTCGAAAAGGCTCCTAATGGAGCCAACCAGATGTCGTACGATGAGAGAGTCTGTTCCAGGTGTATGGGTCATAGGCATCTGTGCGGTATCAATCCTTGTCCTCTTCTAATGCGAGCCAAGGCACTGAGTAGAATTGAGAGTGCAGTTACTGGATTAGACCTGACGGGGTCATCACCTCCATCCATATTTGTGGGTGAGCAGGGATACCCGAAAGTCCTAGCTGGACCTCTGATTCCTCCACTGAAGGGTCGAGATGCAGCCATCATGGAACGACCGGATTTATGGTTGGAAAGGACTATTGATGAGATTCTCTCCTTCCGATTCAATCTTGTAAGAACCAAGAAGCTAATTCCGGTGGATGCAGCCTCAGACCCGCCGAGAATCCTATCAGAAACCCAGACACTTGCACTCTCAGAAACTCCTACTACCTCCGAAGCCACACTTCTCAAACGACCTAGCTTCACAAGTGTGTTCTCAGAACTGACTCTTCCAACTGGACCTTCTGCTCCTCTTCAGCTATTTGTGCTTGAAGACAATCCCGACGTACCCAGAGCAGTGGACAAGGCGACATCAGATACAGACTTGAAGGCCGTGGGTGGAATAATGGAGATGTTTGAGGGTGGTGTCCACCAGCAACAGATGACTCGACTTCTGTCTGTTGGTCTTTTGGGTGAACAGAGAAATCGTCGATTGGTGCCCACAAAATGGAGCATTACTGCTGTTGATGATATCGTTGGTAAAGAGCTTCACAAGCAAGTCCTGCGTTTTCCATGGATCAATGACTATCTAGTCTTTGTCGATCATGCTCTTGGAAACACTGTTGCCCTCCTCTTTCTACCAAGTGGTTGGCAATTTGAGGCAATGGAGTCATGGCTAGGGGGTCTGAATCCACCAATCATTACTGATAATGAATGGTTTCGAGGAAGAAAGGACTACGCTAGCTCAGTTGTTGGGGCTTACTATGCAACAAGGCTACCTTCTCTTCAATATCTCAGGAAGATACGCAGGCAGGCAGGCGTGATAGTCTTTATGGAGATTGATCCTCAGCTATGGGTTCCCCTTGGAGTCTGGCGTTTCAGGGAAATTGCAAGAAGGGCTCTCGAATCCCAGACGAAGAGGTTCTCCTCTCTCGATGAGGCGCTTAATGAGATTGGCACGCATTTAAGGAATCCAATTGAGAGATGGCTCAAAGTGAGTAAGCTCTATAGAGAGTTCACAACTCAAACACTCATCACTGATTTCGTCGAATGAATCATCTAGATGCATCGTACATTTTTCTTTAAAGCAAAGATTCGTTAAGTGAGCGGAGATTGAAAATGCGCGCCCACAAAATTCGATATCTTGCGCTACTTAGCGCTAGCTTATTGCTTCTACCATTTATCTCTCTACCAGGAGTTGCTGGATGGGAATCTGGTGATGAAGCTGCAATCTTTGGACACACCTTCGATGAAGAATACTGGACTAACAGCTCATTGTTTATTGAAGGAGATGATGGGGGGAATGCAACGCTCACTGCATCCTACGTTGGTGTAGGAGAGTTTGATTCATTCCTGATTGCATTCAATGAGATCAACACGAATGATGGTCAAAGACTCATAATTCCCTATCAGTTGTTTGGAATGCATTTCACAACCCCCAATGACAATGAAGTCTTCATTGCCGCAGTGTTTGCTTTCCTTCTGGCTCACAATGAAACCTATGGTGATAATAATCTTCCAGACATGGGTCATGACGCCGCCTGGTATGTAGTGCCTGTGGCGAACAACAATCCATGGCCTGAATTTGTACCAGCTGTAGAATCTATCCCTGCGGCCAAATTAGGCGATGGCCATTATCGTTTTGGAATGCGATATACAAACATGCCTGTTAGAATAGTTGCTGCCAACTCAACCCCTGCAGCCTTCTGGCTCACATTGGGCATTCCTGTGCTAACAATGCTTGTTAGCGAGCTTGTGATAGAATATGATATTACAATTGGCGCTGATGGAGTAGTCAATGCTGAAACTGTATATACCATAGGCCAAGCAATGAAAGCGAAGTGGTGGGGACTAGCTGATCAAGACCCATCTGAGATTATTGTTCCGTCAATGGCAATAACTGCAGTGCATTATCTTTCAGTCTTCACATCGAACTATGAAGTCAGAACATCAGACACCAATACTTTGGTAGATCCAACGGGGACTGAACCACTGGATGAAGATCTCGACATCACTATCGGAGATAGTGACAGAGCTTTCAGCATCGGTATTGGACGCGAGTATTCACTCGTGAACGAATCTACCAATCCATGGACAACGGTATCTACGGGTGAAACAGCACTCAATACACTTCTTGAAGCTCGTCCCGCAGATTTCTTCTTGATCTTATGGCAGGCTCCCCTCTCTATCTGGCTGTACGCTCACATGGCATTTGGACTGTCTGAGCGGGTTAGAAACATGTACAATAGCCCACAGCAGCTGGTTGTCAATGCAGGTACTGCATTTGATGATGATCAGCTTTGGTACGGTGTGACATTTCCTGAATGGAATGGGCTTCGGATTGAACAAGATCCTACGTATACAGCGTACACTAACCTGGCAGCAGGGACTATGCCCACCGGACGCGGTGCTGGAATCATTGTTCTTGCTGGAATTGCAATTGTCGTAATTGTGATCCTAATTCGAAGACGCTAAGACCAGCATATTGGGTCCCCCGCTTCTTGATTGAGGGGCCCATTCTTCTTCTTTCGGGCAATTTAAGAGATGAGCGGACTGCCTAGCTACTAGAGGAAAGATGCCTTGATGTATGAGCGGCTATGCAATCTATGCGCTCGAATTCCCCCTTTTTCCTCATTTGGTGCGCGGAGAGAGGATCGAGAGCTTGCAAAAGCAGTCAAATTCCTTGAGACAAAGATACATGTTAGTACATCGGGTGTCTTTGCAGCTTCATATTTCACTTCAACCTCAGTATTTGTCATTTCAATCATAGTCTTCGTTCTGCTGGACGCAAGCATCCTGATATCTTTGCCAATATCCGCTATTGCATCTGCGATAACCTACTTCGCCGTAGTGTCGTATCCTGTTTCAACCATGAATAGCTATAAGCTCAGTATATCCGAAGAAGCGGACCTCGTTTTCGAGCAATTCATCCTTGTCTTTCAAACCGGTGGCACAATTTTTGATGCAATAGAAATGGTGGCTTCATCCGATCACCCCTTCTTGTCAAAGGTCTTCCTGGAGATTATGGAGCAGATTCAAGGTGGCACGCCTCCTGAAACATGTCTGATGGAATTTGCCAAGAATCAGCCTTCTGATGATTTGAGGAGATATGTAATGGGCATTCTCTCGGCTCTAGAACAAAAGACTGAACTCTTAGACCTCCTTTCAGGGGAGTCTTTTGAAGCCGACATGACGCTGCGCCAGAAGAATCTGGAGCTTGAGAGCCGTCTTTTGGTCGTAGCAGCACTTGCCACATATATACCGATAATGCTTACTCTGGCAGTTTCTCTTGCGGGACATGCCACCAATCTCATGGTTCTTCTGCTGGCTCCAATCCTAATTGGACTCAACTCACTATTGAAAACAAGATTCTCAAGTCAATTCTCTGCATATTTCGATAGACCCAATCGTGAGAACGTGCTATTCCTTCATCAAAGTCAAATTGTCGCAGAATATGATGAATTCCTGAACTTCCTTATGCTGCTATCAGAACGTCTGAGATCCGGCGACACCCTGGAGGTGGCTATCCAATCTATCCGCGACGACGTCGCAGTTGAGATACAGAAGCTTATTGATCCAGTTATTAATTCCATTTCATGGGGAGGGGGAAGTATTGAGGAGGCCATGGCAGATGCTGCTAAGATGGCACTGGGTCAGCGAGTTGCAAATATGATCAGGATGATAACGGTGATGTGCGCGACATCAGCAACTGATGCTGGTAATCGTCTTTCAAGGATAGCGGCTCGTTTAGTGAAGCGATCAGCTGTGGCAAAGGAACGCGAGTCAATTATCGCGGCTCAGCGTTTCAAGGTATATCTATTGAGCATCACCAGCTCACTAGTCTTGGGTCTGCTCTCCGCTCTTTCGCCCTACCTATTCATTGGATCTTTGTTGACTGAAGGACCTACTTGGAGCGCAGGTGACTTATCGCTACTGAACATCCTGCCTTTGTTTGCCACCTTACTTGTCACGACAATATCCACAGGTTACCAAAACACAAGTATGGTTGGCGGTAGACGTCCAATCCTAATGGGCGCCGTTTGCGGACTTCTATTCTGGGCAGCTTTCATGCTTTCATCTGCCATTCTGGGGATAGAAATTGTGTGACATAGGTTTTTTAGAAGCGATGGTGAAGGTCGTTTCAGTAAGCAAGAGGTGTAAAGCATGCTTCAATTCGAGATTTTCGACCTCACCCTAGCTGAAATTGTTGCCTACTTCCAGAATGATGTTGTTATTGCTTGGGTGCTGATCGGCTCTGGTGCTCTCGCTGCAGCATGGCTGCTTGAGAATATTACAGATCCAATTCCACTTCTCGGAACTATATTCGACGGGTTGGTGGCAATCAGTACCTATCTTGGCTTCTTTGTAGGCATTCTGGATATGTGTGTAGGCTATGTTGTATGGGCAGCGAATCCAGACGCAGTGATTGTGGCCGGGCTTCTCGTCCTCATTGGTTTCGCATTGAGTATGAGACTGCTCTCAAAGTTTCCTATCGCGCTTCTTCTGTCCTTAGGCCTAGCTTTGTTCGGCACATTTACGCTCTATGGAATTCTCACTCCTTATGCAGATGCCCCCGTCATAGGTGAATACGTCACACAGATTATATCTTTGAAATGGATGGCAGTTATTGCTTTCATTATCTTCGCTGTGGTATACCTTCTAAGCGGCCTTCTGATCAAGTTGATTCAACTAATCGGAAAGGTGTTTGCAGCAACTCCGGTCATTGTATTGATTGGACTTGCAGCCCTTGGAGTGGGACTTATCATCTTCTTTGCCCCAGAGATGGTTGGACTAGGTGTTGCCTGGCCATCGCCATAATGCTTGAGGGGACCTGTTCCCCTCCTTGCATCTTTTTCTATCAAGTCAATTCACATGGTTCGAGGGCGTCTTATCTCTCTGATGTACAGGAACTTGATAGAGAGATCCGAATAGAACTTGGCGGCATTGTCGATGCTCTTCTTCGCCTCAGTGATTCCAGAATACCAGTCTGAAACATAGAATCCCTTCTCACCAAGGTCACCAGATGCTAGTCGCGTGAATCCATCGGGCAATTCAAATCCCACAGGTACAAACATTGCTACCCTGAATTCACTGTTATTGGTTTCAAGCCAAAGTTCACAATACGACATTCATTCACAACTCTGCTCAATTTTCCCTGCTTAGAAGATTAAGGTTTGCCTGTGTAGATATGCCACAATAGCGCGTCCCAAAGAGTTCAAATAGAAGAAGTCATGTGAAACTAACAAGACTCAGTAGAATCAAATACACTCTATGATAGATGAATGTGTCACAGGGCAGAAGACACGGAGGATAGGTCAAGTTGGCGCTCAGGTTCGAACAATCAACACTCATGAAAGAGAAAGCTGCAATCGAGAAAAAGGATGAATCTAGCCGCTCGAAGCAAGAAAAGGAGAGGTTGCAGGAAATCAATGATTTGCTCAAGAAGAAAATCATCAGTGTGACTATGAGTCAGGCGCTGGTGAATCGCATTGATGAGCTTGTTCATGAAACTGTTGGTAGGTCTCGAGCTCAACTAATCGAGGATGCAGTACGATGGTTCTTGGACTATTCCGTGCATAGATGGACTGACCTCGGTCTATATGTAACTGGTTCTAGAGTTGTATTGGAATCGGAAACCATGAATTCATTCTTCTTCTCAAAGCTAACTCCATCGGATCAGTACGAGCTTGGTATAACATCAGGTAGTCAATCAGCAATCGGGGATGTTATCACATTATATCATGGAACCGATCCATCAGATAAGGATAGTCGAGGCCTTATTCTTACACTGCTTCAGAACTTTGGGTGGGGCTTTCTGAAAATGCAAAGCGATGACCTTCTTGTCATAACAAGCCCCTTCTATCCAGCTCCATTCATACAAGGCTATCTTGAAGCGCTGCTAAAGGTCAAGCTAGAACTGGTTGACACTGCAGGGAAAGATACCGTCGCCCTTCGATTCAAATAGCTCGAGTCTTGCAACTCAGCAGTCTACCATTCCTCACCTAGTTCAAGTATTTCGAACTCTGCATCATACAGTCCTGGAATGCTTTCTATGGTGCTTCTAATGGTTGGCTCCTTCTGCCTGATTTCATCTGCTGCAAAATATACCTCATAGACACATCGATTCTCCTCGAAGCAGAATCCTGTAGTGAACAGCACCTTGAGGTCATGAGCCTTAAAAAGCTGAGTCATAGTTTGCATGAGGGCAGGATTGACCTTCTCGACCTCGAGTCTGACACGTGCTCCACCCTCCTTCATCATCGGAATGAGTCTTATCTCTCCCGACCTCTCAAAATAGATTACCATTGCAGCTTTCATGTCACCAAGTTCTGGATTATTGAAGAAGTCCTCTGGAAGGGTAATCGCCCGCTTCTTCTTGACATCTGCAATCATACCTTTAGTTAGCCCGGCCACGCCAATCGCCTCTGCCTATTAACTGGTTGAATGCACTGGTGTATTTGAGTCTTCGTCTTGCTTATACCCATGTCGAGAATGATTTCAGAAAGCCATAAATCAGGAGTTGAGGCTGCTGCATCACCAATCTACACGGAGAACTACGAATTATGGGAAAGGAAGGAGAACTATACGTCTGTGACATCTGTCAGCAAGTTGTACGAGTAGTGAAATATGGGGCTGGAACCCTGGTTTGTTGCGGTCAACCAATGCGACTGTTTGAGGACGACTAGAACGAAGGTTGACCTGCAAATCTTGTCAGGCAGAAGAGTGCTGCTTGATAATCTTTATATGACAAGCTGAATCGGCGACTGCTAGACCTTCTTTGGGTGTGTTTCCATGATAGAGTTTCCAAGCAATGTGATAAAGACTAGGAACCTTCTCAACCTTCGAGCCTATGCAGTTGAGGACTTGCTCGAATATGAGAATCGTTTTGAGATGCATCCGATTAAGAAATTAGAAGACGGGACAATCAAGTCCGTTGTATGGATTCTGAAAGAGCCTCGCGTTGTAGGGATTGCGCTAGTCAAAGATTTGGTGAAAAAGATGGAAGAGGTTCAGGCACAGGAGGGCATCCTAGTAGGTGGGTCTAGATTCACACCAGCCGCAAAGAAGCATGCCATGGACATGAGGGTTGAACTTGTCTTGGGTAACTATGCATCATTTGATCTGTTCTCACACGAGCTCGTTCCTTCGCATACCATTGCTGATGAAGATGAAGTGTCTCTAGTCATGGAGCATTATGGTATAGCCCGCGACCAAATTCCTCGAATCCTAAGAAACGACCCAGCTGTGAAAGTTCTAGGTGCCAAACCTGGGCAAGTAGTCAGAATCGAACGAGATAGTGATACTGCTGGAGGAGTCTATTATTACAGACTAGTAGTCACCTCCTAGAATCAAATTTTCTTTCAAATACTGCTTCCTTTGCAAAAACCCCTAGTTGGGAATCTTTATATCTCGCGCCTAGAATTGCGTTGTAATTTAGGGTGTTTTCTCGTGGTTGAATTCCCGACTTTAGTCATGAAAACCAGAGGTCTCCTTACTCTTAGAGGCTACCTTGTAGAAGAATTGCTGGAATACGAGGACCGGTATGTGATGCATCCTACAAGGGAGTCTGAAGATATCACCGTTAAATCAGTTGTATGGATTTTCAAGGTGCCAAAAGTAGTAGGAGTGGCTGTTGTTAGGGAACTAGTGAAAGCGATGGAGGAAGCTCAAGCACAGGAGGGTATGCTTGTAGGGGGCTCTAGAGTCACACCAGCGTCAAAGAAGCTCGCTCGCGAAATGCGTGTGGAGCTTGTGGAGGGAGGCTATTCATCATTTGACCTCTTTGGCCACAGTCTTGTTCCGAAACATGTGGTTGCAGATGAGGAAGAGGTTCAACTTGTTCTTGACCACTACGGCATCAGAAGATCACAGCTGCCTCGAATCTATCGGACTGATGCCGCCGTCAAGGTACTGGGTGCAAAAACAGGCCAGGTGATTCGAATCCAACGTGAGAGCGATACTGCAGGGCTCTCCTATTACTATCGTCTCATTGTTGACCCAGGACGATGAGATTAGAAAGCTACTATGCCCATTGCCATTCCAGCAAATAGGAGGGCTACGCATGTAATGAGAGGTAAGAGTATATTATCCGTCCCCTTCGGGCTCAAGGCTTCTACTATGGTAGCAATGAAGGCACCTATCAGCGCTAGCACTAACATCTGAATCCACAAGATATTGCCGCCGCTCGCAAAAACGCCATAGTTCACAATGCCAAAGAACCAGAACGCCAGGAGCGCCCCGAAGAATCCAAAAATCAGAACAGCCGCGCATCCATGAGGACTCCGTTTGGAGCCAAAGATGACTCGACATGAATTGATTCCATACCTCATACCGATAGGTGCGCTCATTCCATCTCCCAGCATCATTATGTGTATGGCTGCCGCTGGAATGAAGTAGAGATTTTGATATCCCGTTATAGTAAATACAGCTGTTAAGATGGTTATTGACACAGCATACCAGAGTGGTCCTCGAACACTTCCATGCTCTAGGTCCTCAGGTCTAGCCATAGCTTCAAAGAATCTGCTGAAGCGTTCATGGTTTGCGAGTGCCAGCATCAAAACAAATGTGAAACCTACAAGAGTGGCTACCCACGGATGGGGAAAGTATGGTACTGCCCAGATTGCGAATCCGGCAAACAGATGAACAATTCTTCTAGTGAATTCAGGCCTCCAATTCATCTTGCGCCTTGCCAAGTCAGCAACTGTGAGTACAATCACCGCATAAAGGAGTGCGATAAAGTAAACTGCGATATCCCCAAGCTCGATTGCAAATCCTGCCTGCATCGAATCCACTCACCGAATGCGATTGCCGAATAAACATCTGCTTATATTTATCGGCCTGTTTCCTGCCGTCCTTCGACATATATCGGGCTTTGACCCGACTCTGCCGCAATATATTCGATTGCGTCTTTTACCAAGTCCTCCAGGGCTTCTCTGTCTTTTCCTCTCGCAGAAACCCAGACCCGGAGAACATCAGTTGTTCCGTATTTCCTCGGCATTGATTTGATATAGACTCCAGGCGTCTTCTTCATTGCTCTATCTATGAACGGTGCGAATACGGACTCATCCTTGAAACCAAATTCAACTATCTTCTCGAAATACGTCTCTGCGATGCGATCTTCCACCCAAGGTTCGACTGAATTCTCAAAGATGTATTTCAGTTCTGCAGGCACTCCAGGAAGACAGAATATTGTTGTATCAGTGACCTCAAGCATAACTCCGGGTGCCCCGCCGACTCTATTATCTAGGGGGATTGAGCCTTCGGGAATCCGTGTCATCTTCTTGCGTGGTTCAGAGATATATGAGTCTGCAACAATCCCCTTGTCGCTCAGCATTTTGTATTGTCGCTCAACAATTGCTAGAGCCTCCCTATCCTCAACAAGAGGTAGGCCAAGATGGGCTGCGATAGCTTCTAGTGTCATGTCGTCATGCGTTGGACCCAGACCACCGGATGTGACAATCAATTGGCAACTTCCAACCAAGAAATCAAGCGCAGCACCGATTTCGCCCTTGATGTCCCGAACAGCTACCAGACGGTGGATCTCAGCAGAGAGCGCTGTAAGACGAATCTCCATCCAGTTCGCATTAGTATCAAGCACAAGTCCATCAAGAACTTCGTTTCCAATCGTGAGAATCCCAGCCTTCAATAGTACCACCTATGACTAAACATCTGCCATCTTCACTTCGGTTTCTAATGCATTGGCAATGTGTTTGAGCGTTGCAAGCCTTTTCCTCCCCAATTCCTTGCCTGGTTTGGTATTCATGCTCTCAACGATTTTCTCCGCCAGGTCGAGAAACTCATTGATGTGAGCCGAAACCTCATCGAGCAAGAATCCTGGATTTATCTTGATGCCATTCACCATATAGTGTATCACCCCTATCGCTCCCAGCTTCACAATTTTGTCAGCGTCCCAAAGAACTTGCGCCTCCAGTGGCTCAACCGGTTTGTCCAATGTCAATCCCACATGCTTGCGGATGACATCACATACTTTCTCAATCACAATAGGATTCACTGACTTCTCTAGGAGGATTTTGCGTGCTTCTTCTGCTCCTGCATCGCCATGCTTTTGAATTCCGCCCATTCCGGGCTTAGCTATATCATGAAGCCAAGCTGCGAGTGTAACGACCTGCCTATCAGCTCCTACCTGTTGGGCGATAGCTTTTGCAGTACTGACCACGTATTTCACATGATCAAATCGATAGTTGTAAAGCGCTACAACGTTTTTATCCTGAGCTTCTGACCATTCTTTAATTGCTGCTTTCTCAGAGCCTAGTTTCACAATTTCCTCCAGCTCAGCTTCTAAGTCTTCTTTCATTTGCATCCATTCTGATGGAAGAATTGTGAGGTTTATGAATTGTATCACTGAGGCTGAATGTGTGTATAGAGGCGAAGGGTGTTTTCAAGTATAATCTCTTGTAATTCTTCTTCCTCCATCTTCAAAATCTGCGCGGTTTCACTCAACGCCACCTGTATATTAGAAGGTTCATTTCTAATTCCTTTTTCTGGGCCGAGAACCGGACTATCGGTTTCCAAGAGTAGCCTCTCAATCGTGACTGCTTTCACGAGTTTTCTCTTCTGGGGTGATCTAACAACAGAGGTTGGGATTGAGAAGTAATAACCCAATTCTCTCGAAGCAGTCCTGGCTAGACTTGCCTTTCCATCAAAAGCATGCATATGCACTCTTTCTGCATCACAGGAACCAAGCACCTCCAGCGCCTTTCTTCCTGCGGACCGTGAGTGAACCTGAATCGGAAGTGCGAGCTTCTTGGAAAGTGCAATCAAGCTTCTGAAGCAGGACTCCTGGAGGTTTCGTTCTTTGTGGTCTCGAATCAAGTAATGGTCAAGACCAGTTTCACCAATAGCTATTATTCTCTCATTATTTGATCTAATCCAATCAACTGCGATTTCACAATCATGGTATTGTGATACTTCAAGACCCACAGCTGCATACACGTTTGAGTATGCTTCAGAAATAGCACACCCCTTTTCCCAGAGATGCTTTTCTATAGCAGATGTTATGATACTTACACCAAGGACTCTTGCTTTTTCAATCACAGACTGCCGATCCAAGTCAAAATCTTCCAACTCAAGATGGCAGTGAGTGTCAATCAATCTTGAAGGTTCTTTCATTTCAAACACAACCTCTGCCAACTGCTGGTCTGTTCTTCAGCTTAGTAATGTTATTTCCTTTGGAAGAATCTCAAATCTGTGCATTAGGCTTAGAGATACAGTCAACTTCAGCACTTGAAACACACGAGATTTTTGTCAAGCCCATAGAAATCGAAACCGTCCAGGAGATCAAAGAATTCGTTGATATCATTGCCTGAACCAATAATATGCTCAGGAACAAACTCTACAATTATTCGAATATCTGGGTTCTCCGAAATGGTTCTCTTCATGCCCTTCAATACAGACAGCTCAGAACCTTCCACATCTATCTTCACCCAATCTACCCTCTCAAGATTCAGGTTGTCTAATCTAACGGTTTCAACTTCTGTGATTCTCTTGATGTTTCTGGAAGGGGTCAATCCGGATCTACTGAGATGACTATTCAAGAAGAATCTCTGCTGCCCATTATGGTCAGAAATTGCTCGGCTATCCAGATTGACGTTTTCGTAGCCATTCAGACGTACGTTTTCTTCGAGAAAAGGAAACATACGTTCATCGGGCTCAAATGCGAAGACCTTTCCTGAAGCACCAACCAATCTTGCGAAAAGAAGAGTGAAGTAGCCTACATTAGCACCAATGTCTACTGCAATGCATCCTGGCGTTACATTTGCCCTGAGGTACGCAGTCGTTTCAGGTTCGTGGATTCCGTTATAGTATAAACTAGGGAGGTGGGTTTTGTCTATTATCATGGTATGTCCTTGGACTTCAATCTTAATCAGTCTAGATGAAGGCAATAACCTTCGAAGGACCGCCTTTCTCAGTCTTTCCACAGTTTGCAGCCCCCATGCGGGTTCTAGGCAGCATCTGGAAAAGTTGTGACCCGGTCTATTGAACTTATTGCTGCCTCTGTATCTATTCACAGCTTATAAACTGAGAATACAGGCTCTTCGATGCTATTCCATCCCTGGCTAATATGGCACTTGGTACATTCCTATTCCATAAGAGAGAAGCGAATGACCTGAATTTTCACCTAGCATTGATGAAGGGTGTCTTCAGATTCTTATTTATTGCCGAAATCTAGGAACTAGTCTTGGGACAAAATAGAAACCACAATATCCTAAAGAGAAAGAAGAAATTGCAGTTCATCATGTTTATAGGAACAGTGAATGAATCCTTTTGGACGTGCAAGCATTGCTGATTCTATGAAATAATGAGTTGGTACCATACAGCAAATCGGAGTTGAATAATCTTGCCCAAATTGCCGTACTTCCTATGGAAGAGATTGGATGAGTTTTTGAAACAAGGCATCTTATCAAATGGCGGTTTCGTGAGAAGGAAGGTTATGGGGCACGACATGATTCTTGATGTTCGTGTTGGTCATGGTTGGATGCTATCAAAAGGAGATCAGTATGAGCCACAGACAACCGAGTATATTAAGGACTCCGTAAGGGAGGGAAGTGTAGTGGTGGACGTTGGTGCCAGTCTGGGATATTACACTCTCCTACTGGCACGACTTGTAGGTCCAAGCGGTCGCGTTTACGCGTTTGAACCAATTCCTCGCGACTTTGCTATTCTCAAGAGAAATGTCCGCGCAAATGGCTATCGGAACGTAGTCTTGGAAAACAAGGCAGTATCAGATATGGAAGGAATGGCTAGGTTCTACATATCTCCGGCGAGCTATGGCATGAGTAGTCTATGCCCTATGACAAATCCAGAGAGTATTATTAACGTCGAAGTAGTGAGTCTTGATAGCTATATTCAGGAAGATGTTGATCTTATCAAAGTGGATGTGGAAGGAGCAGAAAGCCTTGTTGTTAAGGGGAGCAGGAGATTAATACAGAATAGCTCACATCCTCGCTTAGTCATAGAGTTCGCCCCTGAGCGAAAAGGTTTCGATGCAGATCAGTTATTTGCAGAATTGGAAGGATGGAATTACAGACAGCTAGATTGCAACCTGCTGTTCTGGAAAGATAATATCGTGTAACATTGTCATTCCTAGTGTAATCTCTTCGAATGTTATGCATGGTTTTGCGTTTATGTTCCTTCTACTCCCCAGAGGTCCATTTGGATCTTCATGGATTTGTAAACTCAGTGGTTTACGATTTGATTTTGTAGAAGTGCTCTTCTCGTGAATAGCTTGCTACTGCTATTCAGTTATGCTGTGGTTGCGATGATTGTAAACAGGAATCTTCTAGGTATTTTAAGCTTCTACACATTCATTGATAGTGGCCTTTTAGATTGAGATTCCATTGATTTTTCGGAGAGGTTTTTCAATCTACATTATCTTGGTGTGTCTGTGAAGGCTAACACAATGTATATGGATGAAGTGTACTTCCTTGGCTATCAGACAAGATACTATTTCGCAAACACCTTTGAAGTGAACAGGGCGCTCAATTAGCAATGTGAATCGGCATATATCCTGAAAGAAATCTATGTTTTTGTCCAATATACTATTAGTGAATGCGCTCTCGGGAACCAATTCCATGCATAGGGATGACGCTTAATAATTCTGTAGACTATACGGACTAGTGCCTTTCCGAGCTGTTCATTTTTCTCTCTAATTGGTGATCCCACTTTCAAGACCCTGCTCTTCAGTCCGGGAAGAAAGTGTTCTAGCACCTTCTTTGTAATTCCAAATGTCACATGCGCCTGGAAATACTCACCACCCGTTTGACTATGGTAGTAGTTGATATAGTCCTCCAATCGCTCATTATGAGGCGTCGTTATGAATACTTTCCCTCCAAGCTTCAGCGATTTCTTCATAAGAATGAAGGCTTTCGGCCAATCCCTAAAAGGGATATGTTCCAATACTTCCGATGCGATAATTGCATCAAACTTGTTTTCAGATTTCATATCCAAGAAATTCATCTGGACTACTCTGAGAGGGGCATCCTCTATCGGCGCAATGTCTATTCCTAAATAGCGACCCTGCTCATTGGCTTCTCGAAATTTCGTGCCATGCCTGGATTCCAGTTGCATCTTTCCTGTTCTAGCACCAACCTCAAGAATATATCCGTTGAAATAATCATCTGGAATCATGTTATACCGTGCTACTGCATAATCTTTTGCCCATGCATAAGGCATAGTGATCACTATGCTGAGCTTCTTGCTCCGGCTATTTATTATTAGCTAGGTTTTCCGAGGTCTTCCCATTCAGACCATCTACCATTCCACCATTTATGAACTAGCGTATATGCAGAACCTAATGCAAAGATATCAAGACGATTCTCTGACCATGTTGATACAGTTGGTGCGGATGTAAGGGAACCACCAAGATTTTCCCATTGAGACCACTGGCCACTCCACCACTTATGCCAGAGCGCATTATCTGTACCTCTTGCAAACACATCGATCCGGTTATTTCCCCATGAAACCGCACCAGGGGCAGATGTCAGTATGCCTTCGAGGGTTTCCCAGCGGGACCATTGACCGTTCCACCACTTGTGCCAGAGCGCGTTATCTGTACCTCTTGCAAAGATATCAAGACGATTCTCTGACCATGTTGACGCAGTTGGTGCGGATGTTAGGATGCCTTCAAGGTCCTCCCACTGAGACCACTGGCCATTCCACCACTTGTGCCAGAGCGCGCTATTTGTGCCTCTTGCAAACACATCGATCCGGTTATTTCCCCATGAAACCGCACCAGGGGCAGATGTCAGTATGCCTTCGAGGGTTTCCCAGCGGGACCATTGACCGTTCCACCACTTGTGCCAGAGTGCGCTATCTGGGCCTCTTGCAAAGATATCAAGACGATTCTCTGACCATGTTGACACAGTTGGTGCGGATGTAAGGGAACCACCAAGATTTTCCCAGTGAGACCACTGGCCATTCCACCATTTGTGCCAGAGAGCATCGAGAGGTCCTTTGATGAACACATCGATTCGATTATTTCCCCAAGAAACCGCTGCAGGTGCGGGTTGAATTTCTTGCATTTTGATATCACCATCAGCATGAACCTTCTTCAACAACTAATATGATAGTAAGTAGGATGTATAACACGACTATAGGTTCAATAAGTCGCCTATATTTTACGCCATGAGAATATTCTTTTCACGCTTCAGGAATCCAATTTCTCTCGTTTCGCCAATTGCTATTATGTGCTCCTGATTTTTCTTCTGACAGAAGATTTACATTTTCTCACTATGAATTTCAGAACTCAGAACCCATTCGATGGTTGAACCCTGCAATATGTCACCTCCACTCTACCACGTCATTGCCTATGACAATGTCTAGATGAATATAGCATAAAATGGTTGAATTTCATCGATTCGTTCAGAAGTTGTTTTATAGCCTGTGGCAATTGACACAACTGAAGGAAACATGTGCATGAAGTTTGATGAATATTCAACCCTCCAACTCATGACATATTTCTTGAAAACCATTGAATTGCTTGATGAACAGAAAATTCTAGACTCTGGAGGTGTAAAGTAGATGTTGGAATTCATCCAAGGCAAGCAAACCGTCAGACTCTCAAATAGTATTCAATTGGACCTTCTAATCAAGGGACAAGGGAATCCTGTATTATGGTTACATTCAGGTTTTCGAGGAAGAATAGGACTTGGGAACCTAGTTACTGCTGTCGAAAAGAAACTCAAACAAGAAAATAATGCGTGGCTCCATATAATTCCCAATCTCCCCGGATTTGGTGAAAGCACTCCTGGACCTTCAGGGAACACCAATCCTTATGAGTTGACAGACGCAATTGAAGAATTAATCTGTCTTCTTAATTACCCCTCAATAGATGTCATCGGATATAGTTTAGGAGCGAATATTGCATCTATACTTGCAAATAGAAATCCAGAGAAAATCCACCGAGTTGTCCTTCTGGGTACTGCAATAGAAGGATCGAATCTTGATATCTACAGACGAATGCTAGATATGCATAATGACCAAAATTGGGAAGGTCTTGTCAACGAAATAGCGCAAAACTTGGTTGGAAAGAAGAATAGGTCACAATATGCTAGGATGATGCCATTAGTCAAGAAGCAAGTGTCTTCGAAGAGATTCTCTCAGGATTTAACTCGTATTCTCTCGTCTGGAGTTCGTCTGGATGTCTTTAAGGAAATCGAGAGCATCACTCATCCCATGTTAATGATTTCAGGCAAAGAAGATCCATTTGTACCAAGACCAGGCCGTATAGAAATGTTGAAACAAAAAGATAACATCAAACTTGTTCTTCTCGATGGAATTGGACACAATGAGTTAGTATTTCCAAGACAGATAGATTTGTCAGATCAGATTATAGATTTTCTTCAAAACTAAGCTACAATAGTAAGGATGTAGTTTCCTGCATGTGCAAAAAAGACTGGTTTCTGATTCTGGATATTATCCGACGAGTGTACTACTATATTATCATTCTCAATGCTCAATTTGTATTCGAGTGGTGATTTAGAACTGATGGAAGAGAAAGCTTTGAATCCAGCTTCTAATGCCGACCAAATTACAATTTCAGAATTCATCAAATTAAGACTGGGGATAGATTTTGAGAGTAACTCAGTGAATAAACGGATCTCCTCGTGTGAGTGAATTTTAGAAATCCTTCTAGCAACTCCATTGTGTCTCGCTAATCTTTCACAATCCACGCCAATAATTCCATTTCTTCTGCATGCAGCTACGACATACCCATCTTTATGGCTAATTGATATTGCTCCATTGAACTTGATTTTTGAATCATTGAGATTGAAAAATGGTTTTCCATGTTTCTCATTCTCAATACTGAAGCTTTGAAAGTCAATCTGGTCCTGATTGATGATATCGAAAAGGCTTCGCTTTGCTAATACTCTTCCAACATAGAATTGCTTTCTTGTGTTTGGTTGATTGAGTTTCATTAATCTCCTAATTTCAGATGCAGAAAGATGATCCCGTATCATTGAATCAGCTAATGTGATATTATTGAATCGTGAGCCATGAATTGAAATCCCAGTACTCGTATGCAGTAGTTGCGTTTGATTATCAATTAGGATTTGATTTTCAATCAGTCTATAGAAAGATTCCTTTAGAATCTCATATTCAGTTTCAGTCATCATTTGCTAAGTTATGCTCCTACAAAGCTGCCTCTCAATTTGCTCGCTACAATTTCTGGAGGTATAACAACGACCTCAGTGTTAAGCAGATGTTGGAAAAAAAATTCTCCTGCTCGATACCCCCTTGTGAAATTCTGTCTCGTCGCTAACCTGATAAAACATCTATTGGATTTCTCTTGGTCGGTCAAGTCGCCAAGTTCTAGACTAAAATTGAAAGAAGAATAACCATCATTGCCATAGTACTCTAAAACATTGGATACTCCTTGGGCTAGAGAAGTGATAACCTCATCAGGCGTATCCTTGAATTTGCCACTTGGAAGAAGTCCAAAAACCTCATTTGTGCAGGTTGGTGAGAATGGAGTAAACCAGTGGGTAGACTCGAGCTGCCCAACATAGCGTACTCCTAATTCCTTTTCCAATTCAATAAGGTCATCCCAATATTCATGACCATACTTCTCGCTGTACTCGAGCAATGCGTCCTGAGTCTTTCTAGAATAATTCGTTGGCTGAGAGGAGGCTATTAATTGTAGATGCGCATGTACAGCACTTGCACCTGCTGGCGGCATATAATTACAATTGAGTGATCCGAAGAGATTTTCATCAGGCGGAAGATGGGAAACGAACTCCCTCGCCGCGAGAAATGCATCTCTTAGCATTGATGGGGCAAACTCCTGTGGTTTTAGAAAGTGTTTCTTAGATAATACTATAATAGCATGAAATTTCGATAAAGGGAAAAGGTTTGGAAAAAGCACCGATTCACCAACTGTGATTCTTCCTTCTGGGAGGATTTCCTCAGGAAACTTCGGTGTCGCCGTATGGACTTTTTCAGGGCAAAAGAAACACTTCTCACTGTTTTCGTTGACAAAAGCATTTAGAAATTCATCATCTGTACTCTCTATGAGAGTTTCGAGTTTGTCTACAAGCCTGAGTCCAATAATACTCATGTTTCCAGTGAGTGGATCTTTTCGAATTTCAATATCTTGAATATCCATTTCAAAATCCATAAGAGGGCTGTGCAGTTTTGCTGATTCGCTGAATCTCTCCATTTTTATCCTGCTTGATACACCCGCCACAACTATCACTCATTTCTTTTTTTCAATTTAGCGGCTTTTGTACCGAATCGCTTAGCATGGTCTTTGACCACTAGTCTCCATGCTAGATTTGGCATTGCATAAAATCCAGATACAGTTTCGTTATCAGGTACATCCCTTACTACAACCGCATTGATTAATACACTTGAATTGTCACCAAGTGTAAGTCCATTAGAAACTGTGGCTCCAATCCCAATCCAACAATTCTCACCAATTTCAGTGCTTCCCCCAATGCACGATGAAGCCGCAAGCTGGGTGTTTGTTTTGATATGTACATTGTGACCAATGTGAACCATGTTGTCAATCTTCACACGGTCCTCCAAAATCGTATCACCAAAGGTTCCTCTATCAACACAAGAGCTATTTCCAAATTCTACATCATCACCAAATCGAACGCCGCCTATATGTATCAGACGATGAATCCTGTTCTGAGCATCTCTCATTATGCGATATCCATCTCCACCAATACTTGCGTTGGCATCTATGATATTCCTTCTACCAATCTTGACCCTGTCATAAATTGCAGTATTAGAGAATACTTCGCTATCATCACCAATGGTAACATCACTACCAACGACAACATAAGGGTGGATTTTTACTCGGTTTCCCAGATTCACATTTTTGCCAAATCGTGCTGTGGACTCTATCTCGCAACCTTTTCCCATTGTTGGCTTCGAATCATCTGGAGTGAAGGATTTTACATCTTTATGAAACTCGTTATGTATCTCTAAAAATGCAATAAGTGGGTTTTCTACTTCGATGTATGTATTCCCCTCAATCTTAGAAACACGATCAAAGAATTTAGGTTCGACAAGTATGTAAGCTCCCTTGTTCGGAGAGATGTGTTTCAGAAATTGCATCTGATTGATGTAAGCGATATGCTTCTCTACTAGGCTCTGGATTGCACACGTACTTGCAGCATCTTGAGGAATTCCATATTTTTTTAGGATATCACTGATAGTCATGATTGCTCGTTTTCATCAAAGGAACTCCTTCCTTTTGAATTATACTTTGGATTGAGCTTCATCTATTCAAGTATAGTCAGATTATTCCAGCATACGAGTCGATTCAGAAGTAGTATTCCATCCCATGGTGAGTCATAGATGTGCATCTGTCCCGGGGGTACAACTCTCGCGACTCCTCGATACATGACCCCTTCCGCAAACGCTACTGATTTCTCATGATTAAGTATGCAGTTACCAATAGTCTGTACATTACGAGTGACGAGATTCATTGTATCAAGAACATCGTTAATTGGTTTTAGAAAGATGGTTCGTGATTGGACAGGTTCTTCCAAAGTAACTTCACTATCTATTAGTATTGTCCAATCATTCTCTTTTGGAGCTAGAACGTCCTTTTGAAGATCAAGAGCATACTCTGCTCGCTTATTGATAATCATAGTGCCACGACCTGGATCAAATTCGGTTTTTGGCATTATTCTGGAAAGACGTTCAAGCTCCTTCGATAGCAGCTCGGCAAAGTGCAGGATTCCCTTTTTATCAGTTTCAACAAAAATAACATGTGGTGATGAGCATGCACTCTGCTCAAAGAGAATTGAATCAGTAGCCACGTTCCTAAGATATTTGGCTAAATTCTCCGACTTCAGTGCCTCTCTATCAAAAACTGCAAACGAGTACTTAGGTCCAAAAACAACATCCTCACAATGAGTTCTTTTGGGAAGACCAGTGATTGCCTCAACTGCTTCTTTCCCTCCCCAGACAACCCTCGCATCTGCGATCATTGATAGGTCTGTGTTTGCTTGTAAATCGGAGGAAGGAAAGTATACAATCGCCACAGAATTTAGCAAGTCCCTTCCCGTAACACCTTCAACTTCAATTGTAGCGAATAGCTGCAGAATTGGTAGGACAGTAAGAAGGCTATCTTGAGGTATTCTTAGAACATTCCCGTTCTTCGCAAGCATTGATTGAAAGAGCGAGAAGAGACTCAATGTCGGGATATTACCTGCTATCCAATGACTTACTAATCCTCTTGGAAATGCCCGAAGCTTCTTTCGACCGGTTCCACTGAATGAATCTAAATAGTTCTGACTCCCAAGATTAGTTTCGATAATCCTCTTGAGATTTTCACGGCGCAGCCAATTTGAGAGGAATGCAATTCCTTCTATCCTCTTCACTTTCTCATCTCTAACAAGCGAACGACTGAATCTATGAAGAATATCTAAAATTGATGAAACTGGAGTTCTAAATAGATCAACCATCCCCTCACGGATTATGGTTTCTATCTCATTGAGATCATCAATCAGCAGTACGGGGTCATGGAACTCTCCATTACTAGTAAGTAGCTGAATCGATATAATTAGTCACCTCTACGCTCAGCAAATGTATCGCCGCATCCACGTGTTTCAGCTTTTTCAGCGCGAGATCGGAATTCGAAATATTTCCCTTTTCTTCCACATGGACAATCATCGATACCTATTATTTCTCCGATGTCTTCTGTGAGGAGTGCCTGACTCGGATAGCTACTAGCAATCGTAGAAAGAATTTCGATTAATCCAGGTATACCAACAGGTGCTTCCTCCATTGTATAGATATCTCTGATGATCAAATCAGCAAAATCCGGGATGTGTTTGTGACCTTCAGAACAATCAACAAAGAGTAAACCAAGTTGCTCTACCATTCCATAATAGTCCAAGATATTGTGAGGTTCTGTCCCAAAGAGCGCTCCGATTTCACGATTAAAGATCTCCTTGGTGACAGCCTGAGATGTCAGTTTTTTCCATCCGCCACCATGAAGAATCTTTATGTTGGGAATGTTGATAGTCATTCGTTTTTTCTTCAATGCATGAAAGAATCGAGTCCAAATAATGTATGTGAATCCGAATCCAAGAACTTCTTTGCTTCCATAGTTCTCAGCAAATGATTTGAGTCTGTCAAAGTTTACGCGTAATTCTCCGTCAATATTGTCCATTACATATACCGTTTTTCTAGCAAAGCTAGAGATTCCTCGAATTGCTGCTCCTCTGGCAGTAATAGATGCAGCTGTAGGATCGTTGACATCAGCTGTGTCCATAACTAGGAAAGGTCTTCTTGATGTACCAAGAAAACTCTTGAGTGACGCAACAAGAGCTCTCGTTTGACGCATGGCTGTTGTTTTGTCGATTGGAATCTTGCTTGGAATCCCTGTAGTGGTGGCACTTGATTTCAGTGTTCTAATGATTTGATCATCTGAAACAGTCTGCAGATTATAATGCTTGAACATTGATACAGGAATCGGTGCCACATCTCTCAGGGCTTTGATATCTTCTGGAGTGCTACTGTATGATTTGTAGAATTTTCTCAGTGGAAGACTAGATTCCATTGAGGCATGAACCTGTTGTTTGATAAACGGTAGTAAGATTTGCTCTTTATCCTGTTGAGGCATCTGGAACTGGTCATTCGCAATCATGGATTCAATTGTTATTTCTTCAGAATCCATTGAACTAACTCCCTAAGATTGCCCTCTTTCATTCGAACTGGAGAGGTCTTGATAGAAGGATCTGCTAATGCTTCTTCAATCCAGGAGTCAATATCAACTCCGTCCAGAACTCCTGGTTGGATGTATGTAGATAAACCAAGTTCCTCAAAATCACTTTTCAGTTTTGAGTAAATCGAATCATTTGTAACGTTCTCATGCCATGTGAGGCATTTTGGCGTTAGCGTCAGGACACCAGCACTATGGGGAGTTCCATTTTGCTGCTCAAGAGCATGTGCAAGTGCATGACAGACACCAACATAAACACTACCTGTCATCAGTCCACCCAGATACCCGGCTTGAAGAAGGATATCAAGAGCTTTTGCACTTCCTGGTTTCTCTGATAGTTCCAAAGAGGCTTCTTTTAGAAGGGCAATGATTGATTGCGAAATTGCCTTGGTCATTGGACTTGCTTTCTTAGAAAGCAGGCTTTCATTTGCGTGGCCAAAGATGTCTCCAATAAATACGTGCAGCTGCTTTTCCTCAATTGTCTGAAGAAATGATGAATCAAGAATAGCCACTTCAGGAATAAGTAATCTGTGAATATGCGGTATCTTTACGCCCTTCTCATTCTTGATCACCGCAGTTCCATTTCCTTCAGATCCTGTTGACGGTGTTGTTGGAATAGCAATTAGGTTGATAGATCGTGATGCACGCTCGTTTTCGAGCAGGCTAGGGAAATCGATTGAGTGATTTTCTAAAAGCAACCGTAAGGCTTTGCTACTGTCCATTACTTGTCCGCCACCAATTGCTACAATCAAATCAATCTTCTTTGAAGTATAGATCTCTCTTAATCTGAGAACCTCGGTTTCCGTAGCAGCTGAGCATTTCTCCTCAAAAATGGAGTTGCCTTCTAGATTTGAAATTGCCTTTTGATATGCTTCATTTTCACTCGCTTCAGGATAAGCGATTACTAGGATTTTCGCTTCCGATATTTCCCTCAGAAGCGAGATGGCCCCTTTTCGAAAATGCACGCTCTGATTGTACATTAGACTCGGAATAATTGGTGAACCCTGAATCATGTTGCTATACTCCCCGTTTATTCAACTCTTTCAATTCCGACATCATGACCTTTTCAGACTCATTCTTTGGTAGAGTATCAAGGAACTTGATATGTTTTGGTACCTTGAAAGATGGAAGATTCTTTCTGCAATGATCAATAATCACCTTCTCAGAAAGCGTGCTTCCTCCTCGAATTACAACATATGCTTTGACAGCTTCCCCCATGATGTCGTCAGGAACCCCAATCACTCCTACTTCAACCACGTCTGAAATCTTGGCTATTGTTGCTTCAATCTCTCGGGGGCTGATACGATGCCCACCACTTTTAATAAACTCCTTCTGCCTATCTACAACATAGATGAAACCTTCCTCATCTACAGTTGCCAAGTCGCCTGTGTATAGTTTTCCATCTCTTAGATTTTTTGCAGTCCCCTCAGGGTCTTTCCAGTAGCCCATCATTATATTGCCACCAGAAGCGACAATCTCTCCAATTTCACCAGGACTGACTGGAGTTCCATCCTCTTTTAAGACTTCAAGAGTTGTCCTTGGAATTCCTTTTCCACATGAGCCAAGCTTAGACTCCAATAGATCTGGGGGTAGATACGATAGTCGAGCTGTTGCTTCAGTCTGACCGTACATAATGAATATCTTTGTTGTAGAGAGAGTTTCCATGAGTTCTATAATAAACGGGTTTGTTAACTTTCCTCCTGCTTGAGCGACGAATCGTAGATGAGGAAATTTCATTTTCTTAAGAGGTGACCTTCTCAAAAGGATTTGAAACGTCGAAGGGACTCCGGCAAACCCGGTACATTCCTTTTCGACCATTTCATCTAATACTTTTCCGGGGAACATAAAACGGTTGTTTAAAACATTTTGTCCACCTACTTTAGTTAATGAGTGTAGCCAACTTGCTCCATAGCAATATGAAAATGGAAGTACAACCATCATTCTGTCCTTTTCTGATAGTTCGAGATATTCTACAATAGAAGAAGTGTTCCAATGAATATTGTGATGCGAGAGCATCACACCTTTTGGTGTTCCTGTCGAACCTGATGTGAACAATATAACTGCGAGAGTCTTTACTGCATCGATATCAAGAAACTCAAACTCTTTTCTAGGTATGGAACCAAAATAGGTGGTACCTTCTATGCTTTTTTCATCAGTTATTATATTCTCAAAGTTGTATTTTTGCACCTTTTTGAGATACCTCTTCTGAATAAAGCAAGTTTCAATCTCGCAGGACTCAACAACAAAATCAAGGTGGTCTTCGCTCACACTATTATGAAGCGGTACTGAAACCAAGCCTGCACCCATTGTACCAAAATATGCTGAAACCCAGAAGAATGAATTGTCCGAGATTAGTAGGATTTTGTCATTAAGTTTATGACCAAGGTCCATGAGTTTTGCGGATACCGTTTGGATATTGGAATACAGTTCAGGATAAGTGATTGTTTGATCGCCTGCAAAAAGGGCAATCTTTCGAAGATTCCTTGACTTTTGGAAGAGGTCATTCACTATATTCATACTTTAACACCATGATTCTTTAGTGCTTCTTTCATTAGCCCGATTGTGGTCATCTCAGTAATTTCTTCAACATCCAGGGCTAAATCCCATTCATCCTCAAACAAAGCCATCAGGTCCATATGAGTAACCGAATCCCAGCTATCAATGTCGTCAGGTGTACTATCATCCGAAAACTCATCTGGTTCAACACCAAATACCTCGCAGATATATTCATTGAATTTATCGAGTTGCGACATCATAATTCACCTACTTTGATTTTATATGCATAACTCTGGATTCAGCAACTCCTTCAAGGACAACTTTTCCGTCTTGATTATAAACCAATGTTTCTACGGTTGCGACTTTTCTTTTGTCGATGGAAGTAATTGTCAGCTTTGCTGTTACAGTGTCATTGATTCTGACTGGGAAAGTATACTTTATTGTTTGACTCATCCAAAGGTTTCCTGGACCAAACATTTTTGTCAATGCAGCAGAAACTAGAGCTGCAGAGAGAATTCCATGAGCGATTCGTCCTTTGAAAATTGTTCTATTTGCGAACTCCTCATCGGTATGCAGGGGGTTGTCATCACCACTGATCTCAATCAGCTTTTGTATATCTGCTTCAGTGATCTGTTTACTGATTTCGATAGTGTTTCCAACCTTCATCATCGGTCGATAAGTGAGATATCGAGCCGTGAATAAATCTTACTAAACGTCAATGATTCATTGCATCATTTAGCAGTGTTTAGGTGTGTCGGAGGCCACTGAGGTACAAAAAGAGTTAAGAATAATCCGAGAATACAGCCAGAAAAATCAATGGTTGACTCTCTCACCCTCACACTGAGAGGGAACGATATTATGATTAAAGTTCTCTATGTATGGAATACTGCAGGGACTATATCTCCAGTAGCAACATGGCTGAATGATCATGGGCATGAAGCACGAATCATCATGCACTCATCATATGACAAGTATGGCGCTACTAGAATCTCAAAGGGAGCTGTAATGATAAACTCTAGAAGAGCTTTCTACTGGTCGATTATTAAATACATTCTACTATTTCGACCGACCCATATTCATGTAAACGCTAGTATTGCTGGTTTAGTCCTTGCACGTCTGTTTGCTCCAACTACTCCCATAATTTTACAGTACCACGGCAACGAGGTTCGCTTTAGAAGTAAAGTTCATCCAGAAGCCTTGCTCGCTGACAAAGTGATTGTGTCAACTCCCGATTTGAAAAGATTTGGCGAGTGGGTTGATCGGCCAGTAGAGAGTATCTTCTATTATAGAGGTGGAAGGAAAAAGGGAACCGCTCTAATGGTGTACGCCTCATATTTCCCTGATAAACGTGCTTTAGCAAAATCTTGGTGTGCTAAGAATAACATCAAACTACGGATTTATGATCGCGATGCTGAGGGATGGATTCCTTTTGAGGAGTTTCCTTCTATTCTTTCGAAGTATGAGTACTATCTTGATTGGAAAGGGATTAGTGATTCTCAGACTTGTAGTAAAACAGCACTGGAGGCAATGGCATGTGGGTGCAAGGTTATTACAGATTATGATGTTGATAAAGTCTTAAATGACTATAATTTTGCAACCCCCAAGACATACATAAAGCTCTACCTCTCATTGAAGAAACCATTGCCCTCCATAAGGCGTACGCTAATAGCAATTGCAGGAATTATGAAATGGTTTGCAAACCGGTTGGGCAATTCCCCTGTGCCTTCTGGATGGAGATGACAACCATTGAAACGATTACGTGTTTTATTTGTGGGGAATACTGCTGGAGCGATGACACCTGTTGCGGACTGGTTGTGTGCGAATGGTCATGAAGCGATAATCCTAGAAATGTACCACAATGACAGGTACGAATTGACATCAAGGTTTCCTTTTGCAAGAATGAGTACTTCAGCAACTGATTTTGTGGTTTCAATAAAAGATGCAATTCTTGATTTAAACCCGACCCACATACATGTTAATGCATATTACAGCAGTCTTCCAATTATTCGAGCTTGCTCTCCATTCACTCCTGTCATTATGCATTATCATGGAATCGAAATACGATTCCGAAAGAGAATCCATCCAACTGTACGATTATTTGCAGACAAAGTGATTGTATCGACTCCGGATCTGAGAAAGTATGGAGATTGGTATGGTTGTCCTGTGCCAAAAGAATTCTATTTCCGTGGAGGTCGACAATTAGGAACAGCGGTAATGTTTTTTGGGCAAGTATTACCTCTAGCTGACACGGATGAAAAGACGCAGGATGCAGAAAAGATCTGCAAGGAGCTAGGCTTGGAATTAACGATTATAAACAACCAAAGAGGTGAGAGTGTACCAAGCCATAAGATGCCTGAATTTCTTTCTAGTTTTGAATATCTCTTTGATTTCAAAGGACTTGTACATTCTCCGATTTTTTCTAAAACAGCGCTTGAGGCAATTTCCTGTGGAGTCAAAGTGATTCACGACTCAGATTTGACCAAGATTTATACATCTTATCCTATCAAAACACCCAAGGACTACTATGAACTATATCTCTCGGTGGAAAATCCCCCAGCATACAAGATACCCTTTCAAATGCTAGCATCTCTGATTCTTACTTCCTATTTTGCTCGAATGTTGGGCAGAAAAATCAGGAGTGTTATGAAAAGGACTTCATGATTACTCTATTCAAAAATCCATGTACCACGAACTAAGATGAATGCCTCTGCAAACTCTGTGTTTATATATACTCCATCGCTTCTCATGATGGCTTCAAAATTATGCGGACTAAACCAATTGTTCCTCAATTCGAATTGGCTTTTATAGCATGCAAGCGCTTTCATTTTCATGTCCACTTCTTCTTTAGTCAGGGGCACGTATAGGTTTGGATTGAAGTCTTTTGATGTTCCCTTTATTCTATATTGGATGAGTGTCACTCGATGTCTAGTCGCAGCTCTCAAAGCTTCCTCTGCAACGGTTTTATGATCCTGATGAAAATCTCCATTGTAAGGCGCAATAATTAGATCTAATTCCAAGTCATTCCTATAGTCATATATTATATCTAGGATTTCTTGCCTTGAATCTGGTAAGTACTTATTTTCAAAGTCATGATAAATACAACTTTTCACTCCAAGTAATTTTGCCGCTTTTTCATCTTCCCTCATAAGTTCGCCTTGTGGAAACCTGGTGCCGACGAGAGTGTCATCACATTTCGTAAAAACATGATACTCTATCTCGCATCCCTGCGTTGCGAGTTTGTACAATAGCGCACCAGCTCCAATTATTGAATCATCAGTGTGTGGTGAAAGAACCAGTGCTCTCTTTGGATTAATCTGCATGTCAATATCAATCCTCAGGACAGCGGATTTTTGAGGTGACTGCCATATATAGTCTTTCCAAAGATCAAGATATATAGCAGCAAATCAGTATCTCGTCTGCGGAAGTGCATCCTTTGATTGCTTGGGGTTCGGATTGTAATAGATAGTAGTATCTGAATCGCCCCTGTTGAAGTTAAGCTATAGGTGATATTATAAGGAGTTCAGTTTTTGCCTTTCAAAGAATCGAGATTTCAGCTGGGTCTACCGGGTCTCTAGAGAAGGACTAGGCCATGAGTGGGAAAAAATGGATAATGAAGCAGTATTGGCGTGTAGGAACCATTCGGACTCTTTTCAGTCTAGTTCTAAGTATGTTAGTATTGGGCAAGTACTACTATGAATTCGTTCCAATACTTGCGCCGCTTGGTTTGCTAGGAGCACTAATACTCGGGTTTCTGCTTGTCCTCCTCTTCCTCGGTATAGGATATATCTATGATGTAAGACTTAAGCTATGGAATGAGACATTCCAGGTGGGTGTAGAACGTGATCCTTACCAACAGACTCCAAATATTCGAAGCTACTCAATGGATTTTCCAGTACTATATGCATTTCTTTTAACATTCAGAAAATCACTTCTCAAAAGAAATCTAGATTTCTCAAAAATTGACGAACTTGTCCAGTACTATGATGCCTTTTTTCATAGAAATGCCACAGAAAAGAATGATCTGGTGGACTCAATAAAAAGTAATGAGGCATTTCTCGACAGAAATCCATTCACCAAAGAACGGTTACAGATTCAAAAAGGAAGAAGTAAAGGAGCAAGAATGAAGAAGTCTTTTCAGACGCAGATATTGAGGATCAATTATGTGCAATCACTCACAGGATCTGTGCAGGACGTCCTCGTCATCTCTGCTTTGTACGTCCCAATTCTTTTTGGTGCTACATTACCCAGAAACCTTCTCCTCAATATGATTTGGCTCATATCCCTTCCTCTGTTTATTCTTCTGGTTGTTCTTGGCTGGTACTATGATAAACAACTTAGAATGTGGGGACCAGAGTTTTCAGTAAGGATCGAAAGAGACCCATATAGCTATGTCCCCGAACCAAAGTTGGTGGCATCATTTTTCCCATTCATTTATGCGTTCCTAAGCACATCCTATGATGTGTTGAATGAAATTAATTCGGATACTAGGTACATAGAGAAGATAATTGGTTATTTTGATAGCTATTCTGCCCTTAGATCTTCGGTGGAGGATGATATGAATCGAGGAAAACAGATTCGATTTGAATTGGGAAACATTTGGATGAAACAGAAAGGAGAAGATACCAATGGGAGTTAAAAAATGGTTGATGAAACAACAATGGCGTCTAACTCAAATTAGAGGAATTTGGAGCTTGTTTTATGGGACCTTCATGCTGTCGATTGCGTTCTATGGGTTTGTCCCTATATTAAGCGAAATGGGTCCAATAGCTCCGTTTATCTTCTCTGCCACTCTCTTTCTAATATTCTTGGTCGGGGGCTATATCTACGACAGAGTGTTGATTATGTGGGCACCATCTCAAGAGGTGTGGATGGAACGCAACCCTTACCAGTATGTTCCTCAGCCAAGAGACCGCATTTTTTGGTTTCCATTCTATTCAATACTACTCGACGTTTCAGAAGAGATGGCAATTAGCTATGGTTTGGACACTTCAGTCATTGATGAGGTTAGAGAATACTATGCAGAACTTGAACAATATACTGCAGAACGCAAGGAGGACATAGATGCTGCAAGTAAGCTAAGAGAAAGTTTTCGGGCTAAGCATTCATTCAAGGATATCTTTAACGATGACACACCATGAACCTAGGTGTCCTTCCACAAAGAAAGCTATGCAAACCAAGGATATTGAGAATAATGGAAGAAGTAGTTATAGTCGCTGGGGGATTGGGAATCCGACTTGAGGAAATGCAGAAAGAAATTCCAAAGACATTACTCAGAGTAGGTGGCAAGACAATCTTAGACTGCATCATAGCAACCATTGAAGATGCGACTAAAGGGAAATATCGACTTTTTATCGCAGCTGGCTATTACTATGATGACCTTAAGAGCTATATTGAGGAAAGAGAATCGAAGTATTCAAGAGTAGATGTAGTGGAGGCCAGGAATTGGATGGAAGGTAATGCATCTACGCTTCTTGCAGTTGAGGATAGGATAGAAAATGACGACTTCATCCTTCAGATGTCTGACCATCTCTTCACACCAGAAACGTACAAAGGATGCATCAAGAATACGTCAATACCTCTTCCTTTTGTTTGTGGGCAACCTCGAACAGATGGGATACCAGACTATCTCGATCTTGATGATGCAACAAAGGTTTTGTCGGATGATTCTTTCAAGATTATAGAGATAGGAAAAGATATTGAAGAATGGAATATGATTGACATGGGCGTATTTAGACTCACTAAAGATGCATTTTCTGTAATTGCATCCCTACCTAACAATCAAAAATCTCTTAGTCAGTATGTCATGAAATGGAGATCAAAGCAAGATTTCTATGTAAACCCGCAGCCGCAGGCTATATGGAAGGATATAGACACACCAATGGATCTTCAATGGGCAATAAAGATGGATTTACAAGGCATATGGAAGTCATAACGAGGAACAGAATGATGTTAATTCCTATCAGGCGAGATTATTGCAAGCTTGTAGACTGCCAATATACCATCATTCTCAATAGATGAATATGTTTCGATAATTCATTGGGGAACAGCAAAAATGGTATTTAGGACAAACTTGGCAAGATTATTCAAGATTATCACGCAAGGCTTGGACTATATTTGGCCAAAGGATCCCAGAATTCTCATCTTTGGTTCAAGCATGGGATTATTTCCAAGTGGTAATGCAAAGGCACTTTTCAATTATATCACCGGAAACCCAGATTCTCCATTTCATTGTCACTTTTTCCTTCGCGATTGTGGACCAGATTCTAGATACCGAAGATACACTCCCTTTAATCTAAAAACCTATCTTCTATTTCTAAAGGCAAAAACAGTACTCATAACGCATGGTCTCTATGACATCGGACGACTAAATGTCTGTTCTAAGAAAAAGAATATCATCAAGTTGTGGCATGGTCGACCGGGCTTGAAAGGCGATGGATACTCTAGCAAGAGCTCGACTCGTGAGCAACTTGCAGAGTTAGAAAGAGAAGATAGAAAGACCACTGCATTTCTAGTATGTTCTCGAATGGAATCATTCATGCGGGCTTATTCAAACGTATTACATCCCAGACAGATTCTGCCGCTTGGATATCCGAAAAATGATATACTGCTGAAAGATGCCCCGCCCCCGACAACACTACGGGATATATTTCCAACTCTCCCAGACTTTGAACAAGCTCTGCTATATGCTCCGACATGGCGAGATTATGCTCAAACGAAGTTTTTTCCCTTCGATGATTTTGATGCTGAAGCTCTTGAGAGCTGGTTAGAGAAGCGAAATGCAATTCTTCTTCTACGAGCTCATATTAGTGATTCGATACCTGTCAGTGAATCCAAGAGAATAAGATCTCTAAGCTTCGAGGATTGCAACGAAATCACTGATATATTAAAGGAAATAAATGTGATAATAACAGACTATTCATCAATAACAGCTGATTTCCTTCTTCTGGATAGACCAATAATCTACATTCCATACGACAGAAACCAATTTGAGTCACGGATTGGGTTCTGCTATGGTAACTTTGATTTCTGGACACCCGGTGAGAAGGTATATTCATTTGCAGATTTTATTCAGGCTGTTAATGTAGCATTAGAAGGTGATGATGGCTATTCTGAGCAGAGAAAGCTGGTAAATCAATTTGTCAATGAGTTTCAATCACATAACTCAACTGAGAGGGTCTATACGTACCTTAAGAGGAAACTTGGATATAGCTAGGAGCTGACTTCATGGGTCATGATCTAAAGAAATACCCATTCCACCTTTATTGCGAATTCTGCAATAAGGAATGTACCTCTCCTGGTTACTCTGATGCAGAATATGTGCATGTCACAAATGTTTGGAATTGTCGAGAGAGTATCGAGCATGCATTCAAAAAACTAGCCAAGCAGACAAAGCTTCCAAGAGTATGGCTATGGATTGATGATGGTTCCACTGATGGTACTTCTGACGAAATCCTCCGTGTCGCCAAAGAACACCCTCAATTCGAGGTATGGCTTGAAAGAATGCCCCCTAAGATAGAGGGTAACATCAATACCATCGGTCGAGCATACACCGAAATAATGCCTAGAGTTATTGATAAATTGGACGCGCTGGATATCAAGTATTTTACAATCCAGGATGTGGACACAGAGCCGTGTCCGAATTATTTCTCGCGAGTAATATGGCTCATGGATAATGATTCGACTCTTGGGGCATGTTCTGGAACTGCGATCGGTCAGGAAGAGGCTAGAGAATCAGGCATGCCCATGGGTGGTCTAAAGGTTGTACGTTGGAGCATTATTAGGGAGATAAAGGAATACTGGGATCTTTCACCAGACACATTTCTCAATATTCGCACTTTGAAAAAGGGGTACAAACTAAAAATCTGGAGAATTCCTGTTAGAGAAGATAAACCTGCTTTTGGCACGACAGAGAAGGGAATGTTCTATCAAGGGCAATTGAACTTCTTTATAGGCAGACCATTTCTGGGAGTGCTTATCAGGGCTCTCCGCAGAGTTGTCCTACGTCGATATGGAACTGCTATGTTACGTGGATATTTCTTCGAGCGAGCAAGAGGAACTTGGCGATGTGATGACCCCGACGTTACTAGCTTCTTTGGCTATGGAAAACCCTGGCCTTGGGTAATCTTTAACTTGATCAAGACAAGAGGCCGATATTCTGACTAATTCTAACAACTCCAGCGCTTGCACTCTGTGATTGAATTTCCTTTGATGAAAGGTATCCACTCATCCCACTCAGTTGCTGCTGTTCCCATATGAAGAGAAAAGACATTGCCTTAGGCATTTCTGGAAAGGTTTCAACTAGAGCAGAGTTCTCTGTCACATTATCAAATGAGTCCTGCCTTTTGGGCGAACTTCCTGTATCCTTTCATGAGTAGCTTCACGATATTACGTCGTAGGTTGAACCTAATCCATTCCTCATCAGTTGGTTCTTTAAAGAACCTCCCGAAATTGGCAGCATATTCATCTTCTGATTGGTATGTGATTAGCTGCTCTACTGCACCAGGTGAGAATGATATCTCAACATCAGGATTCTCTCCTCTTACAGGATATACCTGTATCTCTGAATTCCCAGTGACCTCAACATGAAACCGATTTCCTTCTATCTCGTAGTCAATAACCGCTCCTGCTTTTAAGCCATCAAAGATCTTTGGATGGTTTGAAAGATAGGACATGAATTGGCTTTTGAGCGGATGGTCTTCCGTAGATAGCAGGCGATCACCTGTTTCAGCATTTAGCAGAAATGTAGTGAGCTCAAGAATCTGCAGTTTACTGTCAATCGATCTTGCACCATCTCTAAGGCCTCTGAAACAAAAGGGACATGCTGTAATGAGGATAACAGAATTGGTGTCCTCGGCCTCTCTTACGCGGTCAGCAGCAATTCTTTCAGCCAACTCTCCATGGGAGCTCTTCACTCCGCCACCCGCCCCGCAGCAATGTGCGTATCTTCTGTTCGTGACCATCTCAACAAGCTCTACATTATCGACCGATTCAATGACTCGACGAGGAGCTTCATATACCTCTGAATGCCGACCCAGATGACAAGGGTCGTGATAGGTCACTCGGAGCTTGTCTGCAAATCCAAAGGATACTTTTCCTTCTCTCACTAGCTGGTCTAGGAATTCTGTGATGTGAAGTACTTGAAAATCGTAGTCATGACCTCCTTGAGGAATATCAATCTTCCAAGTCCGGAAGCAACCTGCACAAGCAGTTACAACCTCCTTTGCACCAGTGTTCTTTACGGCTTCTATATTGTGCCTAGTTAGATCTTCAAATGCATCCATTCTCCCCAGTCTCAGAAGGACTGAGCCACAGCAGCGTTCATCTTGAAGTATTGTATAATCAATGTTCATCTTGTCAAGCAGCTGCACAGTTGATACTGCAATCTCCTTCTCACGTACCGAGCTCGTACAACCTACAAAGAAGACTACCTCTGCGGTCTCCTGGAACTGGCGCTCTCCAAAAACCAGATGGCGCATTTCATGGTCCTCTTTGTATGGATTGTAATGGCTCATAATCGAGTTTTCAATATCGATGTGCTTCTCGAATCCGTACCCTGCTTCAACAAGGTCATTTCGTAATGCTTCACTCATCTCAGGGAGTCTTATCCCGTTTGCAGTCGCTGTGCAGGTTTCCTGGCAGTTTCTGCAAGTTGTGCACGAGTACGCCCAGCTTACTAAATCCTCATCCACCTCAAGCTTCCCAGCTAAAAGGTCATTCATAATCATAATTCGGCCTCTTGAGGTGTAGGCTTCAAATCCAAGGACATTCTTTACCGCACAAGGATGAAACACATCTCGACCTGACGCAATGGTCTTGTCAGCAAGAGAACAATCGCCACATCTTGCACACAAGAATAGGTCCTCTGCGTATTTCTCCAGATTCCTGTACTCCATCTATTGGTTCCCTCCTGTGAACACAGCGGGAGCCAGGATATTTTCTGGGTCTAGGGCCTTCTTTATCTTCCAGTAAGTTTCAAGGAATGTCTTGTCGGTCCTCTTGTGAGCTCTGCTCTCCCATAGAATGCCCTGCCAGTAAGGGCAGCCTCCGGTTTCAATGATTGTATCAAGCATCTCATTCCATATCTTGGTCGCTAACTCCATCTTTTCCCTATTTGGTGGGAAGAGCGTAATCCATCCAGTGGCATATGCTCTATCAGCGCCCAGGCAGCTAGCAATCCATTTGATTCCGTTCTTCAGCATCTCATGTTTGTCAAATATGGCCCAGAGCTTCTTCATGAGGTCTGGAATTGTGGTTATCGGCCTTAGATGACAAGTATTCAACCAAAATCCGTTATTGTAGAGCGGTTGAACAAGATTGAATAGCTCAGTCCAGTGCATTTGTGATGCAAAGTTCCCGAGGTCTTTCCCTCCGTTCTCGAAAGCTATCTCTCTCACAATCTCCATCTTACGCTGAGCTAGCTGTTCGTCTGTCTCTTGAACTATCGATGCAAACATAGCATGAATCTCGGGGTGACTGTCTAAGAATCCAGGAAAGAACGTGTCAGTAGACTGTCTATCCGCTAGGAGATTGAGTTCCTCTGTTAAGCCTCGTTTCTGAACTTCTAGGAAGGCGGCTGTCGCCTCTTCGAGCGTCTTGAATCCAAAGTCTCCATATGTAATGTGCTCTGCTTTGGGGTAAATCTTGAGGGTGACCTTCGTCTTGATTCCGAGGGTGCCATGATCACCAAGGAATATTCCAGTCAAGTCATTGTATGTTGAATACCTTCCGAAGAGCTCCGCTCCTTCATTCCAGCCCGTTCCGGTCTTGATAACATCACCACTTGCTAGCACGACCTCCAGAGAAACCACTCCTTCAGTTGAAGGGCCATACTTCGATGCAGCGTAACCAATGCTGTTTATACTCGTAGACCCGCCTACAGTTCCCACATTTCCTCCGTAGGGACCTCGGAATCCAAGTTTGTAACCCTTTTCATCAAGACGATGTATCAGTTCTGCCCATCTCTGCCCTGCCTCAACTGTGACCGTCATGACATTTTCGTTAATCTCTACTATCTTGTCCATCTTAACCATATCAAGCATAACTGCTCCAGGAACCCTCGGAAGGCAAGCACCGCATATCCCGTTCCTCCCGCCTGCAGGTACGAGCGGTGTGTTGGAATCTCTACATAGACTCACGATGGCCTGTATTTCTTCAAGGCTCTCAGGCATGACCACAATACCCGGTCTTTCTGCTGTGATATGGCATGCGTCCTGACTATAGGATGAGATGATAATCTGATTGTCATTGACTCTGGCTTCACCAACTATGTCCTTGATTTCATTATATAGTGGATGATTACCGGCAGGCTCTATAATTGTCAAAGAAGGTTCCCTCAACGCAATCTGAAAGTAATCCGCTATAAGTAGTCAACGCCAGCATTAGGTTGGTGAGTCATCGAGAACTCTTTATCTAGCAGTGCAAGAAAGGCAGATGTGTGTGAGATAGTGATGAAGAGATTAGCTGTCGTCTTGGGCCGTGGTGGCCACACAGCACAGACATTCGCCCTCGTGGATCTTCTAGGCACACGATTCAGCTATATCTACCTGATTGGCATTCTCGATCGTCTAACTCCAAAGAAGATCAGGATTGAAGGGAGGGTTCTACCTGTCTTTGCACCGAGATTGCTTCCTCAGGATTCTCGGACCATGTCAGTGATACGTACAGCATTTACGTTGCTTTTATCAATCATCTATTTCGTCTTGTATAGGCCTGTGGCCGTAGTGAGTTGTGGAACCGGACTCACAGTTCCCATTTTCTATGCTGCCCGCCTTCTAGGTGTCAGGACAGTCTTTATTGAGAGCATGTCTAGAGTGGAGTCGCTTTCCATAACTGGAAGATTGCTACTAGGAAAAACAGACCTTTTTCTGGTTCAATGGCCTAGCCTTGCTGAAACCGTCCCGAATGCAATTTATGGAGGGCAGCTGCTTTGATTTTCCTGACAGTTGGAACAGCAATGTTTGATCCCCTCGTCAAGGTGATAGATCGACTCGTCGGAGAGGATATCATCAAAGAGCCTGTTGTAGCTCAGATTGGTCGCGGAGAATATGAGCCAAAGAACATGAGATATTTCCGATTCATCAAATCCCTCAACAAGGCATATGATGCTGCGGACATTATTATTAGCACAGGCGGCGCAGGAACAACTATTGAATGCGTCAGCAGAGGGAAGAAACTGGTTGTTGTTGAGAATACTACTCTGATGGAGGGCCATCAAGCGCAATTAATTGGAGAGATGGCAAAACGAGGACACCTAATCTGGTGTCGCGATCCTGATTCTTTGGAGGATTGCATCGAGCAGGCACGAAATAAAACCTTCACACCATTCATTTCAGATGAACCCAGGGCTCATGAATTCATCTTGAAGCTCATTGGCGAATCCAAATGATATCTCGTCGTTTGGCGCCAAATGGACAGCGGCTATTCCAGGCTGATTGTTGGGAAGAGTCGGATTTCATACCAGGGTTGGTATGGACGTATTGCACCAGCTACATGCTGCTATTGTCTGGATTTGATGTTCTCTTTATATTGAAAACCATACCCTTATTTCCATCGGAAACGAAGGTCAGTTGATACTGATTCCTCAGACAACACGAAAAACACCGAGATGAGACATCTTGAGCACGACAACAAAGAAGAAAAAGAAGAAGCCGGAACTACTGAGGCCCATTGGCGTGGGACTCTCAGTGAAGCTCTACAAATATGAAGGGACCAAGAGTAATGCCGCTCAGATCGCGACCGCGTTGAAGAAGGTCAAGTACGCACCAGAGAGCAAGAGCCATGCCGGAGCAGGATTTGCCAAAGTGAAGGCTACCGGGAAGACCGTTGAGGGCGAGATTATTGCGGGCTTCAAGGTGCCTGTTCTGACTTACGGTACGGGCGGCAGATTGGAGCCAGTGCATTACATCAGTGTCAGCAAAGCGCAAGTGCTTGTAAAGACTGGAAAGGGCACTGTTGAAGTAAGAGGTTCAGCGCGCATCGCAAAGAAGTTCCAAATGCTAATGGAGGAACATACAGGTGCCAAACTCACGCCCCTGAATCTCACTTCCGAAGCAGTGAAGGAGGTATATGGCGCTGCCACTGATATCGCATCTGTCATGCTATCCGGTGTCGAGAGAGGCAATCTCACACAAGCAGAGTTCCGCGGAATCTCGATAAAGAATGAAGCTGAGATAGGTCTCTATACGCGCAAATATAGAGGAGAAATCTCCCGCTTCCGCGGCACGTTTCCATATCCTAGCGGCGCGCAGCATACAACAACCGTCAATGCTGACCTTGGTTCATTGATGATCTATCGTAGCGGCGAAGGCATCGCAGAAAAGGACCTGAACTGGATTGTAGGATTGATGGAGGACGCCGCTCTAAACTACGGCTAATCCGGTTGGGCTTGCAAGGCCCTCCTAATCGTTACTTTCCCCCTCGGGAGCTAGCTCTAGCTACAACCATTCATCTGTATTTCTCTTAGCACCAATGATAGTCCGCGTGTTGTCAAGATAGAATCGTGTCTTGTCTCGGAACTTGGGCCAGAATTCAAAGAAACGTTCGGGCTTCTCGACTTCTATGAGAAGGAATCCATTCCAATCGCTTCCCCATGCATGTCGATAATCTCCCAAGATTCTGATATCGCTAGGCCAGTCATCCTTTGAAAAGACCGTCCAGAATTTCTTAGCCTTCTTTGCTTTTTCTTCATCCATGAGTTGGAATCGGTAGAACACAATGAACGCATATGTCATTTCAGTCCCCGAAAATCACATGCGTTCGGTGAATTAAAAAGATTGAGCACCGGCAAGAATTCGGTGAGTCATGTCTTCTAGAGAGCCTGACATTGCACGACGCGAATTCAAGCATGGGAAAGTTGCGTATGGCTTTCAATGGAATAAGACTCATCATGAACGCTTGGGAAAGCATGAGGGGGATCTTGCTTCCCTTTGGGCTCATATGACAAATATCACCTCTGGCAAGGTTCCGTCTGAACCATTCTCCGATCCATTCTATGCGAGGGCTTCCTCCCTGAAGTTGCCAACGATGAATGCTACAAAGAAGGCAGCCATGAAGAACCGCTTGTTTAGAACAGGATCTGTAAAACGTTTCATGGATAGTGACCTAATTAGCAAGCTAAGAGACTACCATCGTGCAAACAACAATCTAAGTTACAACGCGGACCATGGAATAGTGAGAGAGTTCCTATACAATGATCCTAAAACTATTGCAATTGAAATCCCCGTGTGGTCTGAACGATATCGTCTGTCAGGGCATGTAGATCTCCTCAGATTCGTGGGAGACACTGTTGAGGTATGCGATTACAAACCAGGGCCCATGCATTCTACTAGCAATCGATTCTTGGAATCAATACCACAAATCGCGGCCTATGGCGAGATGATGGCACATCACCTCGCGGGCACTCTGAGAAGCGCGCTTGATGCACCCCTACTCCCCAAAATTCGCTGCTGCGTCTTTGACACTCATGCATGCTGGGAGTTTGGTGCCGAGATGTTTGTGACTCTGATGGAATCTGGAAAGATATCTGGCTTCTAATTCCGCCCGTTCTTGACAACTGTCATAGTCACATTTTCTTCAATACTGAGCAATCCTGTGTCTGCATTCCGAGTTTTTAATAGGATTGTAGGCCTCTGTGATACAAGTCCTTCTCGAATTCGTGAAAAGTAATTCTCGCTGAGCACTCCGAAACGACCGAGTGCAGGGTCAACCGGAACCCATCCTCGCTTCTCTAGGAAGATTTCGCACCACGCATGAGGTTCCGGCTTGGGTTGCCCCTTAAAGAAGTGACCAATGACCCTTCTGGAGGGAATCTTGACCGCTCTTGTCAGCGCAATGAATAGGTCTGCATGTTCATCACAATCCCCCTCTTTTTCCAGCGCTGCTCTTGCCGCTCCTATCCGCTCGTCTAGGTGAGTCTTTAGCTTCACTCGCTCTCGTACCACTTGAAAAGCCAGCCTTCCATATGAAAGATCTCCGTCGCTCTTTTCTGCGATACCTTGAGACAACGTTTGAATGATTGGCTTGTCCAATTCCCAGTATCTTTGCATAGAACTATACATACCTATTGTCTGGTTCCTGATGGATTCTGGAATTGATCGCTGCTCAATTAGCCAATCTCTAGCCGTAGTATCAATTCGCAGAATCACGGTAGGAGAGAAAGCTTCACCGGGACTGATCTCTGGAACCTTCATGACCGCAACAATATTCTTCTCTGCTCTCTCCATCACCCTGGCTGGAGGAAAGACATCAATCATCTCAACAAACTGATTGTCCATGTCAGTAAAGAGATGCCAAATAAGCCGTCCATTACGAATCTTGGATTTTCCCCGATTCAATACATCGGCTTGCATCTCGATGCGTAATCTCACTACCCAACCTCACTCAATTCCAACAAGTCGTTCCTACTGCGAATAGATTTATGTGTTGTCTGCTACTCCAGACCTATTGCCTCAATGATTGATAGGTTAGTGAGGTTCGCTTATGAGCAAAGATCCTAAGGACTCCCCCGAGCGAACGGGAGTAGTCGACGAATTGCTTGAGGAACTTGGTGTTGATGAGAGTCTCAAAAAGGATCTCATCGATTCAGGACGAATGCAGACTGATGTCTTCATGGTAGAGTCTGCAGAGCAAGTTCGCCGGCGGTTGGAGATAGAACGGAGTGCTGAAAGGCTCAGAGATAGTCTTGTCCTACTTGAACGCAACATGATGAATGTTGATGCTACCGTTGACAGGGTCGAACGTGACCTAGTACCGGTTGTACTCTCTTTCTTGGTTGGACTAAAGGGGAACCTTGTGAATCTTAGGACGTCAATTATTGGTCGGAGCAAGCGAAGAGCCAAGACAAACCTACAGGCTGCTTATGTTGAAACAGAGGTCAAATCCATCGTTGAAGAAGAGTTCGAGAAAGTTGAGGAAACACTCACTACCGGTATGTCTGCTCCAATAATGGAGAAGGTGAAAGACATCACAGATGGCCTCAAGGGCTCCATGAAGACTACATTTGAAGAAATGACCACCCTAAAGTCAAGCGTGGATGGTTTCACACAGCGCGCAACAACAGAGCTTGAGTTTCTTTCTAAGGAGCTGTTGATGAAGCCAAAGGAAATCACTTCTGTTGAACTCACCAGCAAAGTCAAGGAGCTCGAAAGACAAGTAGAGGAGCTCACACGTGATTTGGGTGTTGCTGAGGAGCGCCTGAAGAATAGAGAAGAAGAGATTGCCAGAGTTCAAACTGATTACAATGAAGCCAAAGCCAAAGAGGATTTGCTTGAAGAAACCATTGCGAAGATGAAGGCTGCTCCTCAGGTTGATGCAGATGTTCTGGTTGACCTTAGACAAAAGGTAAAGTCTCTAGAAACCGAACGCGATCTTCTAGCAAAGCGAGTGGGAGAGGAAGAGAGTCGTGCTTCCACTGCGGAAACGGCGGCAGCTGAACACCGATCAATGGTTTCAAAGAAGGAAATTGAGATTGGTGACTTGAAAGCTCAAGGAGCTGGACTTCAGAGTCAAATCGATTCTACTAGGGAACAACTGCTTGAAGTTGACGATCTTCGAGCGCGCCTTCGATCATATGAGTCGGGAGACAAGATGCGAGAGCTTGAACGCTTGCATAGTGAATATGATCGAATCAATGCTACATTTGAAAGAATGAAGAAGGACCACGATAAGACCCTTGCACGCCTACGGTATACAGAGCTGCGCTTGGAAGGATATCTCGGGCTTATGGAAGCAACTGACAAGACAAAGGGCTTCCTAATGATTGAGGAGAATAAAGAGATGTCCGTAAAGGCGATAGCCAATGCATTGGGCGTGTCCCAACCCATAGTCAGGAAATGGGCTGAGGATTACCAGAAGCTCGGTATTGCGCAGATTAAGGATGACGGAGAAACAATTGTCCTTGACAAGATGTTGATAGTACTGGAAGAGGATGAGGGGCAGTAGTCTAGGCCTTCTGCACCTTACTAAAGAATTGGACTACCTCTAATTGCCCGTCTATCTGCAACACACTCTCGTAGAGCTTCTCAATCCATTCTGAGCTTGCTGAGCTAGTCATATATTGCTTCATAGCGGGTTTCAAGACATCCTGCACGAAAGTCCTTCTCAGACATTCGAGAGCCTCGACTAGCTCAGCACCCAATTGACCGGACCTAAGAGCGTTTTTCACAGCAAGATATTGCACTCTACATTTTCGTGATGCGACATGTCTTTTCCTTGGTCCATCCAGAGCTTGCTTTGCTAGAGAGAAGTACTAGTCTGTGGCTTTGCTGAAGTCAGTGACTGCTAGATACTTGGTTTCTGAACACCGGCTAAGGAATGGCCTAGTCCTGTCAGTGACTGAACCAAACAGGCCGCTGAGTGTTTGGAACTCCCTAGGTTTCTTCAACAGAAAAACCATCAGCAAATGGGTCTGAACTCATTTTAATCTTGACACTCCCATTATTCTCACACACCATAAGACGAATAAGAGTCAACGGGAACGAGACCCTGATTATGAAGGAAGCAGTGCTCTATTCCAACCTGAAGGAAGGAGTCAGATGTGATCTATGCGCCAGAAGGTGTGTCATACGTGAGGGTGAAACCGGTTTCTGTAGAGTGAGAAGCCTGAAGAATTCCAAGCTATACACATCTGTCTATGGGCTGATTGATGGAATGGCAGCTGATCCAATCGAGAAGAAACCCTTGTTTCACTTTGCGCCTGGTTCTAGAACATTCTCTATTAGCACCTCTTCGTGTAACTTCAGATGTCAATTCTGTTTGAACTATCATTCCTCCCACCGTGATAGTCCAGTAGGTCGCCAAATGAGTCCTGAAGCAATCGTGAATCAGGCTGAACAGACAGAATGCGCTGGAATAACATACACATATACTGAGCCCACTATCTTCATGGAGCTCGCATATGATACTGCAAGGATAGCAAACTCGAAGGGAATGTTCAACACATTTGTCACTAATGGCTACATGACAGTAGAGGCAGTAGACTACATTGCACCGTATCTTGATGCCGCATCTGTTAACCTCAAAGGAAGTGCTAACAAAGCGTTCATGCAGCAGTACATGGACGTCCCTAAGCCTGAGCCTATATTCAATTCAATGATCCGCATGAAGGAGAGGGGCATCTTCATAGAAATAACAAATCTGATTATTCCCGAAATTGGTGATCATGAAAATGACACAAGAGCTTTATCAGAGTGGGTTGTGGATAATCTTGGTCCTAGGACTCCGCTTCATATAATTGCTTTTTCTCCTACATTTAAGATTACGAACCTTCCCCGAACTCCAGCAAGAATGCTGGAGAGGCACATCAAGATAGCAAGAGACTCTGGACTGACCTTTGTTTATTCTGGAAACATAGGTGGACATGACTACGAGAATACATACTGTCCGGAATGCGGCTATAGGGCAATAGAGCGCTATGGAGTTTATTTGAAGAGGAACCATCTCAACAAACAAGGTAACTGCCCAAATTGTAATGCAAATCTGAATATTCAGGGAGTGCAATGGATGGGCGAGGGCACTCCACGCCTGACCTTTTTCTAGGAGAATTTGCTATGCATGTGATGAATGTCCTCTGGCGACCTACAAGTCGGGATACCTTCGAGCCCGGATTAAGGGTTTGGCCAACTGATGCAGACACACCACATTTTCTATCGCTTCCATCAGAATACGATGTGAGATGGACCATCCTAGGTCCCAAACATTGCATTGGCCACGTAGATTCACAAGGCATACCGGTGAGATGTCCTGAGCATAGTCTGGTTCGCAGAGGTATGCGTCGATGTGGTCCATGTTCTGCAATGGACGAAATGGATCCCTGTATTCGTTGTGACGGGAGCTACTGCAACGCTAATGAAGAGCGAAAGGAGCGATGCCGTTCCACTGAATATGCCGTTTATCTGGCTGTCTTCAATGATGGCACTCTGAAGATTGGCGTTTCTTCAAGAGCAAGGATAGAAACCAGATGGGTTGAACAGGGCGCAGACTACGGTGGAGTGATTGGAATCATTGAAGGAGGTTTGAAGGCTCGACAAATTGAGCACAAACTGGGTTCTAGATCTGAAGTCAAAAAGCAGGTCAGAGCTGAAAGGAAGGCTTTGCACCTTTTGAAGCCTATCAGTCTGGGGAGGGCTCAAGAAATCGCGCAAGGTTTTCTTGACACTGTCAAGGAGAAAGAGATTGAATCAGAAATAACACTTCAGGACCTATCGAAATACTATCCTATTGATTCATTGAACGCAGAACCTCAGAGGTGGAGGTCGGGAAGAACTCCAATTGAAGGCCTCCAGTTGGCTGGACAAGTTCTAGGCATGAAAGGATCACTGCTTGTGACCCGATTTGGCTCAGCCTTCACAGTAGCAAACCTGTCAGAGCTAATTGGCTACTCCATAGATGATACTTCTGAAGTGCGAATGACTGCTCAAACAGGCCTTCTTGATTTCTTATGATGTTCAGATAAGTTATATCTGGCCAATTGTCCTGTCAGTAATTACGATGAGTGAGCCAGAAGACCATGGTGCAAAGGTCCGCTACCTCTCCCTGGTGAGAAGGGAGGGAGGTGAGCCAATAATAGGCATTCCCTATCGTGAGATGTCTGTGGACCCAGACTTGGTCGCGAGTTTTGTCCTTGCTATCATCATCTTTGAGAACCGCCAGTTGAAAACATTCACAAAAGAAGGCTATGTCGTAGTCATCGAAGAAGGGGACTATGTGGTTGGGCTACTCATCATTGATAAGGTGGAGGATGATACAGAGTACCGACAGGCGCTGATCAAACTCATTGAGCAATTCGAATCAGAATACGAAATACATCTACAAAACTGGAAGGGTGACATTCGTCCTTTCAGGGAGTACGCTCTCACCATTCTCGGGATTTTCCCATATCGAAAACTCGATTGGGAATTGGTTCCTCGAATGGTCACAAAATCCGAGGCAACTCCTGATCTTCAAGCAACCATACCTTGGAGTGTTGGGGAAACTGATGAGAAATTGCAGCTAATCTCAGGATACATCAATGGCAAGCGGTCAATTGGTGAGATTATTGATCAGGCTGAGATACCTGAGGCTGAAGCATTAGCGCTATTTTCAATGCTTGATCGGTACAAATGGATTACATTGAGCAGACGTTTGGAAGAGAAGAGTATACTAGTGAAGGTGATGGAGCCTCCCCTTTTATTGCGAGGGGTATACGGGGACCAGCTGACAGCTCTTGTGGAACTCTGTGATGGCACCAAAACTCTTCTCGAAATCTGTGAATCATTACCGTACAATATGGAAGCAGTCAAAACGGTAGCAAAGAATCTGATAGATGCTGGGGTGCTAGGTTACCATGATTTGGAATTGGCAAAATAGCGAATTTCTCCCTTCACCAGCAAAGGCTATTAACATAGCATCACCGCTCTCAGAATGCGCAAAGAATGAATACTGGAGAGGAGGTATGGCTGAACTTGTCAATTGATACCAAGAAGGTCAGATATATCTCCCTTATCCGGATGGAAGGCGGCGAATCTGTTCTCAACGTGCCTTACGCTGAAATGACTGTTGATCCGGACCTCATCGCTGGCTTTGTCACAGCTGTGATTATTTTTGCCAAGACTCCAATTCGAACAATAAGAAAAGCTGCATATGATATTCTAATTGAAGTTGGAGAGACCGTGTTGGTCCTTCTTGTAGTTGACCCAGTTCCTGATGAAGCTCCATACCGTGAGAAACTCAATAAGATTCTACAAGAAGTCGAAGCAACCCATGGTAGGAAATTGAAGGATTTTGAAGGCGATGTCAGAATATTCAGGGATTTTGCCCTGAATATTATCAAGGAGTTTCCATATATGGAGATTGACCTTGACCTGGTACCTATACGTAGGTCTGGAGGGTCTAGGATAGGATTTCGTGTTGGCGATGTTGACAAAAAGCTGGAGCAGGTGGAGGCTTTCATCAATGGAAAACGCACAGTTGCTGAGATACTCGATTTGATTGGCCTGCCAGAAGATGAGGTTCTTGCAGCGATTTCTGCTCTTGCCAAGTATAAATGGATAGGCTTCAAACGCAGGCTCACAGAGAACGATGTTCTCGTGCATAATGATTGTCAAGACATAGATATCGATAAGCTTCGAATCCAATACGAAGCTAATGCAGTAGATGGCTTGATTGCCAGTTTTGATGGTGTGAAATCAATTACTGAGGTTTTCCAATCATTGCAAAATGACCGCTACGATCGCAATGCGCTTTGGTTTCTGATCCACAAGCTTGTAGAATATGGTTGCCTTACACCGGCCTAATGTGTTTCAAAGCGGTGTATCATCACCAGGGATTCCAACAACATCGCTTCTACATTGCTGACACTGATGAAACTGCTTAATATACTCTGAAGCGCTCTTTCTTGCCGCTGCCAATTCGCGGCCAGAAGGTGCTTTCATTCGTATCATACTGTCGTTTGGAACCAGTGGCACTATGTTATGAAGAGTAGCTCCAGCTTCAGAGATACTTCTAGCCAATGAATCAATATCGCCTCCGTTTATGGATGGAATAAGAATGGTATTTGCTTTTACACGAATGCCCCCGCTACATGCTCTGCGAATCCCTTCCAGTTGTTTCTCAATAATGCGTTTCCCCATCTTCTCCCCCCGCATAAGTCTTCCATCAATTATAGCCCATTCGTAGATTCTCGCGGCGGATTGAGGATTGACTGTGCTTATAGATACTGACACGGTTTCAAGATTGATTCTCAGAAGGCTTGGAATCTGCGACGCAAGTAATATTCCATTTGTGCTCAAGCAGAAATGGATACCCGGCAAGGCTGTCTTGATTTTCTGAAGAGTGTGGAGCGTTGCATCATTTGCTAGCGGCTCTCCAGGACCTGATACTGCCACGATTCTAAGATTGGGCCTTCTTTCGATTTCCTCAATAGCTCTATTCACAGCATCTTCAGAATTCATCAATATTCGCGAAGCACCAGGCACATGAGTGTGACAAGCAGAAGCACCCTTTCCATCACAGAATGCACATTTCACATTGCATACTCTTGCCACCGGTAGATGAATTCGCTCCCAGATGCTTTGTCTGCAATCAGACCAACATGGATGAAGTTCGGCTGGATACGCTAGTTGCATTGCTTAATCACTTAAGTTAGGTCTCGTAGAATCTTGCTTGCCTCTCTTGCAGCAAGCTTTGCATCGTTGAAGATTAAACCCAATCTTGCATTTTCTGGCGCAGTTACGGCTAGGAGGTATTCTGAGGGCATTGTAACAACAAGTGTAGATCCTCGGCTTCCCTGAATTATTATAGATTTGAGATTCCCTTGACGTAGTTCTCGAACTGTCTGTTCTCCTGCAGAGTGAATGCCTGCTACCATTGCAGCTACAGCAACCTCTTCGGTTCTGCCATGAAAGTGACTCACGAGTGGCAATCCTTCCACAGAAAGTATGGCGGCACCAAGAATCGGCGAATTATTAGAGAGTTTCTTCAGAACCTCTTTGAGTATGCCAGGCATATCTTCCGCGACAGGCTTTGCCAACTTCCATCCCTCGAAATGAATCGGTCATCTCTCAAACGGCACTACTATCTGTTGGGAGGCTGGTAGCAAATAAAGCTTGGGAGCATATGTCCTGCGGGGCGGTTTGTATCTATCCTATGAGTCTGACTGATGTCACGGTATCACTGTGTATCGAACGAGCGGGAGTCTTCATGATTCTTAGTACATTGTTTGCATGCTTCTCCATCTCAACGTCGCGGAGCATGTCAACGAAATCTAGACCGGTTGTCACAGCTAGTCCTTTCAGTGGCTTACCTGCCTTGCAGGATTCCAAGAGGTCGGTTGCGGAAACAACTTTGCAGCGTAAGCCATCGCCAACATGTTTCTGCAAATGAGAAATCCCTTTTCTTGCGATTCCTTTGCTTTCCCTTTGTTCAGACGTATAGACCCTTCTTTTTGCGATATTGCGGAGTCTTGCCAAGCCCCCTTCAATGATTTCATCCGATGTTATCGTGGTTCCATAGAGGTGACTTACATCCTTCGTTGTTGAGGTCACAAGCCATGCTGTGCCATATGCCGCTTGGTATCGCATGCCCTTTAGAATCTCTGACTCACTAAGAAGTGTAATCGAACGATACCCCTTGTACTCTACTGAGATTGTCCAATTCAGATCTTTATGCTTCACCATAAGATCCGGAGTCAAGCCCCCTCCAGTAGATGGGACACTTGTTTCCACATTGGGAAACAGATGAGTGATATAAGCCTCAAATGCTTCATGAAACATGTTGTGCCTTAGATTCCTTGCCTCCTGCGGATGTCGGAGGCCTGCTTCCTGGTAGAGAACAGGCATCTCCATCTTTTGTCCTGTCTTAAGTCGGACTTCGTTTTTCGTGGTAAGCTTTCCTCGAGCGTGGTTTTGCTGTACAAGATGAATTGCTGCGGTTCGTCCAATCAAATGAAACATTGCCTTTCCCAATTCTATCCCTTGGGGCGTTTTCCTTCCTTCCTGCTTTCTCTTGGACTCTTTGTATGCCCAGTCTATGACTTCCTGTGCATCGTTGCCAAGTAGGTGGAAGATTGAGCTAAGCTTCTCGCCCAGATTGTATCTCCTTACATACTTCTTCAGTTCTGGTGCATACTTTATTCTTCCCAAGTGTCTACACTCTCAAGGTTAATTGCAGGATTCCTCTCTGGACCTACATTATATCCTTTATCAGCTTGACCTCTTGTGTTTCGTCATCATAGGAAATAAGCTCGGCATTCCTCAAGTCGTGGATTGCTTTCATGACAGCCGTAGCCATGATTCCTGTACTAGCTTCAATATTCTTCCTTGTGATAGCAGTCTTGGTATTATGAAGAGTGTATAGGACTCTTGCATGAGGTTTTCCGCCGAAGATGTTTTCAATAAGGATAATATAGATCGCTAGAAGGTCACTGACATCTACCTTCTCTTGGAGTTTCTCCTTCTCAGCCGATGTTTCACGATACAGTTCTGATACTCGTTCAAGTTTCGTATTGATTTCATCCATCTCAGCTCGGAGTTCATCACGCTCCTTTCTGAGATCTTCAATCTCCGAGTCTTTTGTCGTGTCCGATTTCAGAGCCTCCAATTCAGACTCTGCATTGTTTGCTCTTTCCTCAGCTGCCCAGGCCTCTTCTTCAGCTTCTCTCTTTGCAGCACGGAGCTCTTCTGCTTCGCCAGTGTATTTGTCAATGTCTGCGGACAGCGCTTCATGTTCTTCCAGCAGTTTGGCAATACTATTCCTCAGCTCATCGAAATCCTCGAGTGTCTTCTCTTTATCCAATGACATTGTATCTCCACCAATCATGCCTGACTATTCAGTGTCTTATATCAGTTTCACGTCCTAGTCAGTTGCTTTCGTTTGAATCTATATTATACCTCCAGTTTTCAATTGATTTAGTGGCAACTCAGACGCATTGAAAGCATGCAATTGTTGCTTTCATAGAATTGGAATTATGAAGTAACCGACAAGGAGTGTGGATAGCAACGAAGCCGTTACTATGACCCAAATCCGTCTGCTCCACCGCCATATTGTGCTGCCATCAAATCCTGGAATGGGTATCATGTTGAAAAGACCAAGGAACGAATTAAGCAACATTCCGTAGAAGATTATGAAATCAACCGGGTATGCCAATGCTCCTGTGGTGATTGCCAATATCTCTGCAATGATGAAAAGCAGTCCTGCGACAATTAGATTTGATAATGGACCTGCAACTGTTGATTTGGCGTAGTCATCAACATCACTTACTCCTCCAACTGCCATTACCCCCGTGCCAAAAATGGGGATAGCAAAAAGGATTGCTACCGCGGACAGATAGTATCCCTGCATTGTCATGCGGAAATGTGCGTACATCCCATATCTCTGAGCTACAAACTTGTGTGCAAACTCATGAATCATGAATGACAACCAAAAGATGGAGATCAGAGCCAATGGATACCACCATAACCCACCCAGGATGAGTCCAGGAAGTCTGATAATTCCATTGAGGATTCCAATTGGTGGCCCTCCAATGATAGAGATGCTAACCAGAATAGTAAGAACAGTGGCAATCCCAAGATCTCTTACCTCTGTATCTGTGAATCTTCGCTTTCTTGGTTTCCTCACTTTCACTGGTCGTGGCCGAGCAATTATGTCTTCATCGTAGTCTTCATCATCATACTGCCCTGTGAATGATTCTGTGATTTTCCTCCGAGCATCATCTTTGACCTTTTGCATTGCAGCGCATCCGTGTCCCTCTGGAAGTCTATGGTCAGCACAATAGATTCCTCTGCAATACGGACATGTAAAAGTCAGGTCTTCTTTGCCGCATAAGGAGCAGTTGGCCATAGTTGTTGCCTCTTTGAGTTCTCGATTTCTGCCCATATTGGCTTTCTTAAGAGTATTCTTAGTGGAAGCCTGCTGGCCTTTTTTGTGCGGGAAGAGCGGCTTTTTCTAAAGTTATTAAGAAATTCGTGCATATTAGTAAAGGTTCATATACTTTCTAATGTAATTTTCCAACAAACGCTTGAATTCTAGGCTTGTCAAGAGAGACTGCGGCCTGTATTTGAGATGGCCTCGCATGAAGCCTAGTGTCCTGGAAAGCGGGAGGAAACAAGTTTAATGATTGACGATGACGAATTTCAGAAGATTTTCCGTAGAATGATAGAGCAGTTCTTCGGCACCTTTGGGATGCAGCCCGGAGGAAGCGGGATAGACGGATTGTGGGACAGTCCTTCGGAAGAATTGGATGAGGTGCAATTCGATATGCCTCATGAAGGTGCCAGAGTTGAAAGGATAGACCTTGGAGACACAGTCATCCTTGTTATGGACAACTGTGCTATGGAAGAGGGTCTCCAAGTGACAGTCAAGGGGAGAGTCGCTACACTTTCCTACAGCCCTGATAACCTATTCCAGACATTTGAAACTCCCTTTGCCATTGATGCCAATCGTTCCTATGTTTCGTGCCGCAATGGGGTTGCTGAGATACGTCTGGAGAAGGATGAGAATAATAAAGAATCTGATGAAATAGAGAGATTGCTGAGATTTGAATAGAGGGTGTGTTTGAATGGCAGAAAGTTCAGATAATTCGACTAGATTGAAGGTCGCGGCAGCAATGCCGAAGGATCAAGGTCGTGGGATAGTACGGTTGAACACTGAAGTACGTGACCTTCTCCAAGTCCGGGCAGGAGATTACGTTTTGCTTAAGGGGACCAAGGAGACCGTTGCAGTATGTTGGCCAAGCCTCAAGGAGGATGAAGTGCTTGATATGGTCCGAATGGATGGTTTCATTCGTGCAAATGCAGGAGTGAAGCTTGGGGAAATGGTAGAAGTTGGGACAACAAATGTTCCTGACGCAACTAGGGTTGTTCTAGCGCCAAGTCAGCCCGTAAGATTCCAGCCGGGCTTTGAGGACTACATAAAGCAACAAATAATGAACCGGCCTATGACAAGAGGAGATATCATCCTAATAGCATCGATAGGACAAGGTCTTCAGTTCACCGCGACGTCTGTGGGTCCAAGCAAGCATGTTAGAGTTACTGCATCAACTAAGCTGGAGGTTCTCACTCGACCTGCAAAACCTGAGGAGATTTCAATCCCGCAGGTCACCTACGAAGACATAGGTGGTCTGAGCAAGGAGATACAGAAGATCCGAGAAATGGTTGAGCTCCCAATAAAATCCCCCGAGCTCTTCAGACGTCTCGGAATATCCCCACCAAAAGGTGTTTTGCTCCATGGGCCACCTGGAACAGGTAAGACGCTTATTGCGAAGGCAGTGGCTAATGAATCAGGTGCGAATTTCAAGACAATTAATGGACCAGAGATAATGTCCAAATTCTATGGAGAATCTGAACAGAAATTGAGAGAAGCCTTTGAGGAAGCTGAGAAGAACGCCCCTAGCATTATCTTCATTGACGAACTCGACAGTATTGCACCAAAGAGGGCTGAAGTTACGGGAGAAGTTGAGAGAAGGGTCGTTGCCCAACTACTTGCGCTGATGGATGGACTAGCGGGCAGAGGACAAGTGATAGTAATTGGAGCAACAAACCGGGTAGATGATGTTGATGAGGCTCTCCGAAGACCGGGTCGGTTTGACCGCGAGATTGAGATTGGCGTGCCTGATCGACAGGGCCGTCTTGAGATACTTCAGATTCATACCAGATCCATGCCTCTCGAGGAAGATCTTAATCTTCAAAGGTTGGCTTCTGTCACTCATGGATTCGTTGGTGCGGACCTGGCGGCTCTAGCTAGAGAAGCCGCGATGGAAGCACTCCGCAGAGCGCTGCCTCATGTAGATCCTGAAACTGGAGATATTCCTCCAGATGTGCTTCGTGATCTCTTTGTGACACAGAATGATTTCGATATTGCACTCTCCGGTATCTCACCTTCTGCTCTGAGGGAGGTGCTTGTGGAAAAACCCAATGTACAATGGGAAGATATTGGCGGACTGGAAAATGCGAAAAAGGCGCTATTGGAGTCCGTAGAAGGTCCTCTCAAGTATCCGGATGTTTTCACAGAAATGAAGATTAGGACCCCCAAAGGGATTCTTCTCTATGGCCCGCCAGGCACTGGAAAGACTCTACTCGCTAAGGCAGTCGCCACTACGAGTGAGGCTAACTTCATCTCAATAAAGGGACCTGAGATATTTAACAAATATGTGGGAGAATCAGAAAAAGCTGTGAGAGAGATATTCAAGAAAGCTAGACAGGTTGCTCCATGTGTAATCTTCTTTGATGAGATAGATGCGCTGCTCAGTCAGCGTGGGCGGCAAGATGAAACTGGAGTGACACAGAGGATTGTGAACCAGTTCCTAGCTGAGGTTGATGGGCTTCAGACTCTGCAGAATGTGCTTGTCATCGGCGCTACGAATCGCCCAGATATTATGGATCCAGCAATGCTTCGTCCTGGTCGATTCGATATCCTGTTGCATGTCGAAGCACCTGACAAGGGTGCGAGATTGGAAATACTCAAGGTGCACACAGTTGCAAGGGGCATTCCGGGTTCGGAGAACCTCGATTTGGAGAAACTTGCAGAAAAGACAGCCAACTTCTCTGGAGCTGACATTGAAGGCCTAGTAAGAGTCGCAGTGATGATTGCTGTCACTGAGGGTTCAACACCAACAAATATCCAGATGAAGGCCAGGAAAATTGAAATGAAGCATTTCGAAGAAGCTCTGAAGACAGTGCGGCCAACTTTGACACCAAAAGTGTTGGAATACTATGACAAGATTTCTGCGGCTCTAGAAGGCCGCCAAATTGAGCCAGATAGACCGACGCGGTCTGACCTATATGTATAATCCATCAAATCGGAGGGTCATCCACCCTGACTCTCTCCCATTTCCTTAGGGTCGCAACACTTTTGGCATCCATATTACACAACACATTGTTGAGTGACTTACAATGGGGCAACGTTGGATAGTAAATCTATGCCCATTTCTGCATTTTGACAACTCAAGAGTGCAGACGTATGAACATAACGTCAGCATTGTTTCTTGGAATGTCAAAAGCATTCTGGACTATCTTGAAGTGAATCCAAGTCACAAATTCTGTGTGGACCAAGTGACACTTCTTGAGGGGTTCAAGCGACTATTTCCCAACTACTGGGACTCCCTTCATCAAAGGGTTTTGGAGGGGAGGATTGAGATTGTGGGTGGCATGTATGTGATGCCTGACCTCATCATCCCTGATGGAGAATCCATAGTTCGCCAATTTATGTTTGGCACTCGCTTCGTCAGAGAGGAACTAGGAGTTGAAGTGAAGACGGGGTGGGCAATAGATTCCTCGGGGCACTGCTCTCAAATGCCCCAAATTCTACGGCAATGTGGGATTGATTCGTATGTGTTTTGGAGGGGGATGCCATATGATTCGCCGACTGAGTTTGTGTGGAAAGGACCTGATGGCAGTCGGGTGAATGCTGTGTGGCTTTCAAATGGTTATGACAGCTCCGCATGGCTATCAGAGAATCTTAGAGAAGCTTACAGTAATCTACTCAAAGTTGCAGAATTGGCTGGAGCAAAGGCGTCCTCCCAGAATGTGCTTGTGCCTGTTGGCGGCGAGCTTGTGCCTCCGCTACCACATTTAGCTGACATTGTTTCCCACTGGAATGAATCTTTTCCAGACATGCGAATGTCGATTGTAACTCCAAGGGAGTTCACTGAGAAAATCAAAGCAGTACAAGCCTCTCTACCCATGATGTCTGGAGAATTGGCATCTGGCCGTTTCTCATCTGCGAGATCTGGAGGTTTGAGTGCCAGAGTGAAGCTGAAGCAGATGAATCGCCAGCTAGAATCTATGCTTTATCTCACCGAGCTGCATCTATCATATACCGGTGATTTGAGCAATACAAGGGTGTTGGAGAACCTCTGGCTAATACTTCTTTTCAATCAAGATCACAATATCATTAGAGGCACCATTGCCGATGAGCCCTATCAATTCGCTGAGCGGAGATTCAAGCAAGCGCTAGACCAGGCTGGCGAGATTCTTGAAGATGCCATAAGTGGTGTTGCATCTCAAATCTCGGTTGATCCCTCCAAGGCATCATTTGTAATATTCAATCCTCTTCCTTGGCGCCGGAGTGATTTGACTCGACTTTCCATAGATCTATCTAAGATCCACACGCCCTTCTTTCGAATTCATGATTCAAATGGAAACAGTGTTCCGTATCAGGTAGTTGGGGACATCGCCGAGGGAAGCCCCGCAGATGTCCTTATTCTTGCATCAGATATGCCAAGTCTTGGATATAGAGTCTACACTATTGAGCCCTCAGAGAAGCCTCTCGAATTTGAGTCTTCTTTACGCACAGGGAACAATTGGATAGAGTCGGATGATTTCATCGTCGAATTTGATGATTTCAGTGGTGCGATGACAAGAGTGTTTGACAAACGCAATCAGTTTGAAGCTCTGCGCGGCCCCGGCAATTATCTAACAATGGAAAGTGATGTTGGAGACCTCTACAGATACGCAAGATCCACGCTTTCAGATGAGGAATCTGATCTCACAACATTGCGGCACTCAGGCAAACTTTCAGTCGTTGAGTCAGGTCCGCTTCGAGCCACAGTAATAGTTGAGGGAGATTTCAAGGATTCTAAGAGAGTCCAAAGGGTTGTCTTGTACGAGGATCTCCATAGAATCGACCTTGAAACAGAACTGAATTTCAATGGCCATGGCAAGCGTGTCAGAGTCAACTTCCCTCTTACAGTACTTGCAGACAATGTGGTAGTCGGCTCTCAATTTGGTGCAGAGTCTAAGACCGCCACTCCGAATGATCCTCAGGAATGGGCTGATGCCAACCAGGGGCTCTTTTCTGGCCTTGATTGGGTGGATTGCTCTGGACCAGAGTTTGGCATAGGGTTATCAGCATTTGGCCTTCATGAGTTTCACTTCCGAGATGGAATGCTCAGTGTAACTCTCCTGCGAAGTGTGGAACAGCTATCACATGGGCGACATGATGATGTTCTTCAGTCAAAGACTGCAAATGAGAAAGGCGAACATTCATTTCGGATGTCTATTATTCCACACAAGGGAACCTGGAAACAGGCTTCAGTGTGGAAAACAGCTGCTGAGCACAGATTACCGCTAATTGGCTATCCGCTAGAAACTTCCGGCGGAACGCTGCCTCTTGAGAATTCATTTCTGAAAATTGAGGGAATGGAACTTGGTCTCTCCTGTTTCAAGATTGGTACTTCTGAACATGAGTTCATTATTCGACTCTATGAAATGGCGGGCGAAAAAGGAAGCGCAACTCTTGAATTTCCCTTTGGAGTATCCAGGGTCAGCCTGGTAGATCTCCGTGAGAATGTCATTGGAGACCTGCCAACATCTGGTTCAACTGCAACAATTCCAGTTGATGCTCACTCGATAATCACTCTCAGAGTTACCAAAGCATCTCGCTAGACTATCACATACATTCAAGATGTGCCAAGAAATTGAAAAGCACAACATTTTTAGTGAATTGGCCGAATGCCTACTCTTCTAGCAGCCTGTTGATTTCTTCTACTTTTCTCTCCAGCGCTGACAATCTCTCTCCCACGTTCTCCATCTTTGCCCTCATCTCCGCTCCCATTTCTCCCCCCGGATCTTGTTTCATTATGCTTCCAGTGAGGACAAGGGCCAAAATGATGAGAATGATGGAAAATCCAGCGTAATCCCTGAAATAGCCAAGGATACCACTGATGATCGCGGTTCCTATCCAGATGCCAACTATCGCTGTTCCTCTAGAATCCATTCATATCTTTCCTCTTTTTCAATTCAATAGGCGATATTTCGATGTGGAAATCCTTCAGCCTGTAGTATCTGAGGGCTCTTGCCTCGTCTTCTAGAAGTACTATCCTTGTTTCGACTAGGCCTGCTTTGTAGAGTTTGTTCAGGTGTACCTTGGCGAGTGCTCTGCTTATGCCGACCTCCTTAGCTAACTCGCTGAGATATTTCTCGCCATCAACTAGGGAGGTGAGTATCTTGAGTCGATACTCATGTCCCAACGCTTTTAGCTTCTCTATGAGGTCTGCGTATTCCACATTCTTCACCTATGATTACATGTAATAAAATTATTACATATAAGTATTTCTGACCTATCTACGAATCCTTTCTTCAAAGCAACAGCAGCCCTCCAAATTGGTCACCATCTTCAGAATCTAAATCTTGATAAAAAATGGAGCAGAGGAATCGCTTCGGATTTTGAAAATCTCGATACAATCAAGATAGCCTTTTGAAGCCATGAAAACAGGGTCATAGGACAAAGACATTAGTGAGGTCTGACATTGAGCGATTTCTATCCTATCTCGCCATTGGTTGGCATCACCAATACAAGCTATGCGGCACAAGCAGGAGTCATGGATGAGAAGTGGGCATGCCGTGTGGTCAGAGGCAAGAAGATTCTAGTCGAGAAGACTATTCATGACTTAGATTTGGAATCCTATGTGGGAGTAATCTATGGCCACATAAGACTTGAAGGCCTCAGCAGACATGCGGTGGCTCAATGCGCCGGCCGACTAATGCAGTTTTCGAGGAAATATCAGACTGCAGGTGTGTGTCCCAACTATGAGATTCCTGACCTTGTATATGATAATGGCAGTTCCCCCACAGCTCCTTCTGAGGGGGAATCTGAGATTAAAGCCGAGCCTTCTACAAGTATTGATGATATCTCTCTCACTGGCGTAGGTGCCATACCCAAGCTGGAGTCCCTGAACAGTACCGATCTCTGGAAACACGCAATCCAATCTTACGGCGTGATGTTGTCAGAATTGGCAACATATGGCGGAAATCTTCCCTCGGGCCATCTTGAGGTCATGTTTGAGAATGTAGCAAACGAATTGGTTAGAATGTGGAGCGCAACTGGTGATGGAATTGACGTTCTTTCTGGTTTTGGAAATATGATCCTCAGTTGCTCGAAAGAAGCTCAGCTCCCTGCAGCTCCAGTACACCAAATGAAGATAGAAACAGGACGTTGCGAACTTTTGGCAATGGCAAGACAGATTGATCCTGATGGGAGGAAACTTCCGGCGGGCTATCCATGCGCATTCCATGAAAAGGTTGCAGAGAAAGTTGGCAAACTTATCGGAGCCAAAATAGAAATCAATACCTCTTCAACGGGATGCATTGTTCAAATCGCTCTAGACCTCGGCTAGAATATCGCCGACAATCTTAAAACGCTCCTAACTTCTGAAGTAGAATTAGACGAGACCGCGTGGTAAGAGTCTCGATTAGGAGCTAAATCAATTGGCTTATCTTACATGGCGTTCATATGTCCGTTCAGGGCCGGTATGCCTTGGAGCACTCCTGGTTATAGCAGGAGCAATTATAGCACTACTACCATCCATTGATGCACAATATGCCTTCTTTGGTGAAATGACGGTGCTCATTGGTGCAGGTGTTGCTGTGCTAGGGCTTATCTTCATCTTGGTCGGATTCTTCTTCACTAAGAAGAAGCGCGATTCTGTTTTGAGACCTGTGGACACAAAAGTCGACGACACACCACCTCCACCACCACCGATGGACTGAATCGCATTCAATTAATCTCTCAATCATCTGGGACTGTGGACCTTACTCTGGTCCATAGCCCCATTTTGTCTCTTTTTCCAATCTCTCAATTTTCTGCATACCTCCATCCCGCAAATCCTAATACAGGCAATTTCTATGAGAATTGCTACAAGCACTACAGAGCTTGGAAAGAGGTTTCCCCTTGAGTAAGCAAACTATGTCAACGCAAGGGACTCATTTCGTAGATAAACTCTATAACTCTTTGAACGAAAGTACTCACAGAGGGAGAATATGTCTGACGAACACTCTGATAGGGTAATTGTTTCTCAGGACAATCTTGCTCGGTGCAAGTGGTGTGGAACTCCTGAGAGTCCAATTTGGACAATTAGCCAGAGTGAGAATCTCTACTGCACTCCTGAGTGCATGCTTGCAGATGAAGCATCGATAAAACGACTCGGAGGGATTATCTTTATGGTCTTGGGAGTCCTTTCGACAATTCCCTACATCGCTACTCCTTTTTTATTTCCTGGATCTGTAGGTGCAGACAATCTCCTCATAGTTACTGGTATGGCTTTCTTGGTGATTGGTATAGCACAATATGCTGAAAGCAGAAAGGGCCAAAAATACATGGATCGTAAGGATAGATACCGTGGAGTGTCTCCCATAATTTGCTCATACTGCTCGCACCAAAATTCACCACATTTCACAGCATGTCAGAATTGCGGGGCTCCATTGACTGAAGCCTCTTTTGCAGAAGAGTCACTACCTCCTTGGTTACACACTACAAGCGGTGTCGTCAGGTGTCCCTATTGTGCTGCATTCCAATCATATCGCCAAGTTCAAGGTACGCAGGAACGCTTGGTCTTTTGTCAGAATTGCAGTAGGCTTTTCCGACCATCGAGACAAGCACATGTTGTACGATGATGCAGATTCAACTAAGTCACTTCTACTGAGTGGTTGGTTTTGCCTTTTCTAGGAAGCAAATCCTAAGAAGCAGCGAATTCCATCCCGCAAATCCTAATATGCAACCTGAGCCAGTTTGAGTTTAGAATTGACAAAGGTAGGGAACTATGACATTCCTAGAATACAGAAACAGCCAGTTTCATGAGTGTTCAGGCACGCCATCTTCGGAGATTACATTGAAGGTTGATGATGCCCAAAAGAAATTGATACTCACCGTTCCTGGTGGGGTCGGAATGATCGAAAAACGTTCAGCAGAACGTGGCGCGCGATCAATTCAGAAGTCCGGCTTTCAGACTGCGAGGAAAGGCCGCATTGGGTCTGGCTACGAGCTTATCATTGAGGGTCATGGTGGCTCTCTGCCTGATAAGCTGAAGCACTCTCCAAGAGAAGTATACTAGAACATGATTAATAGCTGTGACCTACTTAACAAAGAAGCGATGGTCCAGAGGGAGCTGGAGGTCGAGGAACCGTGTCGGATGAAGATGTAAGGCGCATGATTGAAGAAGCAACAAAGGAGTCTCTAAGACAGTCCTTTACTGAAGCTGGACGGAAATTCATTGAGGCCGCTGAAACCTCGGAGCGAAGAGGTGACTACGAGGGGGCAGATAAGCTGTATCGTCAGGCTGCTGATGCCTATGAGAAAGCTGCGGACAAATATAGAACTAGCAAAGGATTCAAGAATTCAGCCATGAACATGTGTGCAGCTGGCGATGTCTATTCAGAGCTTGGAGAGTCGCAGAAGGCTGTTGAATCCTATGGCCATGCCGCAGATGATCTCTTTGCAGCAGCAGGAGAACATCTCCTCTGGGGGGAAGACGCAGAAACCGCCAAGGGTACGGCCCTTGCGATGGCTGCGTGTATGCTGCTCCTAATGATTGGGAGAGAGGCTGATTCCTTCTATCGAGCTCGGACATTTTCAGCTGAAAATGCCTCCAAGCTTAGATTTCCTGCCATTGTGCGTCTAAGTCAAATCCCTCAGATGATTGAAACCTCGATCCAAGCAATGGACCTCGAAGGCTTTGCGACTGCAGAAACCGCGGCCGTGACCGAGTTGAAAGCAGCCCTGGCTAATGCCAATGCTCAGGAGTTCACCAAATATGTGGATAGAGGACTGGATATGGTCAGAGAGATTCTTAGGGGCAAGCTTAAGGTTCCTAGGCTTGTTCCCCAATTGGCTTTGCCAAGCGACATGACCTTTTCAGAGGAATTTCCAATTCGCGTTCTAATTCAAAACGCAGGTGACGGTGAAGCTACAAACGTGAATCTCGAATGGCATATTGATGAAGACCTTGTGGTCATGTCAGGTGAACGGAAGAAATCCATTCCGATGCTTCCGCCTGATGAATCCCTTGACATAGCAGTCGTAGTAAAGGCGAAAGAAGGCATAATGGGTGTAAAGGAATACACCATCATGATGAAGGGAGTCTACAGTGATAAGCTGAAGACTGAATACTCACTGCAAGCAGGGCCCGGAACACTGGTACTGAAGGACTTCAAGGAAACCGAGAAACTTCAACAGGCTCTTGATGTTACAGACACTCGATTAGGACTTCTTACCTCCACCGTTGAGGACTCGCCATTTGAAAAAGAAGTGTTACATGGTGTCGTTTCATCCATTGCCAACTCAGCGAAACAGGCACGCACCTATCTCGATGAAGGAGATATCCCTTCTGCACGCGGCTGCGTTCATGTAGTCAACGAGATGGTTGACAAGATTGATGCAATCCTTGGCGATGAGGAGCTAATCGCAAGAATAAACGAAGCCAAGGAGGCTAGGAAACGATCATATGCAAAAGTGATGCTTCAATCCGCCAAGGAAGAGATTGATTCTACAATGAAAGGCAAGCAAGCCAAGATTGAGGCAGCCTCTCTTGAAGCGAAAGTTGATTGGGGCAACGAAGCTGAATCCAAGAAAGCGCTTGCTGCTCTTATTTCTGGTGCGCGTGATAAGACATCCAATCTAATCGGGGACCTGGAGGCTCTAAAGAGTGAACTGCCCTCCGCTGCTGATTCAGTAGATCCAACCGAAGGCGCTCTGAGAACCAAACATCGCACTATGGTAGAAACAGCAGTGAGCAAACTGTCTGGGATACGTGCCGAGCTTGAGCGCATGTCAAGTGATAGGGTACTCGCTGTAGGTGTAGCGCCAGACACTCCGGATAAAGTGGCATTAGCAAAGAAGCTTTTAGACGAGCTTATTTCAGATGTCAATGCAATTATAGAATCAAAGAAGACAGAAACTGGGTAGATCTCTCTACTCACTTTCTTCTCTTGTCCATGAATTGCTCTAGCCTATTCATTGCGTCCTCTATCATCTCAGGTGGAGGAAGGAATACGCTTCTGAAATGTGCCAAGCCATATATTGGATCAAAGCCAGAGCCGGGAACAAACACGACGCCAGTATTCTTGAGAACATCAAGCACGAACTCCGTGTCATTTGCCCACCGGGCCATTAGCTCAATCCTCGGCATAATGTAGAACGCGGCTTGAGGCAATCGTGTCGAAATCGAATCAATCTCATTCAGCCTCCTCCAAATCAGGTCTCTTCTCACTCTCAATCTGGCCATTACGTCTTTCAGATGACTTCCGTCACTTCTGAGGGCGGCTGCTGTGGCTAGTTGTGCCGGGGCATTAGAGCAGATTCTGATTCTAGCCTGTTTCACCATTGCATCGCGAAGCGGTTCAAGCTCTCCATCTTGGTCATGATAGTATACATACCCTACTCTCCATCCGGGAGCTAGGTAGACTTTGCTAACACCATTAAAGCCCATGACCGGAATTTCTCCGGCCGCCTTGACCATTGGAGTCTGGTCCTTGTCGAAAGTGAGTTGATCATAGATCTCGTCGGTTATGAGTGGAAGGTTGTACTCACCTGCTATCCCCGCTATCTCCTTGAGTGTCTTCTCATCATAGACTGCACCTGTTGGATTATTCGGATTAATAGCGAGGATGCCCACAGTTTCTTCGTTAATCTTCTTTCTAAGATCTTCCGTATCCGGAGCCCAATCTTCCTCCTCGATTGTACGATATGTTCTAGGGACGCCTCCAAAGAAGCTGACATAGCCAACATATGGAGGATATGAGGGTCCAGGAACAAGAAGCTCGGAACCGTCGTTTACGAGTGCCCCTGCTAGGAATTGGATTGCCTCCGAAACCCCAGTTGTTGCAATGATTCGCCCAGGATCGACATCGATCCCATTGACTCGCTTCTCCTTTTCAGCTGCAGCATGCTTAAGTTCATCAAGGCCCTCTGATGGAGAGTACCCATTCACACCGTCGCGTGTGGCCTTGCACATGGCTTCTATCATGAACTCGGGAGTTTTCCAGTCATACTTTATGGGATCACCAATATTGAGATAGAGTGGGGATTCGCCACTATCCTTCTCATACTGCTTGGCAGCTACTACCACATCTCTAATGGCATATTTCAGGTTTGCAGCTCTCGAGGTGATTCTCAGTTTCAAATGAATCCACTCGTGTCTGTCGACTCGAGGCCTCCGTATATTGTTTGCTATCAGGGGCGCATCCTAACTAAATTAGCCACAACCGTGGCAAAAAAAACGGCTTTGAATTAGAGCGGCCTCATGTTGAGAGTAAATCGCCAACCTCTTTGGCATATTTCCTCATCTGAGTCGTTGCCAGACCCATAGATGTCAAGTCCTTCGCTGCACCCATGAGTAGGAATTCTCCAGCTTGTGAAAGCACTGCAAATCCTTTCGCTCCTCTGACCGTCACCTCGAAGAGGTCTCCCAAATCTAATTTCTCTGCAGACGCAGCCATCTCTCCAGTCATCAGCAATGCTGCACTTACAGCAGCCATGAGATCTGGATCTGCTTCGGAGTCTTCAGTGGCGAAGTACGCCAGCTTCACACCCTGCTTGCTGACCACCGCAATGGCGTCAAGGTCTGCATAGTTAGTCAATCCCATCAGGAGCTCTACGAGTTCCTTCTCTTTTTCTGGGTCCAGATGTTGCGACATTGTATTTTGCTCCCTATTGATTCATTGATTATTTTGCGACAAGCTTCTTCTTCTTTTTAGCGGTCTTGGCCTTTTCATCGGCGGTTGGCATGACGGGCGCTTCGGTTTCAGAACGGAAGAATGTGATGAGGTCTCCCAGGCGCTCCTTCATTTCCTGTTTGATTGGACTCAGGATGGCTTCAGGTGTGCCCTTCAGTAGCTCGATACCTAGCACTTTTCCATCTTTGACAATAACGCGGGGAATGAATCCCTCCGCCATAAACGTACCTTCTGGAGGATCTTTGACCCTTTCAAACTTCCTTTCAACTTTCTCTTGTCCGAATACTGCTATCTTGTGCTCTGCAACTGTAAATAGTTCGTTATACACGATCAGCAATTCTCTTTGATAGCCTTCAGGCGGGTCAGTGGTCTGCAGCTCTTCAATCATGGCCTTTATTTCACCTGAAATTGGACTTGCAGGCATAGATGTTGCCGTTGGAGCTGTAGATGGTTTTGAAGGCGATGTGGTAGAGACTGATGGTTTCGGAGGTGGTGCAGTTGCCTTCGGCTTTGGGGGCGGTGCAGCTTCGGTCTTCGATGCTGGCGCTTCTGCGGCAGTTGCCTTTGGTTTGGGCTTTGGCGGAGCTGGAGTAGGGGGCTTTTCCCCAGGCTTTAGCACACGTGTTGCAGCAGTTGTCCCATCCAGCGCGCTGAAGAATGTGGGTGGTTCTTCTCCTTCATCTACTGCCCTCACCTTGAAATGGAACCCATATTCAGTTCGAAGATTGGTCGCAACTCTTGCGCCAATGAACTTTCTTCTTATTCCTGCTTGAGTGCCTTTCCACAGGTAGATTGACTTGGTTTCGTCATCAACTACACAGACTACCATTTGAGAATCCAAGTCTGCCTTGGAGATCTCAACTTCGTTGAGAGTTCCATCCTCCATTACCTCATAACCTACGACCATGATTATTCACTAACTTGCAGTTTTTATCTTCTTGCTCCTGTGCCCCCAGAATTGGGCAGCTAAAGATTAGTTGAGATATGGTCATCTCTACGGACAGCTGGATATCTCTGTTTGGGATATAAGATTGTTATTGTGGTGGATGTTTTGTTTATAAACCCTGAAACTGATAGCGGTCAACAAGCCTTATGTAGAAGGGGAGCTAATGGCCTTAGTCGGTGCCAATGACTGAACAGTCAGCAGAAGCATTCTATGCTGAGCAATTTGGTAGAGGCAAGACCCTCTCTGTGTTACAATTTATTGCGGGCTTCATTATTTCCACGCTCATTATGGTTGGGTCCACTTGGGGTCTAATATACGTCTATGATGTCCTAACGGACTTCTCAATATCACCATCGAATCTGGGCATATACACGCTGGCGATGACAATAGGATCCCTTGTTGCCACGATACTTGGTGTAGCCATTTGCTACATCATTCTAAAGGTCCCTCGTGCAGGAACATTGCTCCTAAGGGTTCATAGGTTCTTCAAGAGAGGCACTGGCGAGTATTTCGTCTGGCCAGAACCTAAAGATCAGAGCCTGCGGCTTGTCTTTCGTAGGTCATTATATGGTTCCATTCTGGTAGTCGGCATTGGAATGACAACGGTGAGCTTTGAACTTATGGGCGTGGCACAAACTGCAGATCTTGCTATATTCGGGCTTTGGGTTGTTGTAATCTCAGCTGCTGTTCTTCCTCTGACGATCCTGATACTATACTACGGTCCATGGCTCATCAAGGATGCAGGTCTTTTCCACTTGGATCTCAAGGACCGATCACTCAGCAATGTAGGCGACGACCTAGAAGACATGCTTGAGTTCTTTGCTGGCGTTGATTTAGTTCTAGTTTGGCTTGAGTTGACATTGACAGCAGGCTTTGAACAACCTTGGTTCTCAGTATTCGTCATAATGGTTGCATTGGGTCCTCTGCTCGCCATCATCTTCAACTTCACCCTTGTGTTTATGTTTATCAAGAACAGAGCCACTTTGCAGATTATTGACCGTCTGGTGGCTAGGTATGACACACAAGACATGTATAATGCATCAGACAAAATCAGAAACAAGGTCCTTGCTCTCATAGACAGAGATATTCTTGCATCTTTGGAGCAATCTGACGAGAGTGTAAGCACTCCTGCTGAAGATGAATATGAACCGGTTCCTGACGATTCTTTTGGCTACATGCACTCCGAATCTGAAGAGCTCGGGGAACTGGATGTCATTCAAGAGGAAGAAGCCGAATCAACAGATGATGACGAGAGATGGTCCTAGCACTATCAGCCTAGTCCAGCAGCATCACTGATCCATCAGAGAATCCAAATCCAACCTCAGCATCTTTCATTGATCTTAGTCTATGGGCCAGAGATTCATCTGGAACTGAGGCTACAATAGTCTGACCTTGAAAATCAAGAGTGATTCTGAAAGTTCCGATTCTTGGAACTACTGAGATGACTGATGCCACTGGAGTGTCCTTGCTGATATCCGACGTCAAGAAGATGTCTTCTGGTTTGACAGTATACTTGACTGTTCCGCCTCTATCCGCAACGCCGTTTGCAGCAAATCGATATCCACCAGTATCAACAATAACGCGTTCTTGATGAAGCTCTACTACTTGACCAGTCAGAACATTACCACTCCCTAAGAAGCTGGCAACAAACTCGCTGGCGGGCTTATCGTAGAGTTCTTCAGGATGGCCCACTTGATTGACTACTCCCTTATTTAGAATGGCTACACGATCAGAGATGGCAAATGCCTCATCCTGGCTGTGGGTCACATAAATGGTGGTGATATTGAGTTCGTCCTGTATTCTCCGGATCTCGGTTTGGAGTCTCTCTCTTAATTGAGGATCTAGTGCTGAGAGTGGTTCATCCAAGAGAAGAAGATTCGGCTCTTTTGCAAGTGCTCGAGCAAGTGCTATCCTCTGTCCCTCTCCTCCACTTACCTCGTTGCTACGTCTCATCAGCAAGCCCCGAATACCCAGAATGTCCGCAAGAAATTCAACCCGTTCAATAGTTGCCTCTCGACTCCATCCAGCCATCTCAAGTGCGAATGCAATATTCTGATAGACATTCATGTTTGGAAAGAGCGCCACAGACTGAAACACCATTCCGATATTCCGATCTCTTGGAGGAGCATACGTTACATCTTGGCCATCGAATAGAAGCTTGCCAGCTTGTGGTCTGAAAAAGCCTGCTATCATTCGAAGTGTTGTTGTCTTTCCTGAACCGCTTGGCCCCAGCAAGGTCATAAGCTCGCCATCTCCTACTTTGAGGTCGATAGGGCCAATACTAGTCCCATCTCTGAATCTTCGCATGAGTCCATGCAGTTCAACACTAACCACTACAACGCGCCTCCTGAAGTTTCTTCTGAAATCTTTCCAATCACAAGAAAGGCGATGAAGCAGATTGCTACCAAGACAAAGGCTGCTGCTCCTGCTTCAACCATTCTCCTAACACCCAGATATTGATAGATAACAACTGCTAATGTTGTATTCTGCTCAAGTGCAATGAACAATGTCGCTGACATCTCGCCTATGGCCATAGCAAATGCGAAAACCCCTCCCGCAAGGATTCCAGGCGCGAGCAGAGGAAGCTCAACATAGAGCAGCCTCTGCAGACGCGAAGCTCCTAATGATTCAGCCTGCTCAATGACTTCACTGTCAATATTCCTAAGAGATAGCTCGATTGCTCTGGTGCTGAAAGGCAGTCCAATAAGGGTTTGAGCGATAACAATCAGAACCCATGGATTTGTGGTTAGTCCCAAGGGAACAGCAATAGTCCGCATGAGTCCATAGGCCACTGTGATTGCAGAAATTCCTAGGGGCAGAAGTGTCATTGCTGATGCCAGAGTTGGCAGGCCCTTTTGTCGAGTACGATGCAAATATGCCAAAGGTATACCAAGCAGGACTGCTAGGATGGTTGCTAGGACCGCGTAAAGAAGAGAGTTAGCAAGTGGTATTAGCCCGCCTCCTGCACCTGAATTTAGTAGGTTGGCAAACCCTTCCAATGTGTATTGGCCGCTGAAGGGATTATAAACAGCTGCTTGTGCGATTGCCAGGATAGGCCCTGCAACTAGAACTGCGATCAATATAAGGTAGCCAACAGAACAGACCTTCCAAATCAAGCTGATCTCATCAAAGGACATTGTCTTGATTGTGCCGGTTCTACCCCCATTTTCCTCAATTCTACCAAGTCTGACATAGGAAAAGGCGAGGGCTAGAGTGATGAGGATTTGAATCAATGCCAGAGAGCTGGCTTCGCCAAAGTCAAAGGTCCTGAAAGCATACCATATTCGAACCTCAAGTGTCATGTATCTGCCCTCTCCTAGGGCTAGCACAATGGGAAAAGACATGAAGCAGAAAAGGAATGTAAGAACTGCCGCAGCTAGGAGTGAAGCACGAATGTGAGGTAGGATGATATACCTGAATTTCTGAAGAGTCGTGGCTCCAAGAATCTCTGCGGTTTCCTCAATCTCTGGATTCAATCTCTCAAGTGCAGATGAGACCATCACAATGACTAGAGGTATATTGTAGAATGCGTGGGCCAAGATTATTCCAACGAATCCATTTGCTAAGTTCATAATGCTATCAGAAGTTCCAGCTATTGTCATAAGCAAGGAGTCCAGGATTCCAAATTCTCCAAAAACTCGGAGGAAGCCCACCACTACGACGATGGGCGGCAATACGAAGGGAACAATGAGCGATGCTCTCAAAAGAGATTTACCCCTCATTCTCAATCTGGCTAGAAGGAATGCGCCAGGCAGCCCGATAATCACAACCAGAATAGTGCTAATGAGGGCTTGAACTACAGTGAAATTGAAGACAGACTGTGTCACTATGGAGGAAATGACTTCGATGAACGATGTGCCAGGTCCATAAATAAGACCCTCGACTAGAACTGAAACGACAGGGAAGATTAAGAATGCCCCGAGAAGCACCAGCGGGGAAGCAATAGCGGCCCATCTAATCGATGTTTTCCAATCCATGAATTCGCACCTGAACTAGGTTATTCTAATCTCATCAAAGGTATCAAGCCAAATGGTGAGATTAGCAGCAATTTCTGTTCTTGGGAGGAGATCGTTCAACAATGATACATCACTAGGATGCAACGCATATTCGAAAGCAGGATCCAGTGACACTCCAGTTCTAACAGGAAACATCCATTGGTTTGTGGCTATAAGGGATTGAACTGTTTCATTCAGACAAAAATCAATGAATAACTTAGCGAGATCGGGATTTGGACCGTTCTTGACTAACCCCATCCCTTCAACTTGCATCCACGCATAGTATTCCCCATCATGGTAGATTGGCGCTATTCCTGTTTCTGGCTCTCCACCATATGTATAGACTGAGAATGCGCCATCAGTTCCATAGCTATTCATGATGTGTTTACTTTGTGTATTGTACCAAACATTCCATGCTTCAGACCATCCTGGCTGCACATCTATATACTCATTGACATCGATCCACCAATCTGTCCAGTTCACATACAGAAGCTTCTCATAGACAGCAATCTCAGTCAGAAGAAAAGCAAGACCAGGGCTGCTGAAGTGAGGGTCTTCAGTTACCAGGCCGCCAGCCAAGGCCGGATTTGTCAGGTCAGCGAATGTTAGATTGTTAAGCTCTGGGAACAACTCAAGACTGCTATCCTTGTATATCAGGGTAACAAGGCCAAAATCAAAGGGGACAATATAGTGGTCTGGATCGAGGACGTCTATAAATGTCGAGTTAACAACTCCGATATTGCTCGGTATGTAAGGAGTTAAGAGATCGGTGACTCCCGGTTGGAGAATCAAGATATTGTCTATCCCTATGATAACATCAGCAACTGGATTGCCTTGTTCTGTACCCAATCTTGAAACGATACCATTCGCATCTGTCCGAAGCCTTTCGATTGTTACGTTGCAATCAAATTGCTCCTCAAATGCACTAAATGCCCTCTCGAATATTGTGTCTGGATCATCGCCCCATTGCATGAAGCTATCGTATGTATAGACAATCAGGGTTGGCCTCTCACTTGGAGGCCGGTATGATATGAGTGCTATTGAAGCGACTGCAATGACAGCTACAACTATCACTACCGCAATCACATTCTTGGGATCTCTTCTCACTGGATACTCTGACATCGCAGACACAACCATCCTTATATCTTAGTTATACAACTAAGTTATAGAACTAGCTGAGATAAATAGTTTACTCAGGAGTGATTATGATGAGACCACCGTGTGAACTCGTTCAAAAGGAGTATCTGCCAAATCTGAGAGCTAATCTTGCAAAGAGGCTTCACGAGTCAGGCCAGTCACAGATTGAAATTGCCAGAAGGATGAACATCACTCAGGCTGCAGTGAGCAAATACCTCAGTCAAGGAAGTAAGAAAGGCTCACTGCAGAAAGATGTGGACATTCTCGCAGAGAAGCTCACTAGCATGATTCTTTCAGATGCACCTCGCCAAGACACAATGGTGAAGGAGATATGCAAGACCTGCATGTATCTTCGAATCGGGTCTACAATCTGCAAGATGCACAGAGACTCTGTACCTACCTTGGGCGAAGTGAAATGTCAAATTTGTACTGATCTCCTTGCAGGTGAAGAAAGGGAGTTTACAGGTAGAGGAGTAACACTGAGGGACCTTCAAGGTGCCCTCACTCTAATATCAAACGCCTCCCAGTTCGCACGTCTAATCCCTCAGGTGAGAGCCAATCTCGTAGCATGTGGGGTCGATGCTAGAACACAGATGGATGTCGCCGGCGTTCCGGGAAGAATCACCCTTGTAAACGGGCGTGCTGTTGCTCTCACATCTCCTCAATTTGGTGCTTCGCGACATACTGCCAACCTTCTTCTTTGGGCGCGATCAAATTGGCCACCAATTCAAGCTTGCCTTGGTATAAGTGGAACTGAGGAGATAGTCGCGGCCGCAGAAGATAGCGGTTTCAAAATGATAAGCCTATCAATGCCGGCTAGTGATCATGAAGCAATTTCTAACGCTGCTCAGAAATTCATAAAGGGTCTGAAAAAGACGCTGCAATTCATTGCTATTCATGTCCCTGGTGGAATTGGCGTAGAGCCCATTCTTTACCTATTTGGCCCAAGCGCGATGGCCTTAGCCAATGAATCGATAGCCTTGAGTATGAAGCTATGAGGTCCTGTCATACACATCCTTGACTCTTGCATTTCATCTATCTCGATTTGCGAGAGTGCGCATGCAATGTTATACTAGTTCTCCTAGTATAGATATCATGTTCCATATTTTGGATAGAATGTCTGTATAGGTTATTATGCCTACGAGGCTCTCCTCTTGCATGACTGGTATCTTCCTAACCCGCTTTTCTGCCATGATTTTGACTACCTCTGCCACGCTGGCGGATTCGCATATCGTTATCACGGGGTGAGTCATGATTTGCTTCGCTGCAATGGTTTCTGGGGATAGGCAAGGCTCAACCACCCTCATGAGGACGTCGCGTTCGGATATTACACCAACCGGCTTATTATCCTGTACAACAATTATCGACCCTATGTTGAACCTATTCATGGTGGCGACGACCTCTTTAACGCTGGAGTCTGGTCCTGTCACCCTAACACCCTTCGTCATGACATCTTTGACAAGGAGCGTATCAACCATCGTGTGCTTTCAATCCTTGGCTGCGCGCGCATGTTTTTGGTTCCACATACTCACATCCTATTAATCAACATGTCTTAAATCATGGAGTAATAAGCCATCTTTCGCTCTCCGTCTTTCTTCTTTAAGGTGTTGCTCTTGGCCTGCTTCTTTGACCATTTTATGTTGGTCTAGTGCAAATTGATGCCTACCACGTTGGCATTCAGTTTATGCACATTTAGGATAGTCATCGCATAGTAAGCAGCTCTTGACAACTGCGGGAATACCTGCGACAAGAACGGTAAGAGTGGTGGGGGTAATACAAAGCCAGAAGTAAGGATGTATCTTCCAATCTGTAGCAAGGTGCTGACTCAGAATCATAATAAGGATTCAACGAAATCCGTTGAGTTAAACATCCTTATTTCTTCATGGAACGAGCATCAGTTGACACCACAATCTGGGCGATCCGCGATGGTCAAGATTAGAAATGGATTGATGAAGGACTGCAAAGACCTCCTAGAAGTATATATGGGCACTCGATGGTCCGAGGGATTCACTACTGTTGAACAGGTGAAACTAGAACACAAGGGGGTAGCTTTCGAGAAATGGGGCTGGCTTGTGGCTGAGGCAAGAGGCAAAGTAGTCGGTGAAATCCTGTGTCGCATTGAAAAGAATCCAGTTGCTGGAAGAATCGGAATCATAAGGAACCTCGGCATAGATGTTCGGCATCAGAAGAAAGCAATTGGAACCAAACTGACTAAAGCAGCTGAAAAGGTGTTACGCTTAAAGAAGGCGGGAAGGTTCGTTGGTACCACGACTCCAGAGGCTTATAACTACTGGATGAAAGTTGACTATCATAAGCGATACTGGCTAATGAGAATTGAAGCGCTTCTCTCGAAGATACCTGCAAAGAGATCAAAGAAGTTGCATCGAGAACTCCTCTCCAACCCAAAAGGACTTCCAAAGAGTATGCGCTTCTCTAACCTTGCCTATCCTGGAGAACTAGCGGAAGTTGTCAGAGAAATCATCACCTATGGAAAATCGGGGTTGATGATGGAGTTTCACTCAGAGAATGCTTTGTTGGGCGTGGGTGCAGTTGTTATGCGGGATGACAAGACAGCGAAATTCATGGCCGATGTAACGCCCAAAGGAGTAGATTTCGCAGATCTCGTAGTATTGCAGACCGCAAAGGCAGCGGCCAAGTTGAAGCCCAAATCTGTTTGGACTCTAATTCCTGAGGATAAACTGCCATGGTATAGGGGATTGGCCAAATGGAAGTCCGAGATGTATCGGAACTTCCCTGTGACCAAATTAGCCTAGTCTCCCTATTCTTCTGTTTCCATTGCCAGAGGTACTGCGATGTTAGTGAAAATCAATGCGGCTCCTATTGCCCATATACTTGCCATATTGATGTGCCATATTGCGAATGGAAGAGAGTTCACACCCATCGCAAAGAAGACTCCTGCTACTACTACAATAAATAGTAGGTCTGCGATGAGCACCGCCCTGATGGGCCCTCCACTTCTCCATCTACGAAGCGGGAAGCCGAGTGCAATAACAAGAATGATGATCCCGCTGACGATCTCTTCAAGTTTGAAGTTTGCGAACCCGTAAAGTTCTTCGTCGAATCCTTCAAGGCCTTCATCTGTCACAACCTGAACTTTCACAACATGTTCCCATTTGCTGTACTGGTTTGTATCGATTTCGAATGTGGCCTCTCCGACATCTACCCGGAGCCCTTCAAGAGCTGTCACAACTTCATCATCCACAAATACAGTCAGGTTGACAATGTCCCAAGTGCTATCAATTTCCACGGTGAATGTAGTCACACCGACAACAACATCATCCAAAGGAGAAACGAAACTCACAGATGGTGCACCATGATTATCTACTTCAAGAATTATCTTGTATGTGAAAGCAAATTCATCAATGGCATATGCCTTGAATGTGAAGTTATGCTCTCCTTCAGAGTATCCGACGGTGTCGATATTGAACGATGCAATGCCGGTCTCTAGCGTTACGTTTACAACATCAGGTGCAAGGGCGTCATCAACATAGGCTGACAACGTCACGTTCGGATAGGGAGATTGAATTCGAATGGTGATACTGGCATTGCCTGAGATCTTGTCATAGACGGTAAGGTCTCTTATTTGGATTCTAACATGATCGAGGAAATTGTAGACTCTTGATGCTGTGCTTTGAAGCCCTTCCTCAGTTTCAACAATCGCCACAATCGTCTGGTCACCATTCTCGTAGCGGCTTCCATTTATCGTGTAGATACCTACTCCGCTGGCAACGAGTGTATGATTGTACTCGGATGTGATTTCATCGTCGACGGTAATTGTGAGGTACACAAACTCATAATCTGAAGTAATATTCAATGTGAAATCGTCAAGTCCGGTGAAGACTTCACCTGCATCGGGTGTCAGAAACACAACAGCCGGCTCCCCGTGATTGTTTACTGAGAAGATATACAAATAGGTGATGCGGGCGTTCTCTCCAGTCACATTGTACTCCAGCAACAGTGTGAAGTTTAGAGCACCTTCTCCGAGGATTGTTGTATTCAGCTCTAGGTCATGTTCACCGTTGGCAATGTAAGTCAAATTGAATTGGGGATATTCGATCTCGTCCTCCACAAACAAGGTTAGATTTGCTCCACCGTAGTCAGAGCCAAGCTCCACAGTGAGGTTGAAGGCATCACTCACTTGGCTCTGGTTAGTTGGAGAGATTAAGGAGAGTGTTATGGGCTGCCCATCATTGTCCACAATGAAAACAAGGTAGAATCGATGAGTGTCCTGAAAATTAACGACATCATAGTCAAACATGAGGGTGAAGTTATGCAGGCCTTCTCTAACGCTGGTTGTGTCAACCTGAATCTCCTGCGGCTCACCAACTATTGTAACACCATCATATGTAGGATAGATCTCACCTTCTATGTAGAGTGTGAAGTTGATGAAAGCGAAATCTGATGTGATGTTGAGCAGCAGATTCGCTGTCCCTGTGAGTGTGCTTTCATTTGCCGGACTTGTGAGGCTTACTTCGAAGTTCACAGAATCGTTGTCAACGAAGTATTCTAGGAAGAATGACTCCTTCTCATCCCAAGTCACATCTTTGTACTCAAGGAGTATAGTGAAGTTGAGATTGCCCTCTGGAACCGATGGCAATGTCGTGTCCACAGATAGTATCTGAGTCCCACTTCCAATCAATGTCTTGTTGTATGCTGAGTAGATTGCATTCTCAATGAACAGTGTGACATTTAGATTACCAAAGTCCGATGTGATATCAATTGTGATATCCAGTGTGCCCGAAGTTCTGCTCCTATTTGTGGGGCTGACCAGACTAACAGAGATGTTCTGAGAGTCGAAGCCGCCAGTAGCAAAATAATTAGGATCCTTTAGGCTCGCTGTCATGGAACCATCATTTGTGGTCATAGCAAGCGGTTGAATATAGGCAACTCCAGCCAACATCATGGCAAGGAGCAGTATTGATAGCAGTCTACTCGTTGACTTCATAGTCAAGCCTTCCTGATACCCAGTGACCAGTGGTCAGGCTGGGGCGACAGGATTGAGCCCGTTTTTAAAGCTAGCGCCGGTTTGATATTCGTACGACTACTGATGTTGAACCGCATTCAATTCCCTTATATTGGAATACGGAGCAAAGCCGCTGATGACGCAGACAGGACTTGTAACAAACATCCAAAGATGTTCGACTGAAGATGGACCTGGTATACGCACAACTGTTTTCATGAAAGGCTGCCCAATGAGTTGCACTTGGTGCCATAATATCGAAACCATTGATTCCGAACCACGAACAGTTTGGTACTCCACAAAATGCATCGGTGACAAAGCCTGCATCGAAGCCTGTCCAGAGGGGGCTCTCACATTTCTTGAGGAGGGCATGCGGATTGACCTAGAGAAATGTAAGACCTGTGGGACATGTGAAGATGCCTGTCCAACGGGAGCCATTAAGGTCATGGGAAAAGAATGGGAATCAAAAACTCTTGTTGAGGAGCTCCTTCGCGATAGGGTCTTCTTCACGACATCTGGTGGTGGAGTCACTCTATCTGGCGGAGAAGCAACCTATCAGTCAGATTTTATGGTAGAGGTTGCTGAGGGTTTACGTGCCGAAGGAGTTCATGTCGCACTAGATACATGTGGTTACTGCAGTGAGTCTGTGATCAAGAAAGCATTGTCTGTCGTCAGCATGGTTCTTTACGATCTGAAGGTAATGGACGCCGAGAAGCATTTGGAATACACTGGAGTTCCTTTGGACCTGGTCTTGACAAATGCCAAGATTGTAGCTGAGAGCGGATTGCCCGTGTGGATTAGGACGCCAATAATTCCCGGATACACCGACGATGAAGAGAATATCAGGGCAATCTCACGATTTGTAGTTGACAATATGCCCAATATTGAGAGATTCGACCTGCTAGCGTTCAACAAGATGTGCATCGACAAGTATGCCCTTTTCGGATTGGAGTATCCGCTCAAGGATGAAGAGCTTATGACGCCCGAGAGAATGGAGCATCTAGCCTCGATTGCCAGAGAGGAAGGTGTATCGAATGTTATATGGTCTGGAATGACCAAAGTGAGCTGATGAATATGCCAAGGCATATTCCATAACGCAAAATGCCACACCACAATCCTTTTTGTTCACAATATTCAGCAAATCTTTCGAGCCATCGATGAGGACCTGGGCATATTCCACAAAGGACGGAGCCTCCATAACAGTGCGTCATGCAGTTCCGGCTGATGCTAGGAAGCTTCACGGTGGATTTAACGAGGTCATTCAAGAGGGGATTTGGCTTCCGACATTCAATGCTAATAGCAACATTGCTGACTGGGTCAACTGGATTCAACGGACCAATCAATGTCGCGACGTGATGTTGGTCGCTGAGATTGATGATGAATACACGGGACATCTTACTCTTCAGACAGAGGAATGGATGGCGTCTGGGCATGTCGCCAAGCTGGGCATTATTGTAGCCAAAAAGGATAGAGGGAGGGGTATTGGCCGGGCTTTGATGAGAGCAGCTGAAGAGGCGGCGGTGGATTCTGGCTTTGAAAAGATTGTGCTTAGCACTTTCGAAGACAACGCTATCGCCAGATCACTATACATTGCAATGGATTACCGCCAAGTCGGTATTAGAAAGCGTCACTTTAAGATGCCGAAGGGCTTTATAGACGAAGTGCTATTTGAAAAGGAACTAGTCTAGTGATCCAAGCATAGGGTGGTCACCTGGATGTGGCGTGACATTGTAGAGTATTTTCATGATTCACCTCAAAGGTTGAAGGTTGCTCAGGCGATTGTTCGTCATGGCTTCCATATTGAAAAGCCAGGTCTGGTACGCTGTGGCCCTATCAGGATTCCGTTGAAAGCGATTGGGGACGCACTTGGTATCGATAGGCGAACAGTTCGAGCAACAACGGAAGATATCTGTCAGAATGAACGACTCTGTGAATTCTTCAAACGTTTGCAGCCAGCGGGGCCTTCATTGGAGAAGGTACGTGAAGTTCTAGGTTATGGTGTATTGACTATCTATGTGGATTCTCCCGAAAATGCAGGTATTCTTTCCGAAGTGACATCAATAATAGCTGGATATGGCATTTCAATCCGCCAAGTCCTAGCTGAGGACGTTGAGATTTACGAACAACCTTGTCTGAAAGTCATCACTCATGAACCCCTTCCAGGCAGGGTTATTGAAACACTCACTGCGATTAAGGGTGTGAATCGAGTAATAATTGAGAAGTAGCAGAAACACCACTTAGGAACACTGAAAAGGCTGCACTAATGCCCCGCCTTGAGCGCTTCTGCCATGGATGACTTAGAGGAACAGCCAGCAGTAGAACACGCCTTGAATCAGGACAGTGCGAAAGACCAGAAATCAGGGATGTACCAGGTTTGGATGTTGGCGCTTTCTCTGAGTATCCTCCAAATCGGCTTTGGTATTGTGACGCCAATTTTCCCATTTTATATAGTTGAATTGGGAGTTGGCGCAACGGAGCTTGGTGTGTTGGCGGCATCATTTGCGCTCACAAGAATTCTCCTAGCAGGTCCATTAGGCGGGTTGTCAGATAGAGTAGGAAGAAAGAGAGTCCTTCTTGCGGCTCTTGCTGGATTCGCTGTTTCGAATGTGATCTATGCGTTAGCTAACAGCATCATTGTGATGATTATCGCTAGAGCTCTGGAGGGTGGCATTTCTGCGGGGTTCTATCCAGCTGCAAATGCATTTGTTTCGGACATGACAACACCTGAGAATAGGGGGACCGCTATGGGGTATCTTAGCATGGGAAATATGGTGGGCTTCGTTATAGGCCCCTCCCTCGGAGGAGTATTGGCTGAATTCCTTGGTATCCGTCTTCCTTTCGTGGTTGCAGCAATAGCCAGTCTTGTGACTCTAGTTATACTGAACCTCATCGTTCGCGAGCCTGAACGTCGGACTACCCAATCAGAGCTGGAGAAGCACAGAGTCCCTGTAAGAGAGGTATTCGCAAAGAATGCGAAAGTGTACTCTGCACTAGGCATCACAATGTTCGCAAACATGTTTGCGATTGGCATTCTCGAAGTGGCTTTCATGCTTGATGCCGTCCAGAGATATGCCTTTAGCCCACTCGAGATAGGATTGTTCTTTGGCATTCTTGGAGTAATTGTCATAATTGGTAACGTCGGGTTTGGGAAGATATCCGATCTGATTGGTCGAAAATGGCTAATTGCAGCTGGGTCTCTTGTCGCAGCATTATCCCTTTACTTGTTCATGATTGCATCAGGTACCAATGATTTCTACTTGGCTGGTGCAATTCTGGGAGTTGCTATTTCTATGAGAGGTCCCACAATACAAGCAATGATTGCTGACCTGTCAGATGCAAGAGCATATGGAAGTGTAATGGGTACGTTCGGTGCAATCAGCAATTCTGCATATGTTGTTGGACCGATTCTAGGTGGTGTGATGTTTGATACTAGCGGTGATTCAATCTCTGCGATTGGACTGACTGTTGTAGTATCGATAGGCTCTGCTGTAGTGGCTGGAATTGTCCTACCCAGCTATAGACCCGCTGAGGCGTCTTTCGACCTCGAGTCAATTGAAGATTAGACAATCTCAGCTGAAACATATGCGACAACATCGTTGTAGTTACCAGTCATGTCCCCAGAGTTTGTATATTTCAATACTCCAAATCTTGTAGCACCGCGCTCCCTTGCATATACCATTGCAGTGGCAATAGGGCCAGCACCGCATATGCTGACGCGGTGGCTTCGAACGAACTCGATGAAGCCCTTAGGGTCCAAGAACTCCAAGTACTCCATTGCCTGGTTGTCCTTCATCTTCGCACTCTCTGCTGATTCGAAGTGCGTGAAATCTGAACTAGCAATGACAAGAATGTCCATATTGTCAGCTAATGATGCAATTGTCTTTCCAATCGACTCACATAGTTCAAAGGTGGGCTCTCTGATGCAAATGGGAACAAAGCTAAAGCCCTCCTCAAACATGAATTGAAGAAAGGGGAGTTGCACTTCGATCGAGTGTTCGCTACTATGTGCCACACAATCATTAGTTGCATGCTCGTTTTGATTAACAATGGCTGAGCCTAATTCTGTATCATATCGAACCAGACCCAGCGGGGTTTCCCAATTGTCGTTACAGACTGCCGCTCGAGCCCCAACACCGTAGTGATTAGGGCCAATGATTACAATGTGGTCGGGCTTGCCATCTTCCCAAAGTCGAAGAAAGGTATGCGCAGCGGGCATGCCCGAGAACATGTAGCCTGCATGTGGGGAAATCACTGCTTTCAGTTCTCTTATCGTCCCAGGATCTCCTTCAGGTAAACGTCCGGGACCAAGTCCTGTTAGAAAGGAGTTCCGAATTCTCTCTGTTAGAAGATTTGCTTCTCCTTCGTAGAATCTGCCTGCAACCACTGGCATACGAACCATATCAATCCCAGAGTACATTGAACATGGTGTGAGAAAAGCATTACCTTCGTTAGCTAACTCACCCATGTTGCTCAAAGACGGTCCTTGATCTCCTGTATCAGATTCTCAATCTTGACCTGTGAGGTGTGCTTTGTCGTCATGTTTCTAAGACTGACCTCACCTTTTTCGAAATCACGCTTGCCTACAATCACCACGAATCTTGCCTTCTTAGAGTCCGCCTGATCAAGCAGCTTCTTTAGAGGTCTATCCATGATGTCGCATATTCCAGAGATTCCCTCACTTGTAAGGTCTGCGAGGATTTTCATGCCATGCTTTAGCATAGGTGTCTTGATTGGAGCTACATAGACATCGATTCCCTGATCTAGCTTCTCACCAAAACCACGTGCCATCAGGATGTCAATTAGGCGATCAATTCCCATCGAGATGCCCGTCGCAGGAGTTGGTTGTCCGCCAAACTGCTCGATAAGATTGTCATATCGACCTCCTCCGCCAATAGAGCCAACCTTTGGCTCTCCAAGATATGCAACTTCGAATACAGGACCAGTGTAATAATCAAGTCCTCGAGCCAGAGACATATCGAATTCTGTGAATTCTTCTGCTCCACTCTCAGCAAAAATCTCTGCCATGAGCTTGAGTTCATAAACTCCAGCGATCCCAATATTGGACCCCTCGAGCAGCGATGTGAATTTCTCAAGCGTTTCCAGGCCAGAACCTTTAACCTGAATCGCATCGAGTAGGAAATCGCTCTCTTCAGTCCCGACTCCTCTGCTCTTGAGCTCCTCTTGAACTCCTGCTCTGCCAATCTTGTCGAGCTTGTCAATTGCTCTGAAGCATTCGAATGCCAGGTTATCTGAAACTCCAGCTTTCTCCACCATGCCTTTGAGCACCTTTCGATTGTTGATCCTTATCACATAGCTATCTCCAAGAACACGCTTCAGAAACTCTAAAGCCACAAGAACCACCTCAGCGTCAGCAGCTGGGCTGCTAGCGCCCACGATATCGACATCTGCTTGACTGAATTCACGGTATCGTCCTGGCTGTGGCCTATCATATCTCCATGCCTTGCCAATTGCGTATCGCTTGAAGGGCTTCGGTAAATGCGGATTTGTAGCTGAGATGCGTGCCAATGGAATCGTGAGGTCGAAAATTAGGCCAACCTCGCGGTCTCCTTTGTCCTTGAATTTGAACGTTTCTGCCTCTATTTCTTCGCCGCCTTTTGCAGAGATTGTTTCCCAGAGTTCCATCGCTGGAGAATCCAACGGTTCATAACCGAAATACTTGAAGACTTCAATCGCAGCGGAAATCAAATACTCCCGTATTCTCATCTCAGGACCCATGAGATCCCTCATGCCTCGTACTCGCCTCAACTCTGACAATTGAAAGTCCTCCACAAAATTATCGCAGCAGCAACTTCTGAGCTGGCGGCATAGAGTTCACTAGTTAAGTCATCATTGCGGATGAACTAAGCCACCAACATTCAATGTTGTCACCAACCTCGAGTCGGAGGAGTTGTACTTTAAGTCTTGCGCTTTATTATGCTATCGGAATAATCCCAAAGAAGAGCAAGAGTATGAAGACCACTACTCCTGCAGCCATGATTAAAGAATCCTTAGCCACCATCTTGAGCAAGGCGGTTTCACGGTCTGAAGTGTAGACATAGACCATCTTGTTCAGCACCGATGTTGTGGTGGCAATTATCACCGCATATACTGCAGTAGCGATTGACATGGTTGTGCTAGCAAATCCAATTCCAACTATTGCAACGATTGCTCCTGCTGAGGCAAATCCTCCGATAAATGCTGCCACGAGAACTCCGAAGTCGGCATAGACATCTTGCAGGAACAGCGACAAGATTGACACACCAGCAAAAACAAGGGCAAATCGAATGGCCGCTCCAAACTCAAAGGGGGAAGCCAATGCGCCTTCAAGTAGGTCATCCTCAACTTCTTCATTCTTCTTGCTAACTCTGAGCATTCGATAGACCCCAACAAGGAATAGGATTGCTAGGGGAATTGTGTAGTATCTAAGAATCTGAAGCGATGGATCCAGTATGATTAGAATAACTCCATTCCTTAGGACCATTGCCACATTGGCAAGTATCGTTCCTACGGCAGTCCTACCCGGAAAAGCCCGCTCAGTACGAACATGGAAATCTGTTAGGCTTGAAACAGTCGCTTCGCTATTAGCGAATCCTCCAAAGAAGCCAAAGAAGTAGGGACCCCTCCCTCTGAACTTCTTGACTAGCAGGTAGTTGACAAAGCTTATGCTCAAGAGAATAATTGCGAGTTGATAGATCTGGAATGTGGGAACTGTGATTGTCCAGAGCTGAACCGTCTGAGGCATTAGTGGCCATAGAAACAATATCAGTACTCCAAGCTCTGCAGCGCTAATCATCTCTTCCCGGGTGATGACTTCCACTGCTGCTCTAAATTCTTGTTTGAAGCCGAGTACTAGAAAAACAAGAAATGACACAGTCATTGCAAAGACCTGCAGCGGTCCGATAAGCTGTCCGGGAGCGGGTAGCTCATCAAGGCCAACAATTGTACCCAGTACGAATGAGATTGCCAAGACAATTGATGTTGTCATTCCTTTTCGCATGGTTCGAAACATCTTGTAGATGATTTGGACACCAATCAAGATTGTAGAGACCGTGATTGCGTAAATCAGAATCAGAGCATTGTCTGTTATAGTATAGGTGTAGGCAGAAATGGTCCCAAAGAGGCTCAGAAGACCAAAGGATCTCACTCCGCCTGGTGATTCAGCAATGTCTCGTTTCTGTCGCTCAAGTCCAATAAGGGCTCCAACGGCGAATCCTATTAAACATCTTACGACTAGGTCCGAGCTGATGAGTATCGCTTGCATCCTGATCACCAATCCGCTTGACGCGGAAACAATGATTTGATGCGAATTCCATTTAAGGGATTTTATTTTCGCACAACAGAATGAAGAAAAGAGAAGACGAGGCTGACCTTAGTCGAGCCTCGTGTTTTCCAAAAGACGAGTGAGTGGAATGTCAAAATGCTCTCCGGTTGGCAATGTTCTCCTGACAGTCATCGGGAGGATACGTGCACGGAGTTCTGCTTCCGCCAAGGAGAACAGCTCACCTGGAGCCGTCTTCATACTGATCATTATTGGTGCGCCCATTGAGATTTGCAATGCGCGTGCACCGATTATCCTGGCCTTCTCAAATTTGGTAAGCCACTTCGGACCAATAGGAATACCCATGGCGGCCTTGTCCGTTTCAAGTCCCGTTTTAAGACTTGACCGAATCTTAGCACGGGCGATCTCCTCAGCGGGAGGAAGCTCGTGAACATCAGGGTCTGGTTCTGGAGCTTTCTTTCGCTTTGACTTCTTGCCCTTACGAGTAAGGTCGATTTCACCAGCGTCAACAGCTTCTTTCAGCTTCACTGCGGCTGCGATGAAATCCACTGCTTTGGCAGTACTGACCCCCGGGACGGCTGCTGCAAGTTCCTCAGAATCTGCTGAAGCTATCTTGTCAATGGTATCATAGCCAGCTGCGACCAATTTCTCTGCATTCTTTGGTCCCACTGATTGAATGTTCGTGAGTATCTGGGCCTTCTCAGCATCAGATTCCTCAGGAGATTCCTCCTCCTTTTCAGTTTCCGCGTCCTGTGGGTCGTCTGACATAAGCACACCTGCTCTTTTTGTGATTGACTTTTCCTAATCCTCATCGGAGTCGATATCGCCGCCAGGGGCACCGCCTGCACCAAAGCCAGATCCCTTTGAGCTGATCACATCGTCTATCTTGAGTATCATTTGCGCAGCTTCGGCCGCTGACATAACAATCTGTTTGTTGACGAGTGCTGACTCAATGACTCTCGCCTTCTTCATGTCATCCACCTTGCCCTTGTCAATATTAATGCCGAAGGTCACTTGGCCATTGGCATGGGCATTTCTGAGATTGACAATCATATCAATGGGATCTAGTCCGGCGTTTTCAGCGAGAGTATTAGGCAATGACTCAATGGCGTCAGCAAATGCATTTACTGCATATTGCTCGCGTCCCTCGAGTTTCTCGGAATAGTCTCGCAATTGCTTGGCAATCTCTCCAGCCAGAGAACCGCCTCCATAGGTAACATATGGGTGGATTACCACATCACGCACAACATAGAGTGCGTCATTTAGTGCACGGTCCACTTCATCCACAATGTGGTCTGTTCCTCCTCTAACGAGAAGAGTGACAACAGATGTCTTCTTGGTTCCTTCTATAAAGAGCATCTTGTCCTCACCCACAGTCCTCTGCTCTACAAGCTTGGCTGTTCCAAGGTCATCCCTTGTGAGGTTCTGAATCTTAGACACTATTGTTGCACCGGTTGTTTTATGCAATCTCTCTATGTCGGACTTCTTGATTCTCCTCACTGCTAGGATTCCTTCCTTGGCCAAGAAATGCTGGACGACGTCGTCAATTCCTTTTTGGGCAATAACGACAGTTGCACCGGACTCGACAATCTTATCCACCATAGACTTGAGCATTCGCTCTTCCTCATCTAGGAAGCTCTGCATCGATGTGGGATCACTGATTGAGATCTTTGCATCAAACTCAGTCTTCTGTACTTCTAAGGGGCTCTCAAGAAGTAGCAATTTGGCATTCTCAACTTTCTTGGGCATTCCCGGATGCACTACTTCCTTATCTAAGACAAGACCCTTCACAAGTTCGGTAGCATCCACCGGCATTCCCTCCTGCTTCTGTCGGGGAATATCATCGATATTCAATTCCTCGTTTGGGTCTCGATCCTTGTTGATGGCAAGCACCGCGTCCACAACTACCTTTGATAGCTTGTCACGCGAGGTTGAAACGAACTTACTAGACATGGCAGTCCTAGCAACATCGAGTAGTATCTTCTTGTATTGACTGCTTTCAGGGTCGACTTCTTCTGCAACATTATCTATTATTTCAAGTGCCCTATCCGCAGCTTTCCGATATCCACTGATGATGGTCGTCGGATGTATCTTCTGGTCGAGAAGTCCTTCAGCGGTCTTCAACAGATCGCCAGTAAGGATAGCAGCTGTTGTGGTGCCATCTCCAACCTCTGCATCAACTGTCTTTGCAACCTCAATCACCATCTTTGCAGCAGGATGAGCGACATCCATTTCCTTCAAGATGGTTGCACCATCATTTGATACAGTCACGTCGCCAAAACTATCAACTAGCATTTTATCAGCACCCTTAGGGCCTAATGCAGACTTGACAGCCTCAGCAATCACAATTGCAGCCATGATGTTGTTTCTCTGTGCATCACGACCACGGGATCTTTCTGTGCCTTCTTTCAGCACTATTACTGGTACTTGTTGACTCAATTCTAGTTCCTCCACCTAAGTCGAACTGGAATCATAAAACTGTACATGGACTTCGGGCTGCGCATTTAAAGATTACCTTCCGGCGGCAGTCGGTAGAGC
>JBHLRP010000004.1:0-110895 GCA_048882485.1 Candidatus Thorarchaeota archaeon
CTCCACAGAAAAGAAGCGGGCAAAGAGCGTTCTGGGATTCATCATCTTCCAATTAACTGTTCCAAGAGCGATGGCAATAGATAGAAGGATAGCAGCGTTATGCAGCCAGAGGGTAATATTCGTGGGAGGTATCTCTATGATGCTTGTCAGTTCAGTTCTCCCCTAATACAGGACAATAACATCTGGTTGCTTTTAGAACTTCTCCCTCTGGAAGAAATCGGTAGCGAATGACGCAGAGGGTGGGGGAGCTCGAGGCTCAGATTCTGATGAATCGCTAGGAACGCTCTGCAAGAGTTGTCATCCCTCAACTGATGCTCAGGACGCGATAATCAAGTGCCCAAGAGAACCTGAATCTCCCTGAATATATCTGACGATAGTTTAAGGCTGGATTAGACCACAGGGCTTGTCATGGAGCCGGCAGTCAGTATTTCTGCCCAGTCCAATGTTGTCACATCATACTGGCTAGGAAGAATGCTCACAGTAACTCCTGTCTTGTTCCTGGTCCCAGAAATAGTGCCGCTCATATTCTCATTCTCCTCTATGCAAGTCCTTCATCCCAAGGTTAAGAAATAGAAGTTACGCGTTCTCGAGATCTTTGGCTTCGATTGGCGGTATGATATTAACGAACCCGCGTTACTCAGAATCGACCGTTTAGATTAATGTTTTCTTTATAAGATGTATCATGCAGTGAATATCAGTCAAATAGTTAAACGATGGTAAGATTAAAATTCAACCTAAGCAATATAGTCAGTCAGTGGGATTATTACGTCACATCGCTTGGAAGGAAGGCATTTCGATTTCTAATCCCCTCTCTTGATAGAGATGCAGAACTTGTACTTGGGACTAGGTCCAAGAGATGGGAGAAGGTAAAGAAGAATGAGGAGAGGTGGATAACATTTGGCTAGTGAGAAGATTGTACGGATAAAGGAATTATCGACTTGGTGGCAGGCACTGTTTCGTTCTAAGGAAAATGATAGGGAATCTAGAATCATATTGACTCGTGTCGGAGAAGGTCTTGATAGGGCAATTCCTATGAGAAGAGAAATGTCCGTAATGAAACTGGAGATGATTGGAAAACATGCTGCGTCGTCCGACTTCTTCCATTTCATCACTGATAGAAGAGGATGGAGAATGATAAAAGAGAAGAGAGAAAGAAAGGAGAAAGAGAAGATTAAAGATGTAGTGTCAGAGAGCTTCAAACATCATATAAAATGCAGAGATTCAGCAGATGAAGACTTAGAAGCTCGGTGGGAATAGGGAGGTGTTTCTATGCCCGAGATGTTATATGTGGACCGCAGCCTCACTATTGAAGCTCCGTCTCCCTTCCCTATTGAACCTCGCCGGTCGTGTCTTGGAAAGAGAGATCCTGATGACCCAGTTCTAAGTCATTCAGAGGAAGAGCAATTCTTCGTCATCCGTAATGAACACTACATTGCCAAGATTAATCGGGACAATGGGGAACTGACATATGTCCTAGATCCCGATAACCAGATCCATGTGAGCGGCGACAGGTTCTACTTCACTATGACAGACATGTCAACAGGGGTTGAACTAGATGCTGCTTCCTCGGAGCTAGAACCTGTTTGGGGACCGATGGTTGAGCCATCATATGATTTCTACTTGAAAGTGGAAACTCGCTACAAATTCGAAGGACCAACGTCGACCTTATACATTGAAAGAACCTACGAGTTTACAAGAAGCCCCCATATATACGAGCAGTTGTCTTTCTATGTCAGCAGAGCCAGTGGTGAGCTAAGTCCTCTTCCAGTTATGCTAGACCGGCTCCGTTGGAGAATCGAAGCTCATAAGGAGGATGTTAATGCAACTATAACTGCCGATGACCTTATGCTGTCATATCCTCCTTCTTTGCGCCACTGGACGCCTTTTACTACCTATGCTAGGTTTCGAACAGACTTCGAAAAAACAACTCTTGTTGAAGGTGGAAGATATATCCATTCTAGAACCATCATTCAAGATGGGAAGTATGAGCCACAAAATGGGGAGATATTTGGTAGATACACCTCAAAACCGTTTATCAAAGCTGGAAGATTATTCCTAGCGAATTCTGTGATCACAATAGGAAAACCAGAACAGACAGCTCTCCAGCCCAGTGATTTCAAGAACGAGTGTTTCCAATTCTATCCTGGCCTGGGCTTACTCTCTCAGCCTTCGGGGGATATTGGGGTCTATCTAAGTGAAATTGACTACTGTAAACTTGGTGATTCGGCTAATTGGCTTATCCCGATAAGAAATGGCCATAGCCTTCTTGGGCAAGCGCATAAAGATGCACTAATACGCCTAAGCATGCGCCTCCGTGATCAAATGATTCTGGACAGGTGGTGGCCCAAGATGAAGAAAGTCAATTATCCCAAATACAGGAGAAAGTACTCTGAAGGTGAAATCTCAGTTTGTTACTCCCGCTCATTTCCAATGATGGTCTATGTATGGGCCCTTCACACAATCCACCGAGATGTTGCTAATAGATGGTGTCATTACCAAGGTGATGCTGATGTACTCTATGAAACCCTGCAGGAACTCTACGCCCACTATGGGCCTTCAAGTGGTGTCCCCCATTTTGAAGACTATTGGCCTGAAAAGGGAGTTCACTATCTCTCGTGGTGTGCAGGAATCAAAGGGATGGGAATAATAAACTCGCATGCTGATGCGCTTCATTTCGCTTGGCTTATGCGTGAGGCTAGTGAACTGTTCGGCGATTATGATACGGAGAAGAATTGGCGAGAGGTGGTTGAGAAGTATCATCGAGGAAGCCAAGAATTGGTCAGCCATCTCCATCCTGCTCGCTACCAAGGCCAAGAATTCTGGGGAATACTCAAGTACGGTTTCGGAGGCGCTAAGATGGAGCCTTGGTACACCAAGATAAGCCTTCAGGGGATTGCTGCTGGTTATCAACAGGCTCGATCAGCTAATATTCGCTTTGTTGATTTTGTGGAACGAGCATTTGATTGGGACTATTGCCCACACCTCAATCCTGAGAAAGAAGGGGGGAAAGAGCATTATGATGGTATCGAAGCAGGAGATGGAAACTGGTCGGCAGTATTCGTGGCACAACTCTGTCGACTTCTACCAGCCTGTTTGAGTTTTGTTGGAAAGGGGGCTACCAATTACAGGTCGGGAATGAGTAACGCGCTGAGAATGAGTCACTATATTCGTGGTGGGGCAAGTATTCGTGAAGTGCTCACTTATGCGGAGCTTCTCGAAGCTGGCATAGAAGCGAGCCCTCATACTGACAGAAAGAAGTTCATTGTTGAGGGTGGGGACCAGCAATGGATTCTGACGAATGGCGATTTTAAATGCTTCTGGGTTCCTGGGTTCTGGGAGGAAAGGGAACCAGAGGACGTCCCCAACCGAATGAGATTTGAAATTACCCCGAATCCCTTCCGAAGTACACCTGCCATGCGTGGAGTCGCCCGGTGGTATACCATAAGCAGAAAAGGTGATTCCCTTTTTGTTATGACGAACTCTAATACAAACCGTCCATCTTTTCTTAAATTCCCTGTTCGGCATCTAAGATACAGTATTGATTACTTAGAATATGATCATGACAACCACCACTGGAACTATCATCAAAATGTTGATTCTGATGAACTAGTTTCCGATGGGGCTGAAATAAGAGTACCACTGGGGTATCTGCAGAGTAGATTCCTGTATATCATCGAAATTGAATCCAATGATTACTAGTTGTAGAGCAGAGCAGCAATGAACACTCCCCAGATAATTGCCATCCTCCTACCGATGCTAAGGATTTGATATTGAAGTGGCCAAGAGAACCCGAGTCCAAGTAAATATATCTGACGTTAATCTAAGGCTGGATTAGACCACATGGCTTGTTATGGACGCGAAAACAAGAAGGACATGGAGAAGATTGGGAAGTGACTCCTCAATCTATACCAAAGCATCTCCAGTTTCTCGACTTGCCTCCAATCTTTATCGTGTATTACTCCAACTGTGCATCCTAATGGAGGATAGAAGAATAACCCCTAACCTCTAAACTAGCCTTTCAGTGCGCCAGCGATTGACACCACTCCAAGGATCACAATCAGCATTGTCATTGTCATCTGGGGATTGGTGGGTACGACTCCTGTAAAGAATGCCCAGACACTACCTGCCATCTGTTGCAAGCCGTACTCTATTGTATTGACATACCTCATGAGGAGGTCAAACGCTAGATACATTAGAATTATGGTGGAAATGGCTGAAACGCCTTTTGCTACTCCGCCCATTATGAATACCTCAAATCTATAGTTTGCTGCGGATACTTATCTATAGTCTCGATGAATGAAACACCCTTTGGTCATTATTGGGTGAATGGCGGGCGGCGGCAAGTGGCTAGAGCGATTGGTTATTCGCATCCTGACTGGGTTGAGAGGTAACCTAGACTCCTCAAGTGGCCAACTGAACCTGAATCTTTCTGAATATGTCTGACGTTAATTTAAGGCTAGAATAGAACATCATTTTCGACATGGAGCCAACAGTTTTTCACATTCAGAAAGGCCGCCTAGTGAGAATGAAAGACCCAGGCGCATTTGGGAGAGGCGATTGCTACCTCGTTGATGCAGGTCCCAAGATCTATCTTTGGATAGGCCCCAACTCTTCAGTTGATGAGAAGTTCCTCACTGCAGCGTCGGCAGTCTTCAAGGACACTGAACGAAAAGGTCATGCGGACATTGATCGGATTGATGGTGGTCAAGAACCTGACGAGTTCAAGGCACTCTTTGATGACTTCCAGCTGACTGATGAAGATACAGAAGGCATCCTGAAGAAAGTGCAACTAGAAACCCATGAACACAGACTCTGGAGAGTCCATCGTGAAGGAGATGATACGTTTTTTGCGGAGGTTCCTGTGACCCGTGATTCTCTAAGAAGCGATGATGTGTTTCTACTAGATGCATGGGATGACATCTATGTCTGGCGAGGATCAGCAGCCAGTGCAAGAGAGAAATTTGATGGCACAATCTTAGCCCGACAATATGATGCCGAACGCGTGGGAGTTCAAGAGATAGAACTCATTGAGGAAGGAAGCGAACCAAGCGAGTTCTGGAGGTCCTTCTAGTCGTATCGCCTTTACACTAGCCTATAATGACCGACTCGGGGTTCGTAGAGAACCCCGCTATCTTTCATCTTCTCTAGTGCTTCAGCTGCAACATATCGTTCTACACCAGCCTCCGCAGCTATTTCGTCCAATGTAGGACCAAGGAATCCACTTGCGCCAGTGTCCAGCTTCTTCAACGCGCGGAGCACCTTAGTGTTGAACCTGTGAATTGGTCGATCCTTGCCCCAATCTCGTTCAGTTTCACTCTTGAGTTGAGTGAGTTCCATGAATTCCTTCAACGCAGGCTCGAGCACTCTGTCCCACGATCGTTTGATATCTGCAGTTGCTATCTTATCTTTCCAATATGCCCTTGCTGTAGAACGGGCAAGTCGTATTGCTCCAAGGGGCCTTCCATAAGCGTCGGCATCCAAGATGTGGCCTCTAGCAAATGCAGAGTCATCAAGCCCAAAGCTCTCCCTTAGACCTTCTAGCTTGGACAGGATGTGCCTTGTGCTAGACTCAATACTCCGCTTTGATATCACAGGGGTCATCATTTGGAAAGTAATTGCTGACTTTAGTATCGGGAGTCTGAGATGGGATGGGTTTGTGGTTTCAATCCAGAAGTCCTCTGATGCCAAGGCAATCGGCACATCAGGCAAGGCCGCGGTCTCTTGAGTTGTGAGGGCGCCCAAGGAGACTTCCCTAAAACCAGATCTATCTTGCCGACTCACACAAAGCTCTTCCATTCCCTTTTTGCCAGGATGCCCAATGTCCAGTCTCCATATCCGGGGAGTGGACACCCTGATGCCACTCACATTCCGAGTTTCAGCCCACTTTCCGCGAAAGGTAGCGGGCAAGATTTGACGCATGAACCTCATTAGTCGTTGAACCTGGGGTTTGGACGCTATTGCTTGAATTCCTGCGGTAAGACCTCCGATACTCTCCTGAAAGGGAGGGCTTGATACAAATAGACGGGCGAACACCTGCTTGCTCGCTTCAGCCATACCGACATTTTCGAACAAGAGACGAGAGAGACCCTTGAGATTCATGGGTGGATGTATGTCTGCTAGATAATCTTCCGTCGATTGCTCAAAAGATTCTGCTAATATCGCGGCTGGAGAAGGCTTGTTACGCTCCAAATAGTCTGGAAAAGCGACCCGTTTACCTGTGACTTCAATCCTTGCACCTTCGTTCGGGGGTTCAACATCATCAGGCAGTTGGACGAAAACACCTTCAACCAGCCATGGACTTGGAGTCAGAAGAATGCGAAACTTATCAGACGTATATCGAACAAACCCATGATAGCGATATCCCCCTCCAGATAATCGATGCTTGAACTGCTGTTGCAGATTAAGCTCCCATCTGGCAAGCTCAGAACCAAATTGTCGGTTGAAGACGTCACTCGCAGCACTCACATCTGACAGTCTATCTTCTGATTTGCCAAGATGGCTGTAGATGTCTTCGAAGCTCATTGCCTGGCCTCCAAGCTATTCATCCGGTGTCGTTCACATTCATAGTCGTGTGCAACGCTTTACCTTTTCTCCTCCTTCTCTCTTCGAAGGTACTCACGATAGGCGATTGGATATTCCTCTGCTAGCTCTTCGATTGTTGGAAGACGGCTTGCATAAGGAGTATAGGATTCACCTTGAGCCACTGAGGATATTTCAGAGTCAATCACTGGCTTGAGCCTCTCGTTAATCTCATATCCGATATAGTGTCTCCAGTTAGACTTAGCTGCAACAGCTGTGGTGCCATTGCCCATGAAAGGATCAAGAATTAGGTCTCCGGGCATAGAGGAGTAGTCAATGCATCTGGCAACTACTTCTAAAGGAAGTTTGGTGCTGTTCTTGATTTCTCCGGCTCTGTACCTACGTTTTACTGGCCATACGTCCTCAGGATAGTGTTCTATCTTGTTGAAGAAGTAACTCTTTAGATTCTTGACCAATAGCAGGATATGGTAATGACTAGTGACGAACCGCCTCTTAGTGAATACTCCGAAAGGATAGTGCCAGACAATGTGATTCAGTGTTGAGAGCCCAAACTCTCTTGCACTCCTCAATACTGGTTCTAGATTCGTCCACCCACTGAAAATGTAGACAGATCCTTCATCCTTGAGAACTCGTGGCAACTCGCTGATCCATCTTTTCGTGAATTCAACATAGGATCCATTTACTTCTTCATAGTCTTTAACAACTAGCCTCTCATCTCTGTTGTATACACTACTCTTCCCATTAAAGTCGATACCAAATGGAGGATCAGCTATCACTAAGTCAATGGACCCTTCTGGAAGCTCTCCTATACCCTGAATGCAGTCTTCATAGAATACTTTGTTTAACTCGAGTTCCTGCGCAGCTCCAACACGAGCATCATAGAGCGCTCTGGCTTCATCTATTGTCCAGTCATGGGCGGGTTCGAAGTAGAACTCGGCAAGATTCGGTATGTACGGTTTAGACCGCCGCCGAGCAGGCGATTTCTCTTCTCCTTCTTCAGTGTGGACTGTCATGAGGAGCCTCGCTCCCTAGTCACACATGGACCTCTTAAAGCATGTGTCTTATCATCGGATTGAGCGCTGTTCACATCAGTTCTGACGGGTCGACTCCTCTTGCAATCGCTTTTTCTGTCATCCAGTCCATGAACTTCTCTGGTGGTGCCCGTTCTCCCCTATCGGGTCGGGCCACAAGTTGAAGAGCACCCTCAGGACAGGATATGGCACATACTCCGCATCCAACGCAACGATCCGTATTTACAACACCAATGTCCTCAGGAACATCAAGTGCCGCAAATTGACATCTATCCACACATGTGCCGCATCCTGTGCAAAGGTCGTTGTCGACCTCCATCAGGAAGTCAGATTTGACAAATGCGTAGGGCTGTTCATGCTGTGTAAGTCCTCTTAGTACACCGCAACAGCAGGTACAGCAGTTGCAGATGTATGTTTGACCGGTCTGAATATTCATGCTACAGTGGACAAGTCCAGCCTCCTCTGCATCTTTCAGGATCTTCAGGGCTTCCTCTTTTGTGACCACTCTTGTAAGTTCGTCATCATCATAGGCATTCTCCCTCTTGGGAGCAAACATGAGACAAACAGAGGTCGGATAGCTACAGGGCTCACCCAGTAGTTCTTTCTGCCTCTTGCAGATACACTCCCTTACACCCCAAGACTTTGCGGTCTCAATGAGATGCTCCGCCCTCTCATATGGATAGATCTCAAGGTCAGTTTGTACAGCGCTGTTTACGGGTATTACCTTGAAGATGGGAGGCTCCGTAGAGAACATATCGCCAATTCCTTTCGCTGCATTGTAATAGTCCTCAAAAAGCTGGGCAAGTGCTTCGTCCATTCTGCCTAGCTGCTCTTCGTATATTCCTACAGCAAACGGAATCAGAGCGTATCTTCTCCCCGTGCTTGAGTTCCAAGCACGAATCTGGCCTTTTTCAGCCATTGTTTCCAGTAGCTCCTTTAGAGCTGCAGGGTCCCGGTCGAGCCGGTCACTAAGATCCTCAATGGTTTCACCCATCAGCTTCATCTGGCCCGCCAAATCGGCCTCAGACTCCTCGAAAATCCACTTAAGTAGCCTGATGTGACTCCTATCTGGGACTGGGGGAAATCCATTTGGGACTTTATCTAGTGTTGCTGCAAGTCGTTCATACGCTTCATCTGACATTGTTGCGCTCTCCTCTTTCTTACTATTCTGGGCATTCCAAGGTAATTCCAAGAGGGCTTAGTTCCTCATTGACTTTGACTAAGGTCTCTTGACAGCTATGACCTTTGCCCAACAGCACATGCGTCAAGGTCATCTGATATGGTGGCAGAAAGGGAATATCACTGGCGTTTAAAATGCTCTGGTATCCGTGTCTTATCTTCTCATCCTGGAGAAAGGCTTCCATTTGCGGTAGAGTGCTCCCATTCTCCAATAGCATGTTTCTGATTTTTTCAAGGAAAAGGTCCTTTGGAACATTTACAGACTCTCCGTAGAGCCGTTTGACATTCTTCTCAAACCATTCACGAACTCGGTCAACCCTGCAATATGGAAGGACCACTACCTCTTCTTCTCCATAGGGCATTATGCGAACAAGGCTTTTCTTCTCCGCAGAGAATACAAAATCGGGCAGATTACTGAAGCCTACTTCTGAGATGTCCAAGCCTCTTTCTTGGAGTTCTTCATTTAATTTGGGTAGTGTGAAAGGGTGTCCTTCATCAATTCCTTCCTCGACCACTCGAACAAGGAAGTCAAACGCCTCTCTGTTCTCTTCAGAGAGTTTCGACATCTCATCTGAGAGCGTGTCAGGGATCTTCAAAATAGTCCCAGGCAGTTCTCCCTCTTTGACGATGTAGCCCTCAGATTCAGCCCATCCCACAAACTCATTCCAACTCAGAAATCCAAGCTCTCTCTCGCTAAAGCCGGGATTGAGTGAGGACATGACATACTTCACATTTCCAATGCCTGGCTTATTCCCTGCCTCTATTATTGTCTGGACTGCATCCTGAAGCTTCCCGCCTATAATGCGTCTCATCTCAGTGATGCTTCGAACTCGCTCTTGGCAATCTCCGACATCAGGACAGTCCAATGATATTCTCCTGAAAGAATGTATGTCTGTATACTTGGTCGCTAGGTCAGTGAGTTCGCTTGCAGTGATGATTGGATTACTTATGATCCAAAGACCAAGCCCGCGTTGCCGAATTGCTCCTGCAATGAGCTTGAAATCGCCATCACCTGTGATCATGACATAGCAGGTTGTTTCGGGGTAATGGACCATATGATCCATGATGTATGCGGCCATCTTGTAATCCGCAGCATTGTCTCTGCTATCAGGCACATGGATTACATCGTAGCCTAGGTTATGTAGCTCCTCCGCCATCCGTCGTCGATTGGTCCAATCAGCAAAGGCGTAAGCCTTTACGAGTGTTCCGGCTTCACGAATCCTATCAGTCAGCTCTCTATGTGTGCCGAAGTCTTCATGGACGTTCTCAAAGTCCCAGAAGACAGAGAGATGATTTCTGGATTCAGCATCAGACATCAATTGCCACCAAGCATGGAGCAGGAGTGGATTGGCCTATAAACACTACTGCACCCTTGGAATAAGTATAACATGAAAGAGTCATTTGTCAGGCGTAATATGCATCGCATACCTGATATCATCAATGGAGATAAGAAGATTGGAGAAGGAAACTCTAGCAGATGCTTAAAACGCAGCAGAGGAGCTTACAGAGAGAGGGGATGTAGGCTTCTTTGGAGCGACCTCGCTACTTGCCACTTAGAAAAAGCAAGGAAATACATAACTACTCCATGCAGTCCATGTCCTCTGGAACACAATGAGTTGGATGATTCACACATTCCAAGAACTGCTTGAATGTGATAGGTGGATAGCCCATCTCATGACGACGAGTATTATCCAAGAGAAAAGCCTCATAGACTTCAAGCTCATGGACTCGGTTGTCCATGGCGGACTCAATGGCTTGTTCTCTGTCAGAATAGAATGTCCACATTGCACCACATCCCTCAAATCCCCAGACTCTCTTTGGTACAGGAGAGTGAGGGCTGGTTTGGTGTGGGGCTTTGTCCTGAGCGTGTTTCATCACGTTCGTCCTGCCTTGCGTCCTAGCTTTACACAGTGTACTTCATACAGTAATAAGGTGTAAGCTAGAGGAACTTTCACCTCGACTTCGGGCAACAGTTAAGAACATCACAAGCTCTTCTCAAAGCATGGACCTCGAACAACGCTTCGAATTAATCGCCGGAGTTGGCGAAGAGATAGTCACGAGGGAAGAGCTTCGGCAGTTGTTGGAAGACAAGAAGAATCCAATTGCATATGATGGGTTCGAACCATCAGGCATGGCTCATCTTCCATTCGGAGTGTATCGACCACTCTTGCTGAAGGACCTCATCAAGGCCGGAGTCAGATTCAAGATTTGGCTTGCTGATTGGTTTGCATGGATCAACAACAAGATGGGTGGTGACCTAGATAGAATAAAGACCACAGGAGAATACTTCATCGAGGTCTGGAAAGCTGCAGGTGTTCCTAGCAACAAGGTCGAGTTCCTGTTTGCGTCCGATGCGATGGACTCCATCGACTATTGGGAGAGAGTAGTGAGGATTGCAAAAGTCACTACTATAGCTAGAGCAACACGTGCGTTGACAATCATGGGAAGGAGAGAAGGAGAGATGTCAGAAGTTGCACAGTACTTCTATCCAGTGATGCAAGCGTCAGACATCTTTCATCTTGAGGCTGACATTACCCAACTTGGTATGGATCAACGGAGAGCAAATATACTTGCGCGGGAGGTCGGCCCAAAGCTTGGTCTTTGGAAGCCCGTTGTGATAAGCCATCATATGTTGATCAATCTCGAGGGAGCAATTGAGCCCGATGGACTTGATGAAGCAGAACGAGACTGGCATATGATACAGTCGAAGATGAGTAAGAGCAAACCTTCCTCAAGCATATTTGTCCATGACTCGCTGGATGAGATTCGTTCGAAGATAATGGGAGCTTACTGTCCCCCGAAAGAAGTTGAAGGCAATCCCTTGCTTGATTATGCAAAGCACATAGTCTTCAGGGCATTCGACTCAATGGCTGTAGAAAGAAAGCCGAAGTTTGGAGGAGATGTCGAGTTCACAAACTATCAGGACTTGGAGAAGAGCTATGTGGCTGGAGATCTCCATCCACTGGACCTAAAGAATGCCATGACTATCTATCTGAATAAGGCAGTTCAACCAATTCGAGATCACTTTGAGAAGAAGGGAAGCGCTAACAGGTTATACGAACAGGTCAAGAGCTATCAGATCACACGTTAAATCGCTCTTGGACTTGCGCTAGCCTTACTTAATGAGGGGCGAACCCCGTCGAAGCAATATGTTATCTGTAAGTATCCCCACCCCTGAGGCATGTCAGAAGAGTCGAAGGAACTAATAACGCTGGATAGACGGGGAGACTTGTGTCCTCGAGTTGCCTTCTTGTTCTCAATGATGGACAAAACCCGCGGGCGACTCCTCCGTGTGGTGGATGGCCTTTCAGATGATGAGCTAGACTATTCTCCAGACATGGAACGTGTAGAAACAATTGGCACACTTCTCCTTCATATAGCAGCTGTAGAATGGTCATGGATCTTCGAGGATATCGATGGAGAGGAGATGGACTATGAGAAATGGAAGTATGCATTTGCGCTGAGAGAAGAGGGTCTCCCACAATTGACAAAACAAGGTCTTCAGTTCTATATCGACCGCCTCGTAGAAGTTCGGAGCCAGGTCTTTCTCAGACTAAGAGAACTAGATGATTCCAATCTTCATGTTCTAGTCGACGTAGGTAGCGCTGAAGTAAGCATTGAATGGATCCTGTTCCATATTTTGGAGCATGAAGCCATGCACATTGGCCAAATATCAGTTCTAAAAAGGCTGGCAAAGAGTAGCCAGAATTAATCTCAGAAACCATTAGTTCAGCTAGGAGGCACGCTTTATGGATGCATCAGAGATCAGAGATTTCCTGGATTTTGCAGTCGATGCGGCAGTGGAGGCTGGGAAGATCACAATGGATTACTTCCTTGAGTCTTTAGACATTGATATCAAGGCTGATGACACCCCAGTTACTGAAGCCGATAGAAAGGCTGAGAAGTATATCCGAGAGCGCTTAGAGGCGGTTTATCCAACTCACTCGATTCTTGGGGAAGAGGGAGGGGCGAAGGAAAGAGGGGCGGACTTTAGGTGGATTATAGATCCTATTGATGGGACCCAGTCATTCATTCGTGGAGTGCCCCTCTACACAGTGCTTATCGCCTTGGAGATGAAGGGAGAACCGCTTGTGGGGGTGATACACAACCCCCCACTTCAGGAAACCGTGGCCGCAGGAATAGGATTTGGCTGCTTCTACAATGGAAATCCTTGCCAAGTCAGTTCTACATCAATACTGGAGAGAGCCTGGGTACAGGTCACAGACTATGCTGATCTCTTTAGACGGAGACCTAGATTTGCCACACGTCTTCTTGAGAACACTTATTCCTGCCGCACATGGGGAGATGCATATGGCTATCTTCTTGTTGCAACAGGAAGAGTAGATGTGATGATTGACCCAATTATGAAGGTATGGGACATTGCACCGCTGAAACCCATTATTACTGAATCGAAGGGTGTCTTCACGGACCTTAATGGTAGTCCAAATGCAATGGGAGAGTCTTCTATTGCGTGTAATGAGATACTACATAGGCAAATAATGCAACTTATGTAACTGCTTTTTACCTGAATACTTATCAGAAAACCTTTACAGTATTCATTTCGTACTGCTGGGGGTGCGATGACTTGGGGATGATAAACCTTGATAACATGTGCTAAATGTGGGAAAGCAAACCTCCCAACCAGAAAATACTGTCTGCGCTGCGGAGCATCACTAATTTCTACTCCGACGCCAGGACCTGAAAAGCCCGCTCCTGCACAGAAGGCAGCCGCTCCCGCAACCCCGCCCAACGAAGTCAGCGCCACAACAGACGACAAATGGGTTAGGCCAAGTGAAGTTTCAACGGATCGAGTGCGAACAAGTGCCCCAAAGATGAAATCAGAGCTGGAAAAGGCGCGGGAGGCATTTGCCAGAGCTGAAGAGGTCGGGATAGAAGAGGGTGACGAGGGCATTGTCGAAACTAGAATGCTAAGAGCGAGTGAAGTAAGGGAGCTGTTAGAGTCTGCTGCAGAATACGAGGCCCAAGCTCCTCCAATGCCGACACCGCCAGAAACAACTGAACCCGGAGAGCCCCCACAGCCAGCACCGCCGGGAATACCGACGCCAAAGGACCTTGAAGAGGGGATATTGGGCTCACAATCGTCGCTTGTAGAAAAGCCAGCGCCTCCTGTAACGCCTGCACCCCCTCCTGAAACAAGTGGACCTCCTGGTGGCCCACCAGCTCCTGCAGCTCCTACACCTCCTGCAGCTCCCACACCTCCACCTGCATCTACACCTAAGCCGAAACCTCCTGCTCCTGCTGCAAAACCACCACCAACCGCCCCAGCTCCTGCTCCAGTAGCAGCACCACCACCAAGCGTGCCCGTTGCTCAAAAGGTAATCCCAGAGGTAGAAGTAATTGAGATGAAGATATCCGACCCTGAATATCTCAAGGACAAGAAGATAAGCAACACACTGACAGATCTTAGGCATCTTCACCTTGAACTAAAGCAGGCAAATACGGATCTTGAAACTGTAGCCGCACATCTTGAGAATGATGTTCAGAATTGCAGAAATTCTTCTGAAGTCAAGAGAATTCATTATGAGAGTATTCAGGAGCAGTCTCGTCTAGCAAAGGAGGAGTGGAGTGCTGCGGAGAAAGAATATCGTGCTGCTCAAGACCGCCAGAAGAAAGAGATCTCGACCAGACAGAAGAGAATCGACAAGATCCAGAAGAGCATCGGCAAAGCAGAGTCTGTTGTAGAGAAACGTGTTCGAGACCTCGATAAAGAAAAGGAGAAACTAGCAGCACAGGAAAAGACCTAACACCTAAGTCCAGAATAACGTTTTATCAAACAAAGCGTATTATTTTAGTGAATTGACAGACGAAAAATCGGACCTAGTGAAATTGGCAGTCATTGGAGCAATCAATGCAGGCAAAAGTACATTGATTGCCAAATTGGTGACTGGTTCATTCATTGACTCATCTATGACGTCGGGAATTGATGTTTCATCTTGGACAATCTCAGTTGATGAGTTCACTTCAATCAAAGCATCGTTTTTCGAGTTCGATGAGCATAGAGAATTTGAGTTCTTTCAAGCAGCAGCCGTCACTGGAGCGAAGATAGCATTGATTATCTTCGATTGCTCATCTTTTGAGTCATTATTGGCTGTTGAAGAGTGGGTAGGAATGGTTTCCAATTTGCCACGAAACAGGAAGCTGTTCGTGGGAACTAAACTTGACATGTGTGAAGATGTTGACTACGATGCAATCCATGAAATCACATCACGTCACGGAATAGACTTTCTATTGGTGAGCTCCCAGGAGGGGACCAATATTGGCACCCTCGCCCGGCGATTGGGTGAGATGGCTCAGCGGTCTTGAAATGGGTTCAGGCAAGGAGTTTTGCGGTGGTATTTGTTGCGGAGAAGAGTCTTGTGATTTTGGATGATAATGGGTCTGGCGAGGATTTCTATAGGACTGATTGAAAGGGACATGCCTCTTTGGGCACGAATGCAAGAAATTGCAGCTAGTTTGACTACTGTGGCTCTTACGGGTATTGTTGCTATATCCCCTGTAGCAGATTTCTCAACTATTCTGCTATTCCTTCAAATCATGGTCATCGCAAATGGCTTTGCAAGAACCTCGAGAGGCTATGTTGGCGTTTAGCAGTACCTTTCAACTAATCTACGAAGACGGATGGTTCAAGAATGGCATCTTCAATGGCTTCCTCTTCGATTCTAATGAAGGGATCTCGAAGCCAGCTTACTAGTCCCCAAATGGAAGGGACAAGAGAGATTGTCATTAGGATTATTGAGAAGGTGATGACTGTTGCATAGTCGATTCCCATTGCTCCGAGTACAATTAGAAGAATTCCCTCCCTCACACCAATTCCTTGAATTGAAATAGGTACTGTTACAAACATTGCAGTTATTGTTGCAGCCAAGGCTACAGAAATCCAAGGAAGCTGGATATCTAGAGCTCTTGCCAGAAGAACACTTTGCATTGCGTAGAGCAGCCAAGCCCCACCAGCCAGCATGAGCGCCAAGAGCAGTGAGTTCCACCCTGCAAGGCGGAGGGATTCGCTAATTCCAACACTATGCGCGCCAGGAATCCCTTTCTTCTTCAATCTCCTTATTCGGACACCTATCAGCCAAGGGGAGAGCACGAATTTCAAAACTCTGTAAGTGACATAGCAAGCGAACAGAAAAATAGCAGCAAATCCAAGTACGGCCAATGCAAAGAGGTAATCGATTTCTAGTATTGCAAGTACGGCAATTGTGGTTATCAAATAAGGGACAAAGGACGCAATGACGGCATCTAGAAACACACTCATTATCGAACGCTCAGTCGTATTGCCTCTACCCTTCAAATATGGTACTCTAACAAGGTCGCCAAGTGCTCCGGGCACTGCGAAGCTCATCATCTGGGCAATGCATAGGCCATCAACTGCTTCCAGAACATCTAGGCGCACATCCAGTGCAGATGTGATTACATGCCACCGAGCTCCCTTCAGAATCATAACCGGTACCACCAATGCAGCGGCTAATAGGACTGAAGCTCCATCAAGTGATAGTGCCAACTGTGCAACCTGAGTAAAGTCGATACTAAGCAAAAGAAAGATGAAGAGGATGATTCCAATGAAACGAATCAGATGACGTGCAAGACTTCTTCGTTTCATAGAATCTTCACCTGTTCGGGTTAGTCAGTCGAATCTTATCTCCGCAGTGTGCCAATACAAACTTGGTAGAATTATTAGTGCTGTTGCATGCAAAGCAGAATTGTGAATAGACCCCTGATAATCTCATTGGGTGTGGACTGACAATTTATACCTCTTAATCCCTGCTTTTCATGAATTTATGTGGATGCACTCTGGTGTACTCATGGAGGAGTCCAGTCTAAAGGAATGTTTGCAGCAAGAGATCTAATCAGTTCCTTTGTCATCTTATCGTCAAATCTACAGCTCTCCCACACCTTTTGTTCAAACACTAGATTATCCTTATCCCTAATCGAAAACGTGAGCACTGCAGTATTGGGGAGTGCCCTTTCCGAACAGTTCTCCAAGTCCCATATTTTCTTCTGCACCAAATCTTGTACGAAGACGGACAGCCTATCATTGGAAAACGCAATCTCTCTCTTTTTAGCTGCTTTAGCCTCTTTCTTGATATCCAGTGGTGTTCCTTTTGGTATCTTCCAATGTACTATCTTGTCAGAGGTTACAATGATTCTGAGTCGTGAATAATACGCAGTGTGTCCAGACTGGTATTCGAATGAGAAGTTCGCCAGTTCGGCTTTCCCTTTTAGTAGATCCTTAAGGTAGTTCTTCAATTCCTTCTTGGTATATGTCACATACCTCTACCTCAACCTCGTTGGGCTCACTGATATACATCCAAGAAAACATGTGCATAATAAGATATGTAGGAGAGGTAGAGATACGAAGCAGGGAGAATTCTAGTCCGGTCCACGATTAGGGTTTTGAAAAGAAAATAGTAGTTAAAGAGGCATGTCGGAAATCGCGCATAGATTTTGAATATATGATATAGAATGAACGCGATTCGCCTTGTCGTGATTGGTTTCGAAAGTCTCATAACATTATCGAGCATATTAGTCTAGAGATATTTGCGAGGTGGTCAAATGAAGTACATTGTATTCTGGGAGTACGACCCAAATGAGATAGATAAAGCTGTCAAGAAGTTGATTGAATTCAGAGATGAGATCAAAAAGAATCCAGAAAGATACGCAAAGCCTGTCACACCAAATTACACGATGAGTGTCGGGTTCAAGGGTTTCCAGCTATTTGAAGCTGAGAACTCAGAACAACTTGCGAGGATGGTCCTTCATTACAGACCTGAAGTGAAATTTGAGATTATTCCAATCACTGAAACCAAAAAGACAGTAAAGCTCTACCACGACTCCAAATGAATTGCCATACTCTACCGAATACCGTTTCACAGCTTTGGGAAAATAAAGATAAGAGAGGTTTGAAGGAGGGCTTTGCGGCCCTACCTTCAGAGACTGTTGGTCTAGATGCACCTATGAATGACTTCAGGTCCTGCTTCCTCGAACTCCTTTCTGGAAACCCACATCTTCTGGAAGGTCTTCAGTGAGGCAAGGATGCTTCCACCGATCCAGACAGAGTACTGCCTCTCGGGTGGAGCAATGATTCGGACCTCGATGTTCTCTGGGACTAGCTCGGTGATCTCCTTGTGGAGCCTCTCCTTGAGTCCTGGGAACATGGTTGAACCACCAGACAGCACAACATTGGCATAAAGGTCACGTCGCAGGTCGACGTCACATGCCTTGATTGACTCAACAATGTGGTCGTCTAGTGGTTGGGTGTCAAGACCGATCGCGCTTGGGTTGAAGAACAACTCTGGTGCTTGGAACCTCTCTGCACCTACAGTGATTACCTCACCGTCTGGTAGCATGTAGGGTTTATCAACACCTGCCTTGTCGGCTACGGTTCGCTCTCTCTCAGGATCAAGGGCTACGTAACATAGCTTCTCCTTGACATCTCTGACAATTTCCTTCTCTGCACCGCTTACAAAGGAATAACCCCTCTGTCTGAGCAGTCTGCGCAGATACTCGGTGATGTCACGGCCTGCGAGGTCGATTCTTTTGATGGCGTGGGTGATAGCAAAGCCCTCGTAGATTGGGACAATGTGTGTCACACCATCTCCGGAGTCAATAACTAGCCCCGTCGTTCTTCCGGACGCGTATAGCGAAAGCACTGCCTGTGTGGCAACGTACACTGCTGGAACACCAAAATTGTCGAACATCACTGAGGCCATTCTCTCACGGTTCTCACGTGGGTTGAATGGTGCTTCAGTCAGTAGGACTGGGTTCTCACTCGGGTCTACTTTGAGGTCATTATAGAACGTGTAGCTCCATATCTTCTCAATAGCGTCCCAGTCATCAATCACACCGTGTGTGATAGGATAGACCAGTCGCAGAACACCACGCAGGTTAATGGCTTCCTCACCGATGTAGTAGTCTCTGGTATAGTGATCAACATCGGTCATGATTGATTCGTATCTTGGATATCCAATCAGTGTGGGCCAAACACTTCGTGGCTGATCTTCGCCGGCGTATCCGTTCTTGCTAAGGCCAGTGCCGTTGTCAATGACAATGGGCTTCGCGCCAAGGAACTCGTCTTCAGCCATTTTTTTTCGGTCCTCTTTTTTTTGGTTAATGAGCAGATCTCAGAACCTAGATTCTAACTCAGAGTTCACGAACTCTTCGCTGATGTACTGTTGCCTTTCGACCATATTTAAGACTATTCTGTCTTAGTCTCCTTAAATCAAAGATTCATCTAATATATATTCGATTACTACCAGACCTACATAGGTCATATATTTCTGGTGCTTTTACTAGCTTTGAAATGCTCTTCTAAAGGCCTTATATACATCATTAAGCGTGTTTTTGTTTTAATCAATAGTGCAGGAAATAACATTACATAGACAGAATATATATATAATATATGTCTTTGAAGTAAAGTGGCGCGAAACGATGTTCTGGGAAACTGCAGACACGGTCATCAGACGGGAGATTCAGATTGACGCCAGAAGAATAATACTTGATCTGTTAGAAGGTGGTCCGAAGACAGGGATAGAACTGCGGGAAGCCATCAAGCGATTCAAACAGACCCAAGAGATGGACAAGGCTAGAGAGGAGAAGCGAAAGCTCACCAAGAAACAGATACAAGCCATCAATGTAACCGACCCACACCTGTATCACAATACGAAACACCTGGAGAATCTCCAAGTAATCACTAGCAGGAAGAGCTCAAGAATACGGCTCTTTGGACTGGTGCCATGGGCAATCCAACCTGTGAGAAGAGTTCTGGGGATAACCCGCCCAGTGGCTCTCATCACCTCGATGTCACGCCCCGAAGATCAGAGACCATTCATCACTTGGCTGAATGACCAGAAAGATTTCGACGTGAGAGCACTCCATGTCATAGTCGAAGATAGAACCTTTGCAAGAGGCTCGTCAAGGGATCTGGCAAGATACTTGCCTGAAAAGGCCGAGCCAAGGTGGGAGATACAGTGGCACGACTTGCCCGTCGACTCTGCAGGCAACTATGACACAAATATTCCCGGCGATGTTATGCTCACCCAGCGAGAGATTGAGAACATAATAACTGACAACATCACTCTGTATGATCTTGTTATTGATCTCTCAACAGGACCGCCCCTGATTGTGCTTGCCCTCTCACTCTTGGCCATGCATTACTCGCTGAGTGCCATATTCGTGAATCACAAGGATGGTAGCAATATCATAACTCGAGTGTTGCCAAGGGGCTGAGCCAAGTTGGATCATGGTAGAGAGCTTTCTTGGGAACCAATAGGTCTCGAGAGCACACTGAATGAGCTGGTCAACATTGTCAGAAAAATAGAAGAAACTACTCCATCTCACAGCAAACGGATGCTCCGTAAGACAAGGAAATGGAATCAACAGCTCAGCGAGGTTTTAGATTCTCTGGACAAGATTCGGACTGAGCTGAAGCCTCGACTTGAGGATGCGCTGGGTCTTTCAATCAGGGAGATGGAATTGCTCCAAGTAGCCATGTTCCAGCCGAGCACAAAGAACCTCTTCAGTGAGCTGCAGATTCAGCTCTCGATGGACAAGAGAAGCCCACTTGATAAAGAAGACTATGATATTCTTGTGTCACTAAGCGAGATTGCGCAGTCATTGGCATTGGTGGGCGATGCAGCAATCTCGATGGCAGTATTGCATCACATCTGGCAACCAAAAGCCACAGATGTTGGAACATTGACTCAACGTCGAGCCGATATTGTGAGTAATGAGCATCTGGCAAAGGTCTGTGACTCTTGGGGGCTTTATGAACAACGCATCCATTTCGACCCTGCGAGTTCTAGTAAGTCGGAGATGGACCACGACAAAGGAACCCTTGTTGAAGCGATCTGCGGGATAATCTACATTGAGAATGGGTTCAACAAAGTCAGAGGACTGATTCCACTACTAGTCGGGTGATGTCATGCACCTATGCCTCAGTCATATCATATTCGGCTCGTAGATCCTTAGCCCCTTCTGTTCCAGGAAACATCTGGAGAAACCGTTTCCGAATTGCTTTTGCATCCTCGGGATCCGAATATACGCGAACTGATGGGATAGTTTCCTTTTGCTTGTTGAGGATTTGCATGAGAGGTTGGCCCTCCTCAATTGAATCAAGCGTCACTGTATCAAGACTTGTGGTTTCTCCACCAACTAAGAGAGGAATTTTACCAAGAATATCCTCGCCTAGCCTTGGGTCCACTACATCAATGATTACTTTGCCAATATCTCCTGCGACGTCGGCTTCCATGTCAATCAGTTTACCAATATCTGTCAGGGTTGCTAGCAATGCGTCTTTTGAAGCCTGTTCAAAGGATGACAGTGACCGTGAAAGCACTACCTTGAACATTCTCCGGTGTCTAATTCTTCTTGCGTAATCTCTCACGAACTCAATCTCTGAATTCTTAAACCATAGATATAGATCAGCATCTGTCATTCGGGTAAATAGTCCAAAACATTCGTTCTTTGATAGTCCTTCTTCTCGTATTCGGAAGTATGTAGCCTTCGATGTTATAGCTTCAGCAAGCTTAACAGCGTGATGGAGGTAAAGATCACTGAACATCCAGTTCCTACTCATGATTAGAGATTCCAAAGAATGTAGGGCCTTAAGCATGAATGCTCTCACATATTTACCGTCGGGCATTCTGACTACACGATTTGTCAACATGACTCGCTCTGCAGGAAATATACCTAGTTGGACTCCACTGAAGTGAGCATCTCGAATCAGATAGTCTGTCTTGTCTATATCCAGGGGATGATCAAGAAAATCAGACAGAAGCATCCAAACGGGATCCTTTGCTTTCCTGCGAAAGACATCAACAACTGTACTTGGCTCAATGCCATTCTCCTTCAAGACGTCAGCTAGACCACTGTGCTTAATGAGATACTCACCCAAGTCCAAATGGTCGATATCAGCCCAACTCTGGAGGGCATATTCAATAGTATGTGATGTTGGAGGATGACCAACATCATGAAGAAGAGCAGCTGCTCTGAATACCTTCTGCTGGTAGTCATCAAGGAGATTGGAAAGAGGATAGAAGCAAGGCTTATCCAAGTCGTCACAGTAGTTGACAACGCGTATGCACTTCTGCGCCAAGAAGTTGGTTCCAACACAGTGAAGAAACCTAGTGTGAGTTGCTCCGGGATAAACCAGATGTGCTGGACCCAGCTGTTTGATGAAGCGAAGTCGCAGCATCTCAATGCTGGAAAGGATGTCTAGTTCCCAAGGGTCAAAAATGATTGCGCCATGTACCGGGTCTTGAATGGCTTTCTGACGCGTGTGCTTTTCCTCAACTGACCATAGGCGTCTGCGTCGTTTTATCTTATTTTGTATCTCATCCCAAGCATCATCTTTTGCAGACCTTGCTTCGGCAATAGCTTGCTCTCGAAAACCTGTCAGCCGAATCAATTCGGCCATTTCGACATCAATGTCTTTAACAGCTGAACTCTCTCCTTTGGTAATCTCCTTTCACCTGTGTATTCCATATGCCCCCGTTATTTAAGCAATGGCTATGACAGAGGGCATTTTACTCAGGGGATAGGTTTCTGGATCTCTTTACCCTCTCACGAGTAGCACTATATTCCAGTGTATTCTCGCGCTCCATTGCCTCACAATACTCATCAGGAGTGCAATAACCCCACCCTCGCAGAGTCTTACACCATGGGGCTGAACGTACCTTATAGAAAGGAGGATTGATGAGATTAGCAACAACTAGAAAATCCGCAACTATCTTTATGCGATTGTTCTTGAATGCTTCTTGAATACAAGGTGGAGCTCGTTCGACCATCCGAGGGTTTATCCGAAACAGTCTGCTCCAGAGAAGACACCTTTTGGCGACATAGAGAAAATCACACTTAGGACATAAACTGGAGTGAATCGATAGTTTGCATAATTCGTTTCGGCTTTTCTTCGTTAATCCTGATTCACGCAGAAGATGAAACTTAATGTCCACAAACCATTCAGGAGTAAATGCACCAAACTCGTCTATGAATGATTGAAGCTCGGATTGGACTTCATCTTCTGGGGAGGTCCAGTGTTCTTGAGTAAGGAGTGGTTTTCGCGTCTTTTCAGCCATCAGATATTCATCTTCATATCCTGCAAAGGCCGTCTTAAACGCATCAGTTGGATTGGGGAATCCAGCTGAAAAGATTCGAAGCTTGTTGGAGCAACTCTTAAATCAGGGAATCGGCGTTTCTGCCTTACAGCGCCTCTTCTGACGAGGTCACGGCCAGATGACCAAACTTAGCCTACTATCCGAATACTCCCTAAGAGAGGGAGTCACATCACTCGAAGTTGTGGACTTGACTGGTAGTGGAAAAGCTAACGTTGTAGTGTCAACCATGAACGGAGACCTCAGAGTCTTTGAGCTGACCAAAGGAAAGACGCCAAAGCTAAGGGAGATAGCTAACACAAGTGACCTCCCACCAGTGGCTGCCTTAGACGTTGGAGATGTCCTAGGCAATGGTGTTCCCGACTTTGTTGTAGCAGGACTCGACAATCAGCTGCGACTACTTGTGTTTATGGACAACAAGTTGCAGGTGAAGAGTTCGACTCCTGTGGGAGCCATTCCGACATCCTTGGTGGTTGCCAATGTACTTAGTGACAAGAGCGCAGAAGTCATTGTATCAACAACTGACCAAGCCCTCAGGTGCTATGGATGGTTTGACGTAGTTTTGGACAAGTTGGCACACAAGGTCGTGGACAATCCAGTCCTTTCTATGCGACGATTGTCAATAGAGAATGTCCCTTACAGTAGGTTCGTTTTCGGAGATGAAAATGGCAACCTCTTCGTATATCAGTACGCTGACGATAGACTTCACGAAGTATGGAGAATGAAGGTGGGGAAGGAGGTCTATCATATTGCCACTGGTAACATCGCTGGTGGAAGATATGACGAAATCGTGAGTGTTTCAGACAAACGTACAATCACGCTTCTAAGAGTCGAACAACAGGCGCTTGAAAAGGTGCTATCAATCAAGGCTCCTGATCCAGTAACTGCAGTGAGAATGGGTAGAATTCTCCAAGACACACCAGCAGGACAGATTCTACTTAGTCTTCAGGACTCCACATTATTGCTGCTAGGCTTCAATGGCATTGAATTGATAGAGCTAGCCTCTCTCAGGACTGCTTCGAAATCTGCAGAGTCCATGGTAGCTTTTGGCGACCTTACTGGCGATTCAAGAAATGAGATCGTTCAGGCGATAGGAAATAAAATCTTCATTGTTGCGATTGATGAGCCGGCGTGAAACTTACAACTCGGGCATGAAGACTTCGTTTGGTTGAAGCACTTCAACCATCTTGACTGAAGCTTTGGATTTGATACGAGGAACTACCTCCGTATCAAGCCACGCCTTCACATTTGCACGTGCCATCTCGATATTCTCTGCCTCTGCATTCATATCGAATCTGATGAATAAGTTGTAGGGCTCCCTCTCTGACACATCCTTTTTAATCATCGCCCAGAAGGCCTTGGAACCAGCAGGGATGTCGATTCGGCCAAGGATTTCCGACCAGGATTTACCTTCCAATCTCTTTGACACTATGGCCAGATCCTTTAATTCTGGGAGTTCCTCAAGGGCATCAAGAATAAGCTGGCCTGAGGTCCTAGTATCCTTGATTTCTTCGAACTCTGCTATCAAGTAGTGATCGGCTCTGAACTTGGGCATGGGCATTTGCTCCATCCATATGATGAGGCCGCCTGTCTGTGCTCTGCTCTTAAATATGATGGTCCTCAGGTTCATCACTGGCAACAAGAAGCTCTTGCTTGTAGTGATAGAATCGGTAGGCTGCAGTACAGAAACCCATGATTGTAACGACTACAAGTCCCCATATGACGAGGCTAAACAATGCAAAAATGACCAGAGTGAGTAGGCGTTCCGATCTGGCACCTAATCCCACATCAAGGTCCGTCACTCCCAGACTCCCTGCACGTGATCTGCTATAGCTGGTCAGGAGCCATCCGGTAATGCAGAGAAGCACCCATAGCGGAATTGAAACTCCAATGAAAGAAAACGATTCGTAAGCCACCGCGATAGCAAAAAGCAGGATGACTTCAGATACTTTGTCTATGAATGAGTCAGTGAATGCACCCGCTTTTGATGCCAGATTACCCTCTCTTGCCACTACTCCATCCACACCGTCCAGAAATCCTACGAGAAACAGTAGCAGCCCGTAGATTGGCTCTGAATTCAAAATGGTCAAAGCAAGAAAGGCAATAATAGCTATAAGGACTGCGAAGTAGGTGATAGAGTCAGGTCGCACATTGCGCTTCACCAGTGGTTTCGCTGCTGCAGTGACTGCACCTCTAAAAATACCTCTGACCCTGAATTTGCTTGGTGATATACTAATCACTCTCCTTGGAAATGATTTTGCTCCCATACACGATAGCATCTTTGATCAGATCTCTTGCTTTGACTCGGGCTGACTCAATAAGTAGGCAGTTTTCGATAGTGGCCTCTTGGGATAGTTTTGTATCATTCTCCATGCTTACACACGGCCCAATCCTGCATCCCTCTTCAATGCTGCATTCAGGACCTATGAATGCTGGCCCCGTTATGCTCACACCCGATGCCAATAGTGTTCCAGATGCGATTTCGACTTGATCATCTATCTCAATGGTGTCGCCAGGTGGAACAATGATACAACCCTCGATTGGTTCAACTTGCTCTGACAGAATCAGCTTCATTACATCAAGAAGATCTATGATTGAGTCAATATCTGCCCATTTGCCAGCCACTTTGGCTGCATATACATTCAATCGTTGGGATATCATTTGATTTATCGCGGCCACCACAGTCTTCTCCCCGGATGCATGAGCAGCACGGAAATGACTGATTGAGTCTGGATTAGCCGCCACAAGCATGGCACTGTGATACACCGAATCAAACTCCATCAGTGATGCGCCTATGCCAGCAACTAGACCATCATCACGAATATACGTGGGGGAATCATTGGAGGATTCCGAGGTTACACTGATTGTTAACATGCGAGAGTTCCCACCACTCTCATGTTGCTCTATGAGTTGCATAACAATGGATGGTGAAACGACATAATCGACGGGGCATATCAGGAATGACTCATTGTCATAGTGGTCTAGGACTGAAGACAAAGTATGAAGAGGGCCTTTCTCAATTGACGAAACCTCAACCATTTCTATGGACATGGAATATGAATCGGCAATTGCATGCAGGTGTTTCTCGAATAGGTCGTGTTTCCAACCAACCCCCACATGTATAGAATGCACGCCTGACTCAGCTAAGACATCAAGTAGCCGTGTTAGAATTGTCTTGCCTGCTAAAGGGATAAGTCCCTTAGGTATAGACTCACTTAGGGCACCCATTCGTGACCCGCGGCCAGCAGCCAGAATTATGGCGTGTATGCCTATTCCTCCTTTTAGCCACTCAAATAACATGGTTCATATCAGTGTTTGTAAGGATAGGAGGTGGTAACTAATCTTGACATCTAGAATCCTTACTGTCAAGGATGAGGACAGCTGTGACCCTGTTATACAGGAAGCAGTAAGAATCATTCAGGATGGTGGGCTGGTAGTCTATCCGACAGATACGAGTTATGGCATTGCATGTGACCCCATGCAAGAACAGGCACTTGAGCGATTGATCGCTGCAAAGAAAAGAGACAAAGGGGTCGGCGTGCCGCTTCTTTTTTCAGACATTCGTCAGTGTGAGAGATATCATGACTTTGGGAATCTAGAGAGAGTCTTAGCTCGGCTCTTCTGGCCTGGCGCATTGACATTGATAGTAACAGTAAAGGAAACAATTCCAGCCTACATCACTGGTGGCAGAACATCCGCAGCAATAAGAGTCCCAGATCATTTCATTCCACGAAGGATTGCCAAAGAATTAGGAGCGCCAATAGTTGGCACAAGTGCAAATCTGAGTGGTGGCGAATCTCCCTTTACAATGTCCACAGCAAGAGAACAGTTGGGAGATGAGGTGGACCTCTATATTGATGGCGGACCATCCTCTGCAAATGCCAACTCAACAATTCTGGGAGTTGAAGAAACTGGAACTGAGGGCCCATTGAACATTAAGGTCTATCGTGAGGGGAGTCTGAGTGTAGAGAGGATAACAGATAGCCTTAGAATTGATTCAGATGCACTGCGATTCTGGACAAATCGTGTCATCTATCCTAAAATGTGAGGCGAGCGGTCTGCATAATTACAATCTACTAGTGGGTTGTCCCAGGGATAGGGAAAGAGCTGCAAAATCCGAGGTAACGTACTTCATTGGTGATCTTCTTGAAGACGCTGAGCTTCGAGTATTTCGAACACCAATCTCGGGCTTGCTTGCAGCATTATCAGGGCTAGATCCCTTTGATGTTGTTCACAGATTGAGAGAGTTCGCCCTAGAGAACGCCTATCAATTTCGATTCGCAATACGTTTCACACCAATCGAGAAATGCGTTCCAACATCAATAGAAGAGATAGTAAAAGCAACAGAAGAATTGAGCTATAAGATAGATGAGAATGACTCATTCAGAGTGACAGTACGACGGCGTCACACAGAGTTGGAAAACATGGAGGTTGTGACTGCAGCTGCTGCTGTGATCTCCAGACGAGTGGACCTAGACCAGCCTGATAAGACTGTGTGGATCGAGATTGTAGGTGAATGGACAGGAGTTTCTGTTCTAAACCAGAAGAAAGACATTCTCTCGATCATGACCATGCGGGATGACATGTATTAGTCCCGAACTACGCTTCAAGAGCGACCATTGATACCCTGCTTATCACACAGCCTGAAAGCGCCCGATATCTTGCTTCGATTGAGTCTGATGATGAAAGTGTAGTGAGTTCGGTGTCATTAATCCCAAAATGCATCATTATGAGCTGTATCCGTTCCTCTGTGGGAACAAAAGGTTGCTGACTGACTGATCCTATCTTATCGACGATGTAGTCAACATGACTCTTCAGATTACTCTCATCTGTACCCAAGACGACTGCAGCAACGGATGTTGCTTCATCATTGACACCTAGCTTTTCTAATGCAACTCCGATTTGATGTTGGCCCGATGCATAGAGTAGTATCTCGACGGCGAGGTTTCTTGAAATCGCATAATCCCCCTTCCAAGCATTCAACGCATTTTGTGCAGCTGAGAGAAGGTGCACCTCTCCAGCTACAAGAGTTGAGTCAAGCAGTTGTACTGCTATGATTCCTTCAATTTGCTCAGAGGTTAAAGAAATCAGTTCCTCCTTTTTCAAGAGATTAGCATTGGTGATTTCCCCAACGGCTACATGGAAGACTTCATCATTGTAGGTCAGGGTTTCCAGACGCATGTTCATCCACACTTCTTCAGTCTAGAGTCTCTTGATGAAATAGTCTGCGACGGTTGGCTCAAATCCCACCTCGAAGACGAGCCGATTACGTATTTGCTTGAGGTCCATTGAAGGATCTTCCTTCCTAAACACTTTCACCAATGCGATGATTGATTCCCGCAATTCCCAGGGATATACTGTCCACCTCTCGGTCTGCACCATATAGAAATCTGGTTTGACTCGCGACCAAGGCTTCCAGTGCAGCACTGCTGTCTTTACTTCGCTTGCTCCCAAGCCCTGAACATGTTCGATTGCATGAAAGAGACTATCCCCTGTGTCAGCGACCTCATCCACCAGCAATATGCTCTTGCCCTCCATTGATCCCGTAATTGGTTGGGTAATTTTGGGCTCGCGTCCTTTCTGACCTACATCACTGTAGTATTCTATGCGGATATTCTGAAGACTATCTGCATAGAGCACATCGGAAAGCACTCTGGCTGGTATCCAACCACCTCTTGCTATTCCTACAACTACGTCAGGCTTGAAACCGCTCTCAACAACACGCTCTGAAAGCCGAAGTGTAAGATTATACACGTCTTCCCAAGTTAGAATTAGATACTCCATTCTACTCCATGACCCCACATGGGCTTTGCAGCTCAGTGTACTTCCTCCATAATAACAGTACTGCTGAGAGACCCTTCAGCACAATGTAGATTTAGGACGGGTTGTTTTCCACTCAATGTGAATAGAAATGAAACCAGACTTTGTCCTCTCCCATATCGCTCAACTTGCTACACTCAAAGGACATAGCAGCACGCCAAAGACAGGAGAGAGCTTGAAGGATTTGTCTATAATTAAGGATGGAGCTATTGCCATTCAAGATGGGAAGATCATAGCAGTTGGAACGACTAAAGAAGTCATGTCAAGCCTCAGCGGTGAGCCAAAACTTCCGCCAATCGAGTTTCCCAATATGCTGGCAATTCCGGGTTTCGTAGACAGTCACACGCATCTAGCATTTGGAGGTTCAAGAGAGAATGACTTTGCCATGAAGCTTGCAGGCAAGACCTACTTGGAGATATTGGAGGAGGGAGGAGGCATACTCAACACCCTGAAAGCGACACGCGCAGCGACTCAAGATGAACTAATCTCCAATGCGTTCTCATATGCTGAGAGCATGCTTGCATCCGGGACTACAGCAATCGAGGCCAAGAGCGGTTATGGCCTTGATGTAGAGAATGAATTGAAGATCCTCCGTGTTCCAGAAGCATTAAGGAACAAGTTACCTTCAGAGTTTGTATCAACATTCATGGGAGCGCACGCGATTCCTCCTGAGTATAAGGACAGGATAGACGATTATGTCAGTCTAGTAATCAATGAAATGATTCCATCTGTTTCGGAGCAGAATCTGGCAGAGTTCTGTGATGTCTTCTGCGAAGAAGGCGTATTCAGTATTGAGCAGTCGAAGGAGATTCTTGAAGCAGCAAAAGGCAAGGGCATGAAACTGAAGGTTCATGCGGACGAAATTGTTCAACTTGGAGGGGCGGGTCTTGCAGCAGAAGTGGGGGCAGTCTCTGCGGACCATCTTTTGATGTCATCCAATGATGATTTGGAATCCATGCGAAAAGCTGGAACCATTGCAACTTTGCTACCCGGAACTGCATTCAGTCTTGACACTGAATATGCTGATGCTCGCAAGATGATAGAAATGGGACTTCCTGTGGCACTTGCCACTGACTTCAATCCAAATTGCGCAAACGAGTCCATGTTCTTCACGATATCTTTGGCTTGTTACAAGATGAAGATGCATCCCCGAGAAGCGATCTCAGCGGCGACGATAAATGGAGCTCATGCTCTTGGAAAAAGTGAAACATTGGGAAGTATAGAACAAGGTAAGCGGGCAGACATCCTAATCTTGGACTGCCCAAATCCAGAGTATCTATCATGGAGGTTCGGAGTCAATCTGGTACATACGGTCGTTGCCAATGGCCAAGTTGTACATACTAAGCTTGGGCCTTAGGACAGGCATTCTTCAGGACGAGTTCCTAATTCCTGAAACTCTTTGAAGTGCTCAAGCCACCTTGGACTCTTTGGGGCACCCTTCACCCACTCTACGAATTGCGTGAGTTTCTCTACTGTTTCAGGATTTGCGATGTGCTCAAATTCACAAGCATCATCATCCGCAATCTCTTCATCTATACCAATCATGCAGAAGAACCACTTGATGGTCTTGTGAGCACGATCGAGATGCTCTGCAATCTCCTTCCCCTTGGTTGTCAGACTGACGCTACGATAACGCTCATAATTTACGAGCCCAATCTTCTTGAGCTTCTGAAGAACATATGTCACGCTGGGTGCCTTCACACCTCTCATCTCGGCTATATCAGTGACACTTGCAGAACCATGTTTTTGCTGTAACTCGTATATTGACTCAAGGTACTGCTCCATGGCTTTTGTCATACCTTTCAAGACCCGTTCACTCACCCTAGACACAAAACAAGATACTATTTGGAAGACAGATAAAGCTTGACGAATGCCCGGCTTTAACCCTCCAATAGAGTTCCTGTAATCTCCTCAACACTCGCCACAATGCTTTCCGAGTCTATCTTCTCTCGAATCTTTTCAATATCAGGATGCAGTGGCCGGTCGTCATCTAGTTGTGGAACGGTTTCTCTGATTGCTCCAAACGCCAGTTTGAGAGGCTCAGAAGGTTGCAGGGGCAATAGCAAACTGAGACCCTGTGCCGCACACATGTATTCTATAGCAATGACGTTCTTCACATTATCAAGTATTTTCGCGGCCTTCCGAGCTGAGATGGTTCCCATGCTCACATGATCCTCTTGGTCAGCGCTGGTTGGAATGGAATCTATGCTTGCTGGATGGGCTAGAACCTTGTTTTCTGATACAAGAGCGGCAGCTGTATATTGAGCAATCATCAAGCCAGTTTCAAGCCCGCCTTCAGTTGTCAAGAATGGAGGTAAACCACTCAGATTGGGATTGACAAGTCGATTTACTCTTCGTTCTGATATATTAGCAATCTCTGATAGTGCAATACCCACGAAATCCATAGCTAGAGCAATGGGCTGACCGTGGAAGTTCCCCCCAGAAATTACCTCATCATCATCAGGAAACACTAGAGGGTTATCACTTGCTGAATTGATCTCGATTTCGAGTGTGGTCTGTGCATACCTAAGAGCATCAAGTGAAGCACCAAGTACTTGGGGAATGCAACGCAACGAATAGGCATCATGCACGATACCACAATCTGCATGAGATTGATTTAGCTCGCTATCTCTGAGTATCTCAAGCATTGCACGAGCAACATCAGTCTGACCCTCGTGGCGTCTTACATTATGAATGCGTTCATCAAACGCAGTACGTGTTCCTTTTAGTGCTTCAAGACTCATTGACGCGGCGATACATGCATCCTTGAGGAGAGTCAAAGCGTCATAGACAACTATTGAGCCAACTGCACACATCGGTTGAGTCCCATTAATCAGAGCTACCCCTTCCTTTGCCTGTAACACTAGAGGCTTGATTCCTGCTCGATTAAGACCCTCTGCTCCATCAATTTGCTCACCCTTGTAGTATGCTTCACCCTCACCAATCATGACTAAAGCCATGTGCGCAAGCGGAGCAAGGTCTCCGCTAGAGCCGACTGAACCTTGCTGCGGAACTACAGGAGTCACTCCAGTATTAAGCATGTCAATGAGCATCTCAATGACATCCAATCGCACTCCCGAGTATCCCTTTGCAAGAGCATTAGCTCGCAAGAGCATCATTCCTCTCACCACTTCAATGGAGAAGGGAGGACCAACTCCAGCGCAGTGACTCCGAATAAGGTTGACTTGCAGCTTCGCCAGATCCTTGGAGTCTATGCAGACGTCTGACAGGTCTCCAAAGCCTGTGTTCACACCATATACAATCCGACCTTCCTTCACAGCCTTCTCGATAACATCTCTGCTACTCAGAATACCGTCAAGGGCAGCTTCGGCTAGCTCCACAGGCTCATCATGGCGAGCCACCTTCACAACATCCTCGATGGTTAGACTAATGCCATCAATGACCACAGTCATGGATTCACCTCGTGACTCCGTGCCTTTTCCTAAGGCATGTTGGTCCTGCTTTAGTAATTACCGGAGAATGCTTCAAAGCGGCAATGTTTAGAGCTGATGCAACACATTAACGAATCTGGCCCGATTTTGATTCACTGGCACAGACCAGGATTCACTGACTGTACTCGCGGGTTCGCCAGGAGGGGAAAGACCGTTCATAGTCTGACCTATATGAGGCATTCTTCATTAACCTCTTACTTGTGAGTCGAGTTGCAGAGGTCAGATAGCCCTTGGCACCAGAATCATGCACATTCGACTCAAATATCACATCTCGAATGTAGTTAAGATGGAATCTGTCTTGGAAAGACTCGGTGATTTCCTCCACACTCATCCTTCTTGGTCCGGTCATTCCAGGTTGCTTGACAGAGAAGGCCAACATGAAATATGACCCTCCAGGCCTCAGAACTCTAGCAACCTGTTCGACGTATAGCGGTCGTTCCTCATCAGTCAGAGCATGAAAAAGTCCCGAATCAAGCACTGCATCAAACTCAGCTTCGCAGAAGTAATAGTCCAGTTCTAACACGTCACCCACTAGGAATTCTACGTCCACTTGCCTCTCAAAGGCTTTCACCTGTGCTATCTCGATTGCTCTAGGGGTGAAATCTATGCCCACAACATCAGAGCCATTGGCAGCTAGAAAAATCGCATTCTCGCCAGTCCCGCAACCTACATCCAAGATTCTTCCTGATAGATCGCGGCTATCATTAAGAGTAACAACAGCCTGTTGTGGGCGGCCAATGTCCCAAGGGGGTGTGGTTTCGTAGGAGCCTGTCCATCCGCTCAATTTCAACAACAAGCTTTGGGAAGGGAAACAATAGTTAATATTCTTTGGTTATGGCACAACAGCATTTATTGTAGCTTCTCCTTCACAATGCTCTCAATAAGTCCTTCTTCTGGCACATAAGGCAGAGTGATCTGACCTCTGTTAATCATCAACTTGTTCCATTCAATCGCAGTTTCAATCGAATGGTCATTTCTAGCCCATGCCCGTCGAGCAACTCCACCCATCACATCCCAATCAAGGCCAAGGCGTATAATCTTGTCCACCCTCTCACTTCCATCAAGCACAAGGCCGAAGCCGCCATTGATGGCCTTCCCGGTGCCCACGCCACCCCCATTTGAGAGGACACAGAGGGTCATCCCCCTGGCTGCGTTCCCAGCCCAGACTTGATGAGCCATGTCACTTGTCACATTACTGCCATCGCGAATGTTTGCGGTTTCTCTGAAAGGAGAGTCTGTGCCACCTGTGTCATGATGGTCCCTCCCCATCATAATAGGACCAATCTCACCCTCGCGGACCTTCTTATTGAACTCCAACGCAATTTTGACTCGTCCAGCCGCATCAGTATAGAGAATTCTTGCTTGAGAGCCAACTACCAAAGCGTTCTTCTCAGCATCTCGAATCCAGACGAAATTATCCCGATCCTGACCTCTTCTTGCTGGGTCTATACAGGACATAGCAGCCTGGTCGGTCTTGATCAAGTCTTCATGTTTGCCGCTCAGACACACCCAGCGAAATGGGCCATAACCATAGTCGAAACATATTGGTCCCATGATGTCCTCCACATAAGAGGGGAATATGAAACCATCATCGGGATTCTTGCCGTTCTTTGCGATGGCTGTCACCCCGGCGTCGAACACTGCTTTCATGAAACTGTTGCCATAGTCCCAGAAGTATGAGCCTTGTCTGGTCATCTTCTGGATGAGTTCAAACTGCAGCCTCAGTGATTTGTTAACGAGAACCTTGAATTCTTCTCGATCTGTTCTCAGGAGTTCTCGACCCTGTTCAAAGGTCAGTCCCTGGGGAGTGTATCCACCATTATAGACATCATGACAGGAGGTTTGGTCCGAAGAGAGATCTATTGGTATCCCATTATCTGCAACATACTTCCATAGATCGACAACATTTCCATAGTAGCCAATCGAAATAGGCTCATTCTTTTCCTTGTAATCTTCAACCCACTCGAAGATCTCCGCCAAATCAGCAGAGTACTTGCTCAGCCAACCTTGCTCGTGGCGGGTTTCTATGCGACTCTTGTCCACTTCTGCAATAAGACCTATGCCACCTGCAATCTCGATTGCTTTCGCCTGGGCACCGCTCATCCCGCCAAGCCCCGAGGTCAAAAACGTCCGACCTCGAAGGTCTCTGTCTTCAGGCAGTCCCAAATACATCCTTCCGGCATTGAGCAATGTAATGTAAGTCCCATGGACTATACCTTGGGGACCGATATACATCCAGCCTCCAGCTGTCATCTGCCCGTAGTTCGTGACCCCCATCGCTGCAGCTCTGTGGAACCCATCAAGGGTGTCATACATGCCAACCATAAGCCCGTTTGTCGTGATTGCACGTGGAGCAAGCTTGTGAGAAGGGAACAGACCCATCGGATGACCGGAACTGACAACAAGAGTCTGTTCATATGTCATTGTTTCTAGATACTGCTTGATGAGTCTGTACTGCATCCAGTTCTGGCAGACCTGTCCGCTCTCTCCATATGTCACGAGTTCGTAAGGATATAGCGCTATATCGAAGTCCAAGTTATTGTCAATCATGACTTGAAGTGCTCTGGCTTCCAGGATTCCCTTGTACTCTTCTACAGGCAATGCTTTGATGGGCCCTGGAGGACGATAACGGTACCCATAGATCCGCCCTCTGGTCATCAACTCATCCAAAAACTCTGGAGCGAGTGTTTCGTGAAGATTTACTGGAATATATCTAAGAGCGTTCTTCAGCGCGATCACAGTATCAGATTCGGATAGAGTGTATCCTCTATTCGGGGCTCTCCTGTACCGTACGTCAAACTCTGGATATGGGGGTATCTCTTGGGGGAGCTTAATGGTCATCGCTTTGGACACTTCAAACGTCACAATATCACATCCCGCGGTGAGGCTCTCAATATGCACTTCCTCATAAACAAGTCGTCTCTTGGTATATTAGTTAAATGTTCCAGAGAAAGAGAGAATGACCCCACATGAAGCCATTTGCCTGCATGCACAGGCGTATCCTGTGGGGCTTATACCGGGACTCTGCCGTACCTAAGAAAGACCGCTCTGGCCCGCTCATTGTCAGCAATATATAGGGGCTGGCGCATGTCACTGAGATTGGGAATTCTGCGACATAGCTGTCCCTTTCGCAAGTGGCGTAGGGCAAAGGAAACCGTCCTAAGTGGAAGGTTGGCCTTCTTGCTTATCACTTTGGGCGAGTGGGGGCCTCTCTTTGTAAGAAAATCGAGTACTATCAGCGCGCTCATAGGCAACTCCATAGTCATTTTTTAACCACCTTTCACTTTATGATGTATACTTGAATGGGGAGATGACAGAACTCTCAGCACTCCATGGAACACAGTCGGAAGGAGGAGAAAGTAATTCGAAGAATTCCTGACGGGGGGATTCCTGAAGGTCTCTAGACGCAGTCCAGAGACATTCTTGTCCGATTAACTCAAGAGTGAATCCTTCATCCTGGAGAAGTATCATATAACGAAGATGCTCAATAACTTGATCTGCAAGCACCTTTGTGTCTGCTTCTTTCAAATCATCCTTTTCGCGAATACCTGATGACACCTTTGTGCTTCGCGCAGGAAGTGACAGTTCAACCTCGATTGAAACCAGATTAGCAGGATCTTGACGCTGAATCACGAGGATACGAACCCATTCAGACTGGCAGAGTATTACTACTGATTCACCATGCTCGTTGAATCTCAGCTCCTTTATGGGAGTCGCAAGGATTTGTTCGTATCTCTTGTTCAATTCTGAGGGGTCTGTCATCTCTTTTCCCGTTACAAGATAACTCATGGAAAGAATATCTATGCTCGGGAGATGTGGGATTCCTGTTTGTGCGTGCCAGCCTATGAAAAAAGCAAGAATCCGAATTCGCTGGTTCGGAAATAGGCGATTAGACTATATCCTTGATGATGTTATTGTCTTGAATTGTCCCCCAAGCACAGAAGCTCAGTCTTTGCCATCTGGAGAACACATCATCGGCTCCTAGGAGATCTGCAAAATGCATTGAAAGAACTAGTCCATGAGAGATGAGGAGCCCCTCTCTGAAACCGCCCTTGTTCGTTATTCGCCCTAGTCCTGATTGAAAGCGGTTCAAAGCCTGCTCTCTCGACTCCCAGCCAGGTACTTTAATCAATCCTTTCAGAGTCCGCTCCACGGAGTGCAGGTATTCCGTGTTGGAGAGAAGTTCCTTTCCTCTGTCGAGGTCCCTAAGCTCGGAATATTCCAGAATCTCAATTCCGAGTCTATCAGCGAAAGGGCGTGCTGTCTGTAATGCTTTGCCTTCAGTAGACGAAAAGATGCAATCGACAGAATCAAAGAGGCCCGCTGAGGCAAGCGACTCAGCCTGGCGAAGGCCATCCTTGGTGAGCAGCCAGTCAGAAGCTTGAACTTTATGGTCAATCGCTGTTTCAGCATGTCTCATTAGATGTAGGATTTGAGTCATGATAGGTGTCATCAAGGTATCGACAAAGCCGCCAAATGATTGTATCGTTCACCTTTGGATTTATCATTTGGATTGATTGAAGAAAGGTTTTGAGTGATACGGAGGCGATAGGATGGCAGGAATCATATTCTTTCGAACCAAAGATCTTGATACAATAATTCAGTTTTATACAGAAAAACTGGGGATGATTGTCTAGCTTGAGCAGAAAGGGTGCACGATTCTGAATCATGGCAATCTTCTGCTTGGATTCTGCCAAAAGGAAGTGTGTGAATCTGAAGGTGTGATCACTTTCTTTGTAGAAGATAAAGAAGAGGTAGACACAATATACAATGGTCTTCAAGACATTGCTACAACATTACCAGCGGAGAATCATACGTATAAGATATACCAGTTCTATGCGGTGGATCCAGAGGGTAGGACCTTAGAGTTTCAATCGTTCCCGCATGAGCGAGAACCGATTAGTGTTGAGCAATTCCTGCATTAATTATCGGACAATGTCTAAAGAGCAACAAAGGCACTTGTGGCACTATCCCAGCCAAGCTTCTTTGCCTTCTTGAAGGCCTCACTAGATTCCTTATGCTTCCCAAGAAGCCAAAGAACAAGCCGCAGTTTATTCCAAAGGTCAGGATTATCTGGGTCTTCCTTGATTTCTTTTCTCACACCTTTCTCAATTTGCTTGTAGGTCTTGATCTCCATCTTGCGCTCGTTCTTAGCAGATTCGAGAACTCCATGGATATGTTCCGGCGAACGCACAAATTGGTAGGATAGAAACTCCGCAGGAGCCCCCTTTATTGCGCTATTGAGTGCAGACTGGGGAGTGTCAGCAGCTCGCCATAGTTCACCATCAACCAATTGCTTCTCACAGCCCCCTTGCATGAACTCAAGAAGTGACTCCAAATGCGTGGTGACTGGATGGTCCTCTCCCAACAAGTGTTGAGCTTGAGACCACTCAAAATAGACTACTTCGCGACCGATATTGTCAAGAACTCTAGGAGAGCACCCTATCTTCTTCAAATCAGCAACTAGATTCTTGACTGTATACTTCTTCCTCTTCGTGAGTTTGGGGGACTTTTTCTTGGACAAGCTCCTCACCTACTGAAGCACTCTAACCATTACTTCCGGGATTAGATAAATGAAATCCATATGGACTATAAAGCACTAGAACGGCAACTGAAACAGCATCCATGATGGAAGTGGAACAAAGAGCCTAACATAGATACAGCCCACTAGCAGGAAAAATGATACGAGCAGGACCGCCCAGTCCCTTCTTCTGAATCTCAATAGCTCCATATATGTTCGGTTCCCACTTGCTCCGAATCCCCTCGATTCCATACTCTCAGCCACAGACAATGCTCTTCTTATTGAAACAATAATCAGGGGAACAATGATTGGCACTATATTGCGAATACGCTTCAGAATGTTGCCTTTGTCCAATTCCACTCCGCGGGCCTTCTGCGCATCCATGATTGCATAGGCTTCCTGTCCGAGGGTAGGAACATATCGCATAGCCATACTCATTGCAAATGCAAACTCGAATCGAACCCGCATCTGAATAAGGGCTTGAGCAAGTTGGTCGGGATGCACTGTCAAAAAGAAGATTGAGAAGGAAGTCATCAAAGCAAGAAGCCTGATGGCTAATGCTATTGAGTGCGAAAATGGATTTGAAACAGTTGAAAGTAATGTGTTAAAGATGACAATGAAGAGCAAAAGATAGGACATTCCCTTCATGCTGCGTGCCCATCTTCGGAGGGATTTAGCTGCAACGAGAAGGGGAATCATCGTCATTAGAATGATTATCAGTGGAACAATGTTCAGAAAAAGGAGAGAGATAGCAGCAAGAGTGAAAGCTAACATCATTTTTGACCGTGGATCTAGATCATGGACCAGAGAAGCTTGGCGAGTATACTGAAACACTTCAAGAAATGACATCATGTCATACCTCCTAGTATCTCAGAGACCGCGTCTTCCAATTCTGATAGCAGCGATAGACGTTCAGGTACCTGCGGAAAGGCTCTATGAAGCGCTCGTGCTGCCAATGTTAGTTGTGGTGGTGTCAAAGAACAGCGCTCCAAAACATCATCATTACTCAAGACAGCCCCGGTCGAACCGTCCGCGACAATTCTTCCCTCAGCCATTGCTATGGTTCTTGGAAAGTTTTCAATAACGAACTCAACATCGTGGGTCACAACAATAACAGTGCGCTCTCGTTCATTGAGATCCATCAACATACGAGCAAGTCGTTCTTTCTGGTGTGCATCCTGTCCAATGGTTGGTTCGTCTAGTGCAAGAACTCCAGGCTCCGTGGCTAATACTGTTGCTAATGCCACACGCTTTCTCTCGCCTCCGGAAAGAGCAAAGGGAGATCTCTCTGCAAAACCCTCCAGTCCAAGATTAAGAAGTGTCTTGATACACTGTTCTTCAGCCTCCTCTGGAGTAAAGCCCAGGTTCTTTAGTCCAAATTCAATCTCCTTCTTCACACTATCAAGAAACAGCTGGTGGTCAGGGTTCTGCCAGACAAGTCCAACAGTCCTAGAGAGTTCCGCGATTGAGAGAGACTTCGCATCGACACCATCCACGATTACCCTCCCTTTCTGAGGCCGTAGAAGCCCATTCATATGCTTGATTAGAGTTGTTTTTCCTGCTCCGTTAGTTCCCATAATGGCAACTCTTTCACCCTTCTCAATCTGTAAAGAAACTCCTTGGAGAGCTGTATAGATGCCATCATACGAGTAATGCACATTCTCCACAATTATCAATGATGGCGCACCTCCCCGACTAATGCGGCAAGCTCTTCACCAGTGAGAGGAACTCGGCCTAATTCTTTGCCCTTAGCCTGAAGTCGCCTGTACACCTGAGTTGCTTTAGGAATCCCAATTCCAATCTCCATTGAGATGTCCATAGACAGAACATCTCGTGGTGGCCCGTCAGCCACAATTTGCCCCCTATCCATCAGGATTATTCTAGATGCATCCTTAGCCACAAGGTCAAGTCTATGCTCCACGAGAAGGACTGTCATTCCATTTCGCTTGTTAAGCTCGGCAATGATATCTAGTATCAGTTCGGCACTCTTTGGATCAAGATTTGAAGTTGGCTCATCTGCCACCAACACTTTGGGCTTAAGAGCCAATGTTGCAGCCATAGCGAGCCGCTGTTGTTCGCCTCCGCTCATCTCATGTGGATGTTTCTCTCGTAGATGTTCAAGATTCAGAAGGTCAATAATCTCCTCGACGCGCTTTCTGATTTCCTGTGGAGCCACACCAAGATTCTCGGGTCCAAAGGCAATCTCCTTCTCTACGTTCAGTGTGACTAGCTGGTTGGCTGGATTTTGAAAAACCAAGCCTACTATTGATGCCAGTTGAGCAACCGTTGCTTCGCGTGTATTGTGTCCGTCTACGTACACATTACCTGCAATATATCCTCGATGAAAATGCGGCACCAGCCCGTTGATAGCTCGACACAGAGTTGTTTTGCCACATCCAGATGGCCCCGTTACAACAACATATTCTCCCTCATTGACTGATGCATTAACCTTGCGCAGAGCAAGAAAATCAGCTCCCAGATATTTGAAGCTGAAATCCGCGAACTCGACCAAGGCCATCAACCAACGCCTCCTAGCTAGCCTTCACTCCTACGCTTTTCTCTATTGCCAATCGGAGAAGCTCAACTGCCTTTGCCAGCCCCTTGCTTCGATTCTTTGTACCATTTGCCCCTGCTGCATTGACATGTCCTCCACCCACGCCCCCTATGATTGCCCCGATAGGCTCCATTACGTCTGTCCCCAGGTTGACACCCGTTTCTGAGGAGAATTGTCGACTACTTCGAGAACTGAATCTAACGACCCCCTTGGGGGTCTTTCCTGCAACAATGGCAACATCCGCACCAATCTCGACCATAGCTCTACATGCGCTTGCCTCATAGGCTCCTATCTTGGAAACGGCAACTATCCAACCACCCATATCATGAATCTGCAGTCGTCCAGCAGCTTTCAGTCTAGCGATTCTCTCAGATCGGTCTGGCTTGATTACCAAGGCTCTTACACACGAGTCATAGTCAGCCCCAGCGTCTATGAGCTTCACAGCCAATTGAAAAGACTCACGTCCTGAGTGGAAGAAACGACGAGTATCAAAAATCATGCCCGTAAGAAGTATATTGGCTACACTGGAGGAGAGTGGGATTCCTAGGTCATCATATAGGCCAATGACAAGCTCACATGTGGATGAGGCATTACTATCTACAATCTGATGCTTCGCTATTGATGACAACTCCGAATTCTCTTCATGGTGGTCAATAGCAAGGGTTCTCGAAGGGTCTGTGAGAAGGCTCCTCACACGAGGACCCAGTTGAAATTGGCTATTGGTGTCTAAGAGGATAACAAGGTCATGAAGTCCCTCTGAATAATCAGAAAAAGGAACATCAAGTGAGAAATGACTCAACACCTGATTGGACAAGCGGCTAACGTCATCACACACAAGTGTCACGTTGCCATCCGGGCGTATTGCGAGGTAGAGGTCTCTTACTGCGACCATAGAACAAACTGCATCAGGATCTGCGTTCTGGTGACCCAGTATTAGGGGGTTCGATGACTCAGCAAGAAGAGATCTGAATCTCAATTAGTCTTCAGCTCCTTCAGGCGCTTTTCCAACCACTCAGTACCATATCGCGTTGCGTCATCCAGAATCTCGTCTAGTTGATTTCCAGTGTCGTAGCTTTGCTCCAGATTTATCTGAATATCGACATCAAGCTCTTCATCGAATTCCAGAATGCAACTAACGGAGATTTCTGCCACGCTCTTCTTGGGAATCTTGCCAAGAATGAATTTGGTTATCTCGTCCTCACACTGCTCAGCAAGACTCTCTATCTGCTGATCATCGAGACTGGGCAATCCAATCTCAGTTGGTGTGGGACACATGTGATTCACTGGACCTTTAGGTTTCGCTTGGAGATATCAAGCTGAATCTGAGCGTTTAACTCTTCAATCTCCTTCCTGTCCTTTTCAGCGGCTTTCGTCCTAAGCTCAAGCCATTCCCGGAGATTAGCCACTCTATCAGTGAGTTCGCTCTGAAGCTGTGCCTTGTCAACTTTGAACATGATTTGACCTACAGTCTTGTATGTGACTGCCTCATCAGGATACTTCTTCATCTCTTCTAAGGTGACTTCTGCCTCTCTCAATTCGGCCTGTCGTGTTTGAATTGCGGCCATCAGCTGTTCGAGCTGCTGTTGCTTTATTACTAGCTTTCTTACCTCGTTTTCGACTTCTGGTGGAATTGGCTGTGCCATCTTTATCTTCTCCTCTTGATGCGAGGTTTACTTCGCCTGCGCCTTCTGGCAAGCGACTTAAGGATTTTGGCCTAGGACAGCATCTATTGTGTCAAGACTAGCTGAAACCCATGCGATATACGAATTCATTGCAGCCCTCAGCGAGGTCAAGTCACCAGATGAAATTTCAATGACTAGGACTGAGCCGCGTACAATCACTTCAACACGAGCCCTATCTGATGGAGCAGAGTGGGTTTCGGGATTAATTGCAGAACGAATTGCTTCGGCGAGCTCTTTTGATTCCATTGGGATTTCGATAACTGCTCGTCCATGCCCTATCAAGAGGATCCCCTCCAGACTTCTGAGATTCGAATGCGTGGACCTATCTCCAGTCCATTCTGCGCATGATAGAATGTCCAAAGGAGCTTGCTTCCACCAAGGTCGGAAACTCGTATCTCGACCATGCCAGAAGCCGATTCATCTAGAACTACAGGCTGTTGTTCGTTCTTCACGTCAATCTCAAGCATTGATGCAATAACTGATGCAAGCTCTCGGGCATTCCTTGAACAATTCTCTTCAACGGTCACTCCAAAAATGGTATCTATTCTAAGCCCCTTATTGTCAGAAACCTCTCTTCTAAGAGCTGCACTCTCGACTTTGATTTCCAGCGCATCATCATCGTACGGGTATAGAAACCTGATTGTCCTTGGATTGCCCTTCCAGATTGTAACTATGAGGGCGAGTCTAGCACCTGAATGTACCACTCTTGACCGCAACTCATCGATACTCATCCCTCCTCGATTGAACCTTTCAGTGCCGGGTAGAACAGACCAGAGATCGCGTACAAAAGAGCGAACTCGATTTGATGTTTTTCGAGATGTAGTGATCAAAGCGCGGGGCAATGCACTTCACTGCCCTGTGAGCCGCTATTCACTAGCCTCAGGTTCCTCGACAGGAACATCTGAGTCCTCATCAACGGAGACCGCTACGACTGCTTCCTCCTCAACATTCGGAAGGAAATCGGAAGGATCGACAATCTCGTCTTCGTCTCTTAACGCAAGAAAGTCACCCGAAACCCTCTGGGCAATGGCACGCCTAGCAGCCTTTCCCGCATCGGTAAATGGGACATATGCCCCACCAGCAAAACTCAGACCACACTTTTTGCAGCTCCACAGACCAACAGCTTCTCTGGTCAGTGCTCTTGTAGCACAGGACGGGCATCGCTGTGGTTCAGCACGACGTCTTTCGATATCAAGCACTCTGCGTCGTAGTTTCGCACCGTACCTAGCACCAAACCTTCCAGTGCTGCCAACTTTCTTTGTCTTTTTTCCCAAACCGGTATTCTCCTGGTGTGGTCATTAGGAGCGCCGGAATTGGCGCTCCGAGTCTATCAGTCGCCCACCGATTTCGCTTATTAGCATATCTATCGGTGAAGAGAATAGAAGGTGTTCCAGACTGACTGAAACACGCATTTCTTCCTATTCTGCGGTCTTCATTGTTTCAGTGATAAGCTCTCGAATCTCTTTTGATCTATCAAGAGCCATGCCCATTGAATGGTCAATCATCTCAAGAGACATAGGACCTACGCCTCCACCCTTCTGCATTGCAGTGAAGTTGTCATCCTTGTCAACCGCCATAGTTAGGCGGCAGTCCATGACCATCTCTTCCTTGATGATAGGATCGATGACTAGGTGCTCTCCAATCTTGGCAACAGTGTGTTCTATTGCCATATTCTGAAGAGGCAGAGTGAGCATCTTGCCAGTAGCTACCTCCCCAGCATCTTCAAGCTTGACTTCTGGAAACTTGGTTCCGAGTAGCGCAGCGTTAACTGCTATTGATGACGCATCGATCAGATTGCCATCATATTCGAGTGTATAGACGTCTGCAAAGACCATATACACAAGTTTGCCTGGTTCAATGCAAAGAGCCTTGGTATCCATTGTTTCTGACTCACGGACTCCTCTGTCAACAACTCGTGCTAGTTCGATGGCGGGTTCCTTAGGAGGACCCAACTCGAATAGAGGAGAAGCCATGGGTGCCAATTCGGCTGTTACCATCGTCACACCTTCATCGGGCGTGTCTGGATAAGGTGCTCCTGTCAGTACCTTCACACCAGCAACTACAGAGGTTCCACCAATCCGTACAATTGCTGACCCTTCTGCTTTTGCAGCCACGGGATTGGGTTCGATCGTAATTTCTCGATATTCGTCAAAGGGTCGACCGTCAACCCTTTCACCTTTGTTCAGCAGGTCTGCAACATAGCCCCTGTCAATATGGCTGATAATTTCTGAACTAAAATCAGTCATTCTACTCATCCCCCATTATCTCGGCTTCGCCGAGATCAGTTTCAAGATCGTCTTCATAGTCGTCCATCTCTTCATCATCACCCTCGGGAGCCTTTTTCGCGTACGACCGCTTCAGAGCGTCTTTCTGCAGTTCATGCAGGTATTTACAGGAGTTTATTCCCATCTGCATTGCCTCAACGAGTTCCTCTCGCGTGAATGAACCATCCTGTTGCAGCAGAGTCAGTTCATTTGTACCAGGGAGAATAGCTAGTGGAACATCACCCTGGCCGTATTTGTCCTCTTCATCTCCAAGATCCACAATTAGCTGGCCTTCAGCTTTGCCCACAGCAACAGATGGAACCAGAGACCTCATCGGAATTCCTGCATCAGCTAATGCAAGTGAAGCTGCGTTAATGGCAGCACATCTTGTACCACCGTCAGCTTGGATGACTTGTATGAATACATCAATCACAGCCTTAGGATATTGCTCCAAGAACAGTACTGGCTGCAATGCATTTGCAATGACCATCGAAATCTCGCGCTCTCGCCGAGATGGTGCAGGCCTCTTTCTGTCTGGAACCGAGAATGTAGCCATTCTGTAGACAACTCTGAGATATGCACGGTCATTCAACGTCAAATGTCTAGGATGTAGCTCTCTTGGACCATAGACTGCGGCTATGATGTAGGTCTTGCCTTGCCTTATAGAGGCTGAACCGTCGGCAGTCTTGAGCACTCCAACCTCCATTTGAATTGGTCTTAGCTCATCTAATCTTCTACCATCAACTCGTAAGCCTTCAGCATTAAGCAAGGAGTCAGGTTTCACTTCTGGACTCATTATTCACTCACTTCCTCCGTAGTTTCAGTTTCGGTCTCTTCAGACTCGGTTTCTGCTTCTTTAGCATCTTTAGGTGAGTCTTCAATTGCCTTATCAGCAACATCAGTTTCAAGAGGCTCTTCAGTCACCACAGGCTCCTCACCTTCAGCCGTGTCCTCTTCTTTGATATCTTCAACAGGTTCCGCAGAGTCTTCAGATTCCTCAGAATCCTCTACCTCCATCGATTCCTCAGACATTTCCTCTGGTGGCTCATCACCACGAATCCTAGTCATTTCCTCCTCAAGCATCTCCTTCACACGATCGGTGAGTTTCGATGTGTGGGCTTGGGCTTCAATCATCTTGAACGCCTTTATTGCTAGGCGCATGACATCGGTATTGGATGTACGAATCCAAATCCGACCATTCTGACCAACCATAGTTTGGATTTTGAGGATGTCCTGAATCATGTTGATCATTGATCCACGTCTCCCAATAACGCGTGGAATCTTTGCCGGACGGATTTCAAGAATCATCCCGGAGTCCAGGCGTCTAAGCCCTCTTCCTTTCATCCCGAGGAATGGTCCTGTCACCCTGTCGAATGCAATTACTTCAGCAGCAATGACATCACCTATGTCCATGTATCTGCTGATATCGTCATCATATGGCCGTCGTAGAGCATTGTTTGCATGAAGAGATGCTAGGTATGGCCCTCCGATGTCCACCTTCCAATTATTCCCCGTCACCATTGTGATGGTTCCGAGGACCAGATCGCCCTCGCGAGGGATGTAAACCCCCTCAAGCGCAACCACTTTCACGGTATTGCCGCGCAGCTCAGCGAGGCCTACCAATGCGGAGTATATTTTTTCTCCTTCGTCATAGGTCCCAAAGGAGGCACGGTATCTGCCTTCAGCCAATAATTGTCCTGGGACCACTACTTCTCGTTTTTGAAAGTATACAGCCAATGTATTCCCTCATTTGTAATTTTTATCATCAATATTCTCAACCGCTATCGAACGGTCTCTATCTTTACTTGTCCTTTGCAGAGCTTGTTCAAATCGTCATAGAGCTCTTGTCGTTTTGATGCAGGAATCTCAACCAAGCCAGACCACTCCCCGTTCTGTGCCCATGCCTCGGACTTGATTAGTCCAGCCTTTGCAACCACGTTGTAGCCCTTCCCTGAGAAGGCTGCTGGAAGAGTTATCTGAAGCTTGACGCTCTCAAATGAGATGGGGATTATCACCAAGAGAGCCTTCACAATTCCGGGGATTTGCTCGTCCGCTTTGATGAAGGGGTCGATTTGGACCTTTGCCTCCTCCATCGCCTGTCTAATTCTGTCAGGTGGATGAGGATGTCCTGTCTGTGGATTCATTGCCCGCTTAGAGATGCTCTCAATTATTGCTTCAGTTTTCTCCTTTACAAGCTGATTACGCTGCTCATGGGTAAGTCTGAACTCTCCATCTTTGAGTATAATCGGCGCTATCTTAAATACATCAGACGAGCCAAACTCCTCTTCTGCAAGCTCTTCAGATGCACGCTCTCCTCTCTTGGCATCTTCGTAAAGGTCATAGCTCTTCAAGATCTCTTCGATCGGGATGTCTTCACCTCGTCTATATTCAAAGGCTAAATCCGGATCGACAAATAGCTCAAATCGCAGGTGACCCTTTTGAATTCCAATCACGACTGCATCAAGTTCAAGCCACTTCTCGCCAGATTTCTTCCCTGAACCCATCAAGCCCTAGTCCACTCCTATTCATTTTCCGCTTTACTGGAGGGATTCAAAATGGTCTGTGTTTCGGATCTGCTGAGCTTCTCGAATTTCCGGGTGCTCACAGGAATCTTGGCGATTTCTACATTGTCAGCAGAAAGATCTGCCTCCGTGGCTTGGCGAAGTGCTTCAAGTGCAAGTTGAATGGCTTGATTAAGATTCTGTTTCTTGCTCAGGTCATACTTGCCTTCCAGGTACTCGCCAGCTCTTGCGCTTCCTCGACCAATTACTACTGCCAAATATCCCCAATAAGTGCCCACTGGATCAGTCACATAAAGGCGTGGCGTATCATCATGATCTGCTGAGCCAATAATCATAGCAACACCGTAGGGTCTTGCTCCGCCCCCCTGAGTAAACTGGGCTTTCACATCACATATATGCTCAGCTAGAACTTCTCCAGGAATTGGCTCCTCGTAGGTCAGCCAATATGATTGCGCCTTGATTCTGGCCTCCTGAATCAGTTTTCGCGCATCTGCCATGAGTCCAGATGTCGCTACACCGATGTGTTCATCGATCTTTGAAATCTTCTCTATGCTGTCTGGCTCTTGAAGATCCTTGATGTTCTTCTCTGCGAGCAGCACAATTCCTTCATTCACAAGGATTCCAATCGATGTAGCTCCTTGTTCGACTGCTTTCTTGGCATATTCTGCCGCGAAAATGCGTCCTTCAGGGCTGAAGATGCTGGTTGACATATCATACCCCGCACCAGATATCCCAAACACGGTGTTTTCCTCCAAGTAGTCAACCTGTCTCTATCCGGAAGCCAGAGCCTCACAGTGGGCAACGCCTGACAATTCCGAATAGTTACTGTCAAACTCCTTTGTTTTACCAGCCCTCGGCATTTCTGCATCCTAGGCTCAAATGGCCTTCGTTGACCTAGACTCATAAAGCTTCTGGTGTGAATGTAGAAACTTTGTAATCAATCACTCTTGCAGCATGTATAGATACACAATAATCGCCAATGAAAGCAACAGCGTGACTATGGCCACACCAGATTCAAACATCAGGAAGGTCATCACAAAGACTACGATGGTGAGGAGAATTAGCTCCACCCATCCTGCTCGAATCTGAGTCATATAGAGGCGAATATTGACCACCGTGATTGTGAGAAAGAGAAACATCCCTGACATGACCAGTATCTCGATTATGAGAGCAAGAAATGGATTCATGTCATTCAGCGCGCCAACGGGACTTGTATTAATGACATCTGGAGCAGACCATGCCCAAAGTGCCAATCCGAGGCTCAAGAGAACCACTGTAAGAATAACCGTGATGATAGTGGACCGTATAATTTCGCTTCTTTCAGGAATCTCGTCGCTCAATGTCTCTCACACCGGGCCTTGGAGTCCGAGATGTTTCCGTGTCACACTTAAAGATACCGACCGATTAAAGGTCGTTCCCCTTTTGAGAACATGAATGAATGTAGGTGCTTGATGTGAAATGAATTTAAGAGAGGCCCCTGCCTGACAAAGCGCGGTGCATGGCGTGGGCAGAATCACATCGTACTTCGGTCTACCTGAAGACAAACCACATGTGATTAGACTCACCAGTATTGCGCTATCACTGAGTACGTTCATGGAAGCCACAATTACAATCTCAACGACGTTCTATCTCATTTTTGTTGCAGAGGCTCTAGGACAAGGAGATTTCATAGCTGGCATGACCCTAGTTGCTGTTCTGGTGATAATACAAATGGCTGTTCAAACCATTTTCGACTATCCAACAGGAGTCATTGGCGACTGGATAGGTCAACGTTACATCCTAGCCACATCATACTTCACATACGCAGCTGCATTCTACGTTGTGTCGCTAGTGACAAGCACGACTCCAATTATATTGCTTGTCCTCGTCTACATTCTAATGGGCTTCGCTGGATCGCAACAGAGCGGAGCGCTCGGCAGTTGGTTTGATAACAATTGGAGAGTCGCAATGCCTGAAGATGAAGGACGCAAGCAGTATGGGGTGCTTCAAGGCAAGTGGGGAATGATATCTTGGCTAGCAAATGTCCTCATTCTCATTCCAGGAGGCATTCTGGCTACACTGTTTGCTCGTGCATGGGTATTTCAAGCGCAATCAGTGCTTTGTATCGTCATAGCCCTTGCATCATGGAGATTAGTACGGAATCTTCCTGAAGCTGATCAGAACAGGCAGACAAAGCCAGACTTGGGCGAATATATCTCGCTATTGAAAGAAGGTGTAACATATCTGTTCAGCAGTCAGTACGTGAAGTATCTCTTACTTGGTTCAATGCTTGTCAACAGCGTTATTGCAGTATGGAGCAACCTCATCCTATTCCCGATGTACTACACATACTTGGTATCCGACGTGGCTGTGGCTAGCTTCCGTACGATTGTCATGGTTCCTCTTGTGGTATATAGCGAGAGAAGTGGAAACTGGGCAAAGAAATACGATCCGGAGAGGTGGATACCTCGTTTCAGATTCATTCAGACGTGCGGGGCTGTGTTCTTCTGGGTGTTCGCAGTATTGATGATTGTGTTTCAACCGCCTCCTGCGAGCTCACCAATGATAGACTACATCCTGCCGGGTACGGACATTCTATTGCTTAGAGTCCCTATAGCATCACTAGTGCCAGTGTTCCTAATGATTGCTATGTTCTTTGTCTGTGGCGCTTTCCTACAACTTGGAGGAGTTCTGACTGCACGTGTCTTCGTTGATGCGATTCCAAACAGAGTGAGGAACGGCGTTTACTCTTTGTTCCCAACTGTGGTGTTGATTTTCGCAATACCTCAGATTGCGTTCTTTGGATGGTTGATTCCATTACTGGGAATTTCAGCCACTCTTTTCCTATGTGGATGCATATCGACAATAGGCGTGTTGATGATTCGTAGGGGTCTAAGCTATCCGAAACCATGGATTCAAGACCCTGAATATCATCTAGAACAAGAGCCTGACCGTCAGGCCGAGGAGGAGTTTTAGAACTCGACAGAGGTCCCAAGTCGCATGTTATAGACTTGGAACTCTAGTTCAGTCAGTTCATCCTGAAGCTTGCGATATTTCTTATCGAATTCATCTTGACCGATGGTTCCAGCCTTCTTCTCCATCACAAGTCTCTTTAGCTCGCTTTGACGCTCTCTTATCTTCTCCTTGATCTCTTCCCAGTGACTACGGTGGGTGGATACCGATTTGCCCCAGCTCTCACTCGACTTAGAATCCTGCTCGAGCTTGTCAACTACTTCATCGAGAGAGCTCTTAATCTTCTCAGCATCTTTGCTGTCCTCTTTCAGGCTCAACACCACCTTCACCTCGATTTTGATTCGATATATGCGTTGAGATGAGGCTGTAAACGGTCTATCCAAGCAAGAAGGGTAGTATCGGCACCACAGGGAGAAGTAGAAGGGTCCCTATTGTAACCGCCGTTGCTGCTGATTCTGTGTCCAGCTTTAGACCACCAGCGAATACTACAGTGAACACTGCAGGTGGCATGAGCGCCTCAATGAAAACGACCTTCGTCGCCAAATCTGATAGGGCAAAAAGGAACAGCAGAATAACAATCATGATTGGAACAATCAATTGCCGGACTGCAGCCACTTCCAGACCGCCTATTACATCAACCCTGGAGAATCGTGTGCCAATGCCAAGTCCAACAGTGACTAACGAGAGGTAGGTTGTGATGGTTCCGTTGAATGAGAGGATGGAAACGACTTCTGACGGCAATGTAACTCCGACAAGCAATAGCAAAATCGCGAGCAGGACAGCGATGAATGGAGGGAACTTTAGCCATTGTTCTGTCATGCTCCTCCAATTGGTGCCAGTATCACTATATCTCGAACCAATCATCGATCCCAAGCTGACTAGGAGAAGCATCTGTGTCAGCGAGAACATGATAACAAAAGGCACCGCCTGTTCCCCAATGAATAAAATTGCCAATGGGAGAGGGATGAACAGAGCATTTTGAAATGTGGAGCAGAGCAGCAGAACCCCTTTTCTCCTGTTCTCAATTGTGCTGTTTCTGAGCCGAATATACATGATTAGCGTGCCAGAGAGATGCACAATCAGTGCAGCTAAGAGAACCAGAGGAATTTCAACCAAGGTTTCTAGAGAAGAGGTGAGTAGTGAGTAAATGACAAGAATGGGTACCAGTAGGTTCACAAGAAGCGCTATCAGGTATTTGTTTACCTCTTGCCCCCGACCTGAAATCTTGGCGATGGCATAACCTATGACAATCGAACCGTAGAAGGAGCCCAAGTTCAAGACGGGGTCCATTACCTGCAGCACTAACCACCAGCCTGTTACATCGTCTAGAGACCTAATCGCTCAAGTGTTTCAGAAGTGGGCGTTCCCGTTGTCCGATCCCATTCTCGATATTCATAGTAATCGTTCAGTTGTATTTCCATATCTGGTACAAAATCATCAGTAGCATAGTCAGGCAGTGGTTTTAGGAGTGGAGCAGGAAGACAGTCGTCTTCTGGCTTGAAACCACACTTGAGATTGAACAGCCGCTTCATTGTGACGGCTCGTGAACCAATCAATAACACATCATTGCTAGTGAGTGACATACCTGTTGCTTTAGTCACAAGTTCCAGTATTGTATCAAGTGGTACTTGGGCAAAGTGGCACATCATGATGGAGTCAAAAAATGCTCTGAAATCTTGGGCGCGGGCAGCAATATTCCCCTTTCCTTCATTCTCCAATCGATCTCCGGAGTAGATTCCTATCGATCGCTCTTCCATTCCGCCCATGTCAACACTATACATGTCGCCCTCCATGTGGCTTGCACCTCTTGATGCAGTTGCATATACAGTACCCATCCCTGCGAATGCTCTAGGGTCATGGTTTGGCACTTCTTGGCCTTTAACATGAATGACTAAGTCCGATGCATTGTGCCTTTTCGCAAAGCGAAAGGAACCCTCAGCCAGCTCATTACCAATGCCTGACCGTGTCCCGATAGCATGGATAAGCTCAATGGCTCTATCTGCATCTCCCCACTCAAGACCGATATCCAGCTGTCCGAGATCACATAGGTGTGCAGCAAATGCTATTGTACTACCGCAACTAATGGTGTCCAGTCCGTACTGGTTGCAAAGATTGTTGATGACTGACACCTTCTTCAGATCAGAAACCATCAGATTGGACCCAAATGCTGCAATTGTCTGGAACTCAGGTCCTGCCACCTTTTTGAGGCCATGCTCTGGCAAGGTAATCACTCGTCCGCATGCGATAGGACACGAATAGCAGGCTGTTCTGCCAGTCAGGAACTCTTTCATCGCCGTAGAAGTCAATGAATCGTATTCAAACTCAGTTTCCTGAAAATACTTGATGGGCATGTCATTGAACATCATCCCGACTTCAACATACATAGAAGTGCCTGAATCGCGAAGATGATGCATAACTTCACCCAGAATCTTTGATGATTCTCTGGCAAGACTCGTGAAGCCCTCAGGATCAGCCACTTGTACTCTCTTCGAGCCTGCAATTGTGATTGCTTTCAATTTCTTCGAGCCCATCACTGCTCCCAATCCACATCTAGCTGCAGCTCTCTCATCCGTCAAGATGGCTGCGAATTTGACGAGATTCTCTCCTGCAGGGCCTATGCAGGCTACACGAACGCGTCCGAGTTTTTTCTTCAGAGCCTTCTGAACTTCATCCGTCTTCATGCCCCATAGTTCTTCGCCAGAAACGATTCCAGCTTCACCTTCATTGATGCGTACAACAACGGGGTCGTCAGACCTTCCCTTGATGAGGATTCCATCGAAACCAGAGAATTTCAGATTCGCACCAAAATGCCCGCCCACATGTGCTTCACCCCAGATACCAGTCAAAGGGGACTTCCCGCAGACTACAAGCCGGCCGGTGCTTGGAGCCAAGGTGCCTGTCAAAGGTCCAGTCATAAATAATAACATGTTATCTGGACCTAGAGGATCTACAGAAGGATCCATGATATCATGCAGGAGCTTGCTTGCATAGCCACTACCACCAATGAATTTTGAGGCAATCTGCTCGTCGATGGGAAGAAGGGATGTCGTCTTTTCCGTAAGGTCAACTACAAGTATTTGACCCATATACCCATGCATGTTCATTTCTCCTAGAAATCCCTCATGATTTCCCACAGGTCTTCCTCATCCTCAACAACATCCTCAGGAAGAGGAATGGGGTCGCCAGCCCGCAGCGCCAGCAGATAAATCCGGCAGGTTCTCTCGAGAAGGATGGCATTGTCAAGAGCCTTTCTGATATTGTTCCCACAAGTCACGGCACCATGATTAGCAATAAGCACCGCACTTCTCCTGTCCATGGCCTCAACGACATTCTTAGCCAAGTCCTTTGTCCCTGGCATCGCATAGGAAGTGACGCGAATCTCACCACCCAGCTTTGGAACTACCTCATCCAGTATTGGAGGAAGAGGCTTTTGGAGAACAGCTAGGGCTGTGGCATATACGCTGTGAGAATGAACAACTGCGTTTGCATCGTTTCGCTGCCTGTATATCTCTAGATGCGTTGGGATTTCGACACTAGCATTCCGATCAGCTTCAATGACATCACCCTCCATATTTACCACGACTATATCGTCTATAGACATATTGGCGTAGGGGACTGAGCTTGGTGTGATAACTGCATGCTCATCATTCACTCGGATGCTCGCGTTGCCAGCTGAGATGATGACTAGGTCCTTTCTAATCATCTCACCACAAGCTGTTAGAAGTTCCTCTTTCTCAGTTTCATACATTATTCGTCACTTCCTAAGGACCATATCTCTTTCCAGCGAGAGTAGTAGAAATCATACTCAGACGCCCGCTCATCTGGTATCAGTGTTGGTTGCCATGACACCATTGCTTCTGAAGCCTTCCTGAGATCAGTATACCAGCCTGCTCCAACTGCAGCGCAGATAGAGGCTCCGATGAGGCTGCCTTCGAACTCCTTGGGATTCATCACTGGCTTTCGTATGGCATTACTAAGAATCTGTCGCCAGACCTGCGATCTTGAGATACCACCAATTGCTTTTACAACTGGAGGGTTCTCATACTCTTGTAATTGCTCTATATTTCCCCGTACTGCAAACGCTATATTCTCAAGAACTGCATGAATCAGACTGGCTGAGTCGAGAGGTCTGACCTGGGGCAATGCCGGCTGTGGAAAATGAAGCCGAGCCAGGGGTATGTCAGCCATTCTAGTTGAGTCCATGATTCTGGGTCCTAGACCAGCAAAAGCCTCGTTGCTTCCCGGGGGAACATCCTTGAGAAGCTCTGGCAATCTGTCAAATGTCTTCTCTCTGCATCTAGCAGGATTCTCAGAGAGCTCGCATAATAGCCCTATGACCCATTCGATATATGCCCCAGTGAGCATTGCATTACTCTCTAATGTCCACATGCCTGGGACCATATGACAGGAAGACCATAGTGTCTGTTCAGAGGAGCAGACATGATTGTCCAATGTGAGCATCACAGGAGTTGTACTGCCTGCAATGACTGTGATTTCTCCAGGACTAGCTTGCGCGGCAAGGAGAGCACAATGTGTGTCAGTGCCACCTTGGATGACAGGTGTACCCTCAGGAAGTCCTGAGTCCTTAGCTGCATTGGGTGTGATACTTCCAACAACCTCACCAGCCTTTCGCAGGCTGGGAAAAATGGCTTTGTCAATACCCAACGCCGAGAGTATCTCCTCACCCCAATTCCGAGCCTTAATGTCGTAACATCCAGTAGCACTGGCAGAGGCTGGCTCTGTGACATACTCACCGCTGAGCCTAAAAGTAATCCAGTCGTTGATTGGAAGAACGTGGGCCACAGCCTCACGAATCTCAGGCTCCTCCTCCTCAAACCAAGCCATTCTCGCAGGAGTAAACATCAGGGGGGGCCAGCAACCTGTGACCTCCAAGAACTTCTTTCCTAGAGCTTCTTCGACTACATATTGGGACATAGCGCCCCGTGCATCGATATTTGGACCACTATAAAGCTCTTTTCCATCAGCATCTAGAAATACTACTCCATGACGCTGACTCGTGGTGGCCACGCTTTCAATCTTTGAAGAGGGCAGTCCAGAGACCTTCACTGCCTCCTTGGTCACAGTGCATATCAAATCCCAGAAGTGAGAAGGGTCGAACTCTTTTGCTATCTCAAGAAATTCAGGGGTTTCATATCCCCACGTCCTCCTTCCAAGACCTAGAACCTCTCCTCGTTTTCCAACAATCATGCAACGAACGCCAGTCGTACCAGCATCTATCGCAGCAACAGGCACTCTAGATCACCCCCTTCTTCAGGACTTCAGGATTTAGCACATTCTCTGGACGATCACCGTTGAGGATTGCTCTAATGTCCCTTGCAATCATCATGGACTGTCGCTCAATCGTGTCAACAGTATTGCCTCCAATATGCGGAGTCACAATAACATTTTCCAATTCCAGAAACTCATTATCACAGTCCACTGGCTCCATTGAGAATACATCGAGACCAGCACCTGCAATTGATCCTGACTCTAATGCTTGACGAAGTGCATGCTCATCTGTAATTGATGCACGGGCAGTGTTGATGAAGATCGCACTCTTCTTCATCATTCCAAACTGCTCAGCTCCAAGCATTCCTTTGGTCTCATCTGTCGGTGGGCAGTGGACTGTCACTATGTCTGAATTCCTCAGAAGCTCCTCCAAAGAAACTTGCTTTGCATCCACTTCATTTAGTTTCTCTTGAAACACATAGGGATCAAAGACTAGAATTTCAACACCAAAAGCTTGCAGTCGCTTTGCAACTTCGTGTCCGATTTTTCCTAGACCAATGATTCCAACAGTCCTGCCATGCAGTTCGAAACCTGTTGTGGTCATGTACATGCGTGCAAAGTCAGAATAGTCATCAACCATGAAGTCATTCTTCAGTAGACGGTCCGCTGTCACGATTCGACGTGCTTGACTTAACATCAGAGTGATGGTCAGCTCGGCTACCGCAATTGTGTTTCTGCCTGGTGCTCCAATCACTGGTATGTTCTTGGCTGTAGCTGCAGAAATCGAAACATTGTTGGGATTGTCTCTTGCTGAAGCTATAATCTTCAAATCAGATTCCTCAATGACCTCTTCCTTAACCTCATCACCCTCAACAATTACAATGTCATAGCCACCGTCTTTGATGACGGGAAGGAGCTTGTCCCCGAGGTAGAGCTTGCCAGTCTCAAGCCAACTCTCATGTTGAACCTCTAGTCCTGCATCCTCAAGCAGTTTCAACCCCGACTCTGAGAAGGGCGCGGTGATTAGCACCTTCATGGTCATAGTCCCCTAGATATCCAGCAGAGAGAGCGGTCCTAGCTACAGCATCAGCTTCTGTAGCTTGAGAAGGTCTGGAACCTCTCCCTTGGTCTTGAGCTTCCCAGCCTGATAGGCAGCCATAGGACTCTCACTCTTGTCCATAATCTTGAGAAAGACTATCGAGTCCATAGTCACAGTCATCTCAGCTTCTACGGTTCCCTCGGCAAGCTCCACTAGCTCGGCATCGCCTATCTTCATGTACATCTGAACATCAATGTCGGGGAAGATGAACTGGAGAGTCTTATGGAAATCCTTGAAACGCCGCTGAATCTTGGGATCTTCAAACCGCGTTCCCAGTTCTTTCAATTGCGCCAAAATCTCATCCTTAGTCATTCAAGCACCACCCAGAATCGCGTGCATTATGCGATATATCTTGTGCGTATATGGACTGGATTTGGACGAAAAGTGAGTTTGCCGCACAAACTGCTTTGACCGACAAAAAGATTCCATATATTATATGCATTCTATGCGCGTGTTTATCCATGTCAATTACAAAATCTGAACATGCGATAAAGATAGAGAACCTGACCAAGAGGTTTGAGGAAGTCACTGCGGTTGATGGACTTAACCTTGAGATTGGTTGGGGCGAACTGTTTGGCTTGCTTGGACCAAACGGTGCAGGCAAGACCACCGTAATCAATGTCCTCTGTACCATTCTTGAACCTACTGAAGGAGTTGCAGCCGTAGATGGTCACGATGTGGTGTTTGATGCAAATGCAGTTCGAGAGATAATCGGAGTCTGTCCTCAGGAACCAGCATTCTATGAGCACCTCACTGGGAGGGAGAACATCGAGCTCTTTGGAGACCTCCATGATGTACCAAGAGAAGTCCTAAAGGACCGAGTCGAGGACATGCTTGAAAAGATCGGGATGGTGGGAGATGCGGACAGACGTGCTGGTCAATACAGCGGTGGAATGATTCGCCGTGTCAGTACAGTGATGGCCCTCATTAATGATCCCCGAGTTGCACTGCTTGATGAGCCTACAGTAGCCATGGATCCTGTTTCGAGGCGTGCGGTGTGGGACTTCATCCGCGAGCTGCAAAACAACGGGAAAGCCATCATCCTGACGACTCACTATATGGAAGAAGCTGAAGAACTCTGTGACAGGGTTGGAATCATTGACCAAGGAAAGCTCATCGCCTTGGGCACTCCAAATGAGCTGATGGAGCAGCACAATGCTGAGGATCTCGAAGAGGTCTTCATCAAACTCACTGGAAAGCAACTTAGGGCGGTGGTCTAAATGGGTCTACGACGCATAACCGCCCTTACGAAGAAGAACTTGAAGATGTTCACAAGACAGCCTGCGGTTCTCTTCCTTCTCCTCCTGTTCCCCCTAATTGTCACAGCAACCTTTGGATTGGCCTTTGGTGGCATGGGTGAAGGGGGAGTGACCAACTTTGATGTGGGATTGCTGAATCTAGACACTGCCACAACAGATCCTCAATGGGCTGACAGCTTCGAAGGGAATCTTTCAGAACTTGAGGGGATCACAGTCATTCATTACGACGCCAACGAAACTGGTCAAGCAGAGCTACTTCAAGGAAATCTTGATGCATTCATTATCATTCCCGGAGGCTTTGGTGACAGCTGCACGTCATACTGGGGCTCGCCATTCGACGGAAGCTCTTGGACCAATACAACTGTCGAGCTCTATGTGGACAGTGGTTCTATGATTGCAAGTAGTGCAATTCCGCCGCTTGTGCAACAGGTTGTCTTGACAACTATGTTTGGAAGCGAAGCAACCACTCTGGACCTGCCTGTGGGAATAGGGAGCCCCTCCATGGTAGACGCAAGCACCTTCTCGCAGTGGGACTTCATGGCTCCTGGGATATTTGCCTTTGCTAGCATCTTCATGATAATGATAGTTGCACAGTCATTGACGGGAGAACGAGATGGTGGACTGCTGAAGAGGATGGGTACGACTCCACTAAAGTCACATGAGTTCATGTTGAGTTATGTGATTTCGTACATGATTATTGCAGTCATCCAAGTTCTCCTTGTGTTCACCGCGTCATATGCAATAGGCTATCGACCTGCCACTGATGTCAGTGGATTGGCATTTGCTTTTGCGATGTTGCTCGCTTTCTCTCTTGTAAACGTCGGCTTTGGCCTGATTGCAGCCACAATCTCCAAGTCAGCAGAAATAGCCTCTGGTATATCGTTCGTCTTCATCATGCCACAGATGTTTCTGGGCACTTTCATGCCTCTTGGTGGAGCGACTGAAGTCATTGCACAGTTCATGCCAAGCAATTATGTGACTGAGGCCTTGACGACCTTGTTCCTACGTGGAGCTTCTATAACGACTGTTTCTATCTGGACGGATCTGGCTCTGGTGTCAGTCATTGGCGTTGTGCTCCTTCTTATCGGTATAGCCCTCTTTCGTCGATTTGGAACAAGGTAGACAACTGGTTAGAGAAGGGAGTATAGTCCCTTCTCATTCCTTTTTTCTTATTTCCCGCAATCAAAGAGTAGTCTTTATCAGGAAGAAGTCGGGAGTGCGTTCTTTGTAGAGAGGATGTGAAAAATGGCTTCTGAAGACCAATCAATGAAAACTGAACCTGCCCCAACCGAAAGGAAATCTAGAGCGGCATCCATCCTTTGGGTTGGCGGAATCGCATTCGCATTTGGATTCACTTTTCTAATCTGGTTCTTTGGTCCTCTGCTTGATCGATTTGTATTGGGTCCAGACCAAGGTCCTGCATGGTACTACTGGCAGCTCCCCTCCCCTGATGTAATTGCCCAGTTCATAGTATGGACCTTCTATCTTGCCCATCAGTTTGTTGTGTGGTTTACGATTTATTGGGCGCAGAAAAACCTGATAGAACAGAAGACAAGGCCCACAACATCATTGACCAGGTACAACTGGGCCATGGTTGTCATCAGTGTCTTCTTTGTAATACTGCATCTTATTCAAACCCATATTTGGTTCGATGGACTAGCCCAGGACGTTCCCATTTGGACCAGTCAGGGTTCAGTCATTATAATGCTAATTCTCATCCTCGTAATTGAGAATCCCAGACGAGGCCTATTTCTTGGAAAAAGGGCTGGGAAGCCATTTACTGCACGTGTGTCAGGTCTTGTGCGGCGCATACACATGTACCCAATTGCATGGGCGCTTGTTTACACATTCTGGTTCCATCCAATGTTCTATGACCCACAGCTATTAACAGGCTTCTTCTACATGTTCCTTCTGTTCACACAGATGACGGTGGCCTACACATCTGTGCATATTGATAAGAGGTGGGTTATCACTGTTGAGGGCTTTGTTGGCGTCCATGCTTTGGTAGTCGCCATATTCAACACATTGGACCACGGAAGCACAGACATGTGGGCAATGTTCCTGTCTGGATTCGTGTTCATGTGGGTCTTCACGTACATGTATGCTCTGAATGTTAGAAGAGAAATGAAAGCTCTTGTCACACTGCTTTACTTCGTATTCCTAGCTTGGATCTACATCCCCACACCATTTGGATATGGAAGAGACATTTCGTATCTGTTGCGATTTGAGATGCTTTGGATACCTATCATCTTGTATCTCCTAGCTGCGGTTGTGGCAGGAATTGGCTATGTATACCTGAAGGCTACCAAAAAGACGGAATAAGGAACCTCCCGCTACAATATGATTCGTCCATTCCATTCAATAACACAAGAATCTACTGCCTGCTATGTGGGTGGTAGAGTGGAAAGGCCGAGGTTGAGATTGAAGCTTGGGAATGCAAAGCTCGTTGGAATGGCATTAATCCTGATCATAATAGGTTCACTCTTTATAGTCATTAGTCCTCGTCCACACTACTCTGTTCCACGTGAACAAACACCGCGCACTCACCCTGTTTCTTTCAACGTGTCATTAGATGACTCTGAGCGATATTATCCAATTGAACCACTTTCCTACGCTGGCATGATTAGTCGAGTCGGAATTACTGACATGGAAACAAATGGGACTTCGGTTGGACTTTCCATCCAGAATAGGAACAATGTCACGGTTTTTGCAATATCTAGTGTTAGTCTGATTTCCAATAGCTCTCTGGTTGTTCAAGCTTCAGAAGACTCTAGAGTCATTCTGACCAGAGAAACTGGAGACGCCAATGGTAGTTTCGTGATATTGATATGGGAAATAATGCCCCCGCCACCCATTGATCCTGCGGTCATTGGCGTCTATATTAACACCTTTCCCCTCCTAGCATTTGCAGCGTATGTTTTTTGGAAAATAGTCACAATGAAGACAGCCCGTAGAAGCATTAGACCAGCCTGGGTAGCTGTCCTAGTGTTAACTGGCCTCGTACTAGTGACTCCATACATTTCCGGATCTCTGGGGGGTTTCTTTACTCCCACAGCTATGACAGAACAGGTCTATTCTGATACGAGAACTTTGGAATTGAATGATTCAAACCCCAACAGGCTTTTGCCCTTTGGCAGTGAAATCTCAAATAACACAGAATCATTCAGAATACATTCGTTCGAAGATGATAACAAGAGGTATCATTTTGAACTGCTTGGTGTCGCTGGTGAGGTGGTTCTCTCTGCAACTCATGAAAACTCGTCTATAGCGTGGGAGATTATTGGGGGATCCGTAATTGAGAACCATAGTCTGAGTCTTTATAGAGCGGATAGCAATGTTGAAGTTAGCCTCACCATTGAAGCTAGTGCCACAATTGTAAGAGTCCCAGTCGATCCATTACCAGACTCAATTCTAGCAATCATCGGGTTCATTGCACTAATCCTGGCAGTGGCAGCAAGCCTCGCGGTTCAAACGGTGGAAAAAGTGGGACAAAACTGGTGAATGGCATTCCTAGACGTCAAAATTCGAAACTTTGAATCTGAAAACATCAAGAGATTGCGGTCACAAATATCGAGCGAGATTGATTAGAGCCTAGTTGGACAACATCTTGACGTCTATGTAATCTGCGAGGACTGCAAGAAATGACTAATGGTACATGACAGAAAGGTTATATCGCCAGTCCGTTGAGGCCCCCAGTACAACTGCAGCTTGGGGACTTAAAGATGGCCACAACATCATCAAAGAAGTCGACGCCTGCAACCAAGCCAACTGACGTCCTTGTCATTGGCGCCGGAATGGCTGGTATCAATGCAGCTCTTTCTCTAGCTGAAGGAGGACACCATGCGCATGTCATTGAGAAATCGGTGAACATTGGCGGCAACTATGTGGCAGTGTACAAGATATTCCCAATGTTAGAATGCAGTGCATGCGTAATGACCCCACTGACCTCCTATGTAGGCAAACACCCCAACATCTCCGTTCATGCTCTTTCAACAGTTGAGAAAGTCACAGGCTCGCAGGGCAATTTCACAGTCACGGTGAGAAAGAAGGCACGCTATGTCAATGAGGAAACCTGCACAGGATGTCAGAAGTGCATTGCAAACTGTCCTGTCGAGGTGCCATCAGAGTACGACCACGGTCTTTCTCTGCGAAAGGCCATCTACATGAACTTCCCTCAGCAGGTCCCTCTCGTCGCAACGATTGACAGGGAGAATTGTATTGGTTGTGGAACTTGCGCAGCGGTTTGTCCACAGGACTGCATCAGCTACGATGATGAGGACAGGGTATTCGATATTAATGTGGGTTCGATTGTTGTTGCCACAGGATTTCAAGAATACAAGCCAGAAGACTATAGTGAGTATGGCTATGGTGTCTTTCCGAACGTTGTCACAAGTCTGGAATATGATCGGATGACCCATCCGACAGGGCCTACTGACGCACATATGATTCGGCCGTCTGACGGGAAAGAGCCTGAGAAGATTCTGTTCATCAACTGTGTGGGAAGCAGGGATGTCCGTGAGAACATCGGAGGATACAGTAAGCACTGCAACAAGGTCTGCTGTTCATTTGGCCTTAAACTAGCTCAAGTCACACGGATGCATTATCCAGAGGACCACTGTGAGATAATCTACACCTACATGGACATGCGGACTGCTGGAAAGGCCCTAGAGGAGTTCCTATGGGACTCAGAACGAAATCATGCCATCAACTTCGTCCGAGGTCGAGTTGCAGAAGTTTCTGAAGACCCAGACACTCGCGACCTCTATGTCAAAATGGAGGATACTGAGAAAGGGGAAATCATCGAGATTGACAAAATCTCAATGGTCGTACTTAATGCAAGCTTCAGACCAAATAATGGACAAGAGGAACTCGCAAAGATTCTGAAGATTGACATAGACGAGAATGGGTGGGTGAAGACTGCCCATGCGAACTCAGGCGGAGTAGAAACCACCAGAAAAGGAATCTTTGTTGCTGGCTGTGCAACGGGACCGAAGGATGGTACTGATAGTGTGAATGAAGGTAAAGGCGCGGGCATGGCATCTCACTCTCTTCTGCCGATACCAACGCCTGCAATACCTGAAGAGATTCCTCCAGCTGAACTTGGTGATGAGCCCCGTGTAGGCGTATTCATCTGTCATTGTGGCGGTATCATTGGCAATGTCATAGATTCACCCCGACTGGCTGACTGGGCAAAGGAAATGCCAAATGTGGCGTATGCGACCGATTATCTATTCATGTGTTCAGACCCGGGACAGGAGTTGATTGTTGAAGCCATAAAAGAACACAAGTTGAACCGGATTGTGGTCGGATCATGTTCTCCGCTTCAACACCAGGAAACATTCAGAAGAGCCTTAATTGCCGCCGGTCTTTCACCCTATTACTTTGTTGGACCTGTTGGCCTTAGAGAACAGCTTTCTCTTGTAAATGCCAATGCACCTCTTGAGGAGCGTCAGGAAAAAGCTCAGGACATGATTCGTAGTGCAGTGGCTCAGGCAGTGAATTCTGAAGTGGTTCCTGTCAAGGAGGTTGAGGTTACCCGAGTAAGCATGGTAGTCGGAGGCGGAGTATCCGGAATGACTGCTGCACTGGACCTTGCTCGAAAAGGCTTTGATGTCATACTAGTGGAGAAACAAGACAAGCTTGGCGGTCGGTTAAACGACCTCCACCATCTCTTCCCTAAAATGGAATCGGCAAAAGAGATTGTTGACAGATTGGTTGCAGAGGTAGAGAATGAGAAACGGATTAAGATCATACTCAACTCCAAGGTTGTGAGCCGTGATGGCTCATATGGCAATTATGACATCGAGGTCGAGCATGTAGAATCAGGTGAGAAGAATAACTATCGAATTGGATCGATGGTGGTGGCAATTGGCACCGAAACCTATACTCCGAAGGATGGAGAGTATGGTTATGGCGAGGTCCCAGCTGTCATATCTACACTTGACCTTGAAAGAAAACTCAGAAATGGCGAACTCAAGAAAGCTCCAAAGAATCCTGTCTTCATTCACTGTGTGGGCTCCAGACAGAATCCAGGCGAAGGTTTCAGGCATTGCTCAAGAGTCTGCTGCTCAGCAATCGTCACCATGCAGCACGAGTTGAAGGAGCTGTTCCCTGAGATTAAGATCTTTTCAGCTTACAAGGAACATATTCGTCCGTACGCAAATGGAATGGAAGAGATGTGGCGCGAAAACAGGCAGATGGGCGTATCCTATCTTCGTTGGGTCAGAGATAGACCAGTTACTGTTGAGAATGACCCAGGAAGCGGCGATGCTATTGTCACAATCTATGACACCTTGGCGCAGGAAACCTTCAAGATAAAGTCAGACATGGTCGTCCTCGCTCTAGGCCTTCATGCTCCAGATGATGTTAATGAGCTGGCAAAGGCACTTGGGATAAATCGTGGAGCTGATGGATTCCTAGCAGAAATGCACATGAAATACCGTCCAGTAGAAACCACCGTGCCGGGAGTGTTTCTAGGTGTTACCTACGCTAAGAATGTTGCAGACTCGATAAACCAGGCCAGAGGTGCCGCAAGCGAAGCAGCAGTCCCGTTGAACCTAGGTACTGTGGGAATCGAGCTTGAAACTGCAGAGGTGGACCAAGACCTATGTGTGGGGTGTGACCTCTGTCACTATTCGGACATCTGCCCCTATGACGCAGTCTCAATGATTGAGATTGAGCCAGGAGTCAAGAAGAGTGTCACTGATGAGATGCGCTGTGAAGGTTGTGGTGCCTGTACTGCAATCTGTCCTACTGGAGCTCGCGACCTACGATGGTGGCGTGAGGGCAGCTTCATGGAACAGATTGAAGAGATGCTCAAGGAGTGAGCACCTTGGTGAATATTGACGGCCTTCGTGCAGGATGGACCGTGTTGAATGACCTTCTGGGAGAGCTCAGAGCAAAGCATGTGTTCATCCCAGACCTCACCTATGCAGACCTGCGTAACTCAAAGATGGTGATAGAGTATCTCTCAAGTTTTGAAGGCGACCTCAGAAGCTCAGACCATGCAGATGAGAAACTCAGGGTCGAGATGGAAACAAAGATCATGAGCCTTCGTGAAACCCTGATGGTGTGGGCTGAAGAGAGGGATGGCGTCGGATATAGACAGGTCTGGGAAGACAAATTTCAGCGTGCCTTGGATGGGAAAGCCGAGTATGTTGAGGAGGAGAAGACTCCAATCTCCGATATACCTAGGGAGAAGGATATAGGCTTCTTTAGAATCAGACTTCCAGATGAGATTCCAGTTGAAATCATATCAGAATTGGCTGAAGACTGCGGAGTACTCATATCCCTAGACGGCGATAGACATCTGCAGGTTAGTGGAAAGAAAGACTGTGTCAGGGATGCGATGAAACGACTTGGTGAAATATTCTATGGAGATAGTAAGCTGAGGAAATAGCATCTCCTCAAATGTCACTCTTTATCTGTTCGCTCATCCTCGGATAATTTGTATGGCCATTGAACACTCGGATAGATTGGAGCGCGCGAAGCTCTCACTCATTGGATTATCAGTTGGAGATGCCTTTGGAGAGAGTTTCTTCGACTCTCACCCTCAATTGGTGAATCGGATAGCTGAACGCAGGATTCCGCCGGGTAGATGGCCATTTACTGATGATACGATGATGGCTTTATCGATAGTTTCTGTTCTGAAGGAATACAAGGAGATTAACCAAGACGCGCTAGCGGCAAGCTTTGCGAGAAACTTCGATCCAGTTCGGGGCTATGGCCTGGCAATGCATCATGCACTGCCGAGGATGGCTGCTGGAGAGAGATGGTCCTCCGTGGCATCCAACCTGTTTGGTGGAGAGGGCTCTTTCGGGAATGGAGCGTCAATGCGAGTGGCACCAGTGGGTGGATATTTCGCTGATGACATTCTTGAGGCAAGAAGGAATGCAGCCTTGTCCGCGGAGGTCACACATACACATCCTGAAGCTGCAGCAGGTGCTATAGCAGTTGGACTAGCTGCTGCTTGGGCTGCCAGAATGAGCAATACCGAAGTCCCAACACCTGGCGAATTCATTGAAAAAGTAGTGAAGGGAGTACCTGATAGTATGACTAGGAGAGGAATTCTGAAAGCACAGGAAGTTCCTCCTCTTGCTACCCCTTCTGATGCTGCCGCCATTCTGGGGTGTGGGCAACAGATTACGACTCAGGACACTGTCCCATTTGTCATTTGGTGCGCTGCACATTATTTGGAAGACTATGAAAATGCCCTCTGGAACACTGTAAGTGCGTTTGGGGATATGGATACGACATGTGCAATGGTTGGTGGTATTGTAGTTCTGTATTCTGGAATAGAAGGCATACCTAAGCAATGGCTGGTACAGCGAGAAGCCCTTCCAGATCTGCCAATCTAGATGCCAAGAATGCCACTAATCGGGTCCAAAGAGATTCTATTCAGCTCAAGGCCCAGCTGTTCCTGATCAAGACCCATCGCTAGCCCGAGAATCTGAGTGACAAACATGGCTGGGAGTTCGAGCGACTCGCCATTATCATCCTTCACCCCAATCAACTGCACATCAAACTGTGTATGGCACGCTGGACAGTTGGTCACGAGAACATTGGCTTGGCTTTCTTTCGCCGAGATCATCTTGTCCTTCAGAACATCTGTAGCTACTTCTTCACTTGCAATCAAAAGAGGGGAACCACAGCAGTTGATCTTTGCACCCCAAGGAACGCTTTGTGCACCAGTGAGTTCAAGGAGTTCGTCTACCTTTCTTGGGAGTTCTGGATCATCGAAACCTGCAACATTTGATGGACGAATGAGATGACATCCGGGGTGAAATGCAATTCTGAGCCCAGTGAGGGGTTTCACAATCCTTGACTTGATATCATCTTTCATGTCATAGAGGACCTCTACAAAATGGCGTATCTTGGTCTTTCCTGTGTACTCGAGCCCCAGAGTCTTTAGGGCGCCATTGACTTTCTTTCGATAGGTTTCGTCATCATGCAATACATGGTCCGTGTCTTTTAGTGAACCAAAACATCCGTTGCAGGGAGTGACGATATCATGACCTCTGCTCTCTGCTAGAGCAATGTTCCTGCCCGACATAGAGAGCCAACTAGTTTCATCAATTGACTTCAGGACAACCGTACCGCAGCAGGATGCGCCTTCGAAGTCAATGAGTTTCACACCGAGTTCCTTGGCTACTGCACGCATCGAGGCCTCATAGTTGTTGAAGCGGTTGGGGATTGCGCACCCTAGGAATACTTCGTAGGTCTGGGCCATCTCACTCACTCTCCTCCAACTTCATTAGACCCATTTTGTCCAAGACTTTACGTGTGTCCTCGACATTCAGCTCTGGCACGTCATCGAGCTCTAGGTCCTCACGTTCCCATTCAGTAGGTTCGTACAGTTTGCCAGTGTCATAGAGTGACTTTCTTGCAGCGACATAGCCAGGTGGTGCCATTTTCTTCTTGAATGCCATGTTCTTTAGGCCAAAGATGATGTCAGTGATGTCTATGCCTTGAGGGCATCGCTCCTGACAGGTATAACAGGTCGTGCACAACCATACCATGTCGGTTTCTAGGACTTCTTTTAGTCCAAAGAGAAGCATCCGCATCAACTCGTGCACTTGGATGTTCACCTTGTCACTCACTGGACAGCCAGCACTGCACTTGGCGCACTGGAAGCATGCGGTGAGGTCTTTTCCACCAAGCAGTCCGGAGACCTCCTTTGTAAACTCCGCATCTAGAGCCTCGAACTTCTTTCCCTCAAAAGACTTGAACTGGCCCCACGACTCTGTCATATCTTATCGCCTCCTAGGTCTGAGCGGGCTTGGGCCCAGTTTATCAGCGACTTCAGTCAGCTTCTTCACAGTTTCCGCCCAGATTGGGCCTTCGCTGGCACTTATTTGGGTGAACTGGAGCCTCTCAGGCTCGAGACCTGCTTTCTCAAGAATCTTCCTTGCAATGGCAAACCTTCGCTCAAAGGACACGTTCCCATCGACATAGTGACAGTCCCCGAAGTGGCAGCCCGAAACCCACACCATGTCAGCTCCCATTCTGAAAGCCTCCAGCATGTGAGTCACGCTGACTCGGCCTGTGCACATCACCCGGATGTCACGGACCGTGGTCGGCTGTTGGAACCTTGAAACACCTGCACTGTCAGCACCTGCATACGAACACCAATTACAGAGGATCGTCACTATCCTCGACTCAGTGGCTGGCATGTCCTCCAAAGATGAACGAATCTGAGCCAGTATCTGGTCGTCAGTGAAGTGCTTCATTGTGATGGCTCCGGCGGGGCATCCGGCAGCGCATTTACCGCATCCAGCACAGAGAACCGGATTGGAAACTGCATAATCAGAGCCGCCGTCACCAGGCACGACCTCAATTGCATTGTAAGCACAGTTTATCTCACACGTACCGCAACCAACGCAGACTTCAGGGTCAACAACAGAAACGATAGCTTCAGCCTTCCGGATGCCGCTGGCTAGAGGTATTAGTGCTCTTGATGCAGCACCTCGACCTTGAGCTACGGATTCAGCAATTGTCTTTGGAGCAGTAGCAGTCCCAGCGACATAAACACCATCTGTCTGGAAATCTACTGGTCTGAGCTTTGGATGCGCCTCCATGAAGAACCCAGACATATTGAGTGGGACCTTGAATAGCTCAGAGATCTCCTTGTTCTTCTCCCGTGGAATCATAGCAGTTGAGAGAACAACATGGTCAACATCAAATGCCACCTCAGCACCGAAGACTTGGTCCATGACCTCTACACGTAGCGCCTTGTCCTTGCCTTTCTTCACGCTGGGTGGACTAGCCTGATCAAACCTGAGAAATACAACTCCCTTCTCTCGAGCCTCTCTGTATTTGTCCTCGTCCTCATAGGACACCCTGATGTCACGATAGAGATGGAAGACTCTCGAGTTGGGATACTTATCAAGCAGTTCTAGTGTGTGCTCTAGGGCGATTTTACAGCATATTCCTGAACACCAGGTCCGGCCACCTTCGAGGGACTCCTCTTCGCGAGAACCTGCACAATGAATGACCGCAAAGGTCTGACCGTCCTCGATTCCTTCACCGTCTGCTGTCTTGTGATTGAACTCGACCTCCGTGATAACATTGTCCAGCTTCTTCAGGCCGTAAAGACCCTTTTCAGTGAGTTCAGTGGCACCTGTGGCAACAATGACAACTCCGACCTTGACCTCTTGCTTCTCCTTTCCTGTCTTTATAGTGATATCAAAATCACCAATTGAGCCCTTAGCATCAGTCACTTCGGAGTTCATCATCAACTGGATGTTCGGATTGCCTGTGACGGCCGCCTCGAACTCCTTCACTATCTCTGCGCTTGGTCTGTGATCAAAATTGACTGTTCGGAGCTCATTCAGAAAGCCTCCGACCTTGTCCTCCTTCTCGACAAGAACCACCTTGAATCCCTTCTGAGCGATAAGGTCGGCTGCAGCCATTCCAGATACTCCGGCACCAATGACCAGGACAGTTGGTTCAATCTGGGTGACTGCTTCTTCCTGAGCCTCCAGAAGTCTTGCTCGTGCCACGGACATTCGTACAAGGTCGTTTGCCTTGGATGTTGCCTCATCCTTTGCAGCCTGATGCACCCATGAACAGTGTTCTCTGATGTTTGCGAGCTCAAACAGATACTTGTTGAGGCCAGCTTCTTCGATTGTGGCACGGAACAGAGGCTCATGCGTTCGGGGCGTGCAAGAGGCGACAACCAAGCGGTTCAGGTTATGTTCCTTGATAGCTTCCTTGATTACATCTTGAGCGTCTGATGAACATGAGTAGAGAAGGTTCTCTGAATAGACTACACCGGGGAGAGTACTTGCGTACTCTGTGACTTCTGCAACATCAACAGTTCCAGCGATGTTGATTCCACACGAGCAAATGATCACGCCAATCCGCGGCTCTGCAGCTATGAGTTCGAAGTCTGCTTCAGTAAGGGCTTCGCTCTCTGACGCTTCAGGCAAGACAATATCCATTGCAGCCATTGCCGCTGCTGCGCTCCCCTGAGCTACAGAGTCAGGGATATCCTTGGGGAAATTGCATGCTCCACACATGTGCACACCAGGAACGCCTGTCTGAACCGAATCGACTCCATCTCCCTTGCCTTTGATGAACCCATACTGATCTAGTTCAATCCCCAGCTTCTCCATTAATTCTGAATTCTTGTTTGGCACCATAGCAGGGCAAAGGACCACAAGGTCGTAACTGTCCTTCAAGATCTCGTGTCCCTTTGCATCACTGTGACGGACGATTAGGTTCTGGGTTTCAGGCTCCTCAGTGATGTAGCTGGGCAGGCCCTTGACATAGTTTATCCCATACTCTGTTTCTCCTCTAACCACAAACTCTTCGAAACCCTTTCCAAAAGCTCTCATGTCATTGTATAGGATGTCAATATGTACCTCAGGAGTATGCTCTTTGGTGATGATCGCTTCTTTGGTAGCATACGTACAACATATTCTCGAACAATATGCGCAGTGGTTTGCATCTCGGCTACCGACGCATTGAATAAACGCAATATGATGAGGCTCCTTTCCGTCGGAGGGGCGCATAACAATCCCTTTTGTGGGACCACTGGCTGAGACCATTCGTTCATACTCAAGTGCGGTCACAACATTTGGAAATCGACCATACCCATACTCCGGGACTGAGGATGCATCAAGTAGGTCATACCCCGTGGCAACAATTATCGACCCTGCATTGATATTCACAATCTCATCAGGAATCTCAAAATCAATGGCCTCTGCCTTGCAGGTCTTAACGCAGGTCATGCACTCAATACAGTTCTCCATATCAATAGTAGCAATGTTAGGTACGGCTTGAGGAAACGGAATATAGGCCGCCTTTCTCATCTTCAGACCCATGTCATACTCGTTTCTCACTTCGATAGGACAGACACGCTCGCAGTCACCGCACCCAGTGCACTTGTCCAAGTCCACCCTTCTTGTGTGCTTCATAACCTTGACCATGAAATTACCAGGCTCTCCAGAAACATCAGTGACTTCCGAATATGCTAGTAGCTCAATATTGCGATGACGAGAACAATCAACCATCCATGGACCTTGAATGCACATTGAACAGTCAAGTGTGGGGAATGTCTTGTCCAGTTGGGACATATGACCTCCAATTGAGGGATTCTTCTCGACCATATAGACTTGGACGCCCATTTCAGCGAGGTCAAGTGCAGCTCGCATTCCTGCAATACCCGCGCCGATGATGACAACTGGCTTTGTAGCAGACTCGGCCATTCGTTAGTCCACTCCGACGTAACAATGCGCATCGGTTCAATGGCATGATAAAATGTTTGTTATCGGACGATGAAATCAGACCCATAGGTTTCGAGCCCAGGCTATTCGAGTAGTCCTATGATTTGTGGACTCTTTGGAATGAGGGCTCTCTGAATCCTGATGGCACGCACTGGGCATTGAAACTCACAAGAGGTGCAATCAATGCATCTTTTCGCATTTACAAGCTCAGCCTTCCTTTTACTCTGGCTGAACCCCCAGACTCCTCTTGGGCACACCTTCAAGCAGTCTTGGCAACCGGAACAGGCCTCATAGTCATAAATTATCATGTCATTCACCTCAAATGATGCCCGAAGGATAGTAGAATCCCAGGACAAAGATAACAATCAACGACCCAATACCCGCGATTATATCACGGATCATCTGGTCCTCTCCTAACTGAGGAGTAGAGCCTCCCCAATTGAATCCCACAAACAACGACAGTCCGATTATCGCGAGACCACTTGTATCTAGCCATGCCCATTCGGTGAGTACAGCCAGGTATGTGTCTGAGAGAAACGCGACGATTAGCCAAATGATTTTCCATACGAATAGCGCGATTACTCCAGTTATCGCACCCCTCATATAACCCGAGGAAGTTGGCATCTTTGAATCGACCATGGCCATAAACGTGCCCAGAGTCCATGCTCCACAAATGATTAGCAAGAGGTTTGCCATCCAGAAGCTGGACCATGACCGGAAGACTCCACCCATTAGCCCGAGTGCCCAGAAGATTGGTGTCATCATCAGGAACATTGTGGTTTCAAAGAAGAGATGGGCAAGATTGCATTCCATTCGCCTGTAGAAGCCGAACTTTACAATGCTCTGGTCGAGGGTCTTCTTGTTTCCATTTTTGATGAACCTGCCTACGTCCTCAATCTCTACGGGTCCGAAGACAGCGTTCCATCCATTGTCTGATAATACAGCCTTTGAGATTGAGCTCGCAGCAAGTTGAGGGAGTATTAGATTCCTGTGAGAAACTACGCTCTCCAATTTGGTTGAGCTGATTGCGGTTAGTACAGAGTCAGTGTTTACATGGCCGCCTCTGCTGCCACACCAGACATTGATTCCATGACCATCAACAACCAGAAGATGACAGCTCAAGTGCTGTTTTTCAATCTCCTCAGTCACTTTGAACACAGTCATGTAATAGTCTGTTGTGACAATCACTGGTGATTCATGATCCGCTCCATTGAATGAGAACAAACCTTGGGCTGACTTGATGGCCAATGCGGGCCACATCCATTGCGAGCCTAACAGACATGCAAAGTACTTCCAGCCTTTCTTCATAGTCATGCCTCCGCTACAAATAACTCATAGAGACCTCCCATTAGAGTCACTCTATACCTGGGGCTCAGGCCAGCAGATCTCATTGAAGCAGGAATATTGTGATGAGTGTGTGACACAACATTACTCAATCGAGAAACTAGTCTGAAGCTCAATCTTCGAATCAGCCCAAAGAAAGGTGCAATGAGTCTACTCTGTGGAATACCCTCTCCGCCAACTACCACTTGCCCGCCTCGGACAACTACTCTCGCTGCTTCGTTCAGGAAAGCCTTCAGTTGTTTCGGCTGTAGCTCGCTCACCATTAGGGTGCTCACAACCACGTCAAAGACACCATCATCGAAATCAAGCGCAGTGGCATCTCCATATCTGACATCTATGCGTCTTGTCAGGTTGTGCTTCTTGACATGCTCTTCAGCAATTTGAAGCATTTCCTTATTGGTGTCTACTCCAATCCCACGGATGCCTCGCCTTCCAGCTTCGATTAGGAGTTTCCCAGTGCCACAACCAATGTCAAGCAATTTACCTTTCCTTGGTAAGAGATTATCAACGATATAGTTCCGGAGGGCGCTGTCCTGTTTGAATGTGAGAAGAGATATCCACCTATCATACTGAGTTGCTGCTCTATCCTCTGATAGCTTCATCAGGATGGTTGCCATTGTGGATACGCCACATGTACTTAGGACAGTTCAGCTATATCAGGATGCTGTACTTCCAAGCGGGCTTCAGCCTTTGATAATCATGGGTGTGACAAACGTCCAGAAACCTACACCGAGCAGGACTATGTAGTTCAGGTCTCCCAGACTAATGGCCAATATTCTGATGCTTGCTAAAATGATGTAAAGCATTGATGTCACAAATGCAACAACAAGTTGGGGCCGAAGGTCAACCTTCTAATCTCGAATCTCAAAATGCCAAAACAGTACAATGGCAGCAATAAGGACCATCACGACTGCTGCGACTTGAAAGGGAACGTTCAGTGTGGCAAATGGGGTCAAAAGTCCCTCTACGGTTGTCATGAGCGCAATAATGTAGATTGGCGTCAGTTTGCCAAGCCTGTGAAGATAACTATCATCTGCATCAATATTTGTCAATCTCATTTCCTCCTGACCAGACTTGTTTCAGTCTGGACTTGTCTTTCATCTCTTCAAGCGCAAGTAGGCTGCACTTGGTTGGCAATTAGTTATCGCTAGAGGACGAAACATGCTACTGCCTATGTTCGAGGGGGTTTCGTGGGCATTGATTGGCGCCAAACCATTTTCGAGTGTTTGACTTAACTATTTCAAATAGGTGACCTCATATATTACAGGGATAACGTCCGATTCGGGAGACGCAGATGAAGTGCAGGCGGTTATACACGCGGGCATATCTTACGCGGATGAAGTCAAGAGATTATGTCGATAGGACCCATGATCTCTCCAAGATCGAGATTGTTCTACCGCAGCGAATCAAGAGTTAGTCTGCACCGAGATGTTTCATTTTGATAGTGCCACGATAGGGTGTTCTCTAGACGCCTGTCAGACTTGGCTATCGTACCCACATGGAACAATTTGAAGCATTATGAAGGTTCTAGTAGCGCTAGAAGGGATATGGGGTCTTCTAGCAGGCAGAATTCAGTACTCTTGTTCATCTTTATTATATATGCTCGATTTAAGACGCATCTTGGTGATATGGTGAAACATCCCAAACTTCTGAGATATGCAGCTGTGCTCGCATTTCTAGTTTTGCTGCTCTCGCCAATGAGCGTACTTGCCCAAAGTGATGACGGCGATGAGCATGAAGAAGAACATGAGCCTGAATATTCTAGAGATAGCGATGGTACAGCTTGGATACAGACCGATATAGTCACCGTACGGCTTGATGGTGAACAGCCTATTTTCCAGTTCTGGTACTCATCCGATAGCAATGGAAGCCACGCCAGATTCCTTGTGAGCTATCTGATGATTGTTGAGTTTGAAGATCTCAATGGTGATGGAGTCTACCAGGTTAATGAAACGTTAGACTTCGCTCCGCTCGACGCCTTTGAGTGGGCCCTTCAGACTGGAGCGGTCACTGATGAACATGGACATAACACAGAGGTCTATGCATCGTATACAAAAGGCGGACTAAGTGAAGATTGGGAAGATGATTGGTTTGAGGATTGGATGCCCGGCTATAAGGAAGTGGATGAGCCCGAAGAGCCGTTCATCCTGAGTAGCGACAGTGACATCAACTTCACTCGTTTCGAAGGAATGACCCTTCAATTCTACGCCCATATGTACCTAGATGACTACAATGGGACGGTGAGTGATGATGAAGGGGTCAAAGCCAATTACACTGTGCTCGGCGGAGTCGAGTTGAAAATTGACATCGAAATCGGGAACTTCCCATATCTCTCTGAAACATCTCATGTCGCGATACTGAACTTCCTCCAAGAGGACGTCGCTTCCGAAGATGACTCTGATCACCACTTCAGACTTCATGAAGATGATGAGGATGAGGACCGTGACTCTGAGGATCTAATGCCGGAGGAGGAGTGGGGAAAGAAATTCGAGGATGCGGATGAGGATGATGATGGGCATGAGGATGATGTTCAAGAACTCTCCTTGGTTGAAGCTTCAACTGATACAACACGCGGATTCTATCGCTGGCTGGACAAAGCTGTCATGACTCTTCCCGGGGGAAGCCAGGAGGCAGTTGATGTCGAGGCGTCCTACTGGACTAACGGAAACGCCCTACTGCTATTCTTCTCCTACCCCAACTTTGACGGGGGATCTCTCTTACACGACCCATCTATGAGGTTTGCAGAGCTTGCAGCACCTCTCGGGAATGGTGGACTCATTATTCCGGAGGGCATTGTACTCCCGGCAATTGCTGCTATCGCGCTTGTTGCAGTAGTTGGCCTAGGAATAGCAATTAAAAAACGTTAGTCAAAACTGGAGGGGGACAATTCTCCCTCCAACCATTTAGTTTCACACCACAACCTTATTGGATGAATTGATACTACAGACATGACAGGATTGCTAATGATGGCCACCAAGAGCACAAAGATATTCGCACTAACAACCGGCTTTCTTGTGATGCTAATTGTGATAGGATTTCCCATTCCAGTCCATGGTCAGACCCAAGATTTCGTCCTGTCCAATGTGGTGATAGATGCCATTCTAAATCAGAATTGCACTACAAGCATCTCAATTGAAGCGGATATTGTGAATAATGGGTCAGTCGATTTGAGCTTCATCGACCTAAGGCTAGATATTCGGAGTTTGAATGTGACAAATAGTGTTCTTGGAGGCGGGCATGCTGAAACGGTTCTTGAACCCAAGGAGCGATATTCTATGGTCAGAGTTTCTTCAGCATCTTTGATACCGCTCAATAGTACAAGCCATCTCTCGCTCATGCTGACAACTAATGAACTACAACAACGACAAGATCCCTCTCCAACTGGACCATTATGTACAAATCATTTCATCTATTACATACGGCCCTTGAATGAGATACAGGGCCTCACCTTTAGGACTCACCTCCCTGCTCATGCTACATTGGAAGCGGATGCACCAGCACCACTATTCCCCGTACCAACAAGCAATTTCACCGATGGAAATAGGATGGTCTTCACCTGGGAAACCGCCGTTCTACGTCCAGGGGAAGAACAAGCCTTCATCGTGAAGTATCAGCTGCCTACTGGGCTTTTACAAACCGACTCTTCAGAACCTGTTAATCTTCTCCTCTTTGCGGGAGTAGGTGTAGCAATTGGTGCGGTTGCTGCATTATCGATTGAAAGACTGCCTACAGCGATTAGACAGCTCCGGACAAAGAGAGAGAGCACAATCAGTGTTGTTTCAAGTCAAGAGCAGCAGGTCCTAGCTTTGCTGGATGGCAAGGGAGGATCATGTCTTCAGAGAGAAATCTATGAAGAGCTGAACATGTCTCAATCAATGGCAAGCATGCTGCTGAACTCGCTTGAAGAGAGAGGCTTAATAAAGCGATTTAGAGATGGCCGCGAGAACATGGTCCACAAGATGGAAACTTGAGAAGTGATATTGCCGCCTTATTCAGAGGCTGCCGCATCTTGAGACGTTTCAATCTCAATACCAAGATTCTGCCAATTTGGCTGGTTCTTTCTTTGCAGATACTGCAAGTGGGTAGTAAGACCAAACTCATCAGGCTCATGTCCAAACGCCAGAGCGAGTAGCTCCATGACATGCATGAGATCGAAATGATACTCCGCCTCAAAGTGTTTCTGAATTTCAACCTGTCCAAGGTCCAGTTGTAGTTCACAGAATGGACACGGAGTAACAATGATGTCAGCTCCTCCCGCGGCTAAGAGACTTTCAAACTTCTGTCTTGTAAAGTCAAGGGCGGTCTTGACATCTGCTGTTCTAACTGCTCCTCCAGCGCCACAGCAAATTAGCTCATCTTTGTATGGCACATATGTTGCACCGGATGCCTCACAGAGTTCTCGGAATATATGAGGCCGCTCTGAATCATCTTTCTTCTTGATCAGCTTGGGCCGCATCCAATGACATCCGGGATGAAGAGCCATTCGTACACCTTCGAGTGGGCGTGTAACACGTTTTCGAATCTTGTCCAGCCCTGCCGTATTGTAGAGCGCATCAACATAATGAGTGACCTCTATTGTACCTTTGAACTCGCGCCCAATCTCAGCGAGATTCTCATTAACCGCAGTTCTAAGCTCTTCGTCATGTTTGAGCTCATGGTCAGCATCCCAAAGACTCGCAAAGCACCCATTGCATCCAGTAGTGATATTCGTGCCTGCCTCTTCAGCTATTGTAAGGTTTCGTGCTGCTATTGATGCCCAGGTCACTTTATCAAATGATCCAAAGACTCCGGGGGCCGGACAACAGGTAGCTTTCTCCATAGGTAGAAGATCCATGTCAAGGTCTTCGAACACAAGCTCAGCAGCTTTCTGTACGCTAGGATATCTATGGGGAATTATGCAGCCTAGGAAATGTAAGAACTTTGGTCTCTTTGCCATATTGTTTTACTCCTCCTTCTCTTCCTTCTCAGCAACAAGCTTGTCGAAACCACTCTTCTTTGCGATCTTGACAACTTCCTCAATGGCTTCAGGGTAACTGCTTGCGTTTGGTGGCTTCTCATCAAGGCCAACCTTCTTTCTTAGGCCTTCCCAAGTTTCACCACCCAGAGGAACTGCATGTCCCGTGTTGAGCACATTCATCCCCACCTTTCGATGGGGCTCAAGCATATATCCCTCAGCGACTGCGACATTTCGGATAGCCTTGATGACCTCTGTTGGCTGAACGTCCTGAGGGCATCGATCAGTACAGGTATAGCATGTCGTGCAGTACCATAGCTCCATGCTAGAGATCACTTCTTCCTTTAGACCAAGTAGGGCCTTTCTGATGATACCTCGCACCAGGTAGTTTGTGCGAGCCCCTGCAGGACAACTCCCGCTACATGTACCACACTGATAGCAGCTCTGAATGTTAGGACCGCCTATTCTCTTGATCATGTCAACAAATTCTGTGTCGACCTCATCAATCATATGGATGCCCGGCTGGTCTGCACTAGTCATAGTGATGCACCGACTACCCGCGGTGCTTAGATTCCGGCCTTAAATCCATTGTCAAAAGGACGTTTCGCGAGAAGCAAAGACTCATTCCCTTTTGCGTCCATCATGAGCCATGCTCTGTCCAAATCATGAGTATGAAGGCAGAATCGCATCCAAATCAATAGGACACTGTTCAATCTGCTTGGGTACTGATGATAGTGCTATTCATGCTGCCAAGGACAAGCACAAACAGCTCAGATTCAATCAAAACTTGGTTCCCAAAATACCTGAAAGCGGGAACATAGTATGTCCTGACTGCGGAAACCATTGCAGACTCATTGAGGGGGAGATTGGTTACTGCAACCTCCGTGTCGTAGAGCATGGAGCGGTCACTCATCGATTTCAAGGAAAGGCGATAGTTTCATGGTATTTTGACCCACTTCCAACCAATTGCGTGGCTGATTGGGTGTGTCCGGTCACAAAGGGCGATCCAACTTTTACGTACGCCAGACGATTCAACAATCTTGCAGTATTCTATGGGTCATGCAATTCTGATTGCCTATTCTGCCAGAATGACAGTTTCAGAGAGATGATGGCTAAGGGAGAACCCTTGATGACGCCTAGAGAATTGGCTGCAGTAGCAAACGACAGGACTGCTTGTGTTTGCTATTTCGGTGGCGATCCAGCGTGCAATCCGGTTCATTCCTTGGAAACCTCAAAGATAATCTATGAGGAACGCCAGGCCCGAGTATGCTATGAAACCAACGGTAACATGTCACGTAAGTGGCTCGCTCGGACTGCTGAAATAGTCATGAAATCAGGGGGAACTTTCAAGTTCGACCTTAAGGCAGTGTCTCCTCGATTGTACACATCGCTCACAAGCATGACCAATACAACCGTTCTCAACAATTTCAGATTCCTCGCAAAGAAGGGATTGGAACGTGATGGAGAGTTTCTTGTAGCCAGCATTTTGCTGGTTCCTGGATATGTGGGTGTAAGTGAGGTAAGGAAGCTGTGCGAATTCATAATGAAATGCGATTCAACGATTCCAACTGCGCTTCTTGGTTTCCATCCACATCACGCCATGTCTGATCTCCCCCGAACAAGCAGGGCTCATGCGAAGGCTGCAATAGATACAGCTGAAGATGTTGGGCTGGCAAATGTGAGAATAGGAAACATGGGTCTACTCTCGACAAATGAATACTCGTTCGACTAATGCTTTCCAAAAATCTAGACGCAAAACCAATCCTTATATCTCCAAATACTCGGCGTCCTAACGGAATCCAGATTTGCGAAGGTAACCCTAATGGAGAAAAGCTTCTCGGGCGAACGAATCGAGTCTGAAGACATCGACCCGCAATTCACTGAGAAAATCATTGAGGCAGGGGCTGACAGAATTCGGACTTGTATTCAGTGCGGAACATGTTCCAGTGTTTGCCCGAGTGGACGTCGGACTGCCTTCAGGACACGTGAACTGATGAGAAAGGCGGTTCTTGGTCTCAAGGATGAAGTTCTAGCCAGTCCAGATCTTTGGCTCTGTGCGACTTGTTACACATGTCTTGAGAGATGCCCTAGAGAAATCAGGGTGACGGATGCAATAATCATCATGAGGAACATGGCTGTTGAAGAGGGGTTCATGCTTCCTCAACACAGGAAAGCCTCACAGAAGCTCATCTCAACTGGCCATGCTGTTCCAATCGATGAAGAAAATCGCGAATTGCGAAAAGACCTCGGTCTAGAGGAATTGCCACCCACTACGCACTCAAAGAAGAAGGCTCTAAAAGATGTTCAGAAGATATTGAGGAAGACTGGATTCAAGAGCCTCATTGATAGGCAGACCAAGGAGGGAGAATGATGTGACAGAAACAGAGGGTCAGAAGTACTCGCTCTTCCTTGGTTGCGTCATGCCAAATCGATTCCCTAATCTGGAGAAGAGCATCAGAGTCGTGCTCCCCCTGCTTGGAGTTGAACTCGAGGATTTGGAAGGGGCTAGTTGCTGTCCTGCACCGGGGGTAGTTCGATCATTCGATGAACCTACATGGCTTGCTCTCGCGGCCCGGAACCTCGCCCTTGCGGAAATGGCTGGAAACGATATAATCACAGGATGCAATGGTTGCTATGGGACGTTCAAGGAGGCACTCTCAGAGGTTCACGACCATCCTGAGAGACTGAAACAGGTGCAAGACGTCTTTGATGGAATGAATATCACTTTCAATGCAGAGGTCGATGCAAAGCACGTCATAGAGGTCATTTCCAATATGGGCGCTGAACGAATCAGGGAGCTTGTTACACATCCACTAGAGGGGATTAGGATCGCAGTTCACTATGGGTGTCATCTCCTTAAACCAAGCAAGAACAAGCCTTGGAGAAAGACTCAGAACCATACATTTCTTGATGAATTGGTTGAAGCGACGGGTGCAGAGAGCGTAAGATACAAGGACAAGTCGCTTTGCTGTGGCGCGGGAGGAGGCATGAGGGGAGGCAATGTGGCAATCAGCGTTGATATTGCCAAAGAGAAGCTAGACAATATGTTGGCAGCCGGAGTTGACTGTGTTCTCAATGTCTGTTCATTTTGTCATCTCCAGTATGAGCTGGCTCAACCTCAGCTGAACAAGGAGATCGGAGAGGAAAGATATCAGATACCGGTGATTTACTACACACAGCTCCTAGGCCTGGCTCTTGGTCTGGACCCAAGCGAATTGGGGCTTGACAAGCATGTTGTTAGCACAAAGCCATTATTGAACAAGATATTCAGATGACTGGCGAGGCTTCAGAACCATTTCTTTGCGATATAATACACGATAAGCGCCATGACTCCACTAGTGACCAAGAATAGCACCAGGAATGTGAAAATCCGAGGATCAACGGGAGGGGGTGGTGTGGTGGTCGATGTTGTATTGGGAGATGTAGTTGGCGACGCCGGTCCACCAGCAGTGAAAGTGGCATCAGATCTATCCGATATGTGATATATTCCGTCAGTGGCTGAAACTTGAATTAGGTATGTGCTAAGAACAGGACAGGCACCACAGTCCCACATTAGCCATGTCCTATTCAAATCGGAAGCAATTGACTGGAATGTTGCGCCTGAATTAGAGGAGAAGAAGACCTCGTAGGTTAGAGTTTCATCTTGATTTATGTCCCATGCCTTCCAAGTAATGTTATTCGTGCCAGTCCAGGTTTCACCACCATTCGGAGTAAGAACTGTTAACCTGGGAATGAAGAAATTTCCAATGTAGACATTCTCGACTATTTTACTATATGCTGATCCATTCAGTAGCCACACGGTGGAGTTTATTGTGCAGGTCGCGTTATTACCAAGTCCGCGTGTGTCTATTATAACAGAATTCGTTGTGGAGCTATTTGATATCGCGGACGGGATTGCAGGTGCAGTCACCTCAATTCCTGCATGATCAACTAGGGATGATGGAGTCCAAATTGCATTCAGAGTGACGTGATCGCCTCCGATTCTGTCACCTGAATTCACAAAACCTATGTTCGGGTTGGTTCGAGACCAATATGTCAAATTCAGGTCAACATCTTCCGCAGACGGATATGCAAATTCATTTACATACCCCTCAAGAGATACATCAGGCAGTTTTTGCTTCTGTAGAGGCAATGGTGAAACTAACAGAACTAATAGGAGAAGAGAAATCATCTCCATCACTATGATTCTCTTCGCAATTGTTCGCTTCTGTTGATTCTCTCTTGATCTCATTCGGTCTGTTCTGGAAATGGCTGTTCCCTCCAAATGCTGAATGCCTCGTACCATAATACCACACACGCCGATGCTAGCAGAAGAATCAGGGTTATAGAGTACCAGTTACTAAATAGGTACAACATTGTCATTAGAGCTGCAGTAAGCGAAGTATAGAAGGTAGCATAGAAAAGATAGCGAGGCACCATTGCTCTTCCTCGACCAATGAAGAGTCGAAGAAAGCCAACACGTACGTCACGCTTCACCTCGTATTCACCATGAGCGTTCTTCTCGACAAGTCCAAATTGACGCAGCTTCTCGAGATGGTGAAGTGAAAGAGAGGGGCTAGAGAGTTCTGTTCCACGTTGGACTTCTCGCGCAGTCAAAGGTGTAGGATGCCGTAAGAGGTACCAGTAGACCTGTAGGGTCTTGCCTTTAATTTGTTCAGCCAATTCTTCCGCAGTTGGCTCGTTATCAGGCAACGCCCACAGCTCCTTTTGGTAATCGATAGAATGTAGAGACATGCTTTAAACTCTGGCCCTTTGCTCATCCAATATATAGTCCGCCAAGGTAAGGCTCATATAGCTCGACAGTTCGCCCATGCGCAGGGCAGTCGAGGAACTGTCTCAGTCAATCCTCTGATAACTGACAGGAAGGCATCAGGAGAATATGGTTGTGTCAGCCGTTCGAAAACCAATAACACCAAAACCCGCAAGAGAAAGGGAGAAAGTCTTGGTGATATTAGAGGAACAGTGCAAGCAGTGTGGCCTCTGCATCGAGTTTTGTCCTAAGAATGTTCTCTGCTTTGACACGTCCAAGTACAATCGGAAGGGTTACCACCCAGTGACTGCATGCGATATCGATGCATGTGTGAACTGCGAATTCTGTGAACGAATATGCCCAGACATGGCGATATTCTTGGCAAAGAAGGATGAGGCACGGAAGGCCTACAAAACGGGAGCAATGGAGGAGAACACTGCAATTCCCGAGTTTGACCGAGAGTCCAAGGAGGAGAACTAGATGCCTGAGAGGATCATGTTCACAATGGGAGATATCGCCTGTGCAGAAGGAGCTCTCAGTGCCGGCTGCAGATATTTCGGAGGATACCCTATCACGCCAGCAACTGAGATTGCAGAGTGGATGTCAATCAGAATGCCAGAGGTTGGCGGAGCCTATGTCCAATATGAGGATGAGATTGCGTCAATTACAAGTGTGATTGGCGCATCGTGGACAGGTACGAAATCTATGACTGCGACATCAGGACCTGGTGTTAGCCTGATGTTGGAGGCCATCGGCTTGGCAGTTATGACTGAAACTCCACTCGTATTGGTCAACATCATGAGAGGCGGTCCAAGTACAGGACAACCTACCAAGGGCCAGCAGGGCGACGTGATGCAACCGAAATGGGGGAGCCATGGAGACTATCAGATCATTGCCCTCACACCAGCATCCGTTCAAGAGATGTTCGATCAGACGGTTCAAGCCTTCAATCTCTCTGAGAGATATAGAACACCAGTTTTTGTCCTGGCAGATGAAACTGTAGGTCATATGAGAGAACGTCTTGTCATACCTGATGAGAAAGACCTTAAACTCGAATACAGGAAACTGGCCTCAGGGCCACCCGAGGATTACCTTCCATTCAAGCCAGACGATGACCTCGTACCACCCATGGCACTACTTGGTTCGAAATATCAATTCTATGCAACAGGTCTGACGCATGATGAGCGAGGATATCCGAGTGACAAGGAGAAGGTCCAGATTGAATTGATTACTCGGCTAAATGACAAGATTATCCACAATGCTGACAAGATAATCGATGTTGAAGAGTTCATGCTTGATGACGCCAAAATAGCAGTTGTCGCCTACGGCACGCCATCCAGAAGTGCGAAGAGAGCAATCAAAGACGCCAGGGAACAAGGAATCAAAGCAGGGATGCTTCGTCTGAAGACTGTGTGGCCATTTCCAGAAAGGCAGGTAGCGGAACTTGCCTCTCAAGTCGACCATATCATTGTTGCGGAACAGAATCTTGGTCAAATGTATCACATGATTAGGGCTGGGGCTGCTCCGACTCCAGTTCACTTGATGGCCAAACCTGCTGGCATGCCACAGATTCCAAGCGAGATTCTCGCTAAGATAAAGGAAGTCAAGGCTCTCTGATAGTTCATGGGCCAAATGCTTAAAATACGCTCAAAATTGGCTGGAGCATGTTCGTTCTATTGACTGGGGCATTTGGTAATATTGGCGAAAGCACATTAATTGCGCTTCTTGAGAGAAATCATCATGTTCGGTGCTTCGATCTTCAGACAAAGAGTAATGAGAAGAAGCTGAAGCAACTTCAACGCATAGGTGAGTTTGATACAGTATGGGGAGATATCCTAGACTCGGAAATCATGAACGATGTCATAAAAGACATAGAGTGCATCATTCATCTGGCTGCGATTATCCCGCCCATGAGTGACCAGAACCCGGACCTTGCATTTCGCGTGAACGTCGATGGAACGAGAAACATCATCAATGCAGCTGAAGTAAGCTTGAAAAAGCCCAAGCTCATCATTGCGAGTTCAGTGTCAATATTCGGGCCAACAATGCATCTTCAGCCTCCCCGTAGAGCATCTGATCCAGTAAATCCAACCGACATCTATACTCAGACGAAGATGAAATGTGAAACAATGATTCGGGAGAGTACGATTCCGTGGACGATTCTGAGACTGGCTGCAGTCCCACCACTTGATGTAAATAGCGACATAGCTGTAATGTTTGAGATACCTTTTGACCAACGGATAGAGTTCGTTCATACTCGAGATGTTGGTGTTGCTTTTGCGAATTCAGTGACGGCTGAAACCCAAGGAAAGACTCTGCTAATCGGAGGAGGAAAGGATAGCCAAATGCTTCAGGTTGATTTCATTAGAAGAATACTGGAAGCTTCCGGACTTGATTTGCCCCCTGAGGAGGCCTTTAGAGCTCCGTCTAGGCCAGAAGAGTACTTCTACACAGACTGGTTAGACACGGAAGAATCGCAGAGACTGCTTCAATATCAGATTAGAACATTTGACGAATACCTAGAGGAAATCAAGAGATCCTTGGGAATCAAGCGGGTTCTTGCGAAGCTGTTCAGGGGTCTGGCTATGAGGAAAATCGTTGCGTCGTCGCCATATATCCGCAAGAAAGAGGATTGACTCCGCTATCAGAAGAGCCAGTCATGGACGCTTCGAGCAATCAGTTCAAAGGCCCGATTGACATTCTTGTCAAGTGCGACCGAGCTTTCTATGTAATTCATGCCAAGCCTTGTGGCTGTATTCTGGCCTTCTTCTGTAGATACCACGCGGTCATCAATTAAATCCGTCTTGTTGCCGACTAATAGCGCTTGGTATTCTTCTACATTCTTATCAACTTCAAGCTTCCAATCTGAAATCGCGGTTAATGATTCCCAAGAAGTCACATCATACATGAAAATGACTCCCTGTGTTCCTCCGTAATAATTTGCACGAACTCGCTCAAGGAAGCCTTGGGATCCAAGATCCCATATCTGAAGGTTCACTGTGTTGTTGTCAATACGCATCTTCTTGTAGGCAAATCCAGTTCCCAGTGTCGGTGAATAATGCTCACGAAAGACTCCCGTGGAGTAGCGGATGATAAGACTGGTCTTACCAACTGATGGAGCTCCAACGGTAACCACCTTGAAGAGATAAGTCGGACTCATAATCAGACTTCCCACGGATTAATGATATTCTTTGAACAGATTTTTAGTTAATAATTGTCCTGACATATCCCGATTCTAATCTTGATGTCCTATTTGATTGCTTATCGAAAAATCCCTCTTGGTAGCGCGACACCTAGTTGTCTTGATAGAATAAGCAGAGTGAGCTTCGCAGCATTGCCCAGCTTCCCATACTCAACTAGGAAGCGCTCAAGGCTCTGTGTTTTTTGCCATCCTACCCAGAAATCCGGGGGAACATCAGCTAGAGGTATTCCAACTGCAGTGCATATCCGAGAGATGCGTTCAGGACCATAGATCACCTGTCCTCTAGTCACAAGAATATAGACCATTTCTTCCACAGCCTCAACTTTTGTGGGCTGCAATGACCCAGTTTTTATCACCTTGACCTGAGACCATCGATCTGCACTGAGCTGCTCAAGCCAGAAGGTGAACTCCTCAAATCCTCTAAGATCATAGGAGGCATAACGGTCAAGGATGCGATGATAAAAAGTCTGGGTTAAACCAGCGATAAACCCATCCAGCCGATCTCTATCCAATTCTCCAACAAACTGGGCTAGCATCTTCATCCATTCGCCATATAGAAGCATGAGTCTTTGATGGTTTAGACCTTCCAATATTTTGAAGTCAAAGTCAACTGTCCAGCTCTCATCCACGAATCGAAGCTGTCCTAGAGTTTCGGGAGTGTCACTCCGGTTCATTACGCTTCTTAGTGCTTCTGTTGCCTGTCTCTGATAATGCTCCTCGCCAACACGAAGCGCAGACTCTAGGGCTTCCTTAACCAACAGAATACGCCTCTTCTCAGGGGACAAGGCCTCGATGACATCGTTCTCAAGCAAATAGTCCATCACTCGAAGAATCTCACGCTCATCATAAGACCCACCTAGCTCAGCTAGGGTTTCTCGAACAGTTCGACGGCCATCCATAAGCCCGGCTAGTCTTGGAATGACACCCACCATCTCTGGGTGCAGATTGCGCAGGTCTGCTGTTTCCTTAGATGTCGACTGTACATATCTTAGGAATGAGGTGCGTGATGTCACGAAGTCATTGAAACTGAGTGTGTTGCGGAATCGAATGACACGATGTGCCCATAGTGTTGAGGTTTCAACAATCATCTCTTCTTCAGTTGTCCCACTTACCTCGCGAATCTCTCTCACGTTTCTCGAACCATCAATGAAGGGGGCTATCACACTATCAACAAGTGCAATTGCATCTGGCTTGATGGTGAAATATGGCACCCAGTTATCAGAGAGTTCCTCAAAGGAGAGCTTCTTCATCACACTCTCTCCGAAGGACTCCAAGTAGGCATCAACAAAGGAGGTGCCTAGCTCAACGGATTTGCATGCTGGAAGCCATTCTAGTTCAAACTCCGCTAGGAGGGAGTCCAACACCTCCGTAGTATCATGTGTAAGGCGATGCACACCAACTGAGATGAGATTGGTCTGCACACCGCTTATGACTGTGAATATTCTTGTACCATAATCAATCTGGAATTGTGGCGCAGTCTGCTCAAAGACTTCCTTTGAGAACATATCAATAGCTGCGAAAAAGCTTGATGCCATCACAGGGTCCATTCCAAATGCACGCGGATCGAGCTGCATATAGAATCGAGGGCTGCCACTCTTGTCTGTGATGAGAATGGCCTCGATGGAATGTCCTGTAATTTCAGCCCACCTCGCTCCAAAAACTAACGGTGAATGAATATTAGCATTCTTCGGAGAGCTTTGACAGGTCCTCATCAACAACTGTTATATCTGGAAGGCGTAGAAACCGCACTTGTGGCCTCATCATGACCGAGTCAGACTCAATATTGCGACATCCAATGGCGAAGTATGTCAGAGATGACCGCCAACCATGGATCTACTGTTCTGGCTGTTCCATTGGGGTAGTCACACAGATGATAGCACGCGCTATTGACAACTTGGGTCTTGACTTCTCAAAGGTGGTTGTTATTTCGGGGATTGGTTGCACTGGCAGAACCTCTGGCTACTTCAAGACCGGGACGTATCATACAACGCATGGAAGAGCAATTGCCTTCGCTGAAGGTGTTAAGATTGCAAATCCCGAACTAGAGGTCATAGTAGTCAGTGGTGATGGGGACCTTGCTGCTATCGGAGGCAATCACCTCATTCATGCCTGCAGACGGAATATCGACATGACGATTATTTGTGTGAACAACTTCAACTATGGAATGACAGGGGGGCAATTCGGCCCAACAACGGAACATGAGAGGTATTCTCAAACAAGTCCGAGACCAATTGGCAATGTAGAGCATCCCTTCAACCTCGTGAAACTTGCTGCATCATCGGGAGCCACATTCGTAGCCAGGTGGACCGCTGTGCAGGCGAGGAGAGCGACCAAATCCATTGAGAAAGGCCTCAAGAAGAAGGGCTTGTCCTTCATCGAGATTATTGGTGCATGTCCTACTGAATTCGGTAGGATGAACAGACTCGGTGATGGTGTTGAAATGCATCAACACTTGCTTGAAGTTGCCGAAATTCAAAATGGCCTTCCACCTCATGAAGCTGAACTTGAATATGATACACGAATAGTATGCGGCGAGTTCGTAGACATCGAGAAGCCGGAATACACCTCTGTTCTGAAACAAATGAATGAGAAGTTAAAGAAGAAAGGGTGATCTCAGTGAGTAGGTATGAGATCCGAATTGGTGGGTTTGGCGGACAAGGAGTAGTCACCATGGCTGTGGTGATGGGAGAAACTGCATCGCTATATGACAAGATGTTCGTTGTCCAGACTCAGTCATACGGCCCTGAGGCACGCGGGGGAGCCAGCAAGAGCGAGCTTGTCATCGGTGATGAAGAGATCGACTATCCCAAGGTTCAGGAACCAGATGTGTTCATTGCCATGAGCAGGGCAGCCTACCTAGAGTACGTCGACGGTCTCAAGGATGATGGGATTCTCATAATCGATGAAGACCTCGTGACAATTGAAGGGGACCTTCCGGAGGGAGTGACTCTCTACAAGATACCAGCCACTAGGATTGCTGATGAAGAGGTTGGAACAAAACAGGCCACAAATGTTGTAATGATTGGGGCTTTCACAGCTATAACAGGAAAACTCTCGGTCAAGGGTCTCAAGAAGCGTATTGAAGAAAGGTGGCCGCGATTTGTGGACACGAACCTCAAGGCGCTCGACCTGGGAATGAAAGCAGGAAAGGCAGCACTGGCTGCCAAAAAGTAGCTCAGACGAAGAGTCCCAAGAGAATCTCTAGAGAAGATTTCATACTGTGCGGTGAAGATGTAATGAAGCGAGTGAGATAGTAAAGCTATGCTTCCGCATCTTTCAAGGCAATAATTGCTGCACCAAGAGCTCCCGTGAGTTGAGGAATTTCCGGCATCCAGAGTTCCGTCTTCAGGACTTCTGAAAGGTAATGACGAAAAGCAGGATTCAATGCAACACCTCCGGTCACCCCTATGGGAGTGGCAACTCCTACCCTCTTAGATAGCGACCCTATCTTTGAGGCCATTGACTGATGAACACCTGCAGCTATGTCAGCCGGGGAATCGCCAGAACCTATACGACCAATTACCTCGCTCTCAGCAAATACTGTGCATGTGCTGCTGATTGTACAAGGTGACTTGGACTCAAGAGCCAAAGGTCCCAATTCATCCATTGACACCTCTAACACACGTGCCATCACTTCTAGGAATCTGCCTGTACCGGCGCTACATTTGTCATTTAGTTCAAAGTCTTCAGGTCGACCATTAGACCCTATTCGAATCACCTTGGAGTCTTGGCCACCCACATCGATTAATAGGCGAATGTCAGGATTGAGGGCATTAACACCTACACTATGACAGGTGATTTCTGTCACGGTCTTATGAGCCATATCGACTATGTTTCTACCGTATCCAGTACCTATGATGCGACAGTCATCCCTGGTCTTTCCAGATGCAGTGAATAGAGTTCCCAAGACATGTGCAACTGCGGATGCCGCTGAGGCTCCAGTGCCTTGGAGATGACTCGCGAGGATAGATCCATTTCTGTCTACCATGACCCCCTTTGTCGTTGTTGACCCAACATCAAGTCCAATTGCAAATGCTTTCTTTGTCACAGTCTTAACATCCTAGATGAACATCTCAAGAAGAGCATCGACACGAGTCTGAATCTGAGCCTCGTTGAAGAGCCGGCTGTCCACCATGTCACCCTCAATCACAACACCTGGGACTCCAGTTCTTTCAGTCACAATCTCCTTTGACACAAGCTGACCAAGTGAATAGCGCTTGCAGGACCGGACGGAGAACATGACAAATCCATCCAGATCGAAGTCCTTTATCAGCTGGACCATCTTGTCGACCTTGGCATCGAGGTTCTTATTGAGATAGACATTCGAATAGATGTCAACGATGCCATCAAGAAGTGAGCTGGTGTCTGTTCCCTCAACGGCGCCACACCATGCATGAGTGTAGGTATCTGCAGGAAACACGACGCCTCGAGCAGCTAGCTTATTGAAGAATTTGAGAATGAACCATGGAGGAATATTGTCCCACAATAGCCTGATCTTCTCCTCTCGTATTGCACCTATACCCTGTTTGACACGGTCCTCAACCTCCGCCAAAAGAACTTCGTAGAACTCCGTACAATGCTCCATGCCGCGACTTGAAACGACTGGGGCCATTGTCAGAAAACGATCAGCGCAATTGAGCGGACTCGGCTTATTCTGGCAGGCCTTGAGTGATTGAGTCCAGAGCTTGATAGCTCTGCTTGAGAGGTCCGAAACTTCTCTAAATCTGTCCTCTTCCAGTGTTGTGTTGAAGGTCTTCGCTAAGAAATCAATGAGCCGCATTAGACCCTGTTTTACGTAAGCTCGATGGTGGGGCTTCTGCTCTTCTTCCAGCGGTGGTGTGTCAAGCAGAAACACAGGAGCACCGGTCTGTTCGGAATTTGCATCGTACCACTTCAGAATTGTGCCGCAGATGTTATTGCAACCAAGAAGAGCCTGCGGCCTTGGTAATGCCCCCATCGTTACGTCATCGGGCCTGTCTGTTGATCCAATGCTCGCCCGGGCATAGGAGCACAACTCCTGCGAGTATCCCAAGTCCTCGGCAAATCCACAGACTTCCGGTCCTATCTTTGTTGCACCAATAATCGCTCCAGCCTGCTCAGGATAGGTTGGAAATACATTCATGGCAACTGGAATCTCAACAGGGAATCCAGATGACACCCATGCCAAATTGCCCTCTTCTGAGGCCGCCATGGCTTCCATTCCGTGACGGAAGGCTATCTGCTGGAGTAGGGCTTGGGTTTCTAGTTTTCTATAGGGCTTCTCGTCGTTACTCATTCTTTTCACTCCTTCAATTGGCATCAATGGTTTCTAAAAAGGTCTGAATTCTGCCTTCAATTCGGGCACGGTCAGAGAGTTCAGAGTCAAGAGGAAGTTTCACAGTTGGTACACCAACTTCTTCTGCAGCCTTTTCCAAGGACGGTGCTTCAAACTCATCTGGATCACAGAAAGACTGCTCACATACTATCAGTCCCTGGATTGATAGCTTCGTAAGTACATCTTTGAGGAATGCGACACGTTTCGGCAAGCCTTCCTGAGTTGGCTCACTATGGGCTCCAAGAATCGATCGCGCTGATTCTTGGAAAGGTTCGCCCTCGGCATTCACTTGGGGTGTGAAAACTGTCTTGAATCCAAAGGACAACATATCGAGCACAAGGGTTGTATCAGTGACCCCGGGAATATTCTCGATAAGTCCAGCAAACGTTCTTGGTTCTACCATTCCTCCAATCACAGCAATTCTTGGGCTAGATGTATTGATATCTACCTCATAGCCTGATAGATCTTGGTTTAGCAGAGAATCGCGAAGCTGTTCTACCTTATTCATCTGATTATCATTCTCGAAACTCTCCTCAACCTCCTCCCACTTTCCGTTCATTCGTTCTGAAACCTCTTGTGTAGGAGCTGTGAGAAACTCTCCAACAAAATGAGAGAGTTCATTGTATGAAATCAGAGAGGGGTAGAGAAGCCGAGTACAATACATCAACTGCAACATATCTCGTATCTCATGAAGAAGTAATGCTGCGGTCTTGAAAATCGATTCTGAAAAACCATTGCCGTATATGGTGGCTAGATTGTCAGAGAAAGCCTTGATCTCCATGGCCAGGAAGTCAACACTTGATTCACCTGCGTCGCCAACTGGATACGTGAGACGAAACACCTTGTCTTCAGGGAATCGCTTCCGCCAGACATCGCCTACATTCTGGAGTGCATCACACGTGTTCCCTGAGAAGAGTATGCCAGCCAGTTGAGGGAAGCTGTCATTGATTCTTTGACTGAACAGGTTTCGAGTCAAGGAACAAGCAAATGTCTGTAGACTTGCCTCATATGCCCCCACTACTGCTGGGTTAGTACGGACAAGAGAGGGTTTGAGTCCGTGAGCTATGATCAATTCGTGTGGAGGATGTGGATATATGTAGCCAAGAACTTGCTCACCAGCATCAACAAGCGCTTTCAGGACTTGATTGGATTGTTCGATAACTGTCGGGTAGCTCACTGGTACACCTCATCTTTCAGTCGTTGATACTATCAACAATAGCGAACAATCTCCCCTCTACTTTCTTATTTCTTGTGCTACAACTCAACTTGGAACGAATTTTGATGAAAGCGAGCAATTCCATGGTGCAGATAGTCCATCAGAGGTGAGCAGAAGATTATATCAAGCAGTGTTTTTGTAGAATTTTGTAATGCCAGTCGCAAAAGCTAAGGCATTTTGCGCCTGATAAATTGTGAGAGAGAACGGAGTGAACAAATCTATGGAAGAAATGATTTGGCATAAGCATAGGTGGCCTGAAACCGTCAAGAAGTCATTAGACTATCCTGAAGAGCCACTCTTTGCGATATTGGACAGGACTGCTGCGGAACATCCAGATGCGCCTTCCACCCTATATCAGGGGATTGCGCATCCATTCGCAGAGGTGAAGGATCACGCGGATCGGATTGCTAATTTCCTTTCAAGTAGAGGCATTGGGAAAGGTGACAAAGTTGCGATTTTCATGCCGAACGTGCCCATGTATCCGCCTGTATTCTTTGGAATCCTTAAGGCTGGAGCAACATGTGTGACCTGTAATCCATCGTATAAAACAGGTGAACTGAACTTCCAGCTAAAAGACTCGGGTGCGAAGGCTGTGTTTACTTTTGACCATTCCGTCTTCACACCAACAACATATGCCGCGACTAAAGGAACTGACGTTGAAACTATAGTGATCTGTAATATCAAGAGCTTTCTACCAAAAATCAAGGCTATTATTGGTGGACTGATAGGAAGGGTGCCCAAGGGCGATTCATACGAGGAAGGAACTGTATTCTATGATGACATCATAGAGCAATATGAACCAAAGGCACCAGACGTAAGTATCGATGTTAAAGAAGATCTTGGATTGATTCTCTATACTGGCGGAACGACTGGTACGCCTAAAGGAGCAATGCTCACTCATTACAACCTTTACAGCAATGTCATGCAGTTTGATGAGTGGGTCCAGCTTGAGCCTGAGGAGGGAGGACCACCAAAGAAACTCAAACCTGGTGTGGAAATCTTCGTTGGAGCGCTTCCATGGTATCACAGCTATGGTCTAACTCTCACGATGTTGGCCTCCTATTACATGGGTAGTGCTGTTATTTGCATTCCAGACCCAAGAGCTGGGAAGCCTCCGATGAGTGAAATGTTAGCAGATATTCAGAAGTACAAGGGGTCAATCCTTCACTGTGTGCCGGCACTATACGCTGGAATGATTAACAACCCAGACGTTGGCAAGTACAACCTGTCATCTCTCAAAGCCTGTGGGTCAGGTGCCGCACCCCTGCCTCCAGAAGTTGCTAAGGTCTTTGAGAGCACAACCGGAGCCACACTCTTTGAGGGCTATGGTCTGACTGAAACATCTCCAATGACACATGCCAATCCTTCAATCAAGTCTTTGCGAAAGTTTGGCTCAATTGGAGTTCCTATTCCTGACACATATGCAACAATTGTTGACATTGAAACTGGAAAGAAGGAATTGGAGCAGGGAGAAACCGGAGAGATAGCCATCAGTGGGCCGCAAGTCATGAAAGGATATTGGAACAAACCTGATGAAACTGCGGAGGTGATGCGAGAAATCAAAGGAAAGCGCTACTTCCTAACTGGTGATATTGGTCATATTGACGAGGATGGATTCTTCGTCATTTCTGACAGGAAGAAGGACATGATCAATGTAGGTGGTCTCAAGGCGTATCCGAGAGAGATTGAAGACCTCTTCTTTGAACATCCAAAGGTGCAGATGGCGGCTGTCATCGGTATACCCAGAGAGGACGACCCGAGCAATGAGTATGTCAAGGCATATGTCATCCTGAAAGAGGGAGTAACTGCGACTGAAGACGAGTTCATCGCATGGGCCAAGGAAAACATGGCGGGCTATAAGCGACCCAAAGAAGTGGAATTTGTCGATACTCTTCCAATGACTGCAGTTGGAAAAGTCCTTCGTCGAGAACTTCGTGATGCCGAACTCGCCAAAATGAAGAAGTAGAACATCAATAGGGGGGATTTCCCCCTCTTTCCTATTTTTCCCTAACAAATATGAGTAGGCAATGCGATAGCGAGCAGATAGTCTGTAATATTGTATTAGGAGTAGATTAGTGATGGACGAACTATATTGGCAGAAAGGCCCAAGGTGGCCACCTACTGCAAGAACGACATTGGAATATCCAAAGGAACCACTGTATACCATGCTTGACAGGACCGCTGAGAAAAGCGGAGATCTGCCCTTTACATGGTTTATGGGAAAGACAGAATCCTTTGCTGAGGTTCGAGATCATGCTGATAGGATAGCAAACTTCCTATCTACTCAAGGAATCAAACCGGGTGATCGAGTAGCGGTTTTCCTGCCTAATGTACCGCACTTTCCACCGGTGTTCTTTGGAGCACTGAAAGCAGGAGCGAAGGTTGTGACCTGCAACCCCATGTATAAAGCAGGAGAGCTAAACTATCAACTCACGGACACGGGAGCTGTAGCTGTCTTTGTGTTGGACCACCCAACTTTCACGCCGACTTGCTATGAGGCTATCAAGAGTACAGATATTGAAACAGTAGTGGTCTGCAGTCTGAAGTCATTCATACCAACAGTCAAGGCATTCCTAGGAGGTCTTACGGGTAGGATTCCAAAGAGCGGGTACTATGAAGAGGACAAGACTTTCTTCTACGATGACATTATTGCTGAATATGAACCTAAGTCACCTCAAGCAGACTTGGACCCCGATGATACTGCAGTTCTCATCTATACGGGAGGGACCACGGGAACTCCGAAGGGAGCTGAGTTAACTCATGTCAATTTGGTATCGAATATTCTGCAAATCTGTGAGTGGGTCTATCTTGAACCTCCGGATGTTGAGGATGCGGGAGGAATCAGATACGAAGAGGAGGTCTTTGTTGGAGCAGTTCCGTGGTATCACAGCTACGGACTTACTACAACTCTATTGTTGGCAGTATGGAATGCAGGCCAACTTGTGTGTATCCCAGATCCTAGGGCAGGTAAACCCCCTCTATCAGACTTGCTCAAGGATTTGGAGAAGAGCAAAGGAACGTCATTGAATTGTGTGCCAGCCCTATATGCAGGCATTGCTACCCATCCCGAAGTGGGCAAATACGACTTGACCAATGTAAGGATATGCAGCTCTGGAGCTGCGCCATTACCGCCTGAGCTAGCCAATGCGTTCGAAGCAGTGACTGGAGCCCTTCTTTTCGAGGGCTATGGTCTGACTGAAACATCCCCAGTGACTCATATGAACCCGTTTAACTCACGGAACCGCAGGTTTGGCTCTATTGGACTCCCAATTCCAGACACAATATGCAAGATAGTGGATCTTGAAACTGGGACTAAGGAGATGCCTATTGGGGAGATAGGAGAGATAGCTATTCATGGCCCCCAGGTAATGAAAGGATACTATGGGAAACCCGAGGAAACTGATAACGTGATGCGCAACATCAATGGCAAGCGTTTCTTCCTAACTGGAGATGTGGGACACATGGATGAAGAGGGCTACACCTACATCAGTGACAGGAAGAAGCAGATGATCAATGTTGGTGGTCTGAAGGCATACCCGAGAGAGATAGAAGACATCTTGTTCACGCATCCGAAAATTCAGCTGGCTGCTGCAGTGGGAATTCCGAGAGATGATGACCCAAGCAACGAGTTCGTCAAGGCGTATATAGTCTTGAAAGAGGGCGAGTCTGCGACAGAGCAGGAGTTCATCGATTGGGCGAGGGAGAAGATGGCGGGGTATAAGAGACCCAAGGAAGTTGACATTGTCGACTCGCTACCCCTTAGCAACGTAGGGAAAGTCTTGCGCCGAGTACTGAGAGAAGAGGAAATCAAGAAGCGCAGTGGCAAATAGGTGCTAGACTTGAATTGGAGGAAAATTGGGGCAATTTGTGGGATTCTTGCCGGGCTGCAGTTTGTTGTCCTATCGTTTGCTGACATGCTGATCTACCCGGGTGGATACAACTTCTTTGAGAATTACTTTAGCCAGCTGGGTCTGTCAGTGATAAACAGTGTCGATACTCCACTCAATTGGTTCCTGTTCGCCACGGCAACAACTCTCGGAGGAATATTCACTGTTCCATTCTATCTGTCAATCAGAACTGTGTTCACGGAAACAGGAGTGCAGAAAGCCCTCAGCGGACTGGGAACAGCACTTGGCGTTTTGGCTGCACCATGTCTAGCAGGAATTGGGATCTTTGCAGCTGACCTATTTCTCTTTGAACATGCATGGTCAACCATCATATTCTTTGTACTCACTGCGATTGCCATTGCCACGTACTCAATAGCAATTCTCCTGAAGAGCGATTATCATAACCTGTATTCCCTAATTGGAATCATTGTCGCAATCATATGCTTGTTGCATATCTACGGTCCAGGATTTGGCACTGCAATCATGCAGAAGGCTGCGGTCTATGCGCTAGTGTCATGGTCTGCGTTCCAAGGATATGAGCTAGGGAAAATGGTCCAGTAGCGATAGTCTGATTACCTCTGAATCTCTCCGGGAAGGATGTAGGCATAGTACCTTCTAAGAATCTTAGTGCGAATAAAACGATGTAGTCTTCGCATACGAAGGTAGAGCTTCCAGGTAGATGCATCATCCTTGTAGTAGTCCTCTACCTCTTCGTAGACAATAGGAGCAATATTGAGGGTACTAGCTTCGGTAGATAGAAATTCATTGGCAACCTCTATGAGTAACGGAACGAGCTCTGGTCTTTGTTCCTTGAAGAAGTTGGCAACAAGGTCAATGATTACCTTCCGAAAGTCGTAGTATCTGTTCACGATGTCATCAAGGTAGAACTTCTTCAAGATGTATCGAACACCCGGTGGTGTCGGTCTAAGGAACAACTCTACATCCAGTTGCTCAACCTCATTCTCTCTGAAGAGCGGCGTGCTGGTATCTACGTAGACCAGGTCGACTCCTTCACGTATGCCCTCTGAGATAACACGTGGGTCCTTGACTGCCCAGTTGGAAACCTGACCATCAATTGCCACCTCGACAACCGACTTCTGTCTTTCATTGAACTCCCACACCTTGAGGAGCTGACGTAGAATAGTCTTGACTAAAGCCATGATCTCCTCCTCAGAAACGGTCTGGATGATTTTATCACCAATTGACTCTGCAGCTAGTTTTCGTTGCCAAAGATATAGCACCAACCTCTTGTCATCGGTCGTCACGGTAGTTGCACCGAATTCAGGCAACTCGATTCCAATCTCCTGCAATCGCTCATGATACCTGAAGTAAACGTCTGAATACTGCTCAATCTGCTTATGAGTGTCGAACAGTGGCATTCGCTTGAATGCAATATCTGATTGGGACTCATGATGAATCTCAAAGACGGTGCTAATCTCTCCATATCCAAGGACTCCAGCTGGGATAGGTGATTCCTCAGGCTTGGCTGGATTCAGCTTTTCTTCAAACTCTTTCAAAAGAGCCAAATCAATCTCTATTGTCATATCCATCATCCTTCTACATAGCTAGGTTTCTAGCCAACTCTAGGTAGTCGGGACGCTCCTTTGCATATGCATAGGCCTTGTCCATTGCATCAACGATATACTCCACTTCCTCGTTCACCATTATTAGGGGTGGGAGGAACTGCAGGACTGAGCGGTCATTGTCAGCATAGACAGCAAATACTCCGCAGTTGTAACCTGCGATACTCATCAATGGACCATACCCTATATCACTCATCTTGAGCCCCATGAATAGGCCCTTTCTCCTTATCTCAATAAGAATCTCCGAGTATCGCTCCATGACAGATTCTAGACCAGAAACCAGACTATCGCTCACTCGATTGACATTGTCAAGGAATTTAGCTTGGGATGTGATATCAAGCACTTTGGCAGCCACAGGACAGCCTATCTCAGCCCCTCCGAAAGTTGAAACATGGATGAAAGGATGTTCGTTCATGAATGGGTCCAGATCTTCTCTATAACAGGTGGCAGTTATTGGATAAACCCCTCCCGCAAGTCCCTTTCCTATCGCAAAGATATCTGGAACAACATCATAGTGTTCATAGCCCCACAGCTTGCCAGTCCGACCGAGGCCTGTCTGAATCTCATCAAGAATCAGTAGCACATCATTTTCATCGCAAATCTCCCGAATCCTCTTATAGAAATCGTCTGGCGGAAGTGGCACCCCAAGAGTAGCGGGAATGGTTTCAAACAGTACGGCAGCTGTTTCGCAGTCTATAGCTTTGGCGACAGCATCAGCATCGCCGAATGGAACATCTACAAATCCGGGAGCCAGAGGCTCGAATGGTGCCTTGAAATGAACATCTCCTGCTGCTAAAGCAAGTCCGGTGTGCCCGTGATATGCAGAGGTCGCATAGACAATTTTGTGCTTCTTGGAATGGCCTCTAGCTAGCTTTATTGCGAAGTCAATCGCCTCGCCACCCCCCACACCAAAGACGGTCCTAGTAATCTCTGGTGGAGTGTGTTCAGCAAGCTTCTTTCCCAGCATTGCACGCTGTTCACTCATTAAATGGTGATTCCCAATATCAAGTTCCTCTAGAGCTGCTCTCATGGCTTTCAAAATCTCAGGGTGACGATGCCCTAGATTGAAAACCCCACCGTTGCAATGACAGTTGATGAGCTTCTTCTCACCAGTGACATCCCACATCCAAGGCCCTTCTCTTTTGCCAAGAACGAAGTTTAGATCTACCATGCCATAGAAGTCAGCCTTACCTGATGACACGTGTGCTGCAAAGTCTCTGATAATCTGTTCCTTTGGTGTCCCACCTGTATGCACCATTTGCATCACTCTGACAAATGGTGTCCTACGTGATAGTCACGTATCTTTCTTTCTGTCAATAAAATGCAGACTATATTCTCTCAAAGGTAGCGTGGATTGTGGCACCGCAATAGTTACATCTGGCCTCAAGTGGCCCTGTCCATTCCAGTGTGCTTTGTGATAGAGCTGCACTGCAGTTTGGACACTTGCTTGGCACACGGACAGTTGTAAGGTCACTTCCATCGGCTCTCGTACTTCCTCGGTGTTCATCAGGAATGGCAAAGGGAGGCGCACTTATGGTAAACGACCTTCGACGGCGGTAATACTGCTGAGCTCCAGGGCCTCTGCCACGTCTTGCCGCGAATATGCATGGGAAGATGATGAAGATGAAAGGTACGGTGAACAGCAGAATCATCCAATTGGCTGAAAGGAAAGAACCAACTCTCGCGCCAAGAACATGTCCTTCATCGTATACACCAATGTCATAGAAGCCAGACGTGTCGCCATAGACCGAGTTCTCCTCGAGCCTGATATAGACTGTCGCATCTGATAATAGGTCAAACCCTATTTCTGGAAAATTGCCCGCGGTCAGACCATTCTCCGCTATGATATCAGTGAAAGAACTGTCAGTGGCAACATCGATTCTGACTTGAAGCCCCCAGAAGGCATCCGAAGTGACAATGACTGTCCATTGGCCTGCAGTCAGACTCGCCATATAAGTCACAGACTCTTCGCCCAAAAGATGCTCCATTGTTCTAGCGACATTTGGTTCAAGATTTGATTGCGCTGTGACTGGACTGATAAAAACTAAGGCCAATAAGGCACAGGTGAATAGAAGGACTGGTACTCTTCGCAATTTTCCGTCTCCAGTGAACTGTCCTGAAATAATAGGCCCTTAAGATTTGTTGGCGTCTTTTGTTGTTTTTTTGTGCCTTCGACCCAGCTCTACATACATCTCGGCTCCAATCATGAAGGCTTCTTTCATCCCCTCGGAGACCTCCTTCACCACCTTCCCAGGAACTCCTAGAACTAGGCTGTTGTCTGGAATCACCTTGTTTTCAGTCACAACCGATCCCGCACCTATCACACAGTCGGCTCCAACTTTGGCACCTGTTAGAACCACGGCACCCATTCCAATAGCTGTGCGATCGCCAATCTCACATGCATGAATCACGCTGTTGTGCCCAACTGTTACATATTCTCCAATCGTTGTGGGATTGAAGGGAGTGACATGAACTGTGCAATTGTCTTGGATAGACGATCCCTTTCCAATCATAGCTTTGTTGAAGTCTCCTCGAATTACTGCAAACTCCCATATGCTACAATCCTCGGCTATCTCAACATCGCCTATCACTGAGGCACGAGGGGATACATATGCTCGTTCATCGACTGATGGTGTCTTGCCTTCAAACTCATAGAATCCCATTAGATGCACCTTAGAGCGGCAGTACACCCCTTGGTCTTTAAGCATATTGAAAAGGTGTAGCTGATATGCGGTCCAGGATACAAATGCCTGTTACGCCACTGCATTATCCCGCAGGATACATTCTCTCCAAGACTAACAAGGGGCTCTCATTGCCGGGGCTTTTGGTGGGATCAGTTATTCCTGACATCGAAGTGCCTCTCATGTGGATCTTATTTCCAGGGGTCTGGGACCATTTGTTCTTTCATAGCCTGATTGGAGTATTCACAGTATGTACCGTGCTTGCTGTGGCAATCACACGGTTCATCTATCCCCCGGTCATCTCCTTGATTTTTGGAGTGGATCAAAGAGAATTGAAAGAAGCTTGTCAAGTCACTCCGGCTTTGATAGTTTCTTGCATGCTAGGCGCGCTATTTCATGTTCTGGTTGACATACCTATGCATCCGTTCAATCCAACGCTTTGGCCATGGGTGCCACCCAACGAGATTGTAGGCTCGGTAGTACTTTTCTTCGGAGAGGGCAGTATGCTTCTAGGATTTTCCAGAGCAAACATGCTCTTCTCGGTCATCATGGGTGCCCTTGGAGTTCTCATACTCATTGCGAACATCAACAAGAATCTCTGGGATGAAATCTGGCTCGGCTATAGCACATCGGGCGAGGACTATAACCGAACAGGTACAAACCACTCCTCCAGCGAGATTTGGGATTGAGTATCAAGAACGTCTTCATTCATGTAAAGCCTTCTTAGGAACTGATTATATCCTTCAACACTGTCTGTTCGTACCGTGGCAAAGAGACTGTAATCTTCGCTGGTTCGATGGAGGTCCCAAACTTCGTTCATCTTGCTCACTTTCTGAGCTGTCTGGGCAATCGTGCCAGGAGTTGGCTTAATTTGAAGAAAGAACTTGATTGGCAAGCCAATGTCTGTGAATTTGATATCGGCTGAATAGCCAACTATAGCTCCCCGATCTTCCAATCGTCGTATTGCCTTGGAAACTGCGGGTTGACTTAGACATGGTTCCATCCTGTCACCAATCTCACTCTGAGATAGAGGGAACGGATTATCCTCAGTGGGAGCTTGGCGATAGATTATGCGCAACAAATCCCAGTCTTTTGATGACACAAGTTTCGGTTGCACGGGTTGACTGTTCAATATATACCCATGAGTCTTGTAGGTTGTGAGGACTTGCACAAGCTGATATTTGTCGGCTTTGGCCTTTGCAACAACATGGTCTACATTGTCAAGGAATTGAACAAAAGAACCGGATCCCCGGAATCGAAATAGGCCAAGGAGAGAGTGATCGCCAGAGATTCCATCCAAGGACTCGAGCTCTGGCATATCGAGAAGGCCTGCACTTACATCAAGCTCTCGTGGATTGGTCTTCAAGAGGAGTATTGTATTGCGTTCTGCATAGACTTGAGCAGGATCAAACACAGTCACGTATGCCAAGATGACACGATTTCGTACGAGCTTCTTTATGGTTCGAGCAATCCAGTTTCTGCCCTTCCCTACCTTTTCACTCAAATCAGCAAGGCTTGACCTTGAGTTTCGCATCAAGTCCCATAGGACTTTTTGCTCGCTTTCCGTAATGTCTTGCACTCTTCATGCCTCGATTCTGTGCAATCTATTCCTTGCCAATATGATGGATTCATATATGTCCTCCTCTCCGCTTCCATCTGTGATTTAGATGACTGACTATAAGGTCAAGGATATTGGTCTTGCCGAAGAAGGCCGGATGTTAATCGAATACGCTGAGAAGCACATGCCTGTATTGATGCATCTCAGGAAGAAGTACTCTGAAAGCAAGCCCCTGAAGGGAATGAGAATAGCTGGATGCCTCCATGTGACCAAAGAGACCGCTGTACTGGTTGAAACTCTTCGAGCAGCAGGCGCCGAAGTCGCGTGGTCTGGATGTAATCCATTGTCCACCAACGACAAGGTGGCTGCTGGACTCGCCGCGAACAATGTGCCAGTCTATGCTTGGCACAACCTGAACAACGAGGAGTACTACTGGTGTATTGAGCAGACACTCAAGACCGAGCCTACCCTCACACTCGATGATGGTGCAGACCTCATCTTCACTCTTCACACAAAGCACCAAGAACTGATACCTAACCTCTACGGGGGTTCGGAGGAAACCACCACTGGCGTGATTCGCGTCCGTGCGATGGCTGATGATGGCGCTTTGAAGTATCCGATTATGGCTGTCAACGACGCAGACACCAAACACTTGTTCGACAACGTGTACGGAACAGGACAGAGCGTCTTTGATGGTGTCATGAGAGCTTCTGCCATACTGATTGCTGGCAAGACCGTGGTTATTGGTGGCTATGGGTACTGCGGCCGCGGAATGGCTGAGCGTGCAAGAGGTCTTGGAGCAAACGTGATAGTGACTGAAGTGGATCCTATTCGTGCGTTACAGGCGCGGATGGATGGATTCAGAGTCATGCCTATGAATGATGCTGCTCCTGAAGGCGACCTGTTTCTGACCGCTACTGGTATGAAGGACATTATAACAAAGGACCACTTCAAAGTCATGAAGGACGGTGCGATGTTTGGGAACGCAGGTCATTATAACGTCGAGATTAACGAACCAGACCTAATTGCGCTGAGTAAAGGTCCAAAGAGGCGAGTTCGCCATGCTCTTGATGAGTATGAGTTGAAAGATAGTCGTCGACTCTATATGCTGGGTGAAGGCCGACTAGTCAATCTTGCCGCTGCGGAAGGTCATCCCTCGGAGGTCATGGATCTCAGCTTCGCTAGTCAACTCAACGCCATGATGTGGATGACCAAGAATGGCAAGGATCTCAAGCCAGCGGTCTACGAATTTCCGAAGGAACTCGATCAACAGACTGCCTTGGCGAAATTGGAAACTATGGGAATTAAGATCGACAAGTGGACTCCTGAGCAAGAAGCCTATGCCAAGGCTTATGCTGAAGGAACCTAGACGTCAGGGCAGGCATGTCCTGTCCTCCCCTCCATTTTCTTAAGCAACTGATGATCCTCCTTCTTAGTCTTGAATCGATTTTATCGATTCCGAGGCATGATTCAATTTCATAGGCGCTCTAGAAACAACGATTGGGCTTTGAACCATCCAATCTTGGAGCTTCTTTCTCTGCTTGTTATCAGATAGCGGAGCCAAGAAATTCTATACTGCAACATCTTCTCGACTATATGTACATGCACTCCATCTCAACGAAATCCTGCCAGTTTGTATTGAGAGCGTAAGATATGACGAAATCAAGTTTGTCTGTTCAGGGAAATATCAACTGCTTCTTCATTTTGCTCAGAATCATCGTCATGTCGGAGCCTGAGTTGAGGATTGTTGTCACCAATATCAAACAGATAAATGCAATCTTAGTGAATCTTCTACTGGAAAGCTGGCTCCACTTGTTGCAGGGAAGAAAGCTATTAATCTTTCGTTTGAACTGCAAGCTGACACAATGTCGATTGAAGTATTGCTGGGCGTTTCAGTGAATTCTGCTGCAATCCTCCTAAACTCAATAGGTTCAGAAGTTCGAGCAAAATGACCTTTTCAGAGAAGAATGTTCTACATTCCCTCGGGGGCCCCTGCAATAACATACCTTGAAACCCGTGGGAAAAGTCCAATACATCCTCGAATTTGTCGTCCAATTCGGCGCTGACCTGAGTTAGCTGATCTTGAATCTCAAGGAGATCTTCCTCTCTGGCTCGCCTCAGCTGAATGAGCAGTTTCTTCTCTCAAAGGGAGTGTTTCGGTGGCACCCAGCTCAGGCGACTTTAATCATCCAGGGCTTCCAACTTCTGACTCAATTCATCAGCAAAGATCTGTGGATCCATTGCGCCTTCAAATGGGTTAAGAGATAATCCAGAATCGATTCCAGCGAACATGTCTTCCAACTTCTCAAATTTAGAGGTTTTAAACTCGAAAGAGAGGATGCATGTACCCAGCCTCATTATCGAAGGCTGGCAAGGTCCGTTCGGAGTTTGATTCATCTGATCCTGACACCGATGCCATGATGCTATCGTTATAATATAGCAGGTTTTTTATCAAAGGATTGTCATAGAATTTGGACATCCTCGTGGTGCACAGGAGTGTGCAGAGGAAATAAGCCATCCTAAATACGGGGTGAAGATTAGTGTCAAAAAAGAAAGGTGATGTGAAGAAGAGAGAGAAGACGAAAGGTGGTCTAGTCGTCCTTAGGAAAGCGGAAGTCGAAGCGGCTATGAAAAGACACGATGAAGAGATGATGAAGACTGATACTGGAAAGCGGTTGCTTCTGGAGGAGAAGGAGCTGCTGAAGCGAATCCAGGAAGGTGGTATGGAATGAATTCATTTAAGCTGTCCCCAATGCGTCCTTATGTCGCCAAGGTAACGACTTCAGGACAGTTCTTCTATTATGGCTTTTATCACTCATGCGGTGGAAGAACAAATCCCTTCCCCTATGGCAGATTGCAAGACCACTGCAACAAGGATAGATTGATTGTTCGTGGCGACCGTGATTGGGGTGACACTTTGGATGACTGGTACAATGGGGCTTGCCATTTGGTACACCTCGTACTCTCAATGACAAATCTCGGAAGAAATCGCCAGATTCTAGTAATATTGGAGATTGAAACTGAAAGAGACCCTACCGTGCAGGTCTTTGTTGGATATGATTTGGTAAGAGAGGAAGATATCTTTGAACAAGACAATATAGCACTTCTTCTTGATATGACTAATCCAGTTAAAATATACGTCAGGCCCAAGAATCAGGATGGAATACTTGCCTTCTACAAAGCAAGTGTTTTCGTGATTTAGTCAAGTTGCATGCAAGACAAAGTGCACTATGAGACAAAGCGTTAAGATACCTCCATTAGAATTCATATCAGGAAGAGGAAAGGATTCCATTCAGGTCAATCCGAGTAGACATAATCAATTTCTACTAATTAGGTATCAAGATACTAATGGAAAGAGGCATAATGGACCTGCCAAGGAACGAGATTGCCTAGTAGGTTTTGAGGGTGAGTGGTTGTTAACTCTGGAAACTTGACGCTGACTTCAATGACCCAAGCTCCGTGATGGCCCTTTCATTCGCAAGTCAGTTCAACGCCATGATATGGACGAAGAAACATGGGAAGGGTTTCAAGCCTGGAGTGTATGAATTCCCAAAGGAGCTAGACAGGGAAACTACAATGCTGAAACTTGAAACAATGGGAATAAGAATCGACAAATGGACTCCCGAGCAAGAGGCTTACGCAAAATCCTATTCTGAAGGAACCTAGAAGCGACTGGGGGTTTTCTCTCACTCCAGTCCTTTTTTGCATACCCCTTCATTGCGCACTTCGATACGTCTTATTAATGGCCTTTCATCTGATTTGGCATGGTCAAAATCAAGGTTGACCAGAGATACTCTCCCTATCAAATGCCAAGTGTGATTATTGGAACAATAGTTGATGATAGACCTAATTTCATGATGTGTACTTGGGTTAGCCGAGTAAATCGGAATCCTCCTACCTGGATGGCATCAATCAATAGGAAACACTACACAATGAATGGGATTCGTGAGAAGAAGGTCTTCAGTATGAACCTGCCACCAGTCAATCTCATACAGCTAGCTGATTACATAGGGACTAACTCAGGAAGAGAAGTAGACAAGTCTACATTGTTCACTATATTCTATGGTGAAACCGAGGCTCCAATGATTATGGAGTGTATTCTCAACATGGAACTCGAAGTGAAAGAGATAATCGAATTGCCGGATCATTTCGTAGTTTTTGGAGATGCTGTGACGACCTATGTTGATGAAGAGAATATGTCTGATAACAAACCCGACATGAAAAAGATGAACCCAGTCATATACACGGGTGCTGAAAAGCAACCGACATATTGGAAATTGGGAGAAAAGCTTGGAGATGCATTTCAAATAGGGAAAGAATACAATAACCTCAGTTGATGCACATTATCATATCTGAATAGGAACATCTTTGAAAGCCGAAGTGTCCTAAGTCTGCTACATCATCTTCTTAGCCTCCAGTAAATCTGCATCCAAAGTAAACCAGGTTGGATGCAAGGATTCTTACCTGCTGGGAACCATATTACATTGAAGAGATTGCTATGAAGATTATTGGATACTTTGATGGAACAGACTCTATTCTATTGACTAATCTAGTGGCACGAGGTTATGGAACAATACCAATTGCCAATGACTGGGATGGTGCAGGAAAGCTTGCATCTCTCATCGAACCAGGAGATGTCGATCTTCTCGTGGGATACTTGCACAAGGTTATAGCTCCCGAGAGCGAATCAGGAGGAGATATGACGATGCATCGAGGGCTAACTCCATACGATTTACTTTATCGCGCAAAGGCGTTTGACATCCCAGCCCTCATTATTGCTCCGAAGGAAACTCACAAGGCTGCAAAGAAAGCACTTGGCAAAGCTGCCAAATTCGTTACGCTTGTCACTCCAGAGGATGTTGAAGAGAAGATTTTGGGAATTCTAACATCTTAGAACGGAATACGAATCAGGTCGGGAATCCCCCCGACTCCCATTTTCTGACCAGATCAACCTTCTATCTCTGCCTGAAAGCAATCCATCCAAAGCGTAATGCCATAACTTATGAAGCAGAAAGATTTCTTGAGATTCCGGTGATTTCTTCTTTGGAGATTGAAGGATTCCTATTTCCGGATGAGCTCTACTACCACCCGGATCATACTTGGGCAAAGATTGAGGGAAGTAAAGTTCGTACAGGAATAACTCCATATGCAGTGCATCTTGCTGGAGATATTAAGGCGATTACGCCCCGCCCCGTAGGAAAAGAAGTCATGATTGGAGGGCCGATTGCTACACTCGAGAGCAACAAGTGGGTCGGGCCCATGAGGAATCCCGTGTCTGGAGTTGTTGTTGAATCAAACTCTGCCTTGGAAGATGACTTTAGTGCTCTTGTGAGTGATCCCTATGGTGAGGGGTGGATTTGTGTTCTTGAACCCACTAGTCTTGAAGAAGACTTGAAACAGCTCTTTCATGGGGAGAAAGCGGTGAATGAGTGGATCATCATGGAGATTCGAGGAAAGGGTGGTTGAAGCTCAAATCAACTCTCTCTCCAATATGCCAGTCAGACAACCTATTCCTCCAGCTGCTTTTGTCACCTCACGTATATCAACCAGTTGACACTTCAATCCTAGGTCTTCATAGAACGCCTGTGTCTTTGGATTGCCATCTGCAGTCAGAATTTGTTTGGGTCCCAATGTTACGAAGTTCATTGATAGACCAAGAGATATCTCGGACTCGTCAGGTGCAAAATGCGTGGAGAATCCATGTTCATGTAGCGCTTCTAGTGTTTTTCCAGAAACTCTGCTAGGTCTACATATTGCAAGATCGCGGTCTGCAAAGCGAAGGTTTCCCATGAGATGCATTGAGCCTGGTAGAAGCTCGGCTTCAACGGTTTCAATCCCCATCTCCCTCAGAAGGCTTGACACCTGCGAAGCTCCCTCACTGTTAGTGCGAAAACCGACTCCGATCATGACCGTGTCAGGATTGAGCCATGCTGCATCAGCACCTTCGAATGTGCCATTCCCACGGATACTTCTCAGGACAGGAATGCCCAGTCTAGACAACGACTCAGCAACAAATCTCTCCTCACCAGCTCGTACTGATGAGGCTGGGCGAGCGAGGATAACTCCCTCAGGTGTCGTATAGAGTAAGTCTGCCACGAACATTAGATTGGGAGGCGGCCTAGCTGAAGGTTCCAAGTAGGACACCGCTACGCGTGCTTTCCTGAATGCTGCTGCAATATCATCATGCTGCTTCGTGATGACTTCTATAAAGGGAACCTCAATCATCTGCACCTTGTCGGGGTCTGAGATGCCGGTGAGCTCTATTCCTGGGCAATGAAGAAGTACTCTCTTGAGACGAGCCCATTCCGTGTTTACTCCACAAGAACTCCAGATGGTTCCAATCTCCTCCTTCATCGATTCCTTCCGTGGGGACCATCCTTCACCCCCATATGGAGAGGTCTTTGACCGGTCTTTCATCTGCAGCACCCAAGTGGCTTCTAAGAAAATGTGATGGCAAGGGAGCCAACCCCCTCGCCACTCTCTACTAGTAATCGAGTCTATTCCTTCTCATACTTGAAACTTAATGCAATTCGAGCTCGATAGGCAACAACCTTGCCATCCTCGATCTTAACATCAAGGTCCTTTACCTCAGCAATCCTAAGATCGCGCAAGTTCTTGGCAGCCTGGGCTACAGCAGTAGCTACCGCATCCTCCCAGCTCTTAGGGCTAGTGCCTACTAGGTCGATTATCTTGTATACGCTTCCGTCTTCCATGTCTCTCACTCCGAAAAGAGTATGATATTCTCTATGCAATCTTGGACAAAAGGATTACTGGACATGGATGCTGTCCGGTCTAGGTTCTCGTTTGCTGTATTTCTGCACTTATGACGCTGTCACAGTTCGCACAGACAAGCATATTGACAAGTGGGGGATTCTCTCTTAGCCTTCCAAACTGCGACCTGACAACCCCTCTTGCCATTCTAGACATTCTACCTGCAAAAGCATCCAGCTTGGAAAAGAACTCCTCATCAAATTCAGAGATGAATTCAGCTGCAAGCTTCATTCGTAATTCCTCAGAACAAAACGGGCATTTTGGCATGTTCTTATTGCTCAAGAACGCATATGTACCCTTGCGAGCCAAGTCTATACATGGGCCACTTATAGTGAGAGGATGTAGGTTGAAACTGAATCCATGCGGCCATGTCTGTGACATCTGCCCAAGCTATCAAGGGAAAAGTGACCGTCAGTGTTTGGGATGCCTAGACTCAAAGGGAAACCCATGGTGGGGTAGCTGCAAGCTGTTTGAATGTACTGTTGACAAGGGAGTGAGTCACTGTGGAATTTGTGCAGAGTTCCCATGTGACATGCAAGTCGGACATTTCGATCCATCCAATCCTAAAGGTCAACGGAATGCGGTCCTGCGAACTGGTGTGCTTGCTTTTTGGGCGAAGCATGGTGAAGACAAGACAGTCGAATTAGTCAAGAGAGTTCATGGAATCTGAACCTGTACTCCGCTTCTTGCGATTGCATATCTGTTTCAATTTAAGAACAGATAATAATAGGCGAATATTATCCTGATGAGGAGATTGTGATATGGGAAGCTCGGAAACGCTCAGTCGGAAAAACCTCTGGGGTTATGCATTTGGTGCAATTCCCACTGGACTCTTGGGATTCGTTTTTAGCTTCAAGTACATCGAGTTTTTCTTCGACGACCTTGCACTTCTCCCTTCGTTTTTCATTCTTGGGCAGATTATCTACATGACCATCAACTCGCTGAACGATCCGCTATCTGGGCAGCTATCTGATAGAACTGACAGGGAACGATGGGGGAGCAGGCGTCTAATCTACATCAAATACGGCGGCCCAATCTGGGCACTCACCTTCCTGCTTGTGTGGTTCCCATGGAATCTTGCAAATCAGGTTATAATCTTTCTACACTATGTCGTGACAATCTGTCTCTTTGACACGATGTACACTCTGGTCATTCTTCTCTGGCTTGCCCTGCTTCCCGAGATGACCATGGACATTGATGAGCGCAATAAGGCTCAGTTCTTCGCAACGATTTTGGGCACCGTAGTGACTCTACCTGTCTTTGTAATAATTGCAGATATTCCGCCTAATTCAGATCAGTTCAGGGCAATAATGTTCATTCTAGCCGCAATTTCTACGGTTTTCATTCTACTTACAGCCTCTATGTGCGAGGAGCGTCCCGAGTTCCAGAGTGACAAGGTCTTCACTCTAAAGGAGTCAATCATTGCCACATTTCGATCAAGGACATTTCTTGTCTATGCGGGATTCTATCTCTGTCAGAATATGCTGGGAAGCTTGGGCTTGAGTTACTTCTTTGTATACCTGCTTCTCTTGGAGGGGATAACGCCGGGACTAGATGCCATTCTCCTATTCTTTGTCGTCTACTTCATAGTCGGATATTTGGGAAACATCATAGCAATCCGACTCCAGTCGAGATGGGGAATGAGAAGAATCATGCTTAGGTTCGGGATTGTTAGAGTCATAGGTTCGTTGGTCCTTTTCCTCATCATACTTGTACCATCTCTCGAATGGACAATATGGTTCGGACTCATTGTGATCACTCTTGCATCTGGTTACGGTATTTTCCACATTCCAATGCAGTACCTGGCAATAGATGAGGATGAGGTGCTTCATGGCTCACGGAGAGAGGGTATGTTCATCGGAGTAATGGCCCTGTTGACTCGTCCAGGGACTAGTCTTGGCCCCATAGTAGCCACGTTTGTGCTTACAGCTTTTGGCTACATTCAAGGTGGTTTGCCTGCGGATCAGCCTGCATCCGCTCTACTTGGAATCAAGATTCTCTGGCTGCTGGTACCAGCAATAGTGGCGGGATTAAGTCTAGTCTTCATCTACTTCTATCCGTTGCATGATGAGGCGTTAGCAGAGATGCAGGAAAAACTGCAGGGGCTTCATGAGGAAAAGAGAGCCGCTCTTCTTGAAGGGGATCAAGAAACCTCAGACTTTGCATCAACAGCTAATTAGGAACGTCTATGGGATAAGAGCTGTATTTCTCCCGAACCTCCATAACTGCTTCCCATCTGTCAATAGTCACAGATGGAACAATGCTGTGCCCACTGCTGAATAGATATCCTCCTCCAGGAGCTATTTCTCGAATCAACTTCATACTATATTCCTTAATCTCAGAGATGTTTCCAGTAGCCAACATGACAGGACTGATGTTCCCTACGAAAGTAAGCCTGTCACCATATTTCTCAGCGAGATTGAAAATATCATAGTCAGGATTTGCAGTTGTGGGTTCAATTGGATGAATTGCGTCTACGCCACAATTCACGATATCATCAAATATCATTGACAAATCCCCATCTGAATGTAGCAGAATCTTGCAATCCCTTTTATGCGCAGCATCACAGATTCGATTGAGCCAAGGAAAGACATATGTTTTGAAGTTCCGTGGACTCATGAATAGCCCATTTTTAAAGCCATAGTCATCCCAGATTAGGACAACCTCAGCACCGTTCTCTGCAAGGATATTGACCAGTTCAAGTGCCAGATTCCCTCTGTCATCAAAGATCTTCTTTGCCTGTTTGGGCTTTGCCAAGATGCGTGAGAATACCTCAATTCCAAAAGGTTCCCAAGCAGGTTCGAACATTCCACCAATCGCAGGGACAGACAGGATTTCATTGTTCATCTGTTCTTGAACCTGTTTGCCAGCCCGGAAAGCAGCAAGTCGCCGTTTCTCATGTGGGCTTGGTTGTTTCCATTTCTCATAATCTTCGAAGTTCTTTAGATATCCTCCACGATAACCAAGAATCAGAGTTCCATCCTCATAGTAATCAACGTTCATTACTCTTCCAAACTCGTCAATGTAACCCCCCTCGATGCCTTTGCGATACGTATGTGTTACATAACTGAGACCAATATCAATCTTGAGACGTCTGAGAAGCTCATAGCCATCGACCAAACCTTGGGCAAGCCATTTTTGATTTGAGAATGCCCAGTTTGCAATACGGTCCT
>JBHLRP010000005.1:0-2500 GCA_048882485.1 Candidatus Thorarchaeota archaeon
CATCACCAAGCGTGAATTGTGTCGAGTATTCTCAGTGCTTTGAGGGCAGAAATGTCCTTGTCCTTTATCTCTAGCATTAGGTCATATTTGATATCCTTTGTATGCTGAAGGAAGTCTGTGAAATCATTAGCGTCCAGTGTAGCTGCATGTTTTCCGGGACGACCAGTGGGGCTTTGCGAACTGTAATGCACAATCAACGGACCATCTTGTTTCTTCCAAGTAGCGGCGCTCTGCTTCAAGCTATCAATCATGGACTCACCATTGTTGAGGACATTGTGGTGCAGATTATCAAAGACGACAGGAATTCCTGTCAGGTCGTTAAGATACATACAGTCTTGATGCATGTAACTGCGGTCGTCATTCTCTACAACCAACCTGCGTGATATGGCATTATCCAGAAGGTCATGCCGCTCAGCAAATCGTTGGAGTGATGACTCCCTATCTCCATAGACTCCTCCAACATGAATCTGGACTTTCGCATCCAAACCCAGATTCATCACGTCAAATATGTCACAATGATATTGAAGATCTGCCAACGCATTCCTGTAAACAGTATTACTTGTGGAATTCAAGACAGTGTATTGACCGGGATGCATTGACAGTCTCATACCAGCTGAAACAGCCAGTTCTCCTATCTCTGAGAGTTCATCCGAGAATCGAGATTTCCAATCAACCTTCATAGTGGGATGACTCGCAAATGGAATCAGATCAGAGGTAATTCTATAGAACAGGATATCATTCTCTATATTGAATCTGATGATTCTCCTAAGGCATTGCAGATTTTCCCGAATTGTCGCAATGAGGCGACCTTCTGTATATGACTTAAGCCTAAAGGTCCTTGCGCTGGAACATCCAATAGACATGTTGATGCAGGCGTAGCCAATTCTCACTCGATTCACCAGACCAATGGTGTTAGATGTGTCTGCTATGCGACGAGTCAGTGATAATTCTTCTTTTGCTAAAAGCCGCGCATTCCAACGGTACGATCTAATCTTCCAGTTAATGCCAACCACGATACAACGAAGCTGATTGTCACTAGAGCATATCCTGGGTCTACACCTGGGGCTCCTATTATCAAGAAAGGAATTCGAATAGCCAAGAAGAGAAGAATTCCCAACCCAATTCCAAGAGGCCGCAATCTGCCAGGTGCATTAGCTTTCCTCATCCGCCACCAGACGCCAATGAAGAGAAAGACTGGAAGAAGGAAAAGTGCTAGAAGAGGGATGACTAGCCATATGAGGTCGACGAATAGGATTTCGATTGGTGTGGGGAAGTTCTGTACAAAGAGGATAGCGATTGGAACGAAAAGAAGAAGCGGAATCAGACCTGCACTTCTATATCCAGCTGCATAGATTGATGTTATCGAAAGCAATGAAAGCGCTAATCCTGATATTATGAATTCCACGTAAACCGATTCAATCCATGGAAGGTTGTCTGTGTTGCCAAGGAGTCCAATCATTTGTCCAACAGCAAATAGGAAGAAGGCCAACATAAAAAAGAATGTGGCTAGCTGCTTTGATTCACTCCATCTACCGTAGAGGTATGCAGAAGTGCCGCCCGCAAGCATTATAGCTACCGAGGCGATTCCGACAGTTGCTATCAAAAGCGGATCTTGAGTTAGTTCTTGAGCTTGAAGCCCTGATATCACAAGTACAGGACCTGCATAGCTCACACCATAACCGAATAGCTCGAATGAAGCCTTTTGATCAGGTCTTAGGAAGGAAAATGCAATCGTAGAAGGGCCCATCAGAGCAATTGCTACTATGATGATAAGGAGCGCAACGGGCAAATTGATGCCCTGAAGAATGGTAGGTGATACTAGTAGCTCGCCATATAGATCGGGAAGGTTCATCAATTGAGCTACCAAAGCAAATGCCATTGCCGCGGTTGTGCCTCTTCTCAGGTCATATGATATCCAGATGAAGATTCCAGAAACACCAATTAACATGAATGAACGAACTAGCGATCCGAACTGGAAGAAGAGGTCCGCCTGACTGCTCACTCTGTGCGCTAGCACCAAATTCAATGCTGAAGATAAAAGCCACAGGCATACCGCCGACATTATAATCATTGCAACAAACATGAATGATTGCCGCATAATCATCGAGGCCGCTGCAGCTAAGATGATAATTTCAATCACAAGGACGAGGTAGAGTGTATAGGGCCTGTAGAGAGGTTGCCATATCGGTGAATAGGGTCTTAGAAGTCCAAGGAGAATCGATTGGTTAGTACCAGCCTCCTGAAAGGAGATGAATGTGCCAATCGCATAGACTATTAGCGCTATTGCGAAGAGATATAGCGGCCTGAAAGCTCTCTTGGTTTCAGGATCTGCGTCTGAAGACCTATTTCTGCTATACAGTATAATTGTAAAGGCAGCCACGAACGTCGCCAAAGAAAGGTATAGCTGCGCATATTCGTAGATTTCCATGTTTCCTAACTCCTAAAACACCTTTCGTCCCCATTCGCTTGCCGCTTTCTTGGCTTCATCTATATCACCACT
>JBHLRP010000005.1:2600-108935 GCA_048882485.1 Candidatus Thorarchaeota archaeon
TCCATGTTTCCTAACTCCTAAAACACCTTTCGTCCCCATTCGCTTGCCGCTTTCTTGGCTTCATCTATATCACCACTGGTCCAAGCCCTCAAACCTCGTCGGACTCTTTCCGCTTCTTCCTGACTTTCATGAACCACCATCTCATTGATGAGTTCCAGGAAACCATCATCAATGCGGATGTCAGCACTCTCATTGACAAGCTTCACAACCTCGCGATTATGAGATTCTGCTTCTGAATCATCGATTGCGTGAAGGGTTACAACATAGTCAGTGCCAGCATGACCGACCAGTAGCTTAAGTTCTCCAAAGCGAAGCTCTTCAATCTCGGTGCCTGAAATCTTCTTAATGAACATCTGAACTGCTGAGAGAAAGCCACCAAAGAGTGATGAGTCGCCCCTGAGGTTCTCCCAGCCAAAGGATGCTATAGTTTCACCGGCGTCATTGATCAAGAAGATACCGTACATTACCAAGCCTCGTCATCCGTTGAACCGTCAGCAATATCCCTTTCTTGCGATAGATAACCAGCACGGCCTATCTATTAAACAAAGCCTAGATTGCCATGTAATAAGCATTTCTCGTAAGTTGTAATATTAGATAATATTCCATCCCGTAATGGGAAAAGTCAAATCTAATACAAAAATTAAAGAGAATCAAACCACGACTTAGTCTTGTCGACGGCGTCTTCTTGTTTCTTGGCTGCTCCAGCTACTGCTTCAACATCACGGACCTGAAAATTCTTGTCAACAAACACGACAATAGAGTGACCATACATGCATTGCGTTGTGACAATGACTGGATGACGCTTTGCTTCGGTGATAGTTGACGCCTCAACCTCGACCTTCACTAGAGTTCCTTTTGAGCATGCTGGACATGCAAATGGGTTGAGTGTAACAATAGCCAATTCTGGAACACCACCTGTGTTTAATCGGCGAAACAGGCCATCTCATCATCATCAGTGATGCCGACATTTAACGCTATTTCTGACGCATAAGTCATGTTTCTTCATAGGCCTTGGCAATAAGCCGAGCCACAGCCTCGAACAGTTCGTATACTCCCTCTCCAGTCTTTGCAGAGACCTCGAAGACTATCGCATTGTATTGTGATGCAAACTCCATCGCCTGTTCTTTTGTTACTCCTTCTCCTTCAACCCGTTCGTCTATCTTGTTTCCTACAATTATAATTGGGCAGTCCTCAATGTTGCTGCGGAGTCGTCCAATCCAATCCTCAAGTCTATAGAGTGTAAATGGGCGGGTCACTTCAAAAACAGCAATGCCCATCTTTGAGCCTCGGAAGTATCCGTCGACAACATCCTGGAATCGAGGTTGCCCTCCAAGATCCCAGAGAAGCAATGTTACCTCAGAACCGGATATCTCTACTTTCTTCGAGGCGAAGTTGACGCCGATGGTCATCTTCATTTGCTCATCAAAGCGGTCCTCAGTGTATCTAACGGCGATGCTAGTCTTGCCCACTCCCCCGTCGCCGATTAATACAGTTTTATAGATTGCAGACATTCGATGCTGTGTCATGGGTTGGGCCCTTCTGAGGAGGGCTGATAGGAAAGGCGACATATGAAGCTTTTCGGTTTCAGTTGTCACATATACAGAGATGCCCGATTGTGTTCAGTTTGCTATCTGAGCCTTTCACAAATGCTCATCATTCCAGAATTATTGGGAAATTATCAACACTCCCAGCTAAGCCCTGAATTGTATAGGGTCCAGAACCAGAGTAGTCGCTCCAAGCATTCCCTTTGGAAACTCCATCATCCCAATTGTTCATGGAACCATCATCCTGTGCATTTATTCCATTCCAGCCAATCTGATTCCCGATAACTGTGAAGTTCTCCGTGGTGGCTGTTAGTTTGATGCCTGCTACTGAGTTGTTGAGGAATCTGCAATTTGTGATGGTCCAATCCATACAATTAGTTTCCACGTTGAGACCTGTCAGGTTATCGACTATCGTGTTGTTTTCTAGAATTGTATGCATTGAGCGGTGAGAATTGAAACCAACTTCGCTACTGCTGAGGTGGTTATTGGAAACCTGAGTGTCCGCTGCAGCAAGCAACATAAGAGCCCACCAACAATCTTCCACCCAATTATCATCTACGAGAATGCGTTCAGTGTCTGTCAGATTAATTCCACAACCAACACCGCTGATGTAGCAAGAGGATATTTCGCAATCATTGGCTTCCCAGAAGTCGGCACCCTGATAGCCAGTTTCCATTGTGCAATTCTCAACGACTCCATTGGAGCAGTAGTATATCCTGATGCAGACCCCCCAAGCCTCGTCATTCGCTATGAGGTGGCAGTTTCTAACAATGAAATAGTACTCTATGACATTCCTGATATGGATACAATAATAGCCGTCAGATACGATCCTAAGCCCTTCAATTATGAAAGGATCATCAACTGTGCCATTTCCTCTCCATTCGTTTTGCAAAGCCTGTTGCTGCAATTCATAATCGCTCAATATGGAAATAGGTTCGTGGTCAATATAGGTACCCAGCGTTGGAGGAGAAGAGCCTGTATTGGTTGGGGTGGTGCCGTCTCCAAGATTCCCACTGTAGAATAGATATGCTGATGCAGCAATTGCTACCACGACAACTACCATGATTAGGGATTTACTAGAGCCGCCTGATGACTGCACCACACTTCACACGCACCTACACCTTATTGTATTGCTGGGATTGCATATTAGGATTAAGGTGTATATCCAAGCACCATTAGTCCATTGTGCAATGCCTGCATGCACATCTGTCTGAAAGGGGCTATAAGAGTAATCTAATTAGGCTGGGCGATTGCTACAAATCTATGAATGATTTGGAAAGCGCGGCAATGATTTCGACTCCATATTCGGAGAATAACAGATTCATGGTTAGCAAGGTTGTGGCCACTGATGACCTCAAGGCGTCGATTTTGAGAGCAGTTGATTTGATCGGAGGTTTTGAGAAAGTCATAGAATCTGGTGACATAGTAACAATCAAGCCAAATCTGAATACCGCTGACCCTTTTCCTGCTTCAAGCGATCCTGAGTTTCTACGCGCAGTTGGTGAGTTAATCCTTGAAGCAGGAGCAACCAAATTACGGATAGTGGATAGCTCGATGTTTGCTTTGAAGACATGCGATGTGGCAGACGATATTGGACTGTGCAGCATGGTTGGAGACCTTGGAATCGAGCTGGTCTACCTCGATGAGCACGATTGGGTGAAGAGAAAGTTCCCCAAGGGCAAGCATATGAAGAGCGGCTCAATTGGAGAGCCAGCTCTTGAGGGCGACAAGCTCGTGGTCGTTCCATGCCTAAAGACTCATAGGTTTGCCAGATTCACTGCTACTATGAAGTCATTTGTAGGATGGGTCGCGACCAAAGATCGCCTCAAGATGCATGCCAGAAGATTGGAAACGAAAATCGCGGATCTGGCTTCTTTCTTCAAACCCCACCTTGTTCTGATGGACGCACGAAAAGTCTTCGTGACAGGAGGCCCAGCAAGCGGACATCTTGAATCGCCTAATCTCATCCTGGCTAGCGGCGACATGGTTTCAATCGATGTGGAAGGCGTACGGGTATTGAAGAGTTATGGGGCAAAGAACCGACTGGATGGGGATGTCTGGGATTTACCTCAGATACGTCATGCCGCGGAGATCGAGATAGGTGCAAAAAGTGATGATGACATTATGGTTGTAACCTAGCTTATAGTGAGGGGAACCCCCAATCATCGCTGATATCTTGCCCACTGAAATTACTGATTCTGAAGGAGCCCGATGACCAAGTCAGTGGACTGAATCCGAGTAGTAGAGTTTGAGTTCGCCAACTCGCCACGACTATGTGCCTATTCAATCCTTGACTTGGCGCTACAAGAAAAACATTCGATAGCTCCATCAGGAGCGAAGTGCTAATCTTATAGAAGAAGCTGTATGTCTTGCGATGCTCCTCAGTTCCTTGCTCCTTTAGGTCCTTCAAGTATCGCATTATTGTGTCATCATGGACTCTCGAATCCATGACATCAGATAACTCATCCACGTCTACAACTACTGCTGTTTCGAAGTAGTAGGCAAGTGGAAACTCGGTGATATGGAAGACTATGAATTTGTTCATGGTGATGGAGCGATAGAGATGTTCGAATATCGATTGCTTTGAAAATAGACTACTTGGGTCCAACAATGCTGGCTCGAAGTTGGTGGATGCATCAGAAACCACAAGCCTAAACATGTCATCCAGCAGATCTCCGTCATATCCTATCCGTACGATGTGATATGGTCGATTCGAGCTATCTTCTCTTATGAGATTCTGTTCCCGGAGGAATTCGTCGAAGTCTCGGCGAAATGCATCAAACTCATCATCACTGTCGACGACAAATAGCGATTGGCCTGATTTTCCCAAATTTGATATGGCATCATCATATGCCTTGAACCGCGCGGCTTTGTCGTCACTATTCACAACTAGTAACCTATTATCAGATATTCAAGTCTAATAACTTAATGGTTTCGATTACGTATCCTCTTCTTGACAAAGAATTTTTCAAGCTCGATGGTAATTGCTAGTAGAGGTCGCGTTAATGGGCGAGAAGAAACAGATTGGTGTGATTACACGATATTTCCACAAGATCGGTGTGGCTGCAATTATGTTGGAGGACACTTTGAAAGTAGGCGATAAAATCAGTATCGAAGGAACTACTACAAGTTTCGAGCAAGAGATTGCATCCATGCAGGTTGATAGGAAGGACATTAGCGAGGGTATCAAAGGACAGGAGATTGCAATCAAGGTTAAGGACAGAGTCAGAGAAAAGGATACTGTCTACTTGCTATAGCCAATAGAGAGGCATTTCTCCTCGTAAGTTGGCTTATAGAACATTCCGTGAACCTCTTTCTGTTTACACTTGATGAAGCAGGTTTGAGAGTACCATCTATTCCCCAAGTTTCAGAGAATGCCTGCTCAACAGCAAGAGTTATTGACTCTCTTCGAGTGACGGTGAGGACAATCATGAAATCCGTAGAGTATTACTCTGCCTGTGCCCTCAATTGCCCAGACATATGTGCCTATACTGTAGAAGTTGCCGATGGGAGAATTACCAGACTAAAAGGGGACCCCAATCATCCCTATACGCTTGGAAGATGTTGTCCAAAGGGGTATGCTCATCTCCTGAGGATGTACTCTGAAGACCGATTGAAGCATCCACTTCGAAGGCAAGATGATGGCACATTCAAGCAGATATCATGGGATGAAGCTTTGGATGAGATTGCTGAGAAGATGCATGTAGCAAAGAATGCAAAGGGGCCTCAAGCAGTTGGGATTTACTCGGGCTCAGGAAATGACGGCATGGCCCCGAGATATGCATCACGCTTCTCAAATGCATTTGGTTGTCGAATGATTCCTGGGATTGTGGAGATATGCTTCGAGGGGGCCTATGAAGGAGCCCGATTCAACGTTGGTTCATTTCTTCCTCATGAACTGAGCGACTGGGCCAACTCGAAGTGTATTGTCATTTGGGGCACAAACAAATTCGAGTCCAGCGTCCATTCGAAACGAGTCATCCAGGAGGCAATTGACAATGGAGCCAAGCTCATTGTAGTCGACCCAAGGAAGACTCCACACGCTGAGATGGCTGACATCCACACTACCATTAGGCCGGGGACTGATGGCGCCCTCGCACTTGGCATTGCAAATGAGATCATAACGCGTTGTCTCTACGACGAGGAGTATGTCGAGGATTACGTCCATGGATTCGATGAGTTCAAGGAGCGCGTTGCAACATATGATAGAAAGACAGTCAGTAGAATCACATGGGTGGATGAGAACACTATTCAGAAAATCGCAGTTGCCTTTGCCACACATGGTCCAGCCCTAATAATGACTGCCCCCGCCGGGATGAATCACTACACCAATGGCACCTGGGCAGCTAGAGCTGTCCATAGCCTACTTGCTATATGTGGATATCTTGGCGTTTCAGGAGGGGGATTTCAGTATCTGTCTTCAGATAATAGCCCTTTCAACAACGGTGCTGTTACCCTTGAGCACCTATTGGAATCTTCAGTTCAACCTGTGGTGCCTTCTGGTACCTATATTCCCGAATATGTTCTCAGCCATGATGATAGTCCATTGGACGTATTGGTTATCCAGGCTGCAAGCCCTTTGACTCAGTGGCCGAATACCAATACAGCAAGGAAGGCACTTGAGAGAATTCCTTTCAAAGTATGCATTGACTTAGAGCTAACAGACACAGCGCGTCTATGTGAGATTGTGCTGCCTGCTACGTTCATCTTTGAGCATGACAACCTTGTTCATAGCGAATTACATCGGATTGTGCAGTTTGCGCCTAAGATTGTGGAGCCTGAAGGTGAAGCGAGGGATGAGCTTGAGATCTGGAAGGGACTTGCCGAACGGTTGGGCATGGATGAACACTTCAGATTGACATCAAGAGATGCCATGAAACTAGCCCTGGATTCAGATGAATGCAAACATATTACTCTTGAAGACCTTATGAAGAATCCAGAAGGTATTCGCACAAAGGCTCCATCTATCCCATTCTCCGATTTTATCTTCAATACTCCCACAAAAAAAGCAGAGCTCTACTCAACTGAGTTAGAGGATCTTGGTTATGACCCGCTTCCATTCCATGAAGAGCCTACCGAGAGTCCATTGTCTACTCCTGAAGTCTTTGAAGAATATCCTCTAATCATGATAACTGGTCGTCTGAGAGAACGACTCCATTCACAATACACCACAGTAGAACTGGGCGCAGAAGTGAAAAGCTTCGCCCATTGCACAACTTGTCAGGAATGCATCAAGGAGTGTCCGGATGAAGCCATTGCCCTGACTCGGCCAACCCCTCATCAGATTCAACTGAACCAAGAAGCACAACCCCGATCAAAAGCGAAATTGAGAGAGGAACTCAGCCTTCTTGTTGGTGAGCTTGCAGTCCATCTATCGGATGATGAAATCTCAGTTCCGGACCGCATCACCGGATTGCTTGTACCCGTCTGGGACGAAGAGAAATGCATTGGATGCAGAGAATGCAATCTTGATGTCTGTCCATATGACGTAGTGGAAGAACCAATCAGGATGCCCAGTATGCACAATGCTCCTGCTCAGCGTACCTACATCAAGATGCATCCTGATGCGGCAACATCATTGGGCTTGAAACATGGAAATCGAGTCACTGTTGAGTCCAGGCACGGATGTGTAGCTAGCGTCAGGCTGGATGTAACGGACAAAGTCGATCCAAGAATCATATGGTCAAGCGATGGGTGGTGGGAGCGAGATGGTAACATCAATGTTCTTACAGACGACAAGCATACTGCGTTCGGACACACTCCCGGATTCAACTCTGTCTTGGTTAAGGTCTACCTGAGTGAGTGAGAATTCACTCCTCTTTTGGCATGGGCCATGTTCCTTGTGTCAGTCGATTCACAACTATTTGTCCCAGATGGTATGAATTATGCTGGGCCAAGACAATGAGAGATGATAAGACAGGGAAGTCTGCCCAAGAAGCCATCGGGGCAGCTAGGTCACTTTCTAATGATAGTGTCTTTGCTTCTTCAAGACCCGACTTGAAACGGGCAACCAAATCGTCCCAGGTGTCAGTCGTTAATTCAGCAGGCCAACTTGGCTCACCATCTTTGGGCCAATCAACTTTCTCCAATCTAGCAGCCTTTAGGCAGAGGTCTTGCCAAAAGACAATATGAAATAGTTGTTCCCAAGATGAATGCACATGTTCCGTAATCCGTTCCTTTGCCTGGTCATCTGAAATGCCATCAACAATCTTTAGAGACTCTGCATGCGTTCCTTTGCCATATAGCCCTGCAGCAAGGGCCTTGCCAAGTTTTTCTTTCATGAATAGACGAAGTGATGGCGAGTTTTATTCTTAGCTATCTCATGATGGCCTGAGTCAAAAGCTATATGATTGGGTTGCCCAGGCGCTACTATTGGTAGATAGAATATGGACCCACGAATTGTTGAACATGCAAAGATCTTGGTGAAATGGAGCACTGACATCCAGCCGGGTGAAATGGTTGGAATCATAGGCAGTCCGCTCTCACATGATTTGGTGGTCGCCCTCAATAAGGAGGTTGGCAAAGCTGGCGGCCGAATGATCAATCTAATGGATAGCGACGAGGCTGCACGAGCCTTCTATGATGGTGCAAGTGATGAAACGCTGCAAATATTTCCAAAACACTACAAGGCTTTAATCGAGAGTCTTGATGTACTAATTGTAGCACGATCTCCTATGAACACCAAAGCGCTGGCGAATGTTGATCCTAATCGAATTATGTTGAACAATGTGACCCAACAAGAAATCATGGCATTATACTTGACCAAGAAGTGGTGCTTGACAGTTCACCCGTGCCTGACGCTAGCACAACAAGCAAGCATGAGTTTGGAGGAGTACAAAGACTTTGTCTATGGAGCTACTCTCATTGATTGGGAGTCAGAGTCGAAGAACATGTACGTGATGAAAGAGCATCTTGAACGCCATAGTGATATCAGATTTGTGGGGCCTGAAACCGACCTTTACGCGTCGACCGAGGGTCGAATCTGGATTGCTTCTGATGGCAAACACAATATGCCATCGGGTGAGGTTTTCACTGCGCCTGTAGAAGACACAGTGGAGGGCAAAATATACTTCGACACTCCGTTCCTTCAGCAAGGAAAGGTCATCGAGGGTGTGCGGCTATCATTTGAGAAAGGCGATGTTGTTGACTTCTCTGCGGAGAAAGAGGAAACCACTCTAAAGGCTATCATCGAGATTGATGAAGGCTCAAAGAAACTTGGTGAGATGGCCATTGGTACAAACCGGGGAATTACACAACATACCTTGAACATGCTCTTTGATGAGAAGATAGGTGACACTATTCATTGTGCTCTTGGGAGAGCTTACCAGGATTGTAACGGTACAAATGAAAGCGCTGTTCATGTCGACATGATCAAGACCATGAAGGAAGGCGAGATCATCGCAGGCGACGAGATCATCTACAAGAATGGCAAGTACTTCTATGAAACGTAGACACTGACTGGAAGTTCCCAACCAGTATTAGTTTCAATGGAAGTGTTTGACGAAATAACTCAGTATGGAAATCATGTGCTGTTATTCAGGCAATCCTTTCGATTTATTGGTGCCTTTTGTCGGTTTTTCATATAGGAGGCTTTTACTATATGGTTTATGAATGAATATTGATAGATATTATAGGATACCAATCAGTATTTGAGCATAGGTATGATTGGTACCGGATGGGAGTCCCATGATGAGGATGCAGGTCTTCCGCAGAAGGTTTGTGATAGCTGCTAGTCTGTTTCTAGTACTGCTTGTCTTTCCAGTATTTGTGAATCCCACCTCCGTGGATGGAGGAGGTTCGCCAGACTGCAATAATAAGGGGATCTACATCAAATCAAATGAGGACTTCCGTAAATATGATTTTCCCGGCGAAGGGACCGAAGATAAACCATTCATCATAGAGGGACTTCAACTTGAAATAAAAGGATTCGGGATCAGAATCCGGGGTACAACTGCTCATTTCATAATCAGAGATTCTGTCTTTGAAGGTCAAAGCGGGGGATGGTACAGCACTGCTGTCTACCTTGCTAATGTCGAGAATGGAGTTATTGAGAACTGTGTCTTTTCTGGAGTGAATCGTGGTATTGGAATTCATAAATCTGAAAACATAGTGATACAGGGAAATGAAATCAGCTTTGTGAGATTTGGTATCCGAATCAAGCATTCCTCATCATTACTGATCATGAATAACGACATCACCGACTCTGAATTGTTTGCTCTTTTCCTTGCATTCTCATTTGATTGCACTGTGACATACAACACGATAGCTAATAATGACGGAATAGGAGTGTTTCTCTATGACTCCGGCTCTTGCACCTTATTTGGCAACTACTTTGAGTCTAACATGATGGGAAATGCAAGAGATATCCTTGGGGACCGTTCGGCAACTGACACAAACCTATGGGATGATGATGTAAGCCTTGGGAATGATTGGGATGATTATGAGGGCACAGGAGTGTATCCCATCTCTGGTGATAGAGGAAGTGTTGACCGATACCCAATTGGTTCAGATCCTGATTCCGTTGCACCGGAGTGGATCACAGCTCCGATAGAGCAGACAATAGAATGTGGTGACACGTTCAAAATGGTTGTTGAAGCAGATGATGACAGCGGTATCTCAACCTATTGGATAGACGATACTGATCTCTTCAGCATTGAGTTTATTGATTCCAGCGTTGATTACAAGGCAAACATCACATGCAATCAGCCGCTGGCCTTTGGAGAATACACCGTTGAAGTTCGTGCCTATGACCCATTCAATAACTTTTGCTCCGCTACTTTCACAGTCATTGTACAGGACACTATCAGTCCAGAAATAGTGGGTCCAGCCGATGTAACATACAAGGAAGGGGAAACTGGCAAGAATCTTGAGTGGTCGGTTTCAGACCTCAATCCCTCATCATATGCGATCTTCGTAGATGGTGTGAAGGTTGATGATGGCTTATGGAATGAACCCTCCGGTACAATAGAAATATCCATTGATGGTCTAAGCGCAGGCGAGTACAAATACCGACTAGAAGTGTACGATCTTGGAGAAAATTCTGCATCCGATGAAGTCACCGTAAAGGTTGAAGGTAAGACTCCTGTTCCAACCACCACTCCAATTCCAAAGCCCAAGACAGAAGTCGGTGGCAATCCACCTACAGATGGATCTATGGCTGGACCATATATTGAACCAGTAGTAGTGGCAAGTGGCATAGGAATCCCAACCCTCCTGGGTTTTGCGATTCTCTTTGTCATTGGGAAAAGGCGTGAAGTTGCATAGATCATGCAGCGAGAATAATTACCAGAGATGATGATTATTTGGTGAGCAAATTCACCATAAATCACACCGGGTGTACGGAGTCTTCGAAATATCGACGAAGCTTTCTGTTTAATATACGAGTGATTTTACTAAGAAGCTTATGTATCCTATATCATATCATAATTGAATAGGAATGCACGCCCTCGCCATCGAGTCCTTTATTTAGTTGGGTGACGTGGACATGGAGAGGTGTCGTATGTTCAGTCAGAGGCCGATTCTTGCATTCAGCCTGATTCTCGCGTTTATAATTCTCCCAGTCCTGACAGAAGATGGCATGCTGCTTATTCTTGCAGACTCCCCTGCCTATTCCGACACTACCTCAACATCCGCGGGATATGTTTCTCACACCCCCATATACATCAGCTCTGATGATGATTTCAGCAAGGAGTGGCCTGGAGAGGGGACAAAAGACAAGCCTTTCATTATTGAAGGACTTCATATCCAGTCCAATATCTACTGTATCAAAATTGTAGGTACTATATCCTATTTCGTCATAAGGAACTGTCTTCTTGAGAATAAGGATGCTATAGTAGATGGCAAGGGAATAGAGATAGAACGAGTCAGCAATGGAGTGGTAGAGGACAGCATCGTGGGCGGAATGGCTACAGGGATCAGTTTGCTAAAAGTTCAGAATGTGAATATCAGTTCCTCCCAAATAGCAAAGGGAAAGGGAGGAGTTCGTCTTGAGAAGGTTTCTTCTTCAAGCATTAGTGGATGTGTAATTTCTGAATTCGACTACGGAGTCTACGCATACAAAATTGATTCTACAACTCTAATTGGCAATGACATTGAAATCATCACAAGCGGCATCATCGCGGATACATGCACAGACACGAAGATAGTTGAAAATGTGATTGAGAGTGCTAGCAACGGACTGTCTCTATACTCTAGCGAACGATTGAGCATTTCGTCCAATTCGATCGTCAATGTGCGAAATAATATCTACACCAAATTCACGCATAACTCCTCGATTCTCCATAATGTCATCCAGGACGGGGAGAACGGGATTTTCCTAGATTCATCCAACGGGAATGCTGTTTCATCTAACAACATCAGTACTATGAAAAGCAATGCAATCTATGTAATTCACTCGTGGTACAACAACTATACAGCAAACGACATAGTCGACAATGAAGGAGTTGGGGCATACTTCTATGACTCAGCCTATTGTATGCTTTACGCCAATTATATCGGGTACAACCTCAGAGGGAATGCCTATGACTTCGTTGGTCCGGCAACTAAATCCCTCCTTAACAATTGGGATGACGGTATCAGTTTGGGTAATGCTTGGGGCGGCATATCGAACTTCGATCCCTATCCCATTGTCGGTGATCGAGGGAGCCTTGATCGATATCCAGTCCCAATTCTTACCACAGGCAATCCTCCCGATTTCAAAGTCGAGGCTGGATTCGCAAGCAAGATCGTTTGGAATGCTTCCGCAGTCCGGCCTGATTATTACAAGGTAGAGCAAGATGGCTTCACTCTTGAGGAGGGAGCTTGGAATGGGAAACCCATTGATGTAGAACTTCCTTCTCTTGATCCTGGGATGTATAAATTCACTCTTCGCGTCAACACAACTGATGGGAGGAGAATGAGTCATTCATTGCAAATCACTTCCGTTGACACGACGCCACCTAAATGGCTTACTCCTCCAGTGGATGAAATGATAGAGCAAGGAGATCGAGTCATGATCGCTATAGAGGCATTCGATCTCTATGGAATCTCCACTTATTGGGTCAATGATACTGATCATTTCTCCATAGATGTTGACGGGACCTTGCTTGACACTGAGGTGCTGCCATTGGGCATTTATCCCGTAGAAGTTAGGGCCTACGATCCATCTATGAATTTCATTTTCACGGAGATAGTAATCACCGTTGAAGATACAATCATTCCAGAAATAGATGGTCCTACTGATTTCGCCTACGACGAGGGAGGCACTGGTAATTCTATATCCTGGTCTATTAGCGACCGGAATCCATTTTCGTATCAGGTATATCTCAATGGGGAATTAATTGAAACTGCTGACTGGACTCTGCCTATCCATATCATAGAGGTGTCAGTGGATGGCCTCTCTCCAGGTACACACATCTATCGGTTGGAGTTGTTCGACTTAGCAGGCAACACAGCTAGTGATGAAGTGACTGTCATAGTGAATCCAAAACCCTCCGAAACCACTACAGAGACTACAACTTCAGGAACGACTGAAACGACGAGCATTTCTCCACCTACATCTACCCCGCCCCCAACTGAACCAACTGCTGCAAATGGCACATTGCTGATAACTGGGATTGCAGGAGTAGCAGTTCTTGGTGCGGCAGCTATCATTCTAATGATGAGGAAGAGAGGGTAGACTCCAAAGCTTGAACCATCATTCCACGCGATAAGCCAACGCCTCTTTATCCTTTTGCCTACTGGTTGTTAATTCAACTGGATCAGGTGTCTGCATTTGCTGTTCTGCAAAATCATCGCATTTTGGCACATCCAGCGTCAGCGCATATCTAATGACCAAGACGCCTGCTAATGAAACAAAGGCGCACCCGGTCAGCGTCAAAGGAAATCCAAAGGTCGGGATGAACCATCCAAAGAATACAATCTGAGGAATCGCGAGCAAGAGAAGGATGGTGGGCTGAAGTGAGTAAATGGAATTCCTATTGCGATTGGGTATTGCATCCAAAAGAACTCTCTGAGTAAGAATCTCAGCAAATCCCCCGAAGAACACTGTCACTGTGAAGAGTGTGAAGAGAAGTGCTACTGGTATCACATGGATGATGGGCAGCTCGATTAGAACCAGAGATGTGAATGGCAAAAGCACTGTGACCATCTCTGCCCCTTCAGCTGTGGGAGGGAAAATAGTCATCACAAGCGCTAGTACTATATAGAATGCAAATCCACATGCTTGCAGCAGACGAAATCGGGGTATCCATTTCTTGGGTTCAAACCTCTGAGACCAAATACCGGATCTCTCGTTTGCGGCAACTCCAGGTAGAAAGGCAAGAGTTCTGAATGATGCGACCGCGACATCAGTGATGAGATACGAGAAGTATAGGGGAAATAGGATCAGCTCGCCCCAGACAGAGATTGCACTCGTCGCTAACATTGTGCCAAAAATCAGGTATTTTACAAATGGTGTTCGCCAAAGGTAGCTGACTCCTTCCTTCAAGAGAGTGATATATTCTCCCATCGAGGGTCGTTCCTCTCTCATCGCCTCAACTTCTGGAAAATCACGAATATACCTCATGACCAGCATTGCGAAAATGAACGCACCCACTGCTTCAATCTGGAAGACAAATGGCCTCCGGAACACAACCGCAAGAATGCTTCCTGGAATGAGAGCAGCTGTTGCAGCAATCTGGGAGATCATTCCCATACGACCCCAGAATACCCCGTACTTTTTCCTGTCCTCATCTTGAGGCATTGCGACCTTGTAGTTATTGTCAAACCATGCATCCCAAGCTCCAGATATCTGGGACTGCGCTACTCCTTGCATGGCATATATGGCGGCTAGATAAGCAAAGGGAGTTTCTGAGGTGACAAAGGATACCATAAAGAAAGTGACACCGTAAAGTGAGTTACCCAATGCAATAACGTATCTTTGGCCTATCCAATCTCCAAGTGCTCCACTCGGATAATCCAAAACGGTCTGCACAACCATCTGAATAGCAATTAGAATTCCCAAAAAGCTAAGGCCCTGAATGAAGTCGCCTCCACCAAGTGCCTCTGCTACGAAAATCGTATAGAAGGTAGAGCTGAGCGTGAAGATGGCGCTGGCGGTTGGAAGGAGAATCATCAGTACTTTGCCAAGGTGAATCGCCTTCTCATCAGCCTCAGTGAATCCCATGAATGTCGAGGTTCTGCTCATTGTTGTCAATGCTCCTCTCTAGTCTAGATTGAAGTGAGAATGTTACCATATAACGGAGAGCCACTTGTTGGGGTCGCAATTGGTGACTATTCCCTTTCCATCAGCGCAATGCAACTAGCGCTTCAATTCTGGATTGGGACTGTTGCCAGAATTGTAGCTCCTTTCCCTTCCAGCAGAGTTAGAAGTTCTGTAGAACTATTGTGGACATCAAACAACTGGTCCCTGACCCTGGCGGCTGCTCGGCTGAGCATTGGCGCTCCAATCAATGCCTCCATTATACATTCGCTTCTAAACCAGCTGCTTCTTGAACCATTAGGTTTAGGTGGAGTCTATTATTAGCCCTAAATGAAACTAGAATGTCCGACCCAAGGATTCAACTAAGGGAGATGGTTGAGAATAATATCAGTTCCATCCAGCTGATGAGTGACAGGTTGGGTGTTGAGGTGGATAAAGTTGCATCCATGCTTAATGAGATGGTAACTGAAGGCTCGCTTGAAGGTAAAATCACTCTAGATGGTCTACGCTTCTTTAGAAAAGATGTGGAGGTTTCCAAGGCTCCAAAGATTGAGATATCTGATGAGGGCCCTGCCTTTTTGAGATATGACTCCCGGCCGGGTAGGATCATCGCCATTATTGGACTCGTTGTTGTATTCATCGGAATGGGAGTTTCGTACTTCGCAGCTGAAAGTCAATCATTAACCCTTCTAAATCAGGCAATAGCGGCGATTGGTATTGGTATTCTTCTGATGATTATTGGCGGCTACCAGGTTAGTCGACGACCAACCCCAATGTAGTCTGATATAGGGACTTGATAGGATTCCTTAAGTATAGGAAGATTCGCCCCGGCTCTTAGGACGGAGCTCATAGATGCAAGCGATGATTGTCGAAGTTCTGCTAATAGCTATTTATGCTGTAGCAGTGGGAACAATTGCCTCCATGGTAGGAATTGGCGGTGGCATCTTCAACACTCCGTTATTGATTATTGTCTTCTTCTTCGATGCACAGCATGCCTCAGCTACGGCTCTAGTTGCTGCATTGTTCGTTGCTGCAGCCAGCACACCAAAATACTGGAGACAGAATCCTCGTCCAATCATTCCCAAGGCGGGGTTGTTTCTAGCTATCACCACAATCCCGGGTTCTTTGACCGGTGTTTTCTTGCGGACCCTGATTGCGGAGGAATATGCACTTCGTCTGATATTCGGCCTCTCTCTCTTCCCAGTTGCAATCAAGATGCTCTTTGCTAAGAAACGAAAGAACGATGATAGCAAATCAGAGATCGAGAACTATAATTTCTCGGCGCTGTCAAATCAGCGATTGGCGTTCTCTCTAGTTGGTGCCTTTATTGGCGGTGTGGCAGCTGGTCTACTCGGCATAGGTGGAGGTGCAGTGATAGTTCCCGTGCTGAGTCTTCTCATGGGTCTACCGATGCTGGCGGCTGTTTCCACATCGATGTTCACAATGGTCTTTACTGCTTCAGCTGGGACGGCATTGAACTATGTTACAGGATTCATCGATCCGGCTTATGCTTTAGCACTTGGCGCAGGAATGGTGGTTGGAGGACAGATTGGTCCTCCATTAGCAGCTCGAGTGAACGCGGTTCAACTAAGGAGAGCCTTTGGTCTGGTTTTGGTTTTCCCACTTATCAAAATGATGAGGCTGGGGTCTCTATGGCTGGATCCAGCGAATCAATACTCATTGATTTCCACTATGGGCGACATCATTATCTGGCTCGCCATTGTGGTACCAATTGGCCTGATTAGATTCTATCAAATTCGGAAGAACTCTGAAGAAAATGAGACCTAGCAATAATATCTCATAGATATTCACCAATCACCAAAAATCAGTATGAATCTTGACTGTTTATATGGGGGTCCCGGATTAGTCAATGTCAACATTATTATTGGAGAGAGAACAGGATGGTGAAATACGACCTCACTGATAGAGTGGTCATCATAACAGGAGCTTCCGCTGGCTTGGGAGAGCAATTTGCTCACGGGTTTGCAGAATCCGGCGCGCATGTTGTGCTTGCAGCTCGCAGAATAGAGCTGTTGGAGAAAATCGCCAAAGAAGTTGCTGAGAAATACAATGTAAGAGCAATTCCCGTTATGTGTGATGTTACCAAGGAGGAAGATATAGTTAAGCTTGTCAAGACCACAGTCGACAAGCTTGGCACGGTCGATGTATTGGTAAACAATGCTGGGATGTACATAGTTAAGCCACTGATTGAACAGACTCTGAAAGACTGGAATAAAGTGATGGATGTCAATCTCACCTCGGCATTCTTGGCGACACGAGAAGTGGCCAAGGTGATGATTCCAAAGAAATTTGGCTGCATCATCAATATCTCATCAACATTCGGATTTGGAGGGACCAAGTTTACTGAGATTAGCTACTACACCTCGAAGGGTGGTATGGTGGCTATGACCAAGGCACTAGCTGTTGAGCTTGGAGAACACAATATTAGAGTCAATGCTATCGCCCCTGGCTTCTTTCCCACTGCAATGTCAATCGAAGCACTGCGCGATAAGAAAATAGCAAACACGATGATTAAGCCTCGGACCGCCTTACCTATGTTCGCCGAGAATGAATGGATAAGAGGTGCGGCATGTTTTCTTGCTAGTGATGATGCGATATACATTACCGGTCACACACTGGCAGTAGATGGAGGGTGGCTCGCGTTCTAGGACAAATCTGTGACACAGGTTAGTGCTTCTTCCGCATCCTCCTTCATGTCTTTCAACATATGCTTAATATGAGGCATATCATTTCCATAGGTTTCCATCAACATTTGCAGCACTTTGATTTCATCTTTCAACCTATCAACGACTTTCTTTAGCCCGATTCGCATTATCGAATTGGCACCTTTGGAAAGGCGATATAGATGCCGCTTTCGACCTCTCCCTCTCTGAGATGGGTCAGACTGCCATGTTATCACACCAAGACTCTCAAGCTGAGAGAGAATTAGGCCTATGTTGCTACGAGAATATCCTGTATATTCAGCGATTTCATCAGCGCCAAGCATGTCATTATTCTCGAATTCATTGATTGCCAAAGCGGCTAAGGCTAAACCAGCATATCGCCCCAATCCCAACCATTCTGAATGCTTTTCGAAGAAATGTACAAGATCACGATTGGAGGGGGAATTTAGGTCAAGCATAAGATGAATTGCTCCTAATTTAATAATACAAATAATTCCTATATATATTACTATTATTGCATTGAATCAGCGGAGGGTCTTGTTGTTGGGACAAATTGACATGATAGTGCACCTTCTCTTCTGCTGGCTAAAAGAGATAGAGACACTTATTAACAATAGTTATCCAAGTCTTGTTTCGAGGGTTCAACTTTGACTGATGAGAAATTAACTCTCAACGAGTTTCACAAAAAACTGGGCGCAAGGACCAATGGTGGCGTCTGGGGCGTTCTAGATAATGCCAATCCAACAGATGCTGAGCTTGAAGATGCTCTTGAAATGGCCTACACATCTCGCTATCATTGGAAGCAAGTGGGCACACTGACAAACGATGTTCGAGCTGTGTACATGATCTCTCGAGTCTTCTCTCACATGAAGAATGGGGACCAAGCTGTTAGATATGCAAATCTTATGTATGATCTGGCAAAGAAGGCTGAGAAGGAGGATAGTGACAACTGGGCCAATTTTGACATGCCTTTCGTCTATGAGGCAATCGCCAAAGCCCATGCTGCAGCAGGCAACAAGGACGAATGCAAGAAATACACCAAGATGTCCCAGGAGCTCATTGATATACTTGAGGATAAACAAGACCGTGAGATTTGTCAGGGCGAGCTCGATAAGGTCAAGTGCTGATTTACGAACCAGTTGCTTGAGAGGAGCTGCTTAAAGCAGGAATGCGAGGTATGTGCTCCTAGGTGAGAGAGCATTGCGTTCATTCCCTTATGTACAGACTAGCGTATTCACTGATGAAAGGTATGGTTTTGGCGGAAATCAACTTGCGACGTTTTGGAACTCCAAGCGGAATTTCGACCTAACTACTGAAGAAATGCAGGGCATGGCTCTGGAATTCAACTTCTCTGAAACAACATTCATACTGTCTTCTGAGAAGCCTCATTGCGCCGCGAAGGTACGAATCTTTACTCCTGGAGCAGAGATTCCATTTGCAGGACACCCAACTCTGGGCACTGCCTTTGTTATGAAGCACAAGGGCCTCATCTCTGATGAGGCAGAGTCTGCCAACCTTGAGCTCGGCATTGGACCTACTCAGGTAGAGTTTCCTTCGGGCGATACAATTCTGATGAAACAGAATAAGCCAGAGTTTCTTGCGGAATTCGACGACATTGAGGCAATCGCGCAAGCTGTTCAGGTTGATTCAGATGCCATTTCAAACGATAGCCCCATTCAGTGGGTTTCAACAGGATTCCCCTTTTTGATCGTTCAATTGAAAAGCCTGAAGGCTGTTCAATCAGCCGAACCAAGCCCAAACGAAATCATGAGTTCATTGGCTGGTCAACTGAGTCAGGAGATTGTCATCTTCTCAAAAGAGACAATCCATGACGAGTCTTCTGTCCATGCACGGATGTTCGCACCAGGAGTTGGTGTTCTGGAGGATCCTGCGACAGGAAGTGCCGCTGGGCCGCTTGGAGCCTATGTGCGGAAATATGATGTTCAAGCTGGAATTGATGTCGTTGAACCAGTTATTATCGAGCAGGGATATGAGATTAGGAGACCCAGCAACCTAATCTCACAGGTTATTGGCGGTGCCAAATTCGAGGGAATGAAGGTTTCAGGTAAAGTCAAGCTCATTGCGGAAGGTAACTTCTATTTGTAGTGGGAAGAGCGTGAAACCGCTCTTCCCATCACATTTCTACTACTGAACAGGTGTCTGGCTAGGCTGAGCTTCTTGCTTTAATGCTTCGAAGTCGGGGTCGATATTGGTAGACCTCAGAATCCATGCAGCGACTAACAGGAATGGAGCGAAAACTGGTCCCCACCACAAGTACCCCATAAGCTCTACTCCAGTTGTAATGACTGAATATTCCATGAAGAAGCCCAATAAGGTGACGGCTGCTGCTTGAAACACATTCAATGGCACACTCTTGAATCCCTCATAGATGCCAGCTCTTCCCATGCCTGTTTTAAGCTGATCAACGTGAGCAATGTCAGCTGGAACTATGTAGGACATTAGGTAGTACACTGCCATGCATGCTGCCAATGGGATGAAGTAGAAGAGTGCAACAACTACATTTGAAACTGCCCCAGCTAATATGCCAAGCACTGGGGTCAACGCTAGCAGGAAAGCAAGAATGATTAATGCATACATCAGCAAACGTCCCTTCCCCGTTTTTCCGAGAATTCGTGTCCAAATATAGAGAAATGTAATCACTGAGATCAATAGACCAATTGCCGGGGGAAGAAGTGTATCCCAGGTAGTTAGCATCAAAACACTCTGCGCATACCCAACAATCTGAGTTGTAATTGCAGTGAGGCTGAAAGATAGGAAGCCTACTATGATAAACCATCGAACGTACACATTATTCTGCAGCACTGTCCTAGTTTCTTCGGATAGACTGCGCCTTGTTGGAATTAAGCCAGGTTTTTCGCGGACCACGGCAATAGATGGAAGATAGAAAAGAACCGTGATAACTGCAACCATCAGGATGAGCATGAACCCCATCGAACTCAAACCTGGTGGAGCTGGAGCTGGAGCAAAGAGCAGCGGAGTCACGAATCCTAAAACAACTCCTAGGCCATTTGCTACCCAGTTTGCGGTGTTCTGCATGCTTGACACCAGAGGACGCTCGTCTTCTTCAGTGATCTCGGGCATCCAGGACTGGAATGGAGTCAGAAGGAATCCATAGAAGAACCTGAACGTGCAGACGAAGAAGAGGTAGTAACCGAAGACAATCAGCTCCAGGGATGGATCTGCAACATTGATGAACCAGTTGGGCACAAAAAGCAGGAACCCTGTCAGTGTCAGAGCTGGAGCCCCTATTGCTACAAATGGCTTTCTTCGCCCCCAACGGGTTTCAGTCTGGTCGCTATAGTAGCCAACAAGCCATTGAGTAAGACCGATAACAATGTATGACACAGCTATCGCAACTCCATTGAGAAGCCAGTTCAACTCAAATACAGTCCCATAGATCCAGAACGATGTAAGACTGGTCAAAGTAAGGAAAAACGATGAGCCAAATCGTCCCATTCCATAGGCGACTTTCTTGTAAAACGGCAGCATTTCCACATTTCCTCCTTCAATACTCGAGGACACTGCCTGAGGGAGCGGCACCTTAAATCTCTTCAAGTTCCAAATGTATTCAAACGACAATGAGGGAGCATTTTGGCAATTAGGGTTAATGACAATATAGAGCTATCAAAGAAACTCACCGGACAAAGCGTTGAGGCACTCATGGGGAGATTGACCGCACGCTATCAAACTGTCTATTCTCGTGTTTGGGAAAACGACGGCTTCAAGATTGAATACTATGTTGGGTATAAACAACAGTATCAAACATTCATACCTGTTGTCATAACAATTGAGAAAGGCCCCTCAGATGGTGAATGCAACTTCAGGTTCTTCGGGCCAAGGTGGGATGTAGAACCAGTAGAACGGGAGATTGAAATGGCTAAGCATCCAGAGAACTGGGGCACCTGTTACTTTTGCGGTGCCAGCTATTACTACTATCAATTGAAGATTTCTGAAGGACGAAGAGTGATATGCCAGAATTGCTCCAAAGAATTCAAGCTTGATTCTGACTGATTCTCATGCATTTATGTCCTAGCATCTTGATCTTGATACTTCTTCGGATCTGCATCAAATGTCTGCTTGCAATTAGGCGAGCAGAAATAATATCGCTTCCCATCAAAGTCGCTGAATAGCTCAGCTGTGGCCACATCCACATCCATTTTGCAGATAGGGTCAACTGCGACCTTTGGAATCTCTTCTTCCATAGCCGTCAGCTCCTCATACTCCGCAGGGTTCCCTTCAAATGTATCCTTGCAGTATTGGTTGCAGAAGTAATACCTCTTGCCTTTATAGTCGCTGAATAGGTCTGCTGTAGCTATCTCCACCTTCATCTTGCAGATCGGGTCGACAGCAACATCGCCTTCCTGATAGGCGGCGGGAGGTGCACTTGCAATCGGATGCGCTGCGCGCTCAGGCTTGAAACGGTTCAGTGTCAATGCATTGGTGACCACACTGACACTTGATAATGCCATTGCAAGACCTGCAATCTCTGGACGCAACACTAGGTTTGCTGATGGATACAACAGTCCGGCAGCAAGTGGAAGTAGGGCTATATTATAGATTAATGCCCAGAAGAATCCCTGCCTTATCTTGGACATTGTTTTTCCGCCCAGCTGGATTCCAGTGACCACGTCGAGTAAATTATCCTTAACAAGAACGATATCACCAGTTTCAACTGATACGTCAGTTCCAGACCCCAAAGCGATGCCGACATCGGCTTGAGCAAGCGCAACTGCATCATTGACACCATCACCTGCCATTGCCACAGTCAATCCACCGCGCTGCAGTTCCTTGACTTTCTCAGCTTTATCAGCTGGCAAAACCTCTGCAAGCACTTTGTCAATTCCAACGGTTTCTGCTATTGCTAGTGCAGTTGCTTCTTTATCGCCCGTAATCATCCACACTTCTATGCCCATTCTCTTCAAGCTCTCAACTGCTTGGATGGAAGTGTCTTTGAGCTTGTCAGCTATGGCTATGAGTGCAAGCATATCGCCTTCAATTGCGGCAAAGATAGTAGTCTTTCCTTTCTCCTGTAGCATTTGTCCTTGGGCTTCAGCATCTGCAATCTCCACGGAATTCTCTCTCATGAACTTATCATTGCCCACAAGAACCAACTGTCCTTCTACCAATGCCTGGACTCCTCTTCCAGTCGTTGAAGCGAAATCAGACGCATTTGGGATGTTGATTCCACGTTCTTCGGTGTATTTTACTACTGCTTCGGCTAGAGGATGTTCGCTGTTCTTTTCCACTGATGAGATGATTCGTAGAGCTTCTGCGTCACTGTAATCTCCGTATGTGTACAAATCTGTTACCGTGGGCCTTCCGATCGTGAGAGTACCCGTCTTGTCGAATACTATTGCGTCAACAGTTGGAATGACTTCAAGGCCTTCTCCAGCTTTTATCAGAATACCATGCTGCGCTCCTTTTCCTATGCCGACCATTATTGCTGTTGGAGTAGCCAGCCCCAAAGCACACGGGCAGGCTGCTACAAGTACAGCAATACTGAAAGTCAGGGCTTGTGTCCATTCAACAGGACGGCGCGAAAATGGGTCAGTAATATTCAGAATTGGGGAAATATACAGCCAGAATATGAAAGTTGAAAGGGCTAATACAATGACAACAGGCGTGAACTTGCTCGCTATTGCGTCGGCTTTACGCTGTATGGGCGGCTTATTTGTTTGGGCCTCTTCGACAAGCTTGACAATCTGAGACAAGACCGTGTCCATTCCAACTTTTGTTGCTTTGACTCGAAGAACACCATTCTTATTGATAGTTGCACCAACTACTGGATCGCCTACTTTCTTCTTGACTGGTTCTGGCTCTCCTGTTATCATTGACTCGTCAACACTCGACTGACCATCGATGACTTCGCCATCTACTGGGACTTTATCCCCGGGCTTTATGAGGACAATATCTCCGACTTCAACATCCTCAATAGGAAGTAGCATTTCCTCACCATCTCGTATAATTGTGGCGACCTTAGCCTGCAGATCCATCAAACTTCGCATTGCTTTTGATGTGCGTCCTTTTGCAATTGCTTCGAGTGTTCGACCAAGTAGGATGAAGCTCAGAAGAAGAACTGCTGAATCATAGAATGGCATGTAGACATTCCATTGTGGTAAGAAGGTAGTTGCCACCGAGTAGAAGTAAGCGGCGCTTGTGCCCAGCATTATGAGCGTATCCATATTCGTGGTAAAATGGCGTGCCGCCTTGAGAGCTGACCTGTAGAATGGGTAGCCTGCAATGAATTGAACTGGCGTGGCAAGAAGGAACATGAGATATCTCCTCAGCTCTTCAGATGGAAACAATGATGTTAGCGTGCCCAAATGGATGAGCAGTACGGGGATTGTCAACAAAACTGAGAATGCAAGTAGACGGGAGTAATACTGGATTTCTTTCTCTCTAGCTAGGGATTCTCGATCTGCTTCAATTCCTGCAGCCTCCTCGATTTCAACTCCAATGCCCTTCAGTGTTTTTCTTACAATCTTGTAGGTCAATTGGTCATCATCATATTCAATCAAAATGCGTCTGGTGTCCATGAATTGGCGAGCAGAAATAACCCCCTCTAATTGCTCCAAGGTTTCCATGATTCTATTCCAATCTAGAGAAGAAGAGGCCTCGTTGAGAGTGATGGACATTGTTGGCCGTCGTGCACGATAACCTGTGGACTCTACAGCCTTCTCCAAAGCACTTCTATCCACAACGCTTGATTCGTATTCAACAACAGCCTTTTCATCAAGCAAGCTAACGCTGGCTTTGATTACACCGTCTTGATTTGTCAAAGCGCCCTCAATTTTGGCTACACATGAAGCGCAATGCATTCCTTCGATGCGCATGGACATTCTTGACGCCCTTGCTTCGGTTTCAGCTTTCTGAGCCATCTATCTTCACCTTGGTATCATGCTATCCTAATATCGAATCCGATATATCGTGTACGATATATAAATATTTGGTTCCGCCTACTTCTGATACTGGCCTGTTGTCACAGGCTATAGACTCTGTTTGAAGGCCTTCGCGCAATGAATACAGCAAAAAACAAGATTAGTACCATCCACTATTTCATGATGGCTACCTTCATAGATCCGGGCACCACAGCTTGCGCATATTTCAAGACTGGATCCAAGCGCAGAAGCAGTGATTGCCGCAAAGCGTTTGAAAAGACGTTCACTAAATCTCCTGCCCTTACTTGTCAATGAATATACGATCTTCCTCTTCTTTCCTATGTCTTCTTGCTTCTGGGTGACCAGCTTCTTTGCTTCAAGCTCCTGTAAGAATGGGTAGAGAGTTCCTGGACTCAATTTGTTTCCGGTTCGTTTCTCAAAACCCTTCATGAGACCATAACCATGTAATGGCTTCTCGCTCAACATCAGCAATACATAGAAATGTGCGAAATCAGCTAGCATTTCCTGAATATCTGAATCAGGCTTTTTCAAATCTTGAATTGCGTCTTCCTTTGTCATTTTTGGTTTCATCCTATTAGAGCTCGAATGCCACTAGCAACACAAGCAATGAATTGCAATGTATTTTCCTGTAACATGTAGCCCATTCCATATAGCTAATTCCTATAACAGTTGCCTTTGTGTCAGGTTCATCCCCCGCCGCTTTGAGCGGGGCCTGTACTATGTGGAAGTATGACGAGAAGAATTATAAATATATCGTATGGGATATATCCACATGGATAAGTGGGCCCTTTTCGGCATTTGCTGTTAATAGGTGCGGGCGAACATCCTTCAAATATGATCTCTTATTTGATGGAAATAAAAACTAACCACATCCCGGAGACCCCGTAAAATCTCAGCTAAATCCGATGATGTATCTCGATCATGAGAGGTCATGATGGAGCGCAAGAGAAAACGTTTATATATCGTATACGATATATCCAAGTGGATATTATTATGTCCGATACATCTGAGTAGAATTGCATATGACAGAGGTACAAGAAATGGCTCGAGATCCCATATGTGGTATGACAGTAGACGAGAACACTGCCAAGTTGAAGACAGTTCACAAAGGAGAAACTTACTACTTCTGTATGATGAGTTGCAAGAAGGCTTTCGACAGCGATCCAGATCGCTTTGCCATGGAAGCTGGCAATAGATGATTCAAAGGAGCGGGTCCAATGAAGAAACTGTCCTCCGAAGAAATTCGAGTACAATGTGAGGAAAGAGCGTTTGCATGCAAGACCAGCGCTGAGCTTTTTCCACTAGACAACATTGTAGGGCAAAATCGCGCTCTTGAAGCCCTAAGATTCGGACTAATGATAGAAGACAAAGGGTTCAATGTCTATGTGGCGGGAATTCCTGGAACTGGCCGCACCACAGCAGTATTGAGATTCGTGAGCCAACTTGCTGCAAAGAAACATGCCGCTTCTGATTGGTGTTTTGTGACAAATTTCGAGGATCAATATCACCCCAGAGCACTTGAATTGCCTGCTGGTAGGGGCTGGCAACTAGCTATGCATATGGAGAGTTTTATTGATATGACTCAGGTGACTCTTGCTCAGATGCTAGAAAGTGAGGAGTATATCACACAAAGGAACCATCTCTATCAAACCTATAGGGGCAGGCAACAACAGATTGGTAATAGAATGGAGGAGGAAGCATTGCTTGCAGGATTTGTCCTGCAGCGTTCCAAGACTGGACTTGTAATCCTTCCGGTGGTAAATGACACGCCACTCACAGAAGAGATGCTCGAAAATTTACCGGAGAAAGCAAGGACTGAGATTGAGGGTCGCCGTAATGCATTGGAAAAAGAGATGAGGACGCTCTTCCGTAAAATGCGTGGTCTTGAGCAAGACCTTCATGAAGCCCTTCAGAAGATGGAGCGAGAAGCAGTTCAATTCGTTCTCTCCCCACTCATCGATGACGTTGAAGAGAAGTTCAGAGACCTACCTAAGGTTTCACAGTGGATTCGCGATGTGGCAGAAGACATTACAGATAATCTTCATATCTTTATAGGACTCACAGAGGCGGATCCTGTAGATGACACGAATGTTGCGCAAACACGATCGATTTCATCTGACGAATTCTCTCAGAGATATCATGTGAATCTTATCGCAGACAACGTGGGTGCCGATGGCGCTCCAGTCGTGATCCTCGCTAATCCGTCTTACTCCAATCTTTTTGGCACCATCGAAAAGGAACCGCGATATGGCGGGCTCAAAACAGACTTTACCATGATACGCCCTGGGGCTCTCCAGAAGGCTAATGGCGGATATCTCATCATACCAGCAAGGGAGCTCTTGTCCACACCGAATGTGTACCATGCTTTGAAACGGGCTTTGGAACATGGGGAAATAGTAATTGACGACCCTCCAGTAGCTGGCGGCCTCTTTATGGCTAAAAGCCTTCGCCCGGAACCGATTCCGCTTGAGGTCAAAGTTGTACTGATTGGAGAGGATGCCATTTATCGTGAGCTCTACGATAAAGACCCTGAATTTCGCCAGCTTTTCAAGGTTAAGGCTGAGTTTGATACAACCATGGCGCGTACTCCCGAGAATGTCAACATATTCGGGTCATTCATCTGCATGATTCATAAGAAAGAAGGTGTCAGATCTCTTCGAGTGGATTCCATAGCTGAAATCATCGATTACAGTTCTCGTCTCGCGGAAAACCAAAAGGAGCTTTCAATCAGGTTTGATATCATCTCGGATATTATACGTGAAGCCAACTTTTACGCTGGCGAGGATGGTAGCGTGACGATTGAAAGGGAACACATCAAGCGTACTCTAGAACAGCGAGTTTATAGACTGGACCTTTATGCTGACAGGCTCCGTAGATTGGTCGAGAACGACATCATTCTTCTGGATCTTGAAGGGGAAGCAGTTGGCCAAGTCAATGGACTTTCAATAGCTACTGTAGCAGGCTACTCCTTTGGCCAGGTTTCAAGAATCACTGCTAGTGCTAGTCCGGGGTATGGCCGTGTTTTGGATATAGAGCGGGAATCCAATCTTGCAGGGCCCATTCATACAAAGGGAGTTCTCATTCTGGGCGGGTACCTCGCTAACAAATATGGTGAAGAAAAGCCAATCAGTCTTTCCGCACGAATAGTGTTTGAACAGAGCTATGGCGCGATAGATGGTGACAGTGCGAGTACTGCAGAGCTATATGCTATCCTTTCAGCGCTTTCTGGCATTCCTGTGCAGCAACGATTTGCTGTGACTGGTTCCGTCAATCAACATGGAACAGTCCAAGCTGTTGGCGGAATAAATGAGAAGATAGAAGGATTCTTCCAACTATGCAAAGTCAAAGGTTTGACTGGTCACCAAGGGATCTTGATACCAAAAGCCAATATACAGAACTTGATGCTTGGGGATGACGTTGTGGGAGCTGTCCGCGCTGGTTCATTTCACATCTACGCAATTGAAACAGTGGATGAAGGTATTGAGCTAGTAACGGGGGTGCCAGCAGGTGTTCGTCAGGATAACGGCAAATTCCCTCCGGAAACAATCAATGGGTTAGTGGATGCAAATCTGTCGCGAATGACGAAAATCATGGAGAAATATCTCTCCTCGATCGCCAATCACGAGACATATCCGTGAATTGAGTCTGATATTGAAATATTGTCTAGGAGATCCAATTATGGAGAAATGAAAACCAATTTCGCTATGGGCTATCTCAGGAAGTACTTTGATTGCCTCATATCTTGAAGGCAAGGAACTCGACAAATCAGATCTTGACTCTGGAGTATTCTTAGGCCATATCTGACTGTTCTAGGAGCTAATGAAACCTTGTCATGAATCTCCTTAGGAGTGGCTCCCCTGGCGCCGCTATCTCATAGGATTTCTAGAATTCGCTGCTGACTCTTAGTGAGCTTGGCTTTGCCCGAATCGCCGAACTCGCTATCCAGTGCTCCTAGACTCACCTTCATCACTTTCCATTCTGGGCTGAGGCATTTGCCATTAGAAATATTCCTTACCAGATATATCGCTATTGATGCATTATTGATATAAATTATCCGGGCCCCAGAAGATTTTCTATCCAATCGGATATATCTTATTGGATATATTTATAAGAATTGATATCATAATACGACATGGATATATCTGTGTGGATATATACATGCGTGCATGTCCCATGTGGAGATTTGCTATAAATGAGGAAGCAAAACACCATCAATATCGATTTGGATGGGATGAGCAAACCAATATTATTCAGAGAAATGGAGCCGCCCATAAATCCTCGAAGAATTCCATCAATAGCGGCAGAATCCAAGGAATTCATTTTTTCGGATAATGTGATCGAGTTTCTGGAGGCTCACACTGTCATGTTAGAATTTGATTACATTGGCTATGAAGTGAGAACTGTTGATTACATCAGTGGTGTTTTCCTGATGATAAATCCAGATCCCCGAAATCTAGCACATGTGCCTGAGAACAGTCTAGTAATTAGTCACCATAAAATATCGACACATAACAATCGCATTTATGCAGAGATGCTTGACCTAGCAAAGAGAACTGGTTTCAACATCTACAACTTCCATCTTGCTTGGGATATTATGGAAGGTGGTATTAGAGATTCATTTCTATCCAACTTCGGTCTGACAACGCATGAATATGAGAATATTGATCTCACATACCGTAGTGTTCTAATTCCACAGCTTGGAGCGATATTCAAACGAAGAATGTCAATAGAAGAAATCACTACTAAACTGATCTTGATGAATGTTCGTCCGACAGTCATCATAAATCCTCAATGTAAAACATCCACTATTGGCTATATTCCTGGGGGAGGATTCGTTGACAATATGGTGATTGAAATGGCTGATTATGGGGTTGATGTTCTCATCTCATCTGACCATAACTGGGTAGTTGAAACAGTTGCCAGGGAGCTTGGAATGACTCTGATTGAGATTGACCATTATCAAAGCGAGCGTCACGGTCTAACCACGATGAAGACGCTCCTTGAGAGTTCCTTTCCGAAAACTCCTATCAATATTCTTGAAAACATGCATGGCATGCAGCATGCATCATGTGATTGCGAATTCTGAATCATTATCCCATGGTTTTTACCACTTCTTCTAATTCATCTTCCAATTTCCATCTTTTGGAACTGCAATAGATGGGCTTCTCTCATCTCGTAATATTTGGACGCGAATAGCAGGTCGCCTATCGCCGATGCGATGAGATAGACGTGATTTTATTGTCCGGAAGTAGATTAGCGAAATCAACGTCAAATATCCTACATAAGCTATGACTTCCAATGCTGAAGGATTTCCGTTGTAGCCAAAGAGAGCTTTGGCAAGCCCGCCAAGAAAGCCCTTTTCATGTAGAAGGGGGTAACTGCCATCTGGAAGTAATGGAGGATTTATGTTCCAGACTTCAATTGGCCCAAACGCCAGGAAACCAACTTCTTGCAGCTCATGAATGCCATAGGCTATCATTCCTGCAGCAAACAGAACCAAGAGGACTGATGTGGAATTAAAGAAGGATTTGAACTTAATTCGCAAAGAGCCTTGATATACACCGAAGCCAACAAGAATCGCGATAACTAAGCCTAGAAAAACACCAATGTATGTTATAGGTCCTTCTTGAAACGCAAGTGCGGTTGTAAACAAAACAAGTTCGACTCCTTCTCTTAGAATAAGAGCAAATGCAAGGAATGTAAGACTGAGTCTGGTCCTTAATGCCCCTTCCTCAACCGACTGTTCGATTTCTGATGCTATTCCAGAACTCGCTTTTCTCATCCAGAAAATCATTGATGTTAAGAGAATTGCCGCGGCTAAAACAACGGATCCTTCAAATACATTCAATATAGCACCTTCAAATGCACCCCATATCATTGCTATCACAGTAGCCAGGCCTAGGCTGCCTACGAATGCAAATAATGTTCCAATAATGATGCTCTGCTTCATGTTCTCTCTACCAGTCTTGCGAAGATAAGAGAGCATTATTGCGATGATAAGTGCGGCTTCAATCCCTTCGCGCAAAGAAACAACGAATGGCGCGATAATCACGGCAGTGGTCCCCTTTCATACCACCGAAGTTCATGTTTGATACGGGCTTTCCTTTTAATAGGGTAATCTTGATTTGGCATTTCATGCTTCTTCAATCTCCTAGCGGACTTGACAAAGAAACTTGAATATAGCTCTTCGATTTCAACTTGCAGGCTCATGACTTGAACCCCCTCCTGTCATAATCATGAACACAACTTTGTCCCCATTTTGGAGCTGATTATCCAGTACTTCCTGGGCAACATATCCCATTTTGAGTTTCCAGCCGGCCAAGACCATTTTGCCATTTATCAGGATGATGGTGTCATTACAGAACATCCTATTCCTCGTATCATCCAAATAAACCTCAAATCTTGAACTATGTTCCTTAATCAAGTAGCCAATTAGGTCCCGGAGGGAAGCTCCCTCTTGAATTTGAAAAGGAAATTTCATGTAGTCAGAAGACCTTAGCCCCTTGTTCAATAGCTTGACGAAGACCTGAATCATCCCGGATTCATTACGCGATGCCGTCGGTTTCCTAACATTGGATAACACCCTTGCTGTCTGTCCTTGAGATTTCACGAAATCACCTTGCTTTGATTCAAATCATTCCCGGGCTTCCCCGGCAACAACCCCCTCTTCTTATGGGTTGAATTCGACGCCGCGTATAGGCTTCAGGGTTGGTATCAAACCTGATTTTGCACAACTGTTTGCAGAAATAGTATTTCTTTCCCAAGTGTTCGGAATTGAATGGTGCTGTAAGCTCGTCAACAGATTTCCCACAAACTGGATCTTCACCCATTTCCTATATCTCCTGAATTACCAGTTCTACATCCTTGTAGGAGGAATCATTAAGAGGATTCTCAGTTGGATTTGATGTATTCCCACAAAGATATATCGGCACTGTACTATTATACGCCCCTGATATATAAATATATCCATCAAGATATATCCATATGGATATAATATTAATGTGGAAAAAAGAGAGAAGTGGGAACTGCTCACAAGCACCAAGAGGATCCAGAGTTCCCAGACTATTGCAGTATTGCTATTCGTCGATTCCCACTTCAAGGTTGTATTGCTCGGGGTTTGCGTCAAACATCGCCTTATGTTGGGCATTCATGAAGTAGTATGTCTTCCCCTTGTAGATTGACTTTATATGGGGTTTGCCCATCATTCCGCAAACTGGACATTTCGCCATTTTTTCCACCAAGAATCCCATTCATTGTTCCATATAGATGTCGTGCGCGGGATTTCTGAACAAGGATGGCCACCAATTTGTATCCGAATCCCTGTCAACATCCCGTCAATCATTTTATATCCATATGGATATATCGGGACTGTCTTATATACACGACCGTCCCTTATATATCTATCGGACACGATATATCTCATCTGGCATATATTATTGCTACTTGAATCGAGGTGGCTATTTCTTAAAGAACATCAATTAATTGACAGCAATTCTGATTGATGTCTAGTCAATGAGAAATGATGGCGTTCCTGTTCTTGCGTGTCTTAGCCAACGAATTTGTCAGACTCCTTTCCGGCTTCTGCTTCAGCCATCATGCGAAGAAGTTCCTCGAATGTGTCAAGGATGTTCTCGCCTGTCTTTGCACTAGTCTCCCTAAAGATGGCAGGAACTTCGAGTTTCTCAATGAAGTAATCCATGAATTTCCTACCTTCTTCAGTGGTCACTATCTTATCGGCCGGCTGCAAAGGACGAAGATCGATTTTGTTCGCTACGATAACTGTGGGAGGCAGAGGGCCCATATTCTTGAACGCTTCAACCAACCACTTGGAAGCATTGTCAAAGGAGTCTCGATCAACTACTGAATAAACAAGGACGATACCGTTGCATCCATGATAATAGTGGCCTCGGACCTTCTCGAATGTTGGTTGACCTGCCAAGTCCCAGATGATGAATTTCACGACGTTCTCGCCAAATAATACCTTCTTGGTTGCGAGATCAACTCCTATTGTTGCGAGGTGACCCTCAATGAAGTCCTCTCCAAGATAATTGCGTCGTATGGACGTCTTCCCAACTGCCCCGTCGCCGATTAATACTGCTTTATAGATTAGGCTTCCATTATCTTGGTCTCGCAATTACCTCATCTCCATGTTCGTCAACGCGTTATTTTGCCCTGATTAAGTGCTCTTGGGTGCTCCCTAGGAATTGGTGAAAAACCTTTGTTACAGCACACAAGATAAGGTTAGTGTTATTATGCCAAATGCTCCAGAGAGTTTAGATTTTGCTCTCAGTTCCTGTACTACGAACTTCTGCACGTTCAGGAATATTGACCTCTCCGGTTTCACTCATTAGGCTGATCAGCTCGCTGAAAGCATCCTGAACTCCTTCGCCAGTAAGAGCTGAGGTCTCTCTAAATGCTGTTGGAACTTCCATCCTCTCGCTGTAGAAGTTCGCGAATCTTATCCCCTCCTCTGTGGAAATCATTGAATCGTCATGCTCTGCGGGACGGAGATCAATCTTGTTCGCAATCACAATGGTCGGAGGCAAGCTCCCCATGTATCTGTAGGCTTCAACAAGCCACTTCGTTGCATTGTCGAATGATTTTCTATTTATCACGGAATAGACAAGAAATATCCCATTGGCTCCCTGATAATAGTGACGACGCACCCTTTCAAAGGAGGGCTGGCCCGCAAGGTCCCAGATGATAAACTTCACCGTGCCAGTTTCATACTCGATTGACTTCTGAGCGAAGTCGACTCCAATTGTAGGAAGGTGTCCTTCCATGAAGTCCTCGCCGAGATAGTTTCTCTTGAGACTTGTTTTCCCGACGGCTCCGTCGCCAATGAGGACTGCCTTATACCAGCGTGTCCATCGGGAATCACTCATTCTCAAACTCTCCTAGGAAATAGATACTATAACAATGACCCAAGTCTCTAGTTCCACACACTACGTATCCACAAAATGCTTTCCTTTTATGCACATAATTCTTTTCGTAAGAAAGGCGATAATTCACATTTGATTCAAAATAGACGATTTTGCCTCTTTTGGACGCACTTTATCGATTTTTAGTTGCTCAGCTCTATGAAAATCCGCAAAATTCTTCAATCCTTCTACCAATCTTGCGATTCCCTCATCAGTTTTCCAGAATTCAGATTCCAGATATAGCGACTTCAATTCTAGCACACCTTCTTTCCGATGCGCTTTTGCATCGACGCGACCTACAAGATTGCTGCCATCAAGTAGCGGGAGCGTGAAGTAGCCATACTTGCGCTTGTCAGCCGGCGTGTAGCACTCAAGTGCGTATTCAAAGTCCCAGATCTTCATTGGATAGTGGCGCTCGCGAATGATATTATCAAAAGGACTGAGGAGTTTGACTGGTACTTGGTCATTCTCCGCATTAGACGCCATTCTGAGTCGACTAAGGTTCCTTTTGAGTACGAAGTAGCGTTCTTTCAGCATTGGAATCGAGGCCTCTTCAATAACTCCATCCTGAACCAACTCCTCTAGGTACTCTTCAATAGCCGCGGCTTTGTTCTTCCATAATACTCGAGATGGCATCCTACCCATATAGGTTCGAATATCTTCTTGACTCCCCAGACCTAGGGATTTCAATGTGGTTATCACGACGAACTCTGCAGCCTCATCATCAGAGAGTGGCTCAGAGTCAATTCCTGCCGGGAGTACCCTCTCTGTGAGATCATAATACTTCTGGAATCCCTTTCGATAGGGCACCATTAGCCGTCCTGTGTAGAATAGATACTCAAGAGCCCGCTTCTCGGCTTTCCAGTCCCACCAGCCGTCGGACTTTGTCTTCCTCTCTCCCATTGAGGCGCTGTTGACCACGCCATCCATCTTGACTTTCCTGTAAACCTGCTCTATGGTCTCTTTATTCTCCGCACTCCATTTCTTGAAAGAGTTCCAGAGGTCATCAGGATAGAACTGCTTCCGCCAAGCAGTAAAGGGATAGGTTTCCATGGGCATTAGACATATAGCGTGAGACCACCATTCAAACAGCTTTCCTTCCTTCTGAGCTTTCCAGACATCGCCCTCTTTGTATCTCGGGAGCCTGTTCCATGTGATGAGGTTGTGGCTCCGAGTTACAACTGATATGGTGTCAATCTGGATGTTGTGAATGCGATTAGCTACATCCATCATTGACTTGCTTGGCTTATCAGTTCTGAGACCCTGAATATCCAACGCAAACCTTCTTGCTTCTTCCAATGAAACCTCAATCATGTCAGACTTCCCACACTATTCCTCCTGATAATATCATCTCTCTAAGAAGATGAGAATATCAGATGAAGACAAAACCACTCTCAAATTCGTGCATCAAATGCATCACCATTTTCACCTTCATATCATGGGATAGAGCGAGTGCTATTGAATAGACTCTCTCAAGACTCTTGAGGATTTCAAGGAGTTATTTGGGCATCTTGGAGGAACCAACCTTACTTGTCTTCATGGCAAATTCAGAGATTCGTTTCCCGTCATATCAATATAATTGGCCGCTCAGTTAGCACGAGAGGCATCCCCTCCCTCCCCAGCTGATGGGATTGTAGATATTATAAACAAGCTATCAAGTTGGAATATCAAGTTAATATGTGGGGAAATGATAATGGTGATTATTGACGCTCATTGCCATATATGGGAAAAGAAACACCTAGGGTCATTGTTTATCAAAGACTTTCAAGGACTCGCAAAAATGCGGGGTTGGGATCTAAAACTGATGATGGATGGAACGGCGGACCGCTTAATTTACGAGATGGATGAGGCCGGAATCGATCAAGCTGTAGCCTTGGCGTTAGATGCTGAATTTATGACTACGGACGGGGCGACAGCGAAGGAGTACAACGATTACGTCGCCCAGCAGCTCCGAGCGTATCCCGATCGGTTGATTGGGTTCTGTGGGATTGATCCGCGGAGAGGAAAGGGAGCCATCCGCGAGTTGGAGCGCTGTGTCGGGGATCACGGGTTACGCGGAGTAAAACTGTGGCCTCTCACCGGGTTCTATCCCGACGACCCTGCATTTTATCCATTTTATGAACGGGTGGAGGAAATGGGCGTCCCTATCCTGTGCCATATGGGCCGGGGCCCGTCTTCCACGTACTTGAAGTATAATCGCCCGGCGTATGTCGACACCATCGCAGTGGATTTTCCCCACATTCCCATCATCATGGCGCACATGGGGATCCCGTGGACGCAGGAAGCCTTCACCGTGGCCGGGAAAAATCCCAATGTCTATGTCGATCTTTCTTCAGTTCAACCTCTGTTCAAACAAGCTCCTGTGGTGTTTTTCCAAATCCTTAGTGAGGCGAAAATGACGTGCGGGGTGGAAAAGATTCTGTTTGGGAGCGACTGGCCTCTCTTTACACCATTGTGTCCCCAACCCGAGTGGGTAGACGCCATCCAAACCATGGCCCTTCCACCGCCCCTTCAAGCAATGGGGGTTCCGGAGTTTACGGAGGCCGAGAAACGTCTGATTCTCGGAGGCAACGCCAAAAAAGCCTTGGGGATATAGAGCGGGGCACCGATTCCCTACGGTTTATCGCCGTTTTCGCATCGCTTCCATTCCTCGAGCACGCAGGTTTTTCTCCCACTGTTATAATCTGGATGGAGTGAATTCTTTTCGCAACATCGAGTACTGAACGAATCAGGCGACTGGATTTAAGACCCTGAATATCGAGGATGAATCTCCTGGCCTGGTCAAGCGTGACCTCAAGCATAGCGAGGCATCAATTTTCTGGTCTTAAGGGCATTTCTCTATTGCCAACGAGTTGATTGTTAGATGGCGGCTCAGCTTATTCTGAATGTCATCATCCTTTGAACTCGCTCTTCATCGCGAACCTAGGACTTTCGATTCTGCGTAAAAATGATGATCACGAGAACAACAATGACTCCAACAAGAGCTGCTATTATTCCAATCGAAGCATCGAAGGGGCCTGGTTGTGTCGGTGTTGTGGCTGTGGACTCAAGAACAGCAACTATGAATGATGCTGAAGCACTGTTTCCTTCGTTGTCAGTAACTGTGACACTCAGGTGATAACCTCCTGGAGCTAGGACAGTTTTGTTTGTCACTAGTCCATCCGTGATTTCAAAATTGGTGGTGTCATCGATTGTCCAAGTGGCGATACCGGACAAGTCTGTAGCCATCAATTGATAACTCAATGGGTCTCCGAACATCAGTACTTTATCTGCTGGAGATTGAATCCAAGTGGGCGCTGTAGTGTCCACAACTCCAACGATATCAGAAACAGAAGTCCATGACCCTGAGTAGGGTTCCATATACACGGTATAGGCAATAGTTCCAACTGAATCGGGAATCCACGAATACGAGAAGGAATCACCTGATTTTGACATTGAGTGATTTACTCCATTGAATTCCAATAGAACCTGTTTGATTCCAGTGATGTGAGTAACATCAATCGAGATAGTCATTGATTCTCCCAGCTCAATGGGACTCGTAGTTTCAGCGAGATTGGACCAAACTGGTGCACTCTCCAGAATTTCGTATCTGAAACTGCCTGTTGCCCATGGACTCCAAATCCCCATACTATCGCAAGTTCTGATACGCCAGTAGTATGTAGTTGCATTAACCAATGGTGAGCCGCTGTACTCTAGTGAATTTAATTCGTAGATGAAATCTAGAATCATGTTGTAAGTTGCAGTATCATTTCCTTCGTACATTTTAGAATCAAACGCACGATATCCACCTTGCCCGTTTTGAAATATCGCTCGTTGCTCTCCACTGACAAAACTATCGAATCTCAACTCTACCATGAGATTGTGTGTATTTGAATAAAAGAATAGGTCATCCACATCAATAGCTAATACTCCTCCTATATCACGCACTATATACTCATCCGCAGATAGTACTAGCGTTGGAGTCATCCCTGCGTAATTGCTATCCATATCTGTGTGACTAAGTTCTCCCTCTAGTGGAGTTTCGATAAGATAAACTGAGAAATTCTCGTATACGACATCACCAGTCATACCTGCAGGAAAGAGAATCCTGTCAATGATGCCTTCATCGTTAATCATACATCGATTGTATTTGAATTGAAATCTTCCTGAATCTCCCAGACTTAGCCCAAATGGAATACTGTTTGTTATAACACCCTCTGAAAACACATCATAGCTTACAATTTCAAGTCTAAGACCGTGAGTTCGGGCACTAACAGCATCTGCAGTTGAACCGTAATATGCACCACCATCGGGCACAGGATCGGCGCTACCTGCAATTGAGCCACCACTAACTGTATAGTTGCAATTTACTATTGTGCCCGATGCACCTGTATGCCGCAATTCAATAATCAGGTTTAAGCTAGATGATGCAACAAATGTGTTTTCTATATCGATTGTCATGAATCCATCTTTTGTGATTCCAGTAAATTCGGTTCGATTCAACACTTGAATTGGTGTCCCACCATCGTAATTAGCCTCGAAATCAGTCGTTAAGTCACTTGAATCGTCTACACTGATCATATAGATTGCCAAATCATTGTATGTTGTTGTCCCAGACAATTTGTCCATTTCAAATAATAGCTTGTCAACAACCCCAGATTTGGGAATCATTGATGAAGGCCATTTATATTGAAAACGCAATTCATAGGGGGCGTTGAAAGCATCACCTGGAGGTATTATTCCCGCTCCTCCGGTGTCATGTATAACTGAAATCTCACTGTTATTTTTCCGCATCAAGAGTGTATCATCAAAGGCAGAGTTGTTCCATACTTCAAGTTCGAAATTCTTTTGAATATCATCTTGGTTTCCATCATTAAATGTCCAACTGAACTCAGGATTTGCACTATTGATGTAGTCAATCTGAGGTGATTCTGAGAAACCATCGATCAATAGATTTGAAGTTGTTGGAACTGCATATTCAATTGATATATGGGGCATAATATAGTACCCTGAATCACCGAGAGTGATTGCATATTCTTTTGATGAAAACGCTAGATTTGAGGTGTCAGTTGTATTCTCATTTTCAAAGGCTAGAACTAGTGTAAGAATTCCATCTTGTTCAACCGTTTGAGCAACCTCTTCAGTTATGTCCCATTCATACCAGAAACCAACGTCAAACATGTCTGGGCTTGCTGGTGAATCTATAACATCCACAGGGATTAAGTTGTACTCAGGTTGATTATTCCAAGTGATAGCATTCTCTGTCCATGAGTCGTTTTCAGACACGAAAATCCCTCTAGGATAATCTGCAGAACCAACACCTGAAACAGTGAATAGATTCACTGCTGCTTTTGCAAACTGAAGGTTATTTGGTAAATGAGTGAGGTTGAACTTCAACCATGAACGAGATATATCTCCACTCGCATTACTGCAATCAAGTAGGTTCGACAATTCATAATTCGTATCTGGAGTGCTCTCCAATACTGGTGCGTCATCGCTTATCCTGATCACAGTAACCTCGTATCCAGGCGTTGCAGCAAGAGTCGTAGACACACCTGCAATTTCACTCACTCCAGCGAAATTTGTAGCGATTGGAACTGCCGTAGAAACTATACTAAATGTCAATATGAAAATCAAAGTGATGGTGGTTCTTTTCAATGCAATACTCTCCATTGAGCTACTAGGAATTCATCTTACATTTGCAGAATACCTACATCTAGTTTGACCTGATGAATACAGAATGTTCATCCTATCATGCGACCAGACATCGAATAAGTATATCATTATTCTTGAAATCTAAGTTACTTAGAAAGTGTTTTCTTTGATTAGAAGAAGACCACATCTCTGCAATTGGGATTCATCGACTTCAGATAAACTCAAACCCATGTTCAAATTCCGCTTTCAACTGCTTTACAGTCTGTACTTTCATGTTTATCGAGAAGGCGCGAGCCAGCTTGTAGGCGTTCTCAAGTTCAGTCAGAAAATCTAAGAAGTCGGTCACTGCTTTGGATTTTGGACGAACCTGGCGAGTCTTCTTGACAAACTCGGACAATTGCTTTGTAACGAGAACGATGTAATTTGCTACACGATCATAACTGGCAAGCATCAAATCAGAAAACGATACTACTGGACGGTAGTATTTCGGGCGAGACCCTGAAACTTTCACAATCCCCCTCTTTACAGCGTAGGCAAGAACTTCTGAAATGATGCTTCTAGGAAGGAGTGTTGCTCGTTCTATTTGATCCTGTGTGACACAACCTTCAAGCAGGACGCAATGAACTACCACCAGCTGGTTGGCTATCGCCTGAGAGAACAATGGATTCAGATAGGTCTTAATCCCCGTGAAGTATTCATTCTTTAGGAGCAAGATGTTGCCGGTCATATGGTCCTCGCCATCAGGGAGTCCTTCCTCCGTAATCGAGGTGACCTTCTTGAGCTTCAAAAGGAATTCTGACAGAGAACCTTTCTCCAAAACACTCTCATCCTGAAGACCGAGGTTTTTCAAGGATCCAGAAGACAGAGCCTTCTTGAATGGCTCAACACTGGCACTTCGCATTTGGTGAATCAGATTGAGATAGAGCCGCATATTTCTGAGATATCTTCTGAAACGTATGATTGTTTCATCCTCGTCATCCCAGGTATTGGATTTCTCAAGAATGGAATCAACTAGATTGATGTCAACATCCTGTACGTCCACTCGTCTCTGTAGAAGATCAAGAACAAAGCTACTAGCTGCATCATCATAGGCATAGTAGTTCCTGCGGTTGCCCTTCTTCTTTACAGCACGTATTGGCAGAAGCAGCTGTATCTTTTGGATAGCAAGTGATACTGTAGCCTGGGAGTAGCCAGTAAGTTCCATTATCCTATCCTGACTGACTGGTTCGTTTTCAGAACTAATGGCCATAACGCACCCAAAGAAATTGCGGGGGTAGGGATTTGCGCCATGGACTTCTTCCATGTATCGGATGAAGTCACGTTTCACTCTCTCAAGCTTCATGTCTACAGTCTCTCGAGATTGCTTATTTCGTAAATATTTAAAAGTTACGAAATATAATATTGTGTGAAGAAAATGATTACTACTGAAGAGAGTAAACCATACAAGCGAATCATTACAGGGCAGGAACGTCGATTCCTTTTTGGTCCCAATGCACACATCTCATTGGTACTAAGACTCAAAAGCCAGGTGTCAGAACAGGCGCTGGAAGCGGCTGTTGAGAAAATGCTCAAAACCTATCCTCAGTTCGGAGTGCGGATTGAGTGGGATGAAGCTGGAGTCCATGACTCTACGACTGAGGGAGCTGCAAAGATTCCTGTGAAAGCGTACACACGTGAGTCTGATTGTCACTGGATAGATGTATTGAACCTTGAACATGCTATTCCGCTGAGACCCTCCAAAGGTCCGTTGACCCGCTTCATTCTTGTGAAAGGGGACAACACTTCAGAGCTAATAGTATTCTGCCATCATACAATCAGTGATGGTAGGTCTCTAGAGTTTGCACTTAGAGAGGTGCTTCTACATCTCAACGATCCCAAAAGGAAATCACCGGAGTTTCTAGATGTGCCGCCGCAGACTTTGGAAATATTCCCCAAAGGTTCAGAGTGGGGGCGTGTCAAAAGGAGCCTTGTGGGTAGGATCAACAAGAATTGGCAGAGAGAAAAGGTCCTATTTGATGAGGAAGATCTGGTGAACATCTGGGAGGCTTCTTGGAAGAACACATCCTATGGCATCGAGATTATCGAGTTTGATGAAACTGAGACAGAACGATTAGTTGAGGTCTCCAGGGAGAATGATGTTACCCTCAATTCCGCACTTCTGATTGCACTTCTAAAAGCACGAATTGACTCGGTTGGACCCTACGATGGCAAGGCGAAGGTTGCCACAGCAGTGGATGCCAGAAAGAGACTGCAGATTGACTGCAGTGATGCGGTAGGATTCTACGCAGGCGGCTCTTTCATGGAATTCAAGTATAAGGAGAGTGCGTCACTATGGGACAATGTGCGCGTCTACCACAAAGCTGTAAGCAAGGATTTGGAAAACAATAATGTCTTTGAGACTGTTGTCAGTCATCATTATCTTGACCAAACTCTGGTTGATGCCATGTCAGTTGCTTTCTACGGTGACCAAATCGAACCTCATCAGAGTCGATACTCAAAGCTGTCCGCATATGCGAGTAAGAAGGACGGAATGGTTACGAAATATCTTGAGAGAATTGGAGGCAGAGCACCTGATATCATCAGCACTAACTTAGGCAAGCTAGGCATTCCTGACAAGATATCTGGTATTGAAGTTGAGAGGGCATTCTTCACACCATCAGCTGGCATGAAGATGGAGATTGTCCTCGGCATTGCCACGGTGAGTGGGAAGCTGACTTTGACCTTGAACTACTATCATGGATATGCTGATAGCGAAGCCATCAAGAAGATACGTGATAGAGCAGAGGAGATTCTGAGAAGTCTGATCGAAAACTGATTCAGTGATTCAGAGACCAGGTTCACGGACGTCAATGTTTATATGTAGATGTCTACATAGGTATATGTAGAACTCTACATAAGTTGGTGACTATATAATTGGAATTTCCTGGACCTAGAAGAATGGGCCCCCCAAGAAAAAGCATCAGTCGGGTAGAGCTCCTTATCCTGGCTCAGCTGAGACAAGGACCTGCTCACGGGTATGCAATTCTATCGGGCCTCAAAGAACAACTTGGAATGCTGTTGAAGAGCGGTACATTGTACCCTGCTCTTCGCAGACTATCCAACAGAGGCTTGATCAAGGGGAGGAGAGTCCGTCAAGAAGTACGTCCAGACGCCATAGAATATTCCATTACTCCACGAGGAGAAAAGGTCCTTACTCGAGTTCTCCAACACATGGGAGGAGAAATGCATATGCAGGACAAGTTTTGGAGTTTCCTTGGGGAAGCTGCAAGAGGTGAAACTGCTACTGTTCTTTTTGACCATGCGAAGCGTCACAAGAGCCCTATAGCATTTGCCGCTCTTAAGAAAGCGGGATGGTCACCAGGACTATTTTCGATGCGAGAAGATTTCCTCAAGGAGTACCGTGACTACCTGAAAAACGAATTAGCTTGGGTAACCCAACGTTTAGGGGAACTCGGAAGTGAAGAAGACGAATGGGAGGTGAAAAGCGAATAATGTGTGATTCACATCCACGCATGAGAGGAAGACATGGATTTGGCTTCGGAATGATGCCGGGACTATTTGGATTCATGGATTGCGCTCCAGGCTATGAAAGCAAGGAAACAGCGATCAAACGTCTTGAAGCATTAAGGTCACATTTAGAGGACAGAATTAGGCAGATAGATGAGAAGATAGCTGAACTGCGGTCTCCTGGTGAAGGCGAAGAGGTCTAGACGACCTAAACTCGGGACTTCCACTGTGCTGTCGAGGCCCCAACATCGCCTTCTTTAGTATATTGATTTGTTTCCCTTTTATTTCTTCATTAACAACCAACACTCTTTAAGCGGCGAGAGGACACCCACGATTTCCCGCGTCCTCTCGCCATCTTCCTCGCCGTGACTACTCTGATTCCTTAGAGGTGATTGCACTTGCTGCAAGCAGAGTGACTCCGGAGTCAGTCACAAAACTTGCAGTCCAAGTTGGTAGGTGCGGCACCTCATCCTGTGTAAGCATATCTTGCCAAGCCTCATCTGTAAGTCGATCATCCATCGGCCAAGTAAACTCGTAGTATGAGAATACTCCCCCTCTGGTGAGAATGACTTGTCCATCAACTTCAACAGCTACATAGATGACCATAGGTCTTCCAACTGCCTCTTCAAGCACACTCGAAGTATTAGGGTCGGTGTGAACATCAGCAATGACAGCCATGTCATCGTCAGCATCTGATGTAAGGTAGTCATCCTGTGGCAATGCAACAATTGATCCCAATGTCTTTCCACAGCCTTCGATTAGGTAGTATTCTGACTCCGTCAGAGGAGTTCCCTCCAACTCCTTGATAGAAATTGTCTGGAGATCCAATAGAAGATCGTATAGGGCGTTCAGCTTGTTGTCAATCAAAGTGGACAGAAGGGTCCTAGAATCAAGCCCATCAATCATCATCTTACATAATGAAGCCAAACGCGCATATACTCGGGGAACAGGCTCTACATATCCCCTAACAGGAGGTGGCATTGCTGTCAATTCCCAAGTATAAGACTGCTTGGCGTAGAGAATTGTATCATGCCTTAGCTCAGCCCATGAGCCAAGTGCGGTGGATAGCTGCTTATCAACCCAAGCTTCGCTCTGCATGAAGAAAGGATAGCCTTCACCTGGATCGGATAGAAGAGGTAGAAGAGAATAGAGCCATAGATAGTAAAGGTTGCTTGTCCACTCGGCATCAGTGATGTTGGCGACCATTTCCCAGAGCACGCTCATCTGTGATTCGTAGTTCTCATAGTCTCTTTCCGGTTCTAGGAGTTCCCATGCTCTCTCCGATCCAAGAGCAGCCATCACATCGAGACCCATTGGCATGAGTCTTGGATTCGACATAGTCCCCACATTTTTGTACACGAGTTGTCCGAGAATGTAGCTATCTGGAATGTAGCGTTGTCCCATGAACCTAAGTCCCATGGTTTGCGTCAGGGTCAAGAAATCCGCAACAGGATGACCCAATATCGCTGGTTCTCGGAACTCTAATGCAGCATCAATGAAGTCCTCCAACAGGGCATCATCATCAAGGTCAACAATTGTGACTTCAGAGCCGTAGATGGTCTGGACCAACTCCAAGTACTCAGTTGGCAGCAGATCATCCGCAGACCCAACAAAGAAGACTGTAGGCTCATAGATCGCGTCCCACAAGTCATAACCTATGATTCCAGCTGGCAAGGTGGATATCTCATCCATCAGAGCCAATGAGATGAGAATTGCCTGAGCGGTGTTGTCCATTCCCTTGTCATTGGGGAATTCTGGAAGATCGGGTTGCAGTCGAAATGACACTCTCCCAAACCACATCATTGCCTGGAAATATCGCTCAAGAGTTTCACTGCGGGTGTAATGACCCCTTGGCACGAATTGAGTGAAGTCTTCTCGATATCCTTGGAACCACTCATCGGTCATTTCATTGTGTGCATCAATCAGAGTAAGCACATTGGTGACCTCAGTGCCAATCTCAACTGGGAAGGCTGGAGGAATCACATAATTGCTATCGATGAGCTTCAGAGCCACTGTAAGGAACATCATGTTTCTTAATGCCGCTTCTTTCCATCTGCCTTCTGGGGCCACAAGGTATTGTCCATAGCTGGAATCCAGCATAGAGGCAGTCAGGTTGCCAAGAAGGTCCCAGAAGGAATAGACTTCAACCTCCCTAAGAGCTAAGTCGTAGAGTACGTGGAATGCATGCAGGACGGCATCTGAAGAAACGAAACTAGGAATATCCTCATCATCATTCAATTCCAATATTTCGTGGATCTGTTTGTATTCAATTTGAGTGGCAGCAGCAAATCCGCTCATTTCTATCTTGAGAAGCAGGTCACTAGGAAGGGTTCCGAATTGGCCAAGATTGACCACATTTGAAAGACCCTGGTAGACTGTGTATTCGGGTGCATTAGGTACAAACGACTCTTCATGAGGCTCAAAATCAGCAAAGTTGCTGGCCACAATATTATCGATTGTATAGACGGGCATATTCAGATGGGATGGTGGAAATGCGGGATGAAAGGCGCCACCCAAATACCCTATAGTGCCCACAAGACTTACTGCAAGAAGTGCAGATACAAGTCCTGCAGCAAACATCTTTTGCCTGATATCGCTATCAATAGCTCTCGCAATGACTTGAAGCATGCTATTCTACAATGCTCAAACTTACTTAGTACCATGGAATAGAACACTGCGTCCATACTTTAGAACAGAGTTGTGAATTCGGTGCTGACAAGGAAGAAGAGATTAATCTGAAGAAAGTGAAGACTCATTGTGCGTGGTAACAATTGTCGGATACAAGTGACGAGACCTCTCTCGACCCAGAACTTAGAGGAAACACACTCAGAGTCTACTGGTTGATGCTGTCTCAAAACGAGGCAGTGGGTGTCAGAGAGGTACAGAGGGCGTTGGGCATGTCTAGCCCTTCAGTGGCAAGTCACCATCTATCGAAGCTTGTTTCATTGGAGCTTGTTGAGAAGCTCCCTGACAACTCTTACGAGGTTAGCCGAGTTGTCAAAGTTGGAGTCCTCAGAAATTTCATCGGCTTTCGGGGAAGGTTTCTTCCACGCTACATGTTTGTGGCCATCTTCTTCACAATGGCGACCCTAGCTTATCTTGCGATAAGTTTCCTGAATCCTAGACCGGGACTCTATGACAAGTTCATTGCTCTTGCTATTGGCTCGGTTGGAGCACTCTTTGCATGGTGGGAAACGATTAGGCTATGGAAACTGAAATTGACATGACTCCAAGCAGTTGTTGAATCGTCATCCTTTGGAACTGATCTCAAGTCTTATGGGGCAGTGGTCAGAACCAAAGACCTCGCTTAGGATGTCACTTCCTACTAATTGAGCTTTGAATTCCTCGTTTATTACGAAATAATCCAGTCGCCATCCAACGTTCTTGGCTCTGGCGTTGTGAAGGTATGACCACCAAGTATAGTGACCTCCTTCCTGAGTTTGCTCCCTGAATGTGTCAATGTATCCTTTGGAAAGCATCCGATCAAACCAGGACCTTTCATCATCAGTGAATCCTGCATGACCACGATTGCTCTTGGGCCTTGCTATGTCTATCTCCTTATGTGAAACATTGAAATCGCCAGTTACGATGACGCCTTTTTCTTTCCGCAGTTCTTGGGCATATCTAAGCAATCTGGCATTGAAATCCAATTTGAAGTCGAGTCTTTCAAGCATGCGACCTGCATTCGGGAAATATACATTCACAAGGTAGAACTTGTCATATTCTGCAGTAATGGCACGCCCTTCAGTGTCAAATCCCTTTTTGTCAGTGCCTCTGAAAACAGAGATTGGTGGTTCCTTGGTAAGGATCATGGTGCCACTGTATCCCTTCTTCGCTGCGTGATGCCAATGCTGCTCATATTCGCTCAGTGCCAACGGTGCAATGTCATCCATTCCGGATGACGACTTCGTTTCTTGAAAACAGTGGACATCAGCATTTTCGTTTTGAATGAACTCAAGAAGGCCCTTCTTGAGACATGCCCGAATCCCATTAACATTCCAGGAGATTATTTTCAAGATGCTCGTTCATATCAACATTGGAGCCTACAATTCTATCTTATGGTTGAGATTCCTTGATTCTCACGTGGATGAACTTTGCCAGTTTGAGATTTGAATTCAGAGTCATGATGAGGCGAGTGCGAAGGCCCCATCTTGGAACTGTTCTAACGCGGGAGAAATAAGGAAACCAATCAACTACATCAAGTAGCTCAGACCAGCTTTCAATTTGACTTGGGCTTTTGGCATCGAATTTGTGATCAATCCCAGTAATGCCGTACTTTCTAAAACGCCTATTAATGACCCAATTTCCTCTGGATGAACTACTGTCGAAGATGATTTCTCCTCCTGGAAATCTCTGAGCGATAGTCCTGAAGAATTGTGAAACATCTTCTTCATCAAAATATGCAAAGAGTCCTCCTGCGATCATAAGAAGTCCATCAGCATAGTTGAAGCCTATGTCTTCCATCCAGCTGAAATCAAAGATTGACTTTGCTATGTATTTACTTCTTGAAGTTTCAGGGATTAGTTGACGGCGATAATCTATTGCATCTGGGAGATCAAGATCGAACCAATGCAAGGTTCCATTGTCAACTCTAGAAAAAGTCGTGTCCAATCCACAGCCAAGATTCACAATTGTAGCATGAGGCTTGCTTTGAAGAAATGCGGCAATTGTGTCGTCGAAGGTTCTGGCTCTGATAGCAAACGCAAGTCCCAACAGCTCATCTATGAATTCCTCCAACACATCAAAGTCATCCTGTGAGCCAGTATGTTTTCTCTTCACCTGTTCAATGAGATCTACGGCTTGGTCGTCTTTCAACAATTCAGGATATAGCTGTGAGTATTTAGCACGTGCCCACAAGGGTCCGACCATTGTAGATTGTAGGGTTGATGCAATCTTATCAGCAGATTCACTCATGCCATTATCTTCCTTCGAGTATTGCGAGATGGTACAAAGATATTCGTTTTTCGCCTAAAGGAAGGCTGGAGAGCAATGTCACAATTTCAGGCTCGAAGTTTATATCACTGCTATGTTACTGGTTTGCGAGGGAAAGGTATGGTTCAAGTAATCAGCAAGTGCGGGAATTATTGTGGTACTTGTCCATGGGGCTGTTACCAACGTGCAAGACTCTCAGAACAGGGTTGGGAATCTTATCGTGACGATGCAAAGAAGTATGTAGGCTTCACACCTACTGCAAAGCCATGCCAGGCTTGTCAAACTCCTAATGAAAAGCTCGCCAAGGATGTAGGGGTTCATAATTTTGTTCGCGGCTGTCTTGCAAGGGAATGTGCCACATACAATGGAATTCAGAACTGTGCTTATTGCTCAAGATATCCTTGTGACTGGATTGAAGCTCATATAGGCGAGATTACTAGAGAAAGCGTTTCGGAACGGCTAGGTGAGCCTGTCCCCGATAAGGCTTACGAGCAATTCATTGAACCATTCCAGGGAAAAGCACACCTAGATGCGATCAGAGCCAGCTTAAGTTCTCAAGAGATCGTGGAGTCAAAGACAGTGAAGGTTCCTGTGAAGAAGATCGTTGAATATCCTGAGGACGTGAAGATTCGAGCAATAGAAGTGTCAGACCTCAGAGCAGCCCATAACTTCTTGTCCACACTAGCGAATACGAAATTCGGATTGAAGCATCCAGACACTATAGCTGGAGCTGGAATAATCAAAGGTAGACGCGATGTTCTCTTTAGATTGCTTTGGACCATTATTCAGAACGGCGAGTTTAGAGATGGCGAGAAGAAACTTGTGATTGACGGTGTCATCTATTCGAAGAACAAGAAAGGACGAGATCCCCTCACTACGTTGTTTCGAGCAAACATGTATTTCAGGATGCTGAGAAACCTTGGCTTACGAACTGAGCTAATACAGCTATATGATGATTGGACAACTGATATGGGCTTCCTACGGTCGGTCGTTCCCAAGACTCATGAACCTGCTTGGGAATTGGTGGCATCATTCACAGAGAAGATTGGAGGGGAGTCCACACTCAAGGCTCTCAAAGCCTATGCGAATGAATTGACACACGAATATGAAAAGGGTGCATACTCTCGTTTCTCAAAAGCAGATATGCGGTTCTTGATTGCTTGAAGGTTGCGAATGCAAATGAGTATAGAATTACCTGAAGCTTTGATTCTCGCAAAGCAAATGGAAAAAGAGCTGGTCGGGAAGAAGATAGAATCCTGGAACCTAGATGAACTGGAGAAGCTTCAGAAGTCCAAAATGGTGAGTAGAAGTTTGAAGAACTTTGACAAGCTAAAAGGGAGAACAATTCAGTCAGTAGTATCGAGGGGGAACGGAATACAGGTAAAGTTAGACGATGGCATGAATATGTTCTTTGCACCAGAATACGGAGCTGAGTTTGGATTCCATGAGGATAAGACCAGCCTACCTAAGAAGATTCATCTGACACTTACTTTCTTCGACAAGACACTCTTTACTTTGAGACTCAAGGGTTGGGGTCACATCGATGCTGCTTCTAATGAAGAACTAGAAGATAATTACGTATATCGGAGAGATTTCTCAGATGTGGTGTCTCCGGATGAGAAACGGTTCACTTCTGACTGGTTCGAGGAGCAACTATCTCAGATTTCAAAGAATATCAAAATGGTATTGGTAGGCAAAGAAGCCATTCTTGTTGGAATTCAGAACAGCACATTTCAAGACGTAATCTATCAAGCTGGTGTACATCCAAAGAAGAAGGCATCTGACCTTAACAGCAGCCAAGTCAAAGCTCTCTATAATGCAATTGTTAGGACAATGGAAGCGAGAATCCATCTTGGTGGCAAGCACCAATTCACAGACCTCTATGGGAAGCATGGTCAATACGTTCCATCGATGGGGCCTAATATGAAGGGTGCTAAATGTCTGAAATGCAAGACTACAATCGAGAAACTTGCCCATGGTGGAGGACATGTGTATCTCTGTCCCAAATGCCAGACATAATGAACTAAATGGAGTGGGGAGAATTTCGTGAGAGGAAGATCTATTCTCATTGGATTCATTCTCCTGAGTCTGCTATCTTCATCGACTGGAATATCACTAGGTAACAGGAAGCATTCACTGAGCATAGGAGAAAATCATATTCTTTCTCAGGAGAATCCAGTTAGCAACCCCGGATTCGAATCTGGTTCATTCCTCGCTTGGGACAATGTTGAGAATGTAGAAGAGAATGTAATTCAGACATCACGAGTATACTCTGGAACCTACGCACTGCGAATGGACTCTATATATTACATATGGGCCTATGTTGATCAGGTATTCACCACGCCTATTTCAGTATCGGTGGATACTAGATTCCTCGCGGCAATATTTCCTACTAGAACAGGAATAACTTGTGGTGAATATGGAAGAGCCTCATACATTGTGGCTGTCCATGATACTGAAACAGAAGTCATTAGAGGACTGAACTACGTCTGGTCTGGCTACGACTATCCTGGTAGTGACATAGGATCAAATGTGACACGTGCCCATTATCTCCTCTATGATTGGGCGCCTAACGAATGGCATATTCTAGATCGTTCAATACTGACTGATTATTCTGCAGTTTTTGGAGCGCCTTCTTCTCCTGACGTTTTGGAAATCACATATCTTAGACTTCAGAACCATGCATCAAATGGTGCGCCTAGCACATTCTAAATAGATGATGTGGCAATCTGTCCAGAACCAAGCAATCCTACAACTTCAAACGGAGCTACAACAGACGCAACATCAATGGCTGTACCCACGGATGTGGATCTCATTATAGTAGACATCATCACTCTCGAATTTGCTATCATTATTGGTATCACATACAAGTCCAGAAGGAAATCTCGCCAATAGTCCCTGCCACCAGAATATATAGAAGTGATTCCTCCTTGGGATTCTCGGAATTTGATTCGCGCGGAGTGGAGGAAAATGAAGAAAGTAGATCACAAGAAGGTTTTGAAGGAGTTCTACAGTCCATCGTCAAGAAAGCCTTCAGAAGTTGATGTGCCTGAGATGAATTTCCTAATGATTGATGGAAAAGGTGATCCTAACACAGCGCAGGAGTACAAAGATGCTATAGAAGCATTATACGCCGCTTCCCACACATTGAAGTTCAAGTTGAAGAAAGCTAAAGTCTTGGATTTCACTGTTATGCCACTTGAAGGACTATGGTGGGTTGAAGGAGAGGAGGGTTTCAAAATAGATTCAAAGGAAGGTTGGTGCTGGACTGCTTTGATAATGCAACCTGAACAAGTGTCTAGAACTGATGTTATCGAGGCCATTGCGGAAGTCAAAGAGAAGAAAGATCCTATAGCACTACAGAAGCTCCGGTTTGAGTCATTTCGGGAAGGCTACTCAGTCCAAATAATGCACATTGGACCATGGTCAGAAGAGAAGCCTACGATTGATGGACTGCATGCCTATGCGGAGGAACAAGGTTTCAAGCTACGGGGCAAGCACCACGAGATTTACCTAAGCGATCCTCGAAGAACTGCTCCTGAGAAGCTCAAGACTGTGATTCGTCAACCTGTTGCCTAGTCCTCAATATCGTATTACGAGGATATATGAAATTCAGTGCTGGATAGTTACAGGCTATCGTTCGCCAGACGATAGGGGTGCAGAACCGTGCAGTTAACAGACCGGCAGGCAGCGCTGATAGAAGAATTTGCTTTGAAGAAGTATCGATCACTAGACGATACGCATGGAGCAGACCACTGTGAAAAGACTGCAAGCATTGCTAGCTATTTAGCTAGAAAGGAGGGAGCAGATGAACTCATTGCAAAGATGGGTGCACTACTCCATCAATTTCATCTTGAGGGAGCAGCTCAAGTCAATGAGTTCCTCCTTAGCATCGATGTTTCTCCTCATATGAGTGATAGAATCGTTCATTGTGTAAGGTGCATAGAACCAACCACTATCCATACTGCAAGGACTATTGAGGCGAAAGTTGTCTTTGATGCTGACAAGCTCCAGACACTGGGACCATATGGATTAGTCAGAGAGGTTGTCTATCGGACTCGTACGAAGAACGTAGATTTCAGAGTTGCATTTCGGGAGGCAGAAGAGCTTCAGAAGCAGGTGGCTGTGCTGCCACAGACTGCAACTGCAAAGGCGCTATATGAGAAGATGAAGGCTCTCTCCATCTCGATGTTTAATGCCATCCGCGAATGGGATGCTTTGGATTTCGTTAGCCAGTGAATTAGAACTGTTCAGCATATTTAGTACTTACGTTCAGCAAAATATTTAATAAGACATATCACTCCACAGGCATTGGGTGGAGTCATATTTCCGAAGAGCTAGACCATATTATCGAGGATATCATCACGGGATCAGAAGCTGATATTGCTGCGGTTCTGAGTGCAATAGCTAGCAAGGTTCGTTTGGCGATTCTTGTAGCTTTGAATAAAGTGCCGAGAGAGTTTAGCGAGCTGATGGAGATCTCGGGACTAAGTAAGACTGCATTGGCGCATCATCTCAATAGACTAGTAGAGAATGGACTCATTATCCATGCTAGTCGAGGCTTCTATGAGATAAGCTCCGATGGTGTTGATTTTCTTAGAAGCATCAGTGCCGCTTACGCCTCTTCGAGAAGACGCCATGACCATGAATCTGCTCGTCGGGTGGACTACATCCAGCGTGTGCATACCAAGAGGAAAGACAAAATGGACGATCTCGAGGTAAGAATAGAAAAGCTTGAGCCTATGCGAGTAGCCAGGTTTCAGGCAATAAGCAAGTCTCCAGAGAATGACGCATGGGAAAAACTGCGGACATGGGCTGAACCGCGTGGGCTTCTTGATGATGTCAAGAGGAATCCGGTCTTCGGATTCAATAGTCCGGATCCATCACCTGGCAAAAAGGAGTATGGATACGAGTTTTGGATCAAGGTCGGAGAAGATGTAGAATCCAAAGGAGACGTAGAGGTCAAAGAATTCGAAGGGGGTCTTTATGCTGTCACCACTACACCTCTGAAGGCAGATCCCTATGTCACTGATGAAGGGATTATGATTATCGGTGCATGGAAGAGGTTGGGAGAGTGGATAAAGGCCAGCAAATACGAATTCGGAGATCAACAATGCTTTGAGCGAGCACATGAGATTGGTGTATCCGAAGACGACCTGATACTTGATCTCTACTGGTCAATCAAGGAGTAGTCAAAACAAACTTGGTGTGGAACGCAGACGCGCACACTCAGCTGCGAGCTCAAGGGTGCATGTGCATCTGTGCCCCACACTTTCTTTTCTTTCGTTTGCGCTATTTTGTGTTTCCATAGCGAAATCAGTAACGCTCATAGGTCAGGATTACGCACACAGCCCATCATGACTGAAGTAGAGAAAATCTTTGAGATAATAAACAATAGACGGTCAATGCGCTGGTTTCTCGACAAGCCGGTGACGGATGAGGTTCTTCTCAAAATGCTGGAAGCTGGAATGAGAGCTCCATTTGCATCCCAGCTGTGTTCTGTCGTCTACACTCGGGACAAGGATAAGATGAAGAAGTTGAAAATGGGGTCATATCCTACAGCTCCGTTGCTCTTAGTCTTCTTGATTGATGTAAGGCGCCTCGAGAAGATAATGGTCAAACGCAGTCACAACTATGAATACGATGACCTGATGACACTATGGCTTGGTATCCAGGATGTCACCTTGGCAGTAGAGAACCTCACACTTGCGGCTGAAGCATTAGGACTTGGATCTGTTCTCCTTGGGAACGCCCCTCTCCGTGCAGATATCATATCCGAGACTTTCAATATCCCGAACCGTGTGTTTCCTGTTGTGGGCATGAACTTGGGATATCCGGACCCTGCAGAAAAGACAGAGATTCGTCCTCGATTCCCGATTCAGTATAGCGCATTTGAGGACTCATATTTGGATCACTCTGAAAGTGACATTGACGAGTGCATGAAAGTGATGGATGAAGGGATGTTGGCCCAGGGGTACTATGTCAAAGAAAGAACGAAGGTCAAACTAAAGGAAGGGAAGGATGACATAGGCTTTGATCAGTATTCCTGGTGTGAACACATTTCAAGAAAGATGTGCCAAGGCAGATGGTCCGTTGATGATCTCTTTACAATTCTCCAACACCACGGCTTCAATCCAACTGATGAGAGAGATCCACAGATTTGAAGGGATGTAGCGCAATTTGTCAGAGAATCGTTTGCTCTATCTTTCGCAAGCCGATGTAATCGCCACCGGGCTTACTATGAGTGAAATCGTGGACGCGTTGGAAGTTGCATTTCGAGAGAAGGGGAAAGGGCTCGTTGAAATGCCGCCAAAGCCTGGGATACATCCCGGAGACGGAAACAATTTCATCCACGCAATGCCTGCATACATCCCATCCCTAAAATCTGCAGGAGTAAAGTGGGTGAGCGGCTTCCCTGAGAACGAGAAGAGAGGGCTTCCATACATCTCGGGACTATTGATTCTCAATGATTCAGAAACTGGCCTGCCAATATCTGTTATGGACTGCATTTGGATAACAGCAATGAGAACAGGAGCTGCTACTGCAGTCTCCGCAAAATATCTTGCTAGAAATGACTCTTCATCAGTTGGAGTATTGGGATGTGGTGTCCAAGGACGAAGCAATATCGAGGCCTTGGCGGTGGGATTTCCCCTGGAGAAGGTGATAGCCTACGACATAAACACGAACTCAGCTAGACTCTATGCAAAGGAGATAAGCGATAGGTTTGGCCTTGAAGTTGAAGTGGTCAATAATCCCAAGCAGGCTGTGACAGGATGCGACATAATTGTAACAGCTGGACCAATTCTGAAAAAGCCTCATGCGACTATCAAAGCAGGCTGGATGGACGAGGGTGCATTCGCCTCGCTTGTGGACTTTGATTCCTATTGGCATCCAGATGCGCTTCGCGAGAGTAGTAAATTCTGCACCGATGACACTGCCCAGCTTAGACACTACCAGGAGATTGGCTACTTCCAGAACATCCCGCCAGTCCATGCAGATCTTGGTGAGCTCGTTGCAGGGGTAAAATCAGGACGGCAAACCCGGAAAGAGAAGAACATGACTGCGAATCTCGGGCTAGCATTGGATGACATGGCTGTGGCACCGCTGATATACCATCGGGCAATAGAACAGGGCATAGGGACATGGCTGACCCTATAGCAGGTCTTGGTTGATTCATAGAAGCAGTGTAAAGGGGCAATGAGCCCCTGCCAGAGCCCATTGCCACCAGGTCCCTTGCAAATCCAACCATTTGTTTGCTTTTGAGGAGGTAAGGAAAGGTTGCATTTCAAAGTTCGTTCATGTTTGTGTCCCAATTTGGGACATCCCAATCTGGGAAGCACCTTCTATTTAAAACTTTGGGTGAGCATTTGAGCTGTCAAAGATAGAAGTCGACTTTCGTAACGCCCTTCATCTTGAGGATTCGCTTCTTCAATGCCTCGGGATCATCAGGAATGGGGGTGAGTATTCTCCACTCTACAGCATCTTTTTTTATGATGCGTACAATCAGTGCTTCACTGGCATCTAGGAGGGGGATAATTCGAAGCTCCTTCACACCATCTTGTCTACCAAAAGGAATAGCAATCAAATAGGAATCACGGGTGATCTCTAACATGTTGCGGATTATTCTGCTGGTATGTATTCTGCCTGCTTTGTTCACTTCCAGTGGAACTACATCATCGCCATCTCTCAAAGCTCCTTCTACTATAGGCGTAGTTGAGTGATCCTCACTGAATACAGATGTCAGTCTAAGTGCCCGATCTGTTGGAGTGATGACCGCAATTATTGTTATCGAATCGGTGCTCTTCTCAAGTTGTTCAATATGATTCTCAATACCAAGATACTCTCGGGCAGATTTAGGAATGACAAGTCTGCCTCGGTCATCAATCCTCAGTATCTCGCGCATCTTCAATTTCCTTCGCCTCAAAGCGTCTATAACGAGTGTAAATCGTTGATTCGTTAGCAATGTCTATTGCCCAATTTGGGAGGAGATAAGCTATCGAATCATTTGGTTTGGGCTTTCTCTTAAGTTTATCGAGGAGATGCATAGAATCCCGCTAACTTCATTTTCCTTCTAGAACGATATAAGATGCCGGCAGACTTGCAGACTAGCAAGAAAGAAATGTGACCGTTTGACTCTCAAAATCTGCTATGGTGGAGCTAGTCTTTGGAGATCCCAATGCACTTGACATTATAATGGCCGTATCGACTGGTATCTTGGGAGGCATCGTCTTGGCTGTTGCATACAAGTGGGCAGCGCAGGGAGTAGCCAAATGGAAGCCCCGCAAGATTGTGCACATAAGTATGGGAACTATCATCGCACTGACTGTAATGCATTACACCAATCTCAGTGGGCCATCATTGGCGGCGGGAATATTCCTGACTATACTTCTCTACGCATGGGCTCACAAGAGCACGCTAATAGAGGAACTTCTACTAGCTGGCAGCAGACAGAGTGATCAAAGAATGGCTACATTTGCGGCTGGCTTTATGGGGATGATAGCATTTGGATCGGTATTCCTCTTCTTCTTTCAACAACCAGAAATAATCGTTGCATCGATTCTTGCGGTTTCATGGGGTGATGCAGCCGGTGAGGTAATTGGAAGACCCTATGGCTGCCGATTCATCAAGAAACGAATTAAAGGCAAATCGTTTGAGGGTTTTCTTGGTGTATTTGCATTTTCCCTCCTTTCTGTTGTTACTGCAATGTTGATTTTCCCATCAGGAATATCACCGTTGTTAGTCCTACCACAAATAGCAGCAGTAGCATTGGTAATAGCGGTTATTGAGCTGCTGAGTATTGCCTGGACAGACAACTTCTTGATTCCAATTCTAACTGCAATTTTGATTTGGCAAGTCCTCTTTCCTACCACTGCGTTTTGGTTCTTGATGGTCTAGTATCTAATGTACTAGATGGACTCTTCCCATCGACTCAGCCGTTCAATTCCGGAGTCGCCAAGCTCACAGAACAGTTTGAGCTCACAGAGAATGCTGTTCCAGCCGATATCATACCCCACAACTGATTCCGGCTGTTGGAACCCGTGATGATGAAGTGTAACAAGTGTGTCACCATTGATTTCCTCGAAACGGATGTTTACCTTCGTTTCTGGCTCATTCCCATAAACCCAGGAGAATTCAATCTCTTCATCCTGGTACATTTTCGTAAAGACCACTGGACCCATGCCCTCTGCCCACCAGGTATATAGTCCGGCATATTGGGGGTCTATTTTAGGGTCATCTGCCCGAATGAATCGTTTCAGCTTTTCTAGATTGGTGAACACATCAAATGGAAGTGACGGGGGTGCTTTGACGTGAACGCCTATTCGAACCTCTTTGGGATCATAGCGTGTAATCCTAAGGGGTCGATAGTCCGAGTAGTCGAAACGCAGTGCTGGGCTCCCCAATTCCAATACAGCTTTGAAATTGCCTAATAGGATGTTCCAGTGTTCTGGAAGATGGAAATCCAATGCAGAGTCTGGAATCGCACCATGTTTTAGCTCAAGATAGGTGCGGCGAGGACTTTCTCGAAATCTCAGGACGAAGAGCGTCTTCGTGCCCATGATATCCCAGCTAAGGAGAATTCCCTTCTTCTCAGTAATCTCTTCAATGTCCCATTTGTTCCCAAGCTCAGATGTCGTTGGCGCATTATTGCCTAAAAACGTGATTGAACCACCAGCCCGAATGTCGGCAGATATCTCGTTACCAAGCCATTGAAGCATAATGACCGGATCAATGAACTTCTCCCAAACCTCATCCAGCCGCTTATTCAAGTTAATTCGCATTCTGATGACAGGAGCCACCTCTTCCCTCGGAGACATTGCCACAGTTCCTCAACCTCGCAGTCTGGCCTAATGCATTCTGCCCTTATTTGCCTGACGCTGATGTATTGCCATATTATAAAGCCAGAAATCATGAGCCGCTACAAAGGTTAATGTGCACTTATTTTTCTTTTCAATCACTCACACTTGAGGGATTTGTAATGCGCCGTGCATCACTTCTAACTTGTCTTCTTATGGTTCTGATATCTTTGGGTTCTTTCAGTCCAATGCGGAGTATTGCTAGCAAGCCAACTGATGTTCATACTGTTGCTGATACAGATCTCAATCGAGTAGAATGGAAAACGAACCATTTTCCGAATCCGGGATTTGAGATGTGGCAGAACCCGTATTCTCCTGATCGTATCTCCAACTGGAGGACAACTGAACGATTTACGTGGTATGCATCAGCACCTTGGCCTGTAAACGAGAGTGCGCGTTCAATTGGGCTACAATCTCGTGCGGAAGATATCTTCCATCCCGGCGATGCAATACTCACTAGGTCTAGTTGGCTCTACTGGGACAATCCTTCGAATTGTACCCTGAAATTTGACTGGTATCTTGACGAGATGGCAGTGCCAACTAACCAGGACTCTTTCAGAATTAGGGTGCAGCTCGGCGCTCCGGGCACAAGATATCTCTACTACTATCTTGGGTCTCAAGACAACAATGTGGTGAATGGTTCTCAATCGGGATATTTCGCACTTCAAGGATCCATGGATACATGGAATGTCTTTCACCGAAATCTGACTCAGGACTTCTATGAAGTGTTTGCGATTTATCCAACGCAATTTCAGCAATTCAGATTTCAATTATTGACAGAGTCAAGCTCCTATTCACGCGCGTTCATCGACGACATATGGCTTACGAATACAACCACTGTGATAGGTGGAAGTATAGGAAATGGAAACCTCGAAACCAACGCTGACTGGTATTACTACACGCCCTATGAAGCCGCGATAATATCACAGAGTTCAACCAGAGTAGAAGGTGACTGGAGCCTGAACATGACTGGTATGTCGAACGGAAATGAGAGTCGTGCAGAAGCAACTTACTATCCCGATATCAGAACCTCCAGCCTTAACAAAGACAGACTTCGTTTCCAATGGATGATCGATGATTTCGAGCATGCATCAGACGATACCTATGCATATCTATTCGTTCAAGCTGAGAATAGTTCTCAAGAGTCATTCTATATTTACTATGTCCTCTGCCGGGGAGCTGGCCCATTGTCGTTTGGATTCTCGGGAGCTAACATTGTTGACGCAACAGGATTCAACACAACAGGGCAATGGAATCTGTTTGATAGGAGCATCTGGGACGATGTCAATGCGTTCAATCAGACGGAGGATCTCGCCATTAGGGAAATTGAGCTTAGAATCTATCTTAGAGAAGCAGGTGCTCGTTTGAGCGTCCTATTTGATGATATTGCGCTAGTTTCCTCAGCATTGAATGGCATGAGCTACGAGGACCAAGGTGATATCGGGGACCGGATTTGGTCATGGAATATTGACTCAGTTCCTGACCCTAAACTCACAGTGACAAGCGACGCTCATACTGGTTCCAAGGCAGCAAACTTGACAATTACCAACGGCGATACTTATGATGGGCAGCAATCCTTCGACTATCGACCTATTAACAACGAAACCGACACATGGCTCGACTTGTATTGGCGACTAGACACCTTTACTGACATAGGAGATGATCTCCTTCTCCTTGAGGTATACTTTGATTCCGGTGTGGGATTCGCATATTTACTTGCGAATGCATCGAACGTTCCCACTGGAAATGGGTTTGATAAGCTCTTCATTGTGCCAGAGGTGAACACTGTCGGAGTGTGGCATAATCTGCAGAGGAATCTCTTCGATGATTATAAGGCAGCCGTTGGAACTGAGCCTAGTACAGGAATTAGCGAGGTCTATCTATATGCTGAGTGCGACAATGCAGGGGGGCATGTCGAGGTAATCTTTGATGATGTATATCTCTACAATGATCCTGCGCCAGACATCCTTGAAATATATCAAATTCCGGTATCAGTAGATGCAACTGATGATGTTATGGTCGTCGCCGAAGTGATTGACCCAAGTCTAGATGCAGTCACTCTGTATTATCGTGTAGACAGCGGCACCTGGATGGAACTTGAGATGATCTATGTATCAGGCCTCGGACATAGGGCAATCATTCCAGCCCAGACTGAGGGATCTGAAGTAGAGTACTATGTCAATGCCGCTGATGCGTTTGGACAAAGTACTGAGTCATCCACAGCTTCATATGATGTATTGACGATTCCCACCACGTCTTCGACAACAACGCCGGAGCCCGAGCCCCCTGACATGACGGTTCTATTTGTGGCTGCAGTTGGTGGAGCGATAATTATAGGAATCCTCTTGGCCTATTTCCTCGTTGCCAAGCCAAAACAACAAGTCGAGTAGAAGATAGCCTAGTCTATCATGTCTGGGCTTCTACTACCTCCACCTAACTATTTTATTGTCTAGGTGCATGCATGTACTAGGACTCTGAGCCGGATTAGGGCGACCGCTGCAATTCTCCTTGTGGAAATCAAGGCTCTGCGTGATTCCCATGAAGTGGATGAACATGGAACCAGGAAAAGACAACACTACCCCGATGCCTGATTTCGAGATATATCGAGTCATCTTTGGCAAATTGCCTCAGGGTGTGGTCGTTGTCAAGAATGACAAGGTTAAGTATGCTAACTTGGCTCTATCAGATATTTCGGGTGTTCCTCTTGATGAGATTTACTCATGGGGCATGGATGACATCCTTGGTGTCTTGGCAGGTGAAGATCCTGAAGCTGTCAAGAAACTCTACCAAGATACAGCCAAGGGAAATACTACTGAAGGATTGCTTCATCTAAGCTTCGTACACCCGAATGGAGAAACGCGGCATATAGAGGTCATACCCACGATAGTTTCGATTGGAAGGGAGAATATCTACCAAGCCATCATCACTGATGTGACAGCAAGAGTCCGGGCTGAAACGGCGCTTAGAGAGAATGAAGAACGCTTCAGACAGACCTTTGATGCAATTCCAGATCCCGCCTATGTATGGGAGAGAAATAAGGATGGCACAATTGCATTACAGATGGTCAATCAAGCTATGATGCAATTCTCAAATGGCCTAGCAGAGGAATATCTTGGACGGCCACCTGAAGATCTCTTTCCTGACAACTCCGAGATGTCATCAATGATCAGGACAACAATGAATGAAGGAGGAAAATCACGCGCTGAAATCGTCTTCAAGATTTCCTCAATTCCTGCTCATGCAGAGGCGCGACGCTTGATTGTTGATTACACAAGACCGGCTGACAATCTTGTAGTTATGATAACCACAGATGTGACAGATATCCTCAAGGCGCAGGATGCGATTCGAGAAAGCGAGGAACGATTCCGAAGTATGGCCGAAACCATTCAGGATGGAGTCACAATAATGGAGGGTGGTCCAGTTGCATATGTCAATGATAGAGCCTGTGAGATATTTGGATACCCTTGTGATGAGTTCATGAAGTTGACCACACTTGATTTAGCCGCACCTGAAGAACGAGAGAGAGTAGGTGCGATTGTGGCAGAATCTATGACGACAGGTGAGTATCCAGATCAGCTCGACTTCTGGACTGCAAGAAAGGATGGCACTCGACGCTATGTTAGCAATCGGTTTGCTTCAACTACAAGAGATGATGGAACCCATATTCAGTTTGTTATAACCACTGATATCACTGAACGAATGGAAGCGTACGATGCAGCGATGGAGTCAAGTGCACGTGCAGAGCTATTCAACGACCTTATGGCACACGATCTAAACAACATCCACCAAGGGATCATGTCTAGTCTTGAGCTACTCATGATGAGTGGCAATCTTTCACAGAAATCGTTGGATCAGGTAGAGGTTGCATTGGAGCAAGTTAAACGTGGCAGTGAGATTATTGCCAGCGTCAGGAAATATTCGAGAGTTGTTGAGGCACCCCTAAAATTGTCAGAGTTCGACATTAGTCCCCTACTCCTAACAGCTGAGGTTATGGTGAGCAGCGCATTCCCCGAGAAGAACATCAACGTGACCTCGAACTTCAGGAAAGGTGAATTCAAGGTATTTGCAGATGATTTCCTGGTTGATGCATTCTTCAATTTGCTTCACAATGCAGCAAAGCACGACCCTAGAAATGAAGTAAATGTAGACGTGAAAGCCAGCATCAATGAAGACTCAAATTCCATCGAAATAATGTTTGAAGACTTTGGGCCAGGTATTAAGGACAGCAAGAAGGCTACCCTATTCTCAAGGCTAACTGAGGAAGGCGAGGTGGCAGCTGGAATCGGTCTGACATTGGTCCAAAGGATTGTAAAGCGATATGGGGGAGAAATTGGTGTTGAGGACCGCGTGAAAGGTGACTTCTCTAGAGGTGCATGCTTCATCATTAGACTTCCATTAGCTTCTTAGCTTACAAAAGGAAAAAGAGGTAATCCTTTAAAGTGACTCAGCCCTGAGATAGGTTACACAAAGGAGGTTGGTTCCTATTCCTTCAAATAATTCTGCAATAGCCAAGGCAAAGCAGGATTTCGATAGAATCAAGCAACTACAGAAGATCATTGAAAAAGAGTCTTGCCTACTCATCTATTCATATCTGATGTTGTTCGGTCGAACAACGCCAGCGAAGCTCCGAGAAGTCACTGGATTAAGCAAAGCAACCATGTTTAGGAATTTAGCCTTGCTCCATGATGCTGGGATATTAGCAAAAGAAGAAGTGGCAGTTTCTGATAGACGATACGGTCTTCACTACTATATTGCGAAGAATCTCCTAGATGTAGCTAGACAGCTTTATACGAAGAGGGTTGGGGAATATGGAGCAAAACGAGACGGTCAAAAAGTTCTCAGACGGTGGGTCGTGGCCTTGGAAACGTTGCCCCTCACACTCAATCGTTTCACAACAGAATTAATGCTGAAAATGGCACAGTCTCCATCCGAAGCAGACTCAGATGAGTGCGTTGTCATCACTAAGATGATCGCATTTCGAGTGGGGGATATTAGAGATGCACCAAAGATTTTCGACAGGATCAGAGAACTTGTTAGTGCATTTGAAGAACAAGGGACCAAACGTCGTAACTGGAAGAAGCCTCTTAGTCAGCCTGCAACCATGATAGTGAATCTGGTGGCAATGGGTGGAGAGATTCCAGCGAACTCGTGTGCGATTGTGTCAGATAGAATTGAGTGCTAGCTCAATGACTTCAAGAGAAACGCTAATTCGACTCAGGAAGAATTTTGCATGATGATTTGCTTGCTTGGATTCCAAACCCCCCAATCTTCGACATTCCACTCGTGCTCTATGACATCATACATGCAAGATCCCGTGGTTTTATTCCAATAAGACCAGTCTTGATCTCTCTTGGGCTGAAGTTGCCTCCATCAACCTCGTTTCATGAAGACAACCATGACAGCAATGATTCCAATGATAAGTATGGACGCTCCTAATATCGGGAGCGGGAATGGGACCTCCAAGACGGATACATCAACAATCACTGTGTCATTCGTCTTCTGTCCGATATCATTTTCAATCTCCAATGTATATTCGTGTTCACCAGGCTCAAGGACTCCTAGATTGAAGGATAGCAGAGCGGGTCTCCAAAATCTGTCATAGAGGAAAGCGCCTGAATCCAGTTGGTCGGTGCTATTGCTGAAAGTGAAGTTTCCCTCCACTGTCTTTCTAGGTCTGTAATTGTAGAACGTCTGCCATTGAAGAACCACTTCTTCTTCTGGTTCAAAATGAAGCTGCGTGGGACTTAGCAGGATTGGAGCATATCGAAAGCGTTCTATTCTGTATACTCCATATCTATACAGCTCATTGGTTCTAAATGTAAACTGCCAGGCAATATCTCCTTCTTCAGTGACCTCAATTAGATGAGCGCCGTGCTCATAGCCTGGTCGTGATGCTGCACCAAACACTCCTAGTCGGTTTCCATTGGGCAGTCTATCAGCATCTCCCCAAAGGAACGACCAATGTATGTCAGTCCCTCTCCACACCCAAGTCAAATGCGCTTCCATTGTGACCTCATCAATAGTAATCTCAATCATTCGTGACTTGTGGCTTCCTTCAAAATTCTGATTGTGATGGTCATTGTCAAAGAGGATGAATGTATTGTCATCTACCCTCTCCAGAGAATGTGGATGGAAGAACAAGTGATCAACTTCGACACCCAATGAATCGTACATTGTGAAATTTCCATATTCACCCAAACCCCAGATGACTTCTCCGGTCTTATGATCAATCTTGTAGAATGTATTCACGTTCCTTGGATTATAGTAGATCATATCCTCATCTGCATCGTAGAATAGAGTGTTGGAATGAGTGATGTCCTGATAGCCGCCAAAAAGGTCTCCGTAGGGACACCCCATGTCAGGTCTTATGAACTCACTAACATCTAGCGACCAGACTAAATTGCCATTGAGGTCATATTCATGTATTAGGTCGAAAAGATATGTTGCGTTATCAATCACTATCTGGTTGTATTTGAAGGTGAATACAGTATCGTTGTTTGGATTGTACTCATACTCGTGATGTCCATAACAATTGAGGTATCTTGTCGTGCCAGTGTAGAGGTTTACAAGAGCTACGTTGAAAGGGTATCCAACTAGAAGCGTCGTGGGACTTACGAAATCCATTGACAGGTCTGCCAGTTCGTAGACACTGCTGTTTGTCAGAATGCGCTCATAGTGAACATTTCCATCCATGTCGCAGATTATTAAGGTCTGGTTGTTCTGACGATTTTCTATATCTCGTTCCCTCAGTACAAATGCGTTATAGCCCTCGAAAGCTGCTTGAGTCTTTGTCACTTCAACTTCTCCACGCATGATTTCTGCCATATGAAAGGATGGAGATTGCAGTACCTCAGCCATAGCTGGAGTTGCTGGTTGGATGAGAATGATCAGCAAGAGAACGAGCAGTAACCGTCGATGCCAGAGCAGCCTCTCTTTGCTAGACATTGCGCTATCCAACCTGAATGCGAATCTACCTGTTCTTCGGGCTATACAGCTGGGAGTCAATGGGTACTATTAGATTTCCGGTTTTCCCGAATATATGGCCACATCCGAGCAACTAAAAGGCATAGCTTGAGGAGCACAGTTTGTTAAAAATGGCAATTGAGAAACGTAGGCTCGGAAAGACAGACCTTGAAGTCTCTCCAATTGGATTGGGAGCTATGCAGTTTGCGGGAGGTAGCGGCTTCTTCAGATTCTACCTCACTCGTATTGCTCCTGATTGCATAGACGAGATAGTGCAGCTTGCCCTCGACAATGGGATCAACTGGATTGATACGGCTGAGGTTTACGGCGGAGGTGCCTCTGAGAGGGCTGTGGCTCATGGTCTTGCCTCGGTCGGGAAATCTCCAGGAGATGTGATTGTCACAACCAAATGGATGCCAGTACTGAAGAGTGCTAGTAGCATCCGAAAGGCGGCTGAGAAGAGCACCAATCGACTCACCCCGTATCCAATTGACCTTTATCTAGTCCATCAGCCATTCTCAAGGTCCTCAATCAAAACACAGATGAATGCGATGGCGGATCTTGTTGACGCTGGGCTGGTGCAGGCTGTAGGAGTTAGCAATTTTTCGAATGTGAAGATGTTTTCTGCTCACGAGGCTCTGGCTGAAAGAGGGATTCATCTTGCTACAAATCAGGTACAGTTCAGTCTGCTACATAGAAATATCGAACATAATGGAGTACTTGAGGCTGCTCGAGACTTGGATGTGACAATTACCGCGTACACTCCACTTGGCATGGGAGTCCTTACAGGGAGACTGCACAGCAATCCGGAGTTGTTTAGCAGCATGCCTCGGTTTCGGCGTTCAAGGCTTAGAGGGAAGATCAAAGAGAGTAAACCGCTAGTTGATGAGCTTGAGGCAATTGCTCGAGAGCATGAAGCTACTGCTGCTCAAGTAGCCTTAAGTTGGACAATCAACTATCATGGGGACAAGGTCGTGGCTATTCCAGGAGCCAGTAAGCCCTACCAAGCAGAGCAAAATGCTGGTGCCATGCGCGTTTCGCTCACATCTGAACAGATGGAGTCACTTTCAACTCTATCATCTGAACTGGCTGGATGACAACATCAGGTGGCGATGCCTACTGATTAATGCAAACTATGGATCCCAGTCATACTTGATGAATTGATATGGAGCATACTCATCAGGATCCAGTTCCTCCATTATCTCCCCAAATGGCATAGTTGTCGTTGCTCCCTCAGTGTAGGAAACTAACATCACATCGACTATTGGAATCTGATGCAATGGATCATACTTTGATTCAGGGAATCTCACAGTGCCCTCACCAATCTCCAGCTTGACAAGCTCTGTTCTATTTTGCTGCCTCATAAGCAAGGGCTTCATACCGACACCAAGCCCTCTCTCGTCCAAAATGGACTTTACTAGAAAATGAGGTCCCTGTGGAGACCGCTCCTCCATAACGTCAGTAAGTGTCACTTCAATCTCTACAATGGGGGCTCCTCGTCTGACACAAACTCCCTTTGCGTTGCTGCCTGCTCTCTCAACTGTGATGGAATCTGCAATCTTTTTCGGGTATCCATAGATCTCTCTTCCCCCAATCATTGCAATATCATTATTCACTGGCATTGATATACAGTAACTCCCTGTTTCTCCTTTATACTGCACTGGTAGGAAGACTGCAGCTTCATTATAGGGCGGGCAGAAGTTCGGCTCGTGGAATTCAGCCACATAGGTTGATGCCATAAGGATTGGTCCTGGCTCAAGCGGTGGCGGGATGACCTGTCTGATTGCGTCTTCAGTCGTCGTGAACATGGCAATAATCATGGTGGCATTGGTGAGCACATAGCCCTCAGCAAACTTCTTGGAACGTTCTTCTATTTCTTCCATTGTTCTTGTGAGTTTCATCCAACAATCTCCTCAGCTGCCATAAAACAAGCTTGGGGCGATGAGCTTAGCACTGAAGTATAAGTCTAGCGAATCTGAGACCCTAGAGCATCTGTGCAACCATTGGAGAGAAGAATGGTATGAGCCAGAAAAGCCAGACAAATTTCGAGAAGCGATGAAACATGGCAGCTGAAATCTCATCCCCGCGTGTCAACACTCTGATTGCCCAGACCGCATGAACCAGCATTAGGATGATTGCCGCAAGTCCAGTGACTGAATGAAAAATCGCATCAAGAGGGTCCAAGACCGTGCCTCCTGTGTCTAGGTTCAAAGCCATGATGGTTGTTCCCGTAGTGTCACAAAGAACACCAATACAGAACATCACCACAAAGACAGGTTTGAGATCCCCAGTAATCTGCTCGCCCCAAACAGCAATTGAGTAAGTGATTAGGGCTGCTCCTATGAAGTAACTTCCATACGTGTAAACGATTTGCGCCATGTTCGAATCCCCTTGTTTGATTCGATTGCTCGAATCGTTCCTGCTTTCAAGTCTTTCGTCTGTCCATTCGGGAAATCGGGGAATCTTTTCCTCCGTCCACTCGTCATGTTGCTTTCTTCGGACTTTTCTTGATGTGTAACAGCTTCCTGATATCCTCAAAGTCGCTGAATGGTGGCACCTTGATGTGCAACCATTTTCCATCATGATACTGCTTTGTGTTCTCAAAGAGATCCACAATTTCCGGGCTGAATTCATCCTTCGAGTCCTCGAATTTCTCGACCTCTTTCTTTCCAAAGATTATCAGAACTGTGAGTTCTTCCTTCTTTGGATAGAAGGTGATTAGAGTCTTGCCGCTTCTGCGGTATCGGATAGTGGCTTCAAGCTCATCATTCTCCCTCACAGGTTCAAATTCGTAGTTCTTTCTGAGGTATTTGGTGACGATCTTCCACATCCTCCCACCCTGACTGCCAAGTAACTTCATCATCTCATTGTTTGAAGGTGCATTATTCGAGCTTTCTGCATCTCCTCCAGTCATGAAAATCACCATGTGTCATTGAATTCGCTCTGTATTCAATCTGTCGAGCCTCAAACGTTCTCAATGGGAAGGGTGTTCTAGGGACGATTCTTCAATAATAAAGCGATATCAGCAACTACAACTTCTGCGACAGTGATTATCAACATTGCATGAGGCACAAGGGGATTTCACTTATGAACGAATAATTGAGGAAAAGGAAGAGGGAGAAGGAGGATAAAAAAGTCCTTGCTCCCCAGTCATCTCCGTCTAAGGAAAACGATTGCCAACACAATTACAGCTACAGCCGCTCCGCCTCCAATGACAATCAGTTCCCAAGGTAGGGGTGGTGAAGTTGGGATTGGAGTTGTGGGTGAAGTTGGAGTTGATGATGACGGCTCAGGATATGGAACAACAACTATGTTGTCGAGTGCATATCCGGCTTCAGCAGTGAATGTGAACAGGTCGCTTGTTGTGTGAGTCGTATCCGTGACTGTGATTCCCAAAGTGTCGTTAAAATGCACCTCAAAGTTGCCATCATAATCTCGGGTGATATTGATATGCCACCATCCAGTAACGTCTTCCACATCATAGTCTCCTATTACAGATAACAACGGATTGTCTGAGGGTCTACGGTACAGTAGGAATGCGCTGCTATAACCCTCATAAGAACCCACAACAGTGATGATACCATACTCGAATGGAAAATCTAGATCCTCAGGAACCAATACGGGACTTCCAGATACAAATGCAATATAGCTACGTCTAGTTGCAGTGTCTACACAATGGACATCAAAAGCCCATGAGCCATAAGCAACGATACTTGTCCGCCATGCTTCATTCCAGTATGGACCATAAGCACGCATTGTTTTGTCATCAGCTGTGATGTTCCCAGGGATCTTCGTCCATGGAGGGAGAGCCGGACGGAATCCTTGGACACTCCATCCACTTTCAGTGATGTTTCCATGATCAAAGTCATCTGACCATGCTTCCTCCAATGTCGCATTTGATGTTGCTGTGCATAACGAGATACAAAGAGCAAACATTGCAAAACCTGCAATTAGATGCATCTTTCTTGTTTTCATTAAATTATCCACCCATCCTTTGCTTACGTGACAAAGAACTGAACTTCATGTATGTTTGGTACTCGTTATCTCTGAGGGTCTTCTCATCGGGATGTCTACAGAAGATCACGATGCATACTCCCCGTTTGACATAATCTTCCAGAGCTTGGCCATTCTTCGAAATTGCACCAATGCAATTGCACTTGTCACAAGAATCATTCCACAACCTGCAAGGAACCACACAGACTCCCTAGCTACAAACTCCTCGTGTGTTAACTCTTCGAATACAGGTTCCCAGGCGTTGTTCTCCACGGTTTTGCGATTTGATTCTTCGAGGGAGGTGCCATAGTCGTTGTTGTTGCACGTGTTGTTTTCCACTGTGTTGAAATATGATTCTTTAAGGAGAATGTCATAGTCGTTGTTGTTGCATGTGTTGTTCTCCACTGTGTTGTAATCTGATCCATCCAGGGAGATGCCAATACTGTTGTTGTGTACGCTGTTGCTTGAAATCGTGTTGCTATTGCTTTGCGTCAAGAATATCCCCTCCTGAGAATTGCTGTTCGCAGTGTTTTCTGCTATGATGTTGTTGCTACCACGGTGGAGTCCTAGCCCATAGTCGCTGTTGTTGAAAGCGATATTGCCTGACATAATATTGCCAGTACCATCATCTATGCCTATCCCGTCATCGTCGTTATTGTTGGCGATGTTTCCTGCGATGATATTGTTGTGGCCTTCCAGAGTTATTCCTTGTCCATTGTCATTGAGGAGGTTCGCTACGATTGCGTTGTTATTACCGGTGACCACCCGGATCCCATTCATGGAGTTGTTGGAGCAGATGTTGTTCGCCAATTTGCCATTTGTGACATTCTCTAGAAAGATTCCAGCTCCATCAATCTTGCTAGACCACCCCCTGGCTCCAGTAAGATTGCAGTTGCGTATAGTGAAGCTGACTCGCGTATTCCTGATGCTAATGCAATTACCAGCGGCACCGCCAAAGGCAATTTCCAATCCTTCAATTATGTACGGATTAGCAGGAGAACCATCACCAGGCCATCCCTCTAGCAGAGCTGTAGCTGCAAAGTTGGCATCTCCATCAATCTCCATGACATCGTGTGGGATGCTTTGTATTGGCAGAGGAGGCAAGTATGGTGGTGGTTGCATCCAATAATACGCTAGACCGGCTGCTGTCAAGATGAATGTTAGACTCGCAGCTATCAAGATCGTTCTTGGCTTCAAATACGGATTCAGACCCTTCTTGGACTTTGGAGTAATCGGGCATATTCTTGATCTGATTTCTACTTCTGATTCCACCTCAGTCGCCTTCCAATTATATCAACTAGGTACACGCCGAGTTCTGTTGGAGGCCTGTCATCTGGAAGAGGGACCTCCCACTCCTCAGCCAGTGTTCGTAGAGTCTTTAGGCATTGGTCCTCCGTTCCGCATGTGCCACAATCACGCTCGTGCTCATACCAGATTTGAAGACCAATCTTTGGAGAGTAGAAGATGTATGTGTTTGTATCGTAGGCAGCACAGTATCCTTTGGCAATGCCATATCGTGTGCTGAGTCGCTCTATCTTTACTCGATTGACCGATGCTGTATGCTGAAGGAGTTTGAGGATTCGTTCCTCAGCTGTCTTCTGGGCCATAGTGACAAATGGTCTTGATACCTTCAGATCCTTGGCGATTTCTGAGGGTCTTTCCCTCTGACGGCGTCTGAGCCAGATAAGGCCCTGTTGCTTGGTGGGATATCGAAGGTAGCTGAACATTTCTTGACCCATCCGAGTTAATGCGAATACCTTAACAGAATTAACCTAAACACTTGAACTACTCGTTAATAAATCATTCGGATTCCCAAGTAAAGGACTGTGAAGACTTCTAGCCAATTGGCGAAAGGCGTGTTACCTCTTCTGAATTGTATAGGTGTGAAACTCCATCTCTATCGATAGAGATGCAGATCCCTCCTTGATAGGGCTCTCTATCTTGATTTCCTATGGTTCGCCCCAACAGAATTCGCTTGATTGACATCAGAGCTAGATCATGAGTCACATGAATGTGCATGACCAACTCGTTCTCATTCCTTAGCCTCTCAATCGTTGCTTCCAACAGCCTACCTCTATACGACTCAAAAGACTCAATTATATTGCCAAATTCCCCATCGGCCCAGCTGTTCACGAATTGAGTCACATTCTTCCCATCAGGCTGGAGATTATCCCATACTGCTTCGTCATCAAACTCAGGCATCACTAGTATAGGAATGGCCTCAAACTCAACAATGTCTGCTCCGTTCTCTCTGAGCCCCATGGCAAGCTCCTCGGCTGTTTCATAGCACCTTGGAACGAAGCTGAAGAAGATTCGAATAGGTCTGTTAACAGGTAGCCTCTTTCCCATTTCATATGACATCTGCTTGCCTATCTCTGTAAGTCCCGTACTAAACTGGACTGAGTGGTCTGGAATCTCCTCACGATGAGAGTGACGCAGGAATAGCATGACACTCTCATCTGGGGGCCTTTGACCAATCCAATTCACTAGTCTTCTTGCACTTGCTAGCCAGTCGATGCTTTGCCAATCCGACAAATCCGTCAATGTTTCTACTCCGTTAGCTGCAGGTCCCCCACTTCGTAGTGATTTACTCTTCGGTATGTCTTTCGCCTTCCTAGCAAGTCAAGGCGTCAGATAGTTTCCTAGCCGCCTTCACAGTATTTGCTGCTTCCTTTGGCGTCGGTGGAATACCATCAAAGCCTGTCTTCTCAATGAACTCCTTTGTGCCCTTAATCAAGTCATCCGCTGATACTGCCGCGATTTTCTCTATAGTATCAAATCCGGAATCATGATACAACCTTGCTCTAACTGTCTTGACTGCGCCTAAACGAGTTAGGTTTGAGAGTTTCGCAAGTTCAAGTATCTCTGCAGTTTCTATGCCCGTTCTCTCAGAGAGTTCTCTCCTCATGGAATCGGTTTTGGCAGCTTCAAGCATATCTTCGACGGTTTCTATACCTACTTCCGAAAGCCTCCGAATTGCCTCTTGGTTCACATCCTTGAAGTTTCTCATCTTGAAAGGCTTTCTTTTCTTTGCAGTATGCTTTTCCCGTATAGTTTGAGAATATTTGACCATCTCATCATGTTCGATAAACTGGAAGTAATATTGTAGTGTCCACATGACCTTGGCAACGTTTTTACTGCCGAGAATGGATGAAGCAAACAGATCCAAGTCCATTTGCGATGAATCCCGAGCTGTCTTTCCACTTTCTGCGAGGAATGCCTCAAAACTATGCGCATTCTTGACACAGGAACTAATGGTTCGTTCTGTTTTGCGCTTCTTTTTCATGAATAAAATAAAACCCTCATCATCCATCACTGAAGACCTCGGCTATCTTGGTAATAGGCGCAACTGAATAAAAGCAATGGCTCCACCGCCATTGGAAGGAACAGACTTTCACAGTGATAGTGCTCGTACTGACGTTGCACTATCTAGTATTCTTCTAAAGCTTCGCAAGTTCTTCTTCTCTTAGCCGCTTCTTGAACAGCTTCATTACAACGGTAAGTGGGAGCTCATCTCTGAACTCAACCCACTTTGGTATTGCATAGGGTTTCACCTTTCCCTTCAGGAACTCTATGATGTCTTGTTCAGAGACCTTTCCTCTATGCTCGGGTTTCAGCTGGATGAATGCCTTTACTCTTTCACTCCCCGGTCTTTCGGCATCAGGAATGCCAATCACACCTGCGACATCAACCGCTTCGTGTTCGTTGAGAATGTCATCAATGACCCTGCTATACACCTTGTTGCCTGAAACATTGATCATGTCCTTGATTCTGTCTACGATTTTGAAGTATCCATCCCCGTCCATTTCAACAACGTCGCCCATTGGCAGCCAAGCGCCGTCCTTCAGTCCACTGCCTGGCGTCGGCCAATAACCCCGCATGATCTGGGGTCCGCGTATCCATATCTCACCACGATGACTGATAGGAAGCTCCTCTCCAGTATCAGGATCGACTATTTTTATCTCAGTTTCAGGAATTGGAACTCCGACTCCTCTCTTTGTTTCCGCCATGAAACCTGTGACCTTAGAAAGAGCTGAGATGTTTATTGTGACAACGCCGGATGTTTCGGTTGCGCCATATCCTTCGCCCATAGGCACACCTGCCTTCTTCTCGAATTCCTCAGCGAGGTCTGCGGGAAGAGCTGCCGCTCCCGAGAAATAGAAGATCTGCCCCTTGATCATGTCCATCTTTGAGAATAGCATATAGTGAGTTGGAACTGCAAATACCACAAATGGCCGATGCTGGTTGATTACTTCAACAATCTTTGGAATATCTCTCGAGTCCATCAGGTGCATTTTGAGTCCCCAAGAGATGCAGGAGTGCAAAGCCCAGTGGCCGTATGCATGGAAGATTGGCACACATATCAATCCAGCACTCTTCCCGATGATTCCTTCCTTTAGCGGATCCATCATCCAATGCATAGTCTGCCTCACGTTGGTAGTTATGTTGTAGTGAGTCAGCATCGTTCCCTTGGGTTGACCTGTGGTGCCCCCTGTAAAAGGCAGAAGTGCAATGTCTTCCTTTGGATTAATCTCAACAGTTTCAGTATGTGGTTCATGATTCTGGATTAAGTCATCCATGAGGTGATAGTTCTCATCATCAATATCTTCCATTGCAGGATACTGATAATCGGGGAATAGCTTCGTTGGTGTGTAGATGACTGTCTTCACTTTGGTATCAGGTTTAACCTCATTGACACGCTCGATTCGCCTGTAGGAGCAGACCACAATCTTCGCTTTGCTTTCACTGAGCTCGTATCTCAGGTCGTCAGCCTTGTGTAGAATACTGAGAGGTACATGAATGGCACCAATCTTCATGGCGGCATAGTCTGCGATAATGAATTCTGGACATGATGGGAGAACAGTTGCAACGCAATCACCCTTCTTCACACCCAATGCCACAAACGCTGATGCAAGTCTATCAACCCTATCCTTCAATTCGGGATAGGTCATTTCCTCATCGGCGTATTCACACGCAATCACGTCCGGGAATTCCGCTGCAGTGTCTTCAAGAAACTTATACACATTTACCTCAGGATAAGGAGCCATAGAGTGCTCGAGCTTGAATGGGCCTATCTGGTAGTTTTCGAGCCATGGCTTATCTCCAACCACTTCATTGGTTCGCAACTCAGCAGCTTTCTTCTTGGTGCCAGTGGAAGCTACGTGAGTTCTATGTCTGATCAATTCTGGGGTTTCGCCCGTATCTGCATGGACTGTATCTATAAGCCATTCCAGCCCAAGTTCCTGAAGCTTCTCAATCGTCGGTCTGCCTTGCTCATCCCACCCGCGGTATTTGTAGTACGCATCAAGAAGAACATCCAGGTCCACAACATGTCCCTCTGCGGGGCCTTCAGGTAATGGGTCTTCCAGCAACCGTGGTGGTAATGTGTCATCAGCTCGTGTGAAGCCTTCTCTCAGAATATAAGCTCGCTCTAAATTGTAGATTCTCTCACCTGTCTTACGGAACTCCTCTGGCGTGATTTCTAGGCCCATCAAAGCGGACATCAGTCCAGCCCAATCCTCGGCAGTGAGAACCATACCCATGAATTTACACCCACCGATCGCATCAAAATTCCCAAGTGCGTCCTCAAAGTTCTTCACAACTAACGCGGTTTCAGGAATCTCTTGTAGGGGGTCTCCGATATCTGCGTCCTCCACAATCATGAATGGCATTGCAAGGAAAGCTGGGCCTTCGATATATGCTGTGATGTGATCGCCACCACGGTTAGCCACCGCATAAGCGAGACCAGTTACTTTGGCAGCACGGCTATCATATCCAGGCAGCTCAAGTCCCTTGACATGCATGGCGAAATGCTCTGATCCTTGACCAAGTTTCTCCGCCATTCGCTTTGTGCCTTCAGCCAAGACGTCACCGATGCCTTCGCGCTTTCCAATCTTATGAATAACGTCGACAACCAGCTGAGCGTTCCCCCAGGAGAAGTCCAATCCATCCACATCTTCGTTCTTCAGAATGCCCCGCTGGTAGCATTCCATTGCAAATCCGATAGTATTCCCTGCAGATACCACGTCAATACCGTACTCATTGCAAAGGAAGTGAGCAAGTGTGATCGCCTCTAGGTTGTCCACACCACACATTGTTCCAAGAGATGCTAGTGATTCGTATTCTGGTCCTTCTCCTCTGCTCTTGAACGGACCAGCCTTGATCTCTGCTATCCGTCCGCAATGAATGGGACATGCGAAGCAGGGCTTTCGCTTCACCAATATGTTGTCGTTAATTGCAGTCCCATTGATTTGCTCCGCGTTCTCAAAGACTCCTGTCTGCCAATTCCGTGTTGGAATACCACCCTTGACATTCACCAAGTCTACCATCGTAGCTGTTCCATAGACCTCGAGAGTCATCTTCAAAATGCTCTGGTTCACCCAGTCGAATCTCTGTTTGGCTTCTGCCTTGTATACTTCAGGTTCAGCAATAGGAATAGTCATGGTTCCCTTGGACGCAATTGCCTTGAGATTCTTTGAACCCATTACTGCACCCACACCACAGCGACCTGCTGCACGCCCCCAATTCTCCTCATCGCAATCATTCATGATGGCTGCATATTTGACCAAGTTCTCCCCAGCAATACCGATGCACGCGACGTTGAACTTCTCGCCATGCTTCTCTCGAAGTATCCTAGTGGTTTCTGAAGTGTTCTTCCCCCATATCTCTGAGGCGTCCACAAGTTCAGCTTTCCCGTCTTCTGTCAGCAAATAGACTGGCTTTGGAGATTTACCCTCAAATATCACCCCATCAAATCCGGAGCGCTTGAAATCTCTCCCCCAGAACCCGGCGGAGTTGGCATGTCCCCATCCATTGGTGAGTGGTGCCTTTGTCACTACACTATAGCGACCTGTGCTGGGCGATGTTGTTCCTGTCAAGGGGCCTGTCATGAGGATTAGCTTGTTTTCTGGTCCCATGGGATCAATGCCTGGTTCTGTTTCTTCAAAGAGTATCTTTGTTGCCAGTCCAGCACCGCCGAGATATTTCCTCAATGTATCCTCGTCAGGGAATTCCTCTGTTATTGTGGATGTTGTCAAGTTAATGCGCAGGATTTTGCCCATGTAGCCAAACATGATTGGATTGACCCCTACTTATGAAGCGGGCCTTGTACGGTTTTATAAGCCTGATGTTTGGAAGACTCAGAGTGGAGCTATGATGAAAGTCACTGTGAAGTTCTATATAACACTTCGAGACCTCACAGGGAAGAAAGAACCAATCAATGTCGAACTGGATAAGGGTGCAACCATTTCAAACCTTCTTGATGAACTCTATTTGGATTCAGGAATTAAGGAAGCAATGATCGCAGAGGATCAGAAGGTGAAGCCGGATATTACAATACTAATCAATGGCAGGGAGATCAAATTCCTGAATGGAATTGAAACGAAATTGAGCTCTGGAGATGAGATATCGATTTTTCCACTGGTAGCAGGCGGCTGAACCATGTGAAGCTCAATTTATCAATCAGTTTTCCATAGCCTGTTGGCGTAGTAGAAAACAAGGGAGTGATTGAAATTCCGAAATTGTTCTCAGATGAATGGTTAGATTTGTACAAAGATGCAATCAATGCCAACGAGGCCTACGAGAAGGCTGCGTCTTGGTGGACTGGCGATTTTATCTTCATAATCAAAGCAAGTGGAAATTTGGATCATGATGTCATGGCCTATATCGGACTGACCCATGGAAAATGTACTGGTGTCAAATCCATTGCAGGGGAGGATGAATATGAGATTGTCAAGCCGGGCGAATCCGCGAGCGGTGACAAACTCGCTGTGGAATACACCTATGAAGCTGACTATGAAACCTGGGTGGATATTCTGAAAGGCGAACTGGATCCCATCCGCGGCCTTCTAAGTGGAAAGGCGAAGATCGTGGGTGAAATGGCAAAGGTTCTCAAGGCAACCGATGCAGCAAAGGAGCTAGTGCGAACTGCAGGAATGGTTGACACTGAATACTTCTAGCTAAGCAAGGTGATGCGTTGTGGATGAATCAGCACAGGAAACCCTATTCCTGACATTTAAGACTGTGATTGAAGATGTGATTGCTGACAAGCGAAAGAATCCCAAGAACACGAAGACGCTAGATGAGTTTCAGGCCAGAATTAACATTGGTTTGCATGTGGAAGAGGATTTCATTCTCTGGGTGAACTTGATTGCTGATGCTGGAAAATACGAACTCAACAATGGAGCCTTAGAAGAGTTCGATTTAGAGCTTATTGCTGATCCGGAGGACCTCATGTATTTCACAAATGGACAGTATTCCACAATTAAGATGATGACTTCAAAGAATAGGTTCGGTAATAGACGGTTGCGTTACAAGGGCGGTACTACTGGTCGCAACATGGGAAAGCTTCTGAAGCTTCCAAGGATTCTCGTCTTGGATAAGAAATAGAAGATTGGAATGAAGACTCATTCTGAATGGCTTTATGCTTCGATAACAAGACCTTTGACATGAACCTGCAATTTGCCAGCCTAGGGGCAGATTATGACAAAGAAGAAGACATTCTGGCTTCAAGCCTACAAGGAGGTTGTGGAGAACAGAAAGCAGGGACCTGACTTCAAACTGATTGAATATCTAGATATTGTCCCCAAGGGTCCTGTTCTCGACCTAGGTATGGGTCGTGGTCGTCATGCGCTCTTCTTTGCCAAACTGGGGAGAGCAGTTGAGGGTGTCGATACATCGAAGTTTTCGAAAGGGCTACCTGAAATAATCGAAGCTGAGGGCCTTGATTTTGTATATCACAAAATGGACCTAAGAGATTTTGAATTCCCAACTCGGAAATATGCGCTAATTGTAGCGGCAAAGATTCTGCAATTGTTCCGGAAATCTGACATAGAGAAGATTGCTGACAAGATGCTGGCGGCCTTGAAACCTAAGGGTGTCATCTATGTCTATACATTCTCCGTCGAGGATCTTCAATTCATCCGAAGCTGGGATGAACTTGAGGAAGTTGAGAAGAACACCTTCTATCATGCTAATTACAAACTTCATTTCCACTTCTTCTCAAAGGAAGAGATTCTATCGCTCTTTCCAAAACTGAAACTGCAATATTACACTGAGGGATTGAGATTCCACTCTACACAACGCCGGTCAAGACTGAATGGCGTTATCCAATATATTGGACAAAGAGTAAGATGAAGGGAGAGTCGACTTGTCTCGAGTGAGGCTGGTTTCTTTGCTTTGAATTATCTGAAGAGCAGGGAGAGGTATAGCTTCTAATTGATTCGAGTTCAATAACACAACCTAAATGAGTGAAGAATATTACAGAATGTAATTATTCTAGCTATAAAGGCTACATAAAGGTTCATTCAATATGCTATGGAGTTTCAAGATGTTGCTTTTTGAAAAGCTAAGCTAATTAGCCTTTGTGTGTTCTTTTTCCATAGGTTCCTTTCGTATCAAGAGGTGTAGTCTCAATTGAGTGGTGTCGAAGAAAAAGAAAGGGTGATTTCAATCAAGTGTTGTATCCCCCGAAAAATGTCTTCATGCACAGATGACGAGCTGCGACTCAGTATTGTCACCTTGAAGAATGCGATTATGAACATCACTGTTTGTATGAATAGAATCGAGCGCGAACTCAAAAAGAGAGGTACTTCAATAAGTGTGTTTAAAGCCATAAGAGAGAAGCCAATTCCCGAAATAATTGAGCTAGCCGCTTTTGGGGGTCAGATGTGAAATACTAAGTCCTCATCTTGCTAGTTGCGGGGAGCGGTCTAAAATAGAAGCGCTACTATTGGGTCATTTGATAAAGCGGAATGTCAGCTCTTATGAGTCAGCCGCCCGGAATGAAATGGCGTTCTTCATATCCTGGGAATAGTCCGAGGTAATAGACAAGTCCACATTTCTGTTTGAATCGATTTGCGGGCACATGATATCTGTTTTCAGAAGATAGAAATGCACCTTTAGATGCAACTCTCCTACTCTATAGGCTGATGAAACAACGTGAGTAGAAGATGACGCTGAAGCACAGGATCATTAACGCCATATTGCTCCGCGTAGGATATCCAAGAATCAAAGGTATTATTGCAAAACAGAAGTCGGTCTGTAAAATCCCCACTGCATTGACTTCAACACCAAACTCACCCACAAGATTTGAGATTCCCCTTGAAGCCATTAAGATGATGAAAGAACGTGAAGACTTCGAGATGAAACAGACCTTTCCAATGAGAAGAATGCTGTCGATAATGAGGAATATCAACAAGACAATCGATACACTACCCGATAATCCTGCTGCATCATCCAATGGGACTTCCGGTGACTTCATCGACACCTTGAAGGAATTTGCCTACTCCCAAGGTGTGGGCATCATTCATTTCACCAAGTTGCCCAGAGACCTGATCTTCCAAGAGTTTGGTGTGCTATATGATAATGCAATAATCTTGGCAATGGAAATGAGCCAGGAGAAAATTGACCAAGCCCCCAGTCAGGCCACATTCAAGATGGTCTTCGATACCTATGATGACCTTGGAATTGCAGCAAACAGAATCGCGGCTTTCTTGCGGGAACATGGGTACGCAGCTCAGGCCGATCACCCATTGGGCGGAACAGTTCTATATCCACCGCTTGCCCAAAGAGCAGGGATTGGCTTTGTGGGGAAGCATGGCCTCCTTATCACTCCCAAATTTGGCTCAAGAGTTAGACTCGCAGCTGTGTACACGAGTATTCAGAATTTGCCTGATATGAAGGAAAACAATCACAATTGGATCGCGGATTACTGCAAGATCTGCGGCCTTTGCATAAAGCAATGTCCACCTGGGGCGATTCTTGAAGAAACTATTATGCGTGACACTGGTATCAATACTGATATCGTTCAGAGGGACTGCTTCGAATATTTCGTGGTGAATTATGGATGTTCGGTATGCATCAAGGTCTGTCCGTTCTCCAAGGGCATTGATGCTTATGAACGGTTGAAGCAAGTGGTTGAGAAACAGTAATTCTAGTGGAAGTCCACCCGTCAATTATCACCTAAGTATTCATGTGCTTTCTTAAGCTGGTCAATGATTTCAATGGCCTGGGGACACTTCTCAAGACACTCACCACATTCTTCGCAAGCAGAAGCATTTGCCCCTTTGGCCCATGGTGTTTTTCCAATCAATGAGTAGAGACGCCTTGCTTGCTGTCTATGTCCATATATCTCGTAATTCTGGAGTGCTTCGAATATTAGACTGATATTCACTTCATTTGGACAAGGTTCACAGTATTTACACTGGGTGCAGACGAGGTCACAGAGTTCTTTGAATTTCCTGGCGATGCTCTCAATTGACTCCTCTTCCTTCTGCATCAGTTTATCATAATCTTCTCTAGATGCAAGACGAAGGTTATCTTCAAGCATAGAATCAGAACCCATTCCTGAAAGTGCAACAGAAACGTTGGGATTGCTGTAAACGAATTTCAATGCCAGGTCTACGTAGTTCTTTCTGCCTGGTGAAAGCCATTCCTTCATCTCTTCCGGCAAATCCTCTCCAGCTAGTCTTCCTCCGCCTACTGGACCCATAATCGCAACGGCGAGCCCCTTTTTCCCGGCATAGTTGATCATCTCATGATTGACTTGGTCAACGATATTGTATTGAACAAGCATTAGCTCAAAGTGTCCTGAGTCTATGATCTCTTTGAGGACCTCAGGTTTGTCATGAAACGAGAATGCGAAGTGTCGAAATTTCCCCTCTTCCTTAGCCATCATTGCTCTGTCTATGAGATCCATGCCCAATACTTTCTCCTCGAAGGTCTTCTTGTTCAAGGAGTGGAATAGATAGTAATCCAGATACTCGACATCCAAGCGTCTTAGCTGTTCGTCAAGATACTTCTCGAAGTGCTCAGGCTTTGAAAATTCATCAGGTCCCACCGGGCATTTCGTTGCCAATGTCACTCTCTCTCGATATCCATCCTTTAGAGCCAACCCTACGACAACCTCGCTCTCCCCACCATGATAAGGCCAAGCGGTATCTATGTAGTTGATGCCATTGTCAATTCCTTTTCGGATTAGCTGGATTGCTTCAACTCTCTTGATTTTGCCATCCTCATCAGTGGGAAGGCGCATTGCTCCAAATCCCAGCACTGATACCTTTGTTCCTGTATTGCCCAAAGCCCTGTACTTCATGCCATTTCAACTCGTGAAGGTATCCTGCAGGTTACATCGCCTCTGTTAAATACAGGGGTTAAAGTTGAATGGTTGATGGCGTTGACTTCAGACACACGAAACAGTAATGCAGAAGCCAAAGCTAGAGAGATTCTCTCAAAGATGACATTGAGAGAGAAGTTCCAGATGCTGACAAGTCCGAGTTATCGACGTATATATTCAACCAGACCAATCAGGCGGCTTGGAGTCCCTTCTTTCAGAATGACAGATGGACCGCTTGGAATTGCATTTCATTCAGGTGGTTTCAAACGCTGCACAAGATTCCCCGCAACGATTTCAGTTGCGGCAACATGGAATAGGTCGATGGTAAATGAAATGGGCATAGCCATAGCAGATGAGATTCGTGCTATCAATCGACACTTGCTGCTAGCCCCTGGCATCAACATCGCCCGAACACCCCTGAACGGGAGAACTTTCGAATACTTCAGCGAAGACCCCTATCTAACAAAAGAACTAGCTATTCCGCTCGTGAAAGGGATGCAGAGCAATGGTGTTGGCGCCTGCATAAAACACTACGCAGCGAATAATCAGGAGATTGACAGAAGATCATGCAACTCGGTAGTAGATGAAAGAGCCCTGCACGAAATATACCTTCGAGCTTTTCACGAGGTTGTCATAGAAGGTGACGCATGGTCAGTCATGGGAAGCTACAACAAAGTGAATGGTGTATATGCGTGTGAGAATTCGTATCTCATTCGTGAGGTCCTAATGAATAGATGGGGATTCAAGGGATTCGTAGTGACCGATTGGTTTGCTACACGTCAGTATGAAACTGCTGAAGGATGCATCAATGCGGGCTTGTCATTGGAGATGCCTGTTCCCTCCAAGTACAAACAGAAGACATTGTTGAAGGCATTCAAAGAGGGTGAATTCTCAGAAGACACTCTAGATGATTTGGTGTTTCGCGTGTTGCGAGTGATGCACTTGACAGGTGCATTCAAAGAAAATGATGTAATGCCAAAGGGGTCGAGAAACACAAGGGAGCACCAGAATCTATCTCGGAGAATTGCAGAAGAAGGGATGGTTCTCCTGAAGAATGAAGGTCAAATACTACCCTTGAACCTTGAAGACATTGATACAATTGCACTGATTGGGCCGAACCTGAAGAAGAGATTCGGTAGGATACTCTACGGAGGGTCGTCCGCAGTCTGGCCTCCGTATGAGATCTCTCCCTTGAAAGGCCTGCAGGAGAAACTCAAGGGCAAAACCAGAATCGTGAAGGATATATCAAGTGCAGACGCTGCGATTATCTTTGTTGGGTTGAATCATAACAAAGGCCAGGACTCTGAATCACATGACCGCGCAGAGCTTGGGCTCCCTGAAAAGCAGGTTCAACTGATAAATGAAACAGCTAAAGACAATCCAAATACAATCGTTGTTATTGTTGCAGGCAGCCCCATCACAATGAACGACTGGCTGGAAAATGTGCCTGCAATCCTTGATGCATGGTATTCAGGAATGGAAGGAGGAAGAGCAATTGCCAACATACTCTTTGGAGATGCGTATCCGTCAGGTAAACTTCCAATTACTTTTCCAAAGAAGCTGACCGACTCACCAGCCCATAGCACAGGCGACCCAAGAAATTACCCCGGCGATGAAGAAAAGAATGTATACTATGACGAAGGAATTTTCGTGGGATATCGGTGGTTTGATGAAAAGGATATTGAGCCGCTATTTCCATTTGGCTATGGTCTGAGCTATACTTCATTCGAGTTTGGAGATGTTCGTCCTCAAATTGACAAATTCTCAGGAGTAACCGATTCAATTAGCGTTGAAGTGGATTTGGAAAACGTTGGAGAGAAGAATGGAGCTGAGGTCATTCAGATCTATTGTCGTGATATAGAGAGTTCTGTTGAGAGGCCGCCCCAAGAGCTGGTAGGTTTTGAAAAAGTGGTTTTGCAGCCGGGCGAGAAAAAGTCAGTACCTGTTTTGATAAAGCCAAAAGATCTGATGTTTTACGATGTCAATAGGCATGATTGGCATCTGGAACCAGGAGAATTCGAGCTAAGAATTGGAAACTCAAGTAGAGATCTATTCTCCAATCTAAAGATAAGCTGCTGACATATAGCTTGAGAGATCAACGCCTTACCCTGGTCTTGGCTCTAAGTCCTGAACTGCTTTCCTTCTCTCTTGCACAATATCTGGACTACGTTCCTGCCTGTGTAGATGCTCCCTGGCACACCTCCGCCTGGCAGAACCCAGTGGCCCGCCATATAGAAGTTCTCTAAACCTGGGAGTGTTCGAGGAATTAGCTCGGTCAATGTGTTCCTTGTCAATAGCCATCCCATAGGAGAACCCTTGTCGTTTAGTGTATACCTCCAAGAGGTGTAGGGTGTTGCAACATCTATCATCTCAACCTGAGAAGTTATCCCTGGATAATGAACTTCGAGGCGTTTGATTATCTCTTGTGCAATCTGGTTCTTGACAGCTTTGTATTCATCATGATTTTTCCGGAGATTGTACCAGTACTCCCAATCAGTTTCAAGCATGATTTGGATGACTGTCTTACCTTCTGGAGCAAATGCATCGCTATAGTTCATGACTCTCAACGGCAGACAAGTAATTGAGCGACCGGCATATTCGAGTGGTTCCTTCAATACATAAACAGTAAACGGCGCTTCTTGCTCGAATTCCCTGTTTACACCCAGTGACACTGCTACCATTGGGTCATAGGGCTTCCATGTGTCGTAGCATTTCTGGATCTTATCATCGACATACTTGCCGCCCAGCATGTCGAAGATTGTGCTTCTGCCATCAGCTGCAGACACGACAATATCTGCTCTGTGCTCAGTTCCATCCGCAAGAACTACACCAACGGCTACATCATCTTCAACCAAGATTTTCTCGACTTTTGATCGATATTGAATCTCTCCGCCAAGCGACTCGTACTTCTTTACAATAGCTTCAATGAATTCGTGGCAACCTCCTTTGAAGAGACCTAGGAATCCGCCAGCTACAGTGGCCATAATCATTATCACAAACCAGAACGAGATGTCAGGAGCAAATAGGTTCCTGATTAGCGTCTTCATAAACGGGTCTTTGTAATATTCAGAATACCCAGCCGCAGTCTTGGACCACTTGCCCATGAAGTACTTCATGAAGCCGCGCATATTCCACATGTCTTTCAGTGAATCAAAGCGTCCTCTCAACTCCGGAGGAGCTGTGCTCATACCCAAGTCCGTCAACAGAGGCGAGTCCTTCATCCACCTCACCTCTTTAATGAACGCATGAATCTCATCGGCATCTTCGGTAGAGAGGTCAATGAGGTTTCGCTCGAGTTTCTCTAGGTCCATTGTGAATTCAGCGACCTTTGATCCAGTTTCATCCACAAACCGCATATACCTAGTCATGTCCGCTATCTCATACGACCCGACTGCACCAATCTCTTCGTACACATCGTATATTGACGTTCCTGGCTTGTGGCAGATTAAGAAATGAATTCCGCCATCTATCAGATACTCTCCCCTTCTCCAAACAGCAGCAACCCCGCCTGGCTTTGAGTGATACTCAAAGATTCTACTCTCATAGCCATTTTTCTGTGCATAGCAGCCCGTGGAGAGTCCTCCCAAGCCCGCTCCTATAATTATCATTGTTTTCTTGCCCATTTCTCCTCACCCCATTTTTTCACTGGCAAGATATTCCAGCACCTTCTCTAGAGCCTCATTCCAAACTCCAATTCCTCTAATTTCAGCATTCACAGCTCTCTTCAGTGCGGCGTCTCTCTTCTTATTCCTAGCTAAGAGATCTCTCATGCTGGCGATGAAATTTCGGTTCACTGCGATAAGCTGTTGAAGCATTGACATGCCCAAGTTTGTCGAGGATGCGACCCGGTACCGATAGCCAGTTTTTCGAGACCCGGTTTTCTCAACAACACCATAGGTTTCAAGAACTTTGAGTGCGCGATTGACAGAAGGGATCGAAGTAGGGTATTTCGACTCAGGGAAGAGTTCTCCCAGTCGTGCTGAGATTCCTTTCTGTGTCCACTCTTGAGGTTCAAGTAGCATTAGCCCCTCAATCCAGCCGCAATACTCGGGATACCCATATTGGTCGTACATAGTTCCTATAGTGGTTAAGAATATTCTACGTAACTTGTGACTTGCCAATTGCTGCGCCTCACAAGAAATATGACAAAGGAAGAATTTAAGTATTTCAGTATTCTGAAATTTTGAAATTAATAGGATTAGACAAGTCGAAGGCCATGTCTTGCTTTCAGAGATGAACTTTAAGGCAAATTGCACCTCTGCACCTTGAGGGAGATTCAATTTGCAGACCATGACTGATAGTATAAGAAATTCAGGCGTTCTTGAGATTCGAGATAGACTGTCATTCATTTCTGGAGGGAGGGCATTGGATGTGGGAACTCAGCAAGGCCGTTTTATTACTGTCATGATGAAATTCATGGAAAGCTATGAATCATTCGTTGGCATTGATATATCAGAGGCGGTTTTGGAGAAAGCTAGAGAGGCCATCACTAAGGATTTTGTTGAGTTCAAACTCATGAATGCCGAGGTACTTAATTTCGAAGATGAATACTTTGATACGGTATCCATATCCCACTCTCTTCATCATCTCGATAGTATAGACAACGTTCTTGGGGAGATGCTGCGTGTGCTAAAACCAGGTGGACATCTGATTCTTCAGGAGATATTCTCTGATGATGATCAGAACGATGCACAGCAAACTGAGATTCTCACACATCACTTGGATGCAAGAATGGACAGAATCGAGGGGACTCCTCATTTTGATACACTTACACGACGACAGATTAAGGATATTGTAAACGGACTGGGAATGAGCACCGTTGAAGTGTTCGAAACGGCATGGGGACTTAGTTGTCTAGATTGTGACAAGGCTGAGCAATGCGAAGATCCCAAGAGCGAATACAACATGAAACACGGTCGAGAGGAAATTGAAGATATTCTGAAAAGGGCGAAGGATCAACCAGGGACTGATGGCATTCAACAAGAAGCTGAGCTCCTACATGAAAGGTTGGAAAGAACCGGCTATCAATCCGCTTCGCTACTGTTCTTCATCTGTAGGAAATAATTCAATATTCAGCTCTTGATCCGTCCATCTTCTATTCTCTCAAGAGTAAGGAGTGCGTTGATGTAATCATCCATAGTCTGGGTTCTCTCTTTCAAAGTCAAACTTGAATCAAGAATCCGCTTTCTCAACATACTCAAGTACCGATTCTCAAGCCTCTCGATATAGGTTGACGATCCCATCTTTGTCACTTTGATTCTTGGTTGACTCTGTATGTATTCGATTAGTCTGACCCAGCTTTCCGCAGTTACTGGATTGAGGCCAATCCTTTGGAACTCGGATTTTGGAAAAGGTTCAGGCTGCGCCTCGATGAACCTGAAGATCGACTCTACTCGTTCGGCCAATGTTCGTCGACGCCTCTTTTTGGACATAATACAATAATGTATTATATAATATATAAACATATCTTTTATATGCAAGTCGAATTCCATCAATATCAGAACTTCAATTGGATGGACCACCTTGATTGAAGATGCTGTTGGAAACATGCAGTCTCATGTCATTAGTATCACTAGAGGCTTCTTCGAAGAACATTTCCCTGATGATGCAGAAGCCATGAGTAAGGCATTCGCTGAAAAATACGAATCGCTAGTAGAGCAGCAAGAAAGAGAAGACGCCACTGAAGTAGAAGGAATGCGTAACCTCATTGTTTCCTTCAGGCCTGCGTTATCCTATGTCCTGCAACAATGTGAAGAATTTGACATGCTCTTGACTATGATGTTGTATTCGTTCAAGGCTTCATGGGAAGGAGCACACCGAAGAAGGTCGAAGCCTCCTCCCAAGAAAGGACCAGTCATGCCAGGCAGCGATCAGTCAGTGAACCTCGAATTCTACTGCACAGTATGCGAACAAGTTATTGATGTGCCTTATGAGAAGAAGATGGAGATTCTCAATTCTGAGGAAGAAGTTGAGCTTCCAACCCATTGTGGTCAGTCAGTTAAGATCAGAATCTCTAGGAAGGGAGAAGAGTCAAAGGTGGAAGAGGCTGAACAAGAGGAGTCAATCGAACCCATCGAATTGCTGATGGGTCATGTGCCAGCTGATAACGTTGAGTACATGAAGGTTCTTAGTGTCGGGATTGATATAGGTTCATCCACATCGCATCTCATTTTCTCTCGACTTACACTCAAACGGGAAACAAGCCTGTTCAATATCACGAATCGTTTCAACCTCGTCAATCGAGAGATCATCTACGAGAGTTCCATTATCTTCACGCCACTCATCGACCGATACAATATCGATGTCGAGGCTGTGATCGAGTTTTGTGAGGAGGAGTACAAGAAAGCCGAAATAACTCCGGAGATGGTTGAAACAGGTGCAGTTTTAGTTACAGGAGAGACTGCTAAGAAGGAAAATGCTGCAGAGATTGTTAATCGTCTATCCTCCGAATCTGGCAAATTTGTTAGTGCAGCCGCTGGTCCAAATCTTGAATCCCTTCTAAGTGCCATGGGAAGTGGGATTGTTGATCAATCACTCTTCAGCCAGAAATCACATTTGCATGTTGACATTGGTGGAGGAACTAGCAACCTTGCTATTGTATCCCGTGGTCTGGTTCTAGGCACAAGTTGCATCAATGTTGGAGGCCGTTTGCTTGGGATTGATAAAAACCTCAAGATTTGGCGAATAGATGGCCCCGCACAATTCCTCATGAATGAACTAGGTATGCAGTATCAAATTGGCGACACCATTGCTGAAGAAGATGCAAGGAGTATTGCTGGAGAGTTTGCAGAAGCACTGTTTGAAGTAATGCAAGGTCCTGCGGAGAGCAAAATTGCTAGGGAACTGATGATGACGGATGATTTGGATTTCTCAATCCCGATAGATGCCTACTCCTTCTCAGGTGGGGTTTCTGAGATGTTCTACGGCAACGATGAAACCTTCGATGATATCGGTGTGATGCTAGCAGAAGAAATCAAGGCCTTAGTCGAAGACAAAGGCTTGTCAGTGGTTGAGCCTGACAATAAGATTCGAGCCACAGTCATTGGCGCTGGAGCCTTTTCTCTCTCGGTGTCGGGCTCAACTACTTTCTTCGGTGAGGGCATTGAGCTACCACTCGTTAACATACCTGTGCTCCCTGTAGGTTTAGGAAATGAGGAATTCTCTCCCGAAAGGCTGGTCAAGGAAATCCGTAGATCATTCACCACTTTTGACATGATTGAGGGAGAGGATATTGTCGCCTTATACTTCAAAGACCGAGTCATATCTAGAGTATATACAGGCGATGGGTGGCTTCCACCATTTGCAGAGTCAATAGAAGAGGCTATGTCAAATTCTGTTTCAAAGAGGAGACCTGTCATTTTGATATTTGGATACGATGTAGCCAAGAGACTGGGTCTCGCGATAAGGGATGAAACTTCTATCAAGACTAACATTCTGGTTCTAGATGAGCTGCTGCTGGAAGCAGGTGATTGGATAGATATTGGCGCACCCCTCAAAGACACAGAAGCTTTTCCTGTCACTGTGAAGAGTCTTGTGTTCAATAAGAGCAAGAAGTATTCCTAGAAAGAGATTGCGTCACACGCTCTAATCTCTCACACCTAAGATTACCAAATCCTCCAGTGCTTGAATGCCTCTCATTTGATTTGCTTCCATAGATATGAACTGGTTCTCTTCGAGTTCGACCTTCTTCTCCCCAGAGGTGATGATCGCTTTTCCCTTTAGTACTAAGAAGAACGCAGAGTGATTCGCCATGTGGGGAGGGATTTGTGCTCCCTCTCCAAGGGATATTCGCAAGATTGAATATCCGTCTCTCTCCGCCAATGCGACTTTATTCGGACCCTTCGGGAAGACCAGATTCTCAAAAACATTGCCGCTTGTCATTGGTGTTCACGAGGTTGTTGTCCACTGCTTCAGCATATAAACAATAGTTAATAACCAATCTTCAGATCCAGCATCTGACGCGTTTCTTGAATTCTCGATACTCATCCCCAAATTCCTCTTCCAGAATGGTCTCTTCCCTCTTTATGAAGAATCTGAAGACAATGTAGGTGAGAACAAGGAGGAATGAAGTTACCAGGCTACTCAAAACTACCGCCAATCCGAAAAGCGCCACGAGGCATCCCAGATATAAGGGATTCCGCGAGAATCTGTAAGGCCCCACAAGGACTAGTGCTTCAGGCCTCTGCATAGGCTCTCGATTTCGTAGACTTATTCTTCCTACGTAAAGCAGAGAGTAATTTGCCCATATTATCAAGAGCATGCCTATAGGAATGAACAGGAGTCCTATGAGATTGTAGGGTTGCGGAATTATGTCGGCCGGAAATGTGAATATGTCAATGAGGATTTGTATATCGACATTGAAGATAAGGAATGGGGCAAGAATGACATAGGCGAAGATGGTTGATAATATGATTATCCACAATCCTTGAAGGACTATTCTCGCACGAGGGTGTCGTTTTTTGAATTCTTCGAACTCAACCATTCAAGCACCGTCAACATATTCATCTTATTTGCTCACTTAACCGCTTTGGATTATTTGATATCGCCGTCATGATTTCAATAAGATGATAATCCTGAGTTTGTTCGAATTTGAGGCTCATCTGATATAAGGGGGAGCGAGTATCTTGCAGCAATCTACTTATGGCAGAGGAAATCCGCTTCTGAGATAAAAGAGGAATTCAATCAGATGTGGATGAGGGAAAGGAAATACCTGGCTGAGTGAGTCGCTAGAAAATGGTATTTAAGCCAGACATGAGACCTGAGAATCTAATTTGAAGATTCTCAACTACTCGAGGCTCAGAGCAAAGGAATTCACTGGGCTGTCCACGTTCCAATTCCTCGCCTTCTTCAGAAGGTCCATAGTGTATACTTTCTTGTCTATCTATCTGAGGTCCCTGGGTCTCTCGACAACGGAAGTCACATTGATGGCGACTGTGGGAATGATCGGCAATACTCTGGCACAGTCATTGCTCTGGGGCAATCTGCTAGACAAGTACCGAAGACCCACCGAGTTCGTTGTCATGGGAGAATTCTTTGCTGGAGTCGCTCACATCTTCATGGTCCTTGGGTATATGTTCTTTCTCGGATTGAATCAGTTGATTATCGCTGGTTATGTTATAATCTTCAGTCTAGGTGGAATTGAAGTCTTCTGGAGTATGTCAAACGTCGGATGGTCAGCGCTGATATCCGAATTGACTGAGGATGACGAGAGAAAGCAGCTGATGGGCCAATTCTCAATAATCGGAGGATTTGGAGGAATTGGTGGTGCCATTCTTGGAGGCCTTCTCTATGACAATGGCGTAGGGTTTGTCAGCGGAATCATCTTCATTATTGCTGCTGTTGTCATGATATTCTCGAGTTTCATTGTCTACTTCTCAGTCAGATTGGGAAGGGATGATGAGTCACAGGAATCTAATGATGAAGCCTCAGAGAGCTTTTCACTGAGTGATCTTCCTTCACAACTCCGCATGGGATACCTCATCTTCATAGTTGCCTTGGTATTCATCAATTTTGGAAGGAACTCGATTGCAATCATAACAGCCCTATTTGTCCAGGACGCAACAGGCTTCAACGCGAGTGGAATAGAAATTGCACTCTACAGCAATGTCAGAAGTATTGCATCTATGATTGCTGGATTGCTGATTGGATCTGTCGTTGCCAAAGCTGATGATAACAGAGTAATGGTTCTGGGAACAGCGTTTTCCATTGCCGGCATTTCGTGGTTAGTAGTCGCCCCGACCTTTGCCCTGGCTTTATTGGCATCATTCCTCAGGGGGGCATCGGAGGTCATCATCAACGCTTCAAGCTATTCCATCGTAGCCAGAATGGCGCCTAAAGAGTACCGTGGTAGGCTGTTTGCATATTATAATGCGACATTCTTCCTTAGTTGGGGAATCGCTGCCACCTTCATCGCCGGACCAATAGCCGACATTCTGATTAGCCAAGGTCTGAGCAATGCAGACGCATACCGAGGAAGCTTCATAGCAGCAATTGCTTTGATTGCCATAGGAATCATCATCCTTCTTGTTTCATTTAGGTATAACCAAAGGAAGGGACTCATCGCGCAGAATCAGGATGTTGAATAGTAGTGATTATAGATTTTTAATGGGGATCCTCCCAAGGCATACCAAACACGACAAAGCATAAATTCTGCAATAATGGGAATTACTCCTCGTTTTCGAAATTCCTCAGCACTAGTTTCAACTCTTTTCTCAAGTAGGACTACTCGACCAAATTTCCTCATGCATTTTGCCAATCGCAAATCCTCGAAAAGGGGGACTTCAAGCACTTCCATACAGCTTTTCAGTACATCAGTACGAATAAACATTGCATGGTCGCCATAAAACTCACCTGAGATTCGAAACCACTGATTCAGCATCCATAATCCAAGGTCATAGTATGGTCTATGGGTGTCGTAGGCCACGGCGAACCCCCCACCGACAACTTCAGGGTCCTCCATAGCGGCTATGATTGCGCGGTCCCATCCCTCAAGAGGAACCGTATCAGAATGCAGCAGCAGGGTTATTGCACCAGTGATATTAGTCATTCCTTGAAGAAAAGCAAAGCCGCGGCCTCTTCGCCGGGCAACGACCACCATTTCATTGGCTCTCTGGGATTTAATCTGTTGAATAAGGATTGGGTTGTTTAGTACCATGATTAGTTGTGTCGGTGCGTCCGCCAGGGATAATGCCCTCCTTATTTCTGGAATTCTATGATTTGATGTATGTATAGGAGTAATCACAGATATCAGAGGGGATCCTACCATGACGCGCACCGTTAGGATATTCGAAGGTGTTCAGGAATCAAGAATCGATACACATATCACTATCCATGGAAAGGGACTGCGTATTTCCATCAGAGAGTTGGAGTGGATAACTCATTGGTTTCTGAAACTGTGCCCGACACCGACGACTTTCGACCCAATAAGTATCAAATCGGTCCTGGAATAGGGCTTTTGCTAATGGGTATTTTGTACTAAGTTTTTTGGCTTTCACCATTGACCTATGAGTCATTCGTCACAGATCCTCGCTGGTCCCACAACTGGGTCTATTCACTAATAATCATAACAATTGGGGCGTCGTTTTATCAAAAGACTGTGACAAGTAGATTAATTGCAATTCTTCAGCGATTGCTTATGCCAATCACCGCGAGTGGTGCGTTCAATACAACCTTTATGGCCATAGTTGCTTTGCTACTACTCTCACTATGGATTATTGTTACACTGATTGAACGTTCAAATAATGTCCCACTTATTGACCACCAGTTCTCACAGCGCACTCGGAATTGGCGAGTCATACATTCGTTGATAGTCTGTTGGATTCTGATGGCACATATGGGACTAGTATTCTTCATAGGTCGACTACCATTTGAGGCTCAACTTGACACCATTGGAACAGGTCTGGGACAAAGCTTGGGCTTCTTACTTAATCTTCCAATTGAGCGATATGATCTCATCTCTTATGTCTTTGATATCGACCTGACAGTTCTTGCGATCCTATTTGGATACGAGCAATTCAAAGGGGGATATAATCCAAGGAACAAGCCATGGCCACGAATCAGTTTCTGGTTTCTCTGAATCACCGTTATACTCAGTCTAGCATTGCTTCCTATAAACCTCGAAGGCATAGTCCCCTGAAATTCTCATATCTTGCCATCAACTAGGAGAACAAGATTTCCAGCAGCATTTGGTCCATCCGAAGATATCTCAGAGAGTGCAGTGTGGCTCCCGCTCGCGATTTATGTAGCATATAGAATTCCTGAAGATTGCTTTTGGTGTCTATATCCTGCCATTCAGGTAGCACACACACTTCATTGGTTTCTGCTTCTATCCGTGTCAAGGTCTCTTGAAATACTGCATCTGTACTCCAAGATATGTTTCTAAAGGAGTCGGGAATGAAAGAATCCTTGGAGAACCCAATCAAGTAATACCCTCCATCAGTCGCTGGTCCAATTACAGCCTTGTGCGTCTTGAGATTAGACACAGCTTTTTGCAGAATCTCAGCAGGTAGATCTGGGCAATCACTTGCGAGAGCAATCACCTGATTATACTTCTGGTTAAACATGGCAATGAAGCCATTATGGAGCCGTTCTCCAAGATTCGCACCCTTTTGTGGAAAATACCTAAGCGAAGGACCAAGCCACTGTGCAAGCTTCACATGTGATTCAGGAGGATGCACTGCAATATGAAACGGAACGTCGAGATCTTGCACCGTTGCAAGCGTGTCCAGAATGAACGCTCGATATAGGCCAGTTGCGGCTGTTTCTCCTAAAGACTTTGCCAATCGTACTTTAACCTTGCCTGCCTGAGGATGCTTCACCATAATGAATATCCCTGGACGAAATGTGTTCACAACGTTCCCCATATCCACATCCTTTCCTGTTTTGATTGTTACTCAATGGCGCCATCACAAGATGAACCATATCCTGCGGTGCAGCCATAGCAATGAGGTCCGGTAACAATCTCACGAGTTAGGTGAGAAATAGGATCAAATTGGCCGACATGTTGTGGCGTTTTGGCAACAGGGACTTTGAGCGCGAAATTGAAATCGCAATCGTAGGTCCGTCCATCCCATCCAATACAAACTTGATGCCTGCACATCAGTCTATCTAATGTAGCTGGATTGAAGGAATCTTCAAGTAGCTGCTGGTACTGAGAGGCTTGATTCTCTATTTCCAACATCTGTTTGAACCTTCCAATCGGCATGTTCGTGATAGTGAGCAGACGGTTGAAACTGATGTTATATTCTGTCGACAGTACTTCTTTATAGGTGCCCTCAAGCTCGGATTGCTCTGGAGGTAGAAATGGACCTTCCGGATTGAAGACCAGGTTCATAATTAGCCCTTGATCTATACCATAGCCCAGTCCATTTAATTCTCTTAGGACTTGAATGCTCTTCCTGAATACACCCCTACCACGTACATTGTCCACATCTTGCTCCAAATAGCATGGCAAGGATGCAGCTAATCGAATCTGAAGGTTTCTGTACATCTTCATGTATCTTTTCAGGGCAGGATGCAATAATACCGTTAGGTTGGTTCGCACTTGGACATTATAATCCCTCTCAACCAAAGCTTGCAGAAATCGTGGCAAAAAGGAGTTTAGCTCAGGAGCCCCGCCTGTGATATCGACAAGCTCTGGATGAATTTCCTCAGCGACTATGAGTGCTTCTTCCATTGTCTTCCAGCTCATGATGTCATTGCTCCAAGGGGTGGCTTGTACGTGGCAATGATTGCAGAGATGATTGCACCGATTTCCCACGTTCACCTGTAGTGTTTCATGAGTCAAGCCGGTTAGTTTGAACCCTGTTTCATTTAGAGTCCGTTGACTGAATTTCATCATCTGCGGCATCCTGAATAGACTGTTGTGCTAACCTGGATTTCGCTCATATAGATGTAGAGATTCAGGATGGAATTCATCGGTGAAGATTTTCATTTAGTCCGAGCTAAACTCCAATCTCAGACTTCTACCCTTCCTAGAAGAGTTAGAGCTTTAGTGACTTGGCTTTCCAAATGGAATCTATCTGAAGTTCCGCCTCTTGAGCCTAATACGGCCTCTCTATACGAAGCTCTATAAGCTACCTCCGGCTAATTAGCAATTCGTTTGATTCGCTGGAGACACTAGAGGGAGTGCTTTCAGATGAAGCCACTTGGTACGATCACAAAGTACTATCCGTTCATTGATGAGGAGTCCAAGTCCACTTTGAATTCCCTCTTGGAGAAATCAAGTAGCTACTTTGATTTTGTTCAGCGTTTGTGTGAATCAGTTATAGCTAATGAAGCTCCTGTCAATCTGGCCTATATCGCGGCTGTACAGGCATGGTGGTGTAGATTGGATAAGGCTATGGTGGGCATACGTGAGAAATACAATGATTCGCGTCGCATAAAGTCGTGGGGATTTGCTCACGCTTCTTTTGAGATTGATCAAGCCCGCTATCATGATTCTGTTGTTGAAGCCATTGAGCAAATGATGAGTAACTCTCCCGAAGATTGGATTCTGACAGAACTTCACCTTCTTCATGCGCATTATCACTGGCCCATGTTCGGTGACATTCCAAGTCTTCTGGAACCTGTCGAAAAGGGGAGGAAATTGATAGCTGCAAACCCTCTTCTGGAATGCTTTGAAGCTCAAGCCTGTTTCTATGAAGGATGGGCGAAGAGAGTCGAGGGTGACATAAAGGAAGCAATTGCAATCTATCAAAAGGGGATTGAGCTCGCTCAGGCGTACGACGAATTTCTACACCTGTACCTGAACCTGGGCGGTAAAGGGGACGCTCAGAAGAATGTCAATATTCAGGATGCACTAGCATCCTTTGATGCGTCCTATGTAGTAGCTCAGGACCTAGGAGTGCCCTATCTAGAGGCTGAAGTCTTGCATGACACAGCCCTAGTGTTTGAGACCGCAGGGGAGTACGACCTGGCAATCTCAAGTCTTCTCGAAGCCTGGAAAACATATGGATTGGATAATGGCACTTCTTTTCCTTTATTGCAGCTATCAAGAGTCTATGCTAGATTAGGGGATGGTCAACAAGCTCTTGAAACTGTGCAATCCTATATGGACTCTATAGGACACCAAGAAACTATTGGTGGTTATCTTGTGAGAGCCCTAGCTCTGGCACAGCTAGATAGAGTGGCAGAGGCGGAAAGTGACCTGATCAAAGTATATCCCCTCGTTATGCAGAGGGGCTTGGATCGCATTCTGGGCAGGTATTATCTCGCATCTGGACTTGTTGAGCAAGCAAGGGGTGATTACCTAGCTGCTTCAGATTTCCTTGAGAAAGGTCTAGAAATCTTCGAGCAAGTTGGCGACGTTCATGGAGAGAAGAGTCGTGCTCTCCTGGGATTAGCCAGAGCGGAGATAGTGCTCGTCAAGAAAGCAACGAATGGTGAGAAGAGTATTACTCCAGGCACATGGCTCTGCAGGGCTGAGAAACATGCAGTAGATCGGAACCTCCCCGGCATTAGAATGGAGGTTGCCTTCCTCATGTCGGAATTCTATCAAAGCCACGGGCAAATCAAAGACGCTATCGGGACTCTTGAGGGTGCGCTTGATATCACAGACTCATTGGGAGTAAGAACTCTAAGGACAAGGATTTCTGAAAGAATTGCCGAGCTGAGGAGTCTACCAAAGGAAATATGAGGAATATTGATACATGCAATATTTATTATTATAAGATAATAGCATATACTAGTATCATCTTTGGAGGCTTTGCCATGTCGAATTCTCAAGTCTGCAAATTCAGATTCAAGAATGGATCAAAATCTCTCCGCTTGAATATTCGGTACTATCCGGTGGATTCAAAGGGGCCAGAAGAGATATTGGCCAATTTCGTCGGCATTCTTAGATACGCACTAGGTGTGTCTTTGAGTGATTGAGTAGACCTTGATTCCAATTCTCTGTCCGCTGCTGCCATTAACCTCGCTTTACATTTTCATCTTATCGACCAGATTTATTATGGTGCAATGTTGCTTCTCGATTCTAGGGAATATCCGAGATGGAACGCAAAGAAGAGGAGATGAATGGGATTCTCGTAGCTTTCGATGAGCGTTTGCCACTAAGGTCGAGATTTGCCTTTGGGCTATCTCAAGCTTCCATAAACATTCTTCAAGTCATTGCGTTAGGGTCAGCAATCACGTTCTTTTACAATGTTAAGCTAGGACTGAGCGAAGAATTGGTCTCGCTTGCTTGGCTCCTATTTGCGGCATGGAACGCTGTTAATGATCCACTTTTCGGGATTCTTCAAGAGAGGATCGATATGGACATCGGACGGCGCATTCCGGTCTTGCGCTTCGGAGCCCTAGTTTATGCGACCGCTTTTCTCATATCTGGTTTCCGTTCTTAGGCAGCACGCAAATAGCCCTCTTCTGGAACTTTCTACTCCTCCTATTTCTGTTCGATTCAATGTTCACTATGGTTGGATTAATCCGAACAGCTTTGCCTGCTGAAATATGCATTACTCAAGAAGCTAGATCGGGGCTCAGTCTATATAATGTGGTTCTTGGGTCCATTAGAATCTTATTGGCGATGATAATCCCATTGGTCCTCCTTACCGATGAATTAGCAATCGAGCTCAATCCTCTCTTCAAACGGGTCATTGTCAATTGTAGGGATTTCTTGGCTGATCCTTGCCCCAAACTTTGCACTGGATTTGATAGCCTCCTTCAATAGAGGAGCAGCGGAAGTCAAAATCGGTGCATCGAGTTATTCGATAGTTGCTAGAATGGCACCTAGGGAGTATCGTGGAAGATTGTCTGAAGACTCCAATGCGACTTTCTTCCTGAGTTGGCGAATCTCCGGTACACTTGTTACAGGACTCGTAGCAGATATCCAAATTGGGCTTGAATTGACTTTTTTATGACACTTTTGTGAACTTCAACCTCGTAGCATTTCCCTCATTTCCTTAAATGCTGAATTCATTCTTGTAGTTCGGGATTCGGGCGTTCTAATGATGAATGGTGCTCGAGAAACTCTAGTGTCAGAATTAAGGAAAGCAAAATTGAAGCTATTAAATAAGGATACCCAATTTGGAGCGCCAGCCATTCATTGTTCAATGAAGCCAACGTTCCTCCGGCAACTAACAAGAATTGGAGGAGGAAAAAAAGGGGCAGCATTAATGAATTCCATCGACTTTCGTTTTGTGTAATATAGATACAGAAGATTGGAATATACCATAAAGCATAGTATAGGACTACCTTATTGAAAAGGATGAATATCACTAGAATCAGATTGCTTTGACGAAGTAAGTCGATATTAGCACGTCTTTTATTCAAGGCAATCATAGCCAAAAGTGCTAGCATAATCATGGGCTGAATTGCCCAAAAGTCCTGAGGGCCTTTCCAGATATTCGGAGATTCTGAGAACAAGTTATAAAACGAATATCCGGATGAGCCTCGTGTAAAAGGAAATTCAACAACGTATGAAAACCATGCATCTCGTGATAGCATAATGAATGGCAATTCAATGAGAATAGAAAGTGTTGTGAATGTGAAGAAGTACTTCATTCTCTGACGGTTGTCTTTGATATACAGAAGAGCAGGAAATGCAATTAGAATTGGGAAGTACTTGTAGGCTACGCCGATTGCCAAAGCAGCAGCTGAATAGATATATTGTTCCCTAAAAAGCAGCAGAACACTCAGCAGCATCCAGAATGCTGCGGTTGAATCAAAGCTGCCTGACAGAGTCGTAGCTATAAGCGGGAGAGGAGAGAAGCTATACAGGGCAGCAGCCATGAGGCCTTTTTTCTTGGTAGAGTTAGTAGCTACGATCAAATATACTAAGACGATAATACCAAGGTCATAAATCAGTGGAACAACCTTCCAAATCAAAGCAGAATTCCCAAAAACTGCAAAGAATAAAGCTTCAGTGAACGCGTACAATGGAGGATATGCAAATGGTGCATCAATATAGAGCAATCCTCCATCGAGAATTACCTGTGCAGCATGAGCGTTATTAGCCGCATCAATCCCTACTATCCCTCCAAGCAGCAGCGGCATCCGAATAAGAATAGTGATAAGTATAAGCCCTATGAAACCAAATTCCTCCTGATAGCCGTCCTTCAATGTCATGAAACCGTTCTTCCCTAAGGAGCTTACAGCATATCTACTCTTATCTCTATGTCCAAAATGTATCTAGGCTCTACGAATGATGCAGCTAGGCCAAGAGCCAAGTAGAGGAGGTCGCACAGATTGGAGGTGGTCCCCACTCAGAAGAACACGTTCCCTTTGGGCGATTAGGCGATTCTATTCGATGAGTGAATTAGATCCAAATCTCGACGTCATCGCTTGCAAGGGACTTGAGAGTCATAAGCCTGCACAGACTCTGCCTGAAGCATAAATTGATGCTGCGAGAACACTATCGCTCCAATTTCCTAGTTGAATAATATGCATTGTAAATCTGGAATGGAGATCCTCCCAAAGCGTACCATACTCGGTAAACGATGAAACTCACTTGTTCTCGAAAACTCTTGGAAATGTTCTCAACCTTATCCTTGAGTAATACTACTCGACCATATCTGCGCATACATAATGCTAATCGCAAATCTTCAAAAAGCGGAACTTCCAGCACTGACAAACAGCGTTTCAGAATATGGGAGCGAATAAACATGGCACGGTCTCCATAGAGTTCCCCTGATATTCGAAACCACTGATTCATTACCCATGTACCAAGGTCTAGGTTGGGTTTAGATATATCATAAGCAATGGAAAAGCCTCCACCTACCACCTGCGGATCTTCCAGCGCTGCAAGAATTGCATGATCCCATCCAATTGGAGGAATTGTATCAGAATGTAAGAATAGGGTGATGTTGCCTGTGATATTAGCGAATCCCCGAAGAAATGCAAAACCACGACCTTTTCGAGGAGCAACTACTATTAATTCGTTGGAGCCTTGGGGTATTATATGATTAGCAAGTTTAGGATTGTTTAACACCAAAATCAGTTGTGTAGGTGCGTTTGCTGAGGATATTGACTTCCTAATCTGCGGGATTTTATGATTTATTGTATGTATGGGCGTAATCACAGAGATCAAGGGGGAATCTACCACAGTATACACCACGCTATACTATTCATGGGGTGGTCTGCCATCGACATCGGATAAACATGTTTTTATCACAAGAATCATGATTGTCAGATTAATTTTCTTCATAATTGAGAGTGGATTACGTCATGACAAACGATACTACACCCGATACAAGCTCAACTCCACAGAATAAATATCAAATCGGTCCTGGACTGGGGCTCTTATTAATGGGAATTCTATACCTCGGATTTTGGCTCTCTCCCTTGACCTACGAAGCCTCAATAACTGATCCTAGATGGTCGCATAATTGGGCCTATTCTCTAATAATCATAACAATAGGAGCTTCATTCTATCATAAGACCATCCTTAGCAGATTCATTTCGTTGGTCCAAGCAATACTGATGCCGCTCACTGCGAGTGGGGCATTCAATACGACATTCATGACCCTGGCCGCACTGCTTATCCTTTCACTATGGATTATTGTTTTCCTTATTGAACGAAGAAGAAGAGTTCCATTTCTTGGTGATCGGGTGTCAAAGCGGACTCAGAATTGGATTGTCATGCATTCACTAATTGTCTGTTGGATTCTTATTGCGCACATGGGTCTTGTATTCTTTATTGGTAGGCTACCATTTGAAGCTCAACTTGATACTATAGGGACAAGCATAGGACAGAGCCTAGGCTTTCTGCTCAATCTGCCAATTGAACGATTTGACCTAGTTACTTATGTCTTTGACATTAACTTGACCATTCTAGCCATCCTATTTGGTTATGAACAATTCAAAGTTGGATACAACTTGAGGAATAAGCCCTGGCCGAAGATTAGTTTCTGGTTTCTATGGATAACCATTATACTTGGGATAGCATTACTTCCTTTCAGTCTACGAGGTGCTATTCCTTGATTTCACAATTGGTTCTCAACGGGCTTGGATGATGCCATTTGTAGAATCCCTTTATGGCTGCGAAGATACTTCATAGCAATTAGAGTGTTTAATGAGTTTGCTTGATGTTTCTTATAGAACTCCCGTAGGTTTCTCATGGTGTCAATGTCTTGCCATTCGGATAATACATGAAACTGATGCGTTTCTGCTTTGTATTCGCGAGAGGGTTTCCTGAAACACAGTACTGTTGACATCCTTAGGTATGCACTAGGTGTGTCCCTGAATGAGTGATTAGATGTCGATACATTTTCCCACGCCACTACCTTCATTCATCTCGCACCGAAATTGCGTCTTGCCAACCAAATTTATTATGGCGCAATGTTGCTTTTCCAGTTCAGGGATTATCTGAGATGGAAGGCACCGAAGAAGAAATGAATGAAGTCGCTGTTGATTTTGATGAGCGTTTGCCGCTAAGGTCGAAGTTTGCCTTTGGTCTATCTCAGGCGTCTATTAACATCCTTCAAGTCATTGCACTAGGGTCAGCAATCACTTTCTATTATAATGTCAAGCTAGGACTAAGTGAGGAATGGGTTTCTCTTGCTTGGCTCCTGTTTGCCATATGGAACGCCATTAATGATCCTCTCTTTGGAATTCTTCAAGAGAGGATTGATACAGACATCGGACGGCGTATTCCTATCTTGCGCTTCGGAGCACCAGTCTACACAATTACTTTTCTCATATGCTGGTTTCCGTTCTTGGGCAGCACGCAAATAGCCCTCTTCTGGAACTTTCTACTCGTCTTATTCCTTTTCGATTCAATGTTCACTATGGTTGGATTGGTGCAGACAGCTTTACCTGCTGAAATGTGCATAACCCAAGAAGCTAGATCTGGACTTAGTCTGTATAATGTGGTTCTAGGATCCATTGGTGGACTATTGGGGATGATAATTCCGTTGGTCCTCCTTACTGATGAGTCAACAACCGAGCTCAATCCTCTCTTCAAGCCAGTGATGATTCTGGCAGCCTTGACTGCAGGGACAATCCTGTTTCTCTCAAGTTATGCTCTCACGGAAAACGAGTACGCAAGGACTGAGGAAACTCTTGGTTTCAAGGAGTCCATGATTGAAACGCTCAAGAACAGGGAGTTTCTCTCATTCGAGGCAATGAATTTCTTCCGTGAGTTCGCCTTCACGATAGTGACTGGTTCCATGATTTATTTCGTACAATTTGTGTTGGACTTGCAGGGCTTCATGGCTTCTGTTCCTCTGGCAGCTATTTTCGTTGTTATGCTCATCTTCAGTTTCCTGGCAGACAGAATGGTGAAGAGGCGTGGACTAAAGCAGGTCTATATCATTGGATCCCTGATTGGCGGTGCTGGCCTCTTTCTGTTGCTATTCGCTGGAAGTATGCAGTTAGCAGTGATGCTATGCTTTGTTGTAGTAGGAATTGGTTTGGCTCCAGTCCTATTGATTTTCAATCCGCTATTGGCTGATGTCATGGATTACGATGAACTGCTAACCGGTAAGAGACGGGAAACGACTTATGCAGGAATGAACGCGCTACTCACAAAACCAGCAATCTCTATTGCTAACGCGCTATTCTTGCTGATAATCAGTGGATTTGGCTTTGACAATACACAGACTGCGCAGTCAGTAACAGCAATCCTTGGAATTCTGTTGGGATACTCACTAATTCCCGCGCTATCATTCATAATCAGTGCGATCGCGCTTTGGAAACTTTACAGGCTCGATGGCAAGGAGTGGATAGAAAAGAAGGTCGAATTGGGTAAGGTGCGACTGCTGAAAGAGAGGGAATACATCGAACGCCTTCAAAGAGAAGGGAAGATATCCAAGGTCTATGAGAGAATCTACAGGGAGTCCTAGGACAAGAACGAAAGCGGCAGTTGGCTTCATATTCCCCTAACATCTCTATTAAATGGCTTCAACACGTTCATTTTATGCGTGGTTGTGATGCATCTAAAAGGAATTGAGAAACTGCGAGAGAAATTGCCCGCCTACCCTGGAAACCGAATAGGAATCATTCTTCTAAGAGGTTTCCTTGGGATGATATTGGGCTACTCCTTTATGATATTCCTAGACATAGTTGCGCGGATTCTTCCCGACGTCGCCTTTCTTGCGTCCATTGAACCCTATCTGCCGTTTGTTGGTAGCATCATTGTTGGAGGAATTGGAATATTACTCATCAGAAGAATCTGGGACCTACGAGATGAGAGGAAAAGGGAATACGGGAATTTGGCATATCAGAAAATGATTCCGATTGGAGTGGCGGGGGTCTTCCTCGTCCCATCGGTTGTCTTTCATGCATTTACATCTATTCGATCCTTACCGCCTGGGCCTCCTATTAATAATCTGACATCGCTTTGGTCACAATCCATTCTCTCAATAGCTGGGATTTCGGCTGAGATTGATGTTATTCTTCGGCTAGCAATCAGCTCAATCCTTATCCTTATTGGTATCCTGCTTGTAAGGAGTGCCATCCTGACTTTCGGGATAGACTACATGACTGTTGTGTACCTATATTTCCCAGAAGAATCAGAAGTCCAACAGAGTGAGATTTACTCTGTCATTCGCCACCCCGCCTACCTTGCTGTTGTTCTCTTTGGAATGGCGGCACTATTCTTTAGGCTCTCTGTCTATTCGATTGGAATCTGTGTCATTATCTATGCATTACTGAGGCTCCACATCCGAAGAGAAGAGAGGGAACTCATTGAGCGGTTTGGAGATGGCTATTCTGAGTATATGAGGAGGGTTCCCGCGCTATATGTTAGTCCAGAGAATTATGGGAAATTCTTCAGATTCCTCAGGGGAAGTGATTCAGCTGACCAGTGACAACTTATGGATATTTCATGAATTCCCTTAGTATAGTCAAGGAATCACTTGGTCATCAATTATCTCTATCTGGAACATCTTGCCATCTCTCCAAAGCTCACATGTTCGTTGTAATGACCACAAATAAGCTCCATCCCATGCCAAAGCATCAGTTCCCCATGCGACAGGATAAATCTTCCCGGCCAACGTCCAGTTCGAATCCCATTTCGTCAAATAGAGACCTGATTCTCCCCAGAAGAAAGTTCCAGTCCATACAATAGAACCCGCAGAAGTGCCACCTTTAAAGGGAATCTCCGAAATCAGACTCCCTGTCATATTCATTCTATAAACAACGGTTCCCGCGACCGTGTATAGGAAGTTGCCATCGCATGCTAGGGTAGCGTAACCTGTTTCTTCAGAATGAGGGGTAGAAAATGAAGTCAGCAGTTCTATGTACCCGCTTGTGTTGACTGTGAATTTGAAGATTTTCCGATGTGTCAGGTCATTGACCCAGAAGTATTTGCCATCATTAGCTAAGCCTCGCGGATTGAATACAAAATCATTGCCATAGAAAGTATGGTTTCCCGTGACAGGATCAATTCTAATGAAATCCTGAAAGGTTCCTTTTGTATGCGAAGCAAAGTCGAAACGCCAGAGACTTCCGTTCAAGAAGGTAAGCGCAGGTCCAGTGGTAGTTTCTTTCTCAAGGCGCTTCACAACCCTACGGGTTTCGTCCTCTGCTGGATAGACGTAAAGATATTTGTCCTCCGGGTCACCAGGAACATACCCTAGCTCCACCCGCTTGCTGTCTTGAAAATCGAGAGTTGGAATAGCTACCGTACCGCTTCCAAAGTCATTGTCGTGGGTTGTATTTGTTGTCGTGAAATCAATCGCAATTGGGGTATCTCCTATGTTCTCGAATCGATTTCCAATGATTGCAACGTTGGAGTATTCTCTTGCGGATACTGCCCTACCGGTGTAATTGACGAAATAATTCCCTTCAATTGTTGCGTTTGAGTATTCTGTGTGAATTCCATTGTGCCCTCCTTTGAAAATATTGTAACGGATTGTTACGTTGGGATTCCGAAGTTCCATTATAAGTTCATGATAGGCATTCTCGTAGAGAAGATTGTATTCAATAATCGGGGATGATGCAAAAGATGCAATCCCCTCTGTATTTGCCCATCTCACAATAGAATGAGAAATAGTGACTTGTGAGCCCCACTGTTCAATCCCGATGGTGCTAAACTCAATGATCACATACTTGAAGATGGTGTCATTTGTACCTGAACAACTAATTCCTCCCCAATCGCCATTTATTGGCTCATCAGCATCAGAAGTGAACCATATCTGCTGATCCGGCGTTCCTATAGCAATCACGGTGCCTCCCGCCACAAAGAAGCTCACAGAGGTGTCTTCCCTATAACCTCTGTAATGTCTGAATTCAACCCACGTACCTGGAAGGATTGTCAAGGTCACATTTTCTGGAACTACTACAGTATCATCAACATGAACCAGCCCGGACCAAGTGGTGTCCTCCTCCAAAGTTCCTCCAACGAATGTCAATCCACTTTCAGGATGGCTATAGTTGATCAGAACCAATATGGACATAGTTGATATAACCACAATAGCTACAATGATGAGTGCGATAGATTTTCTGCTTGATACTATTGTGTTATTCATTTCAAGGCCTCTCGGCAGATAATCCCTTCACAATGGGCTTTGCGGCTTTAAAATCTTCAGATGATTCTCGCAATCAGAAAATCAGTGTCAACTCAAAGTACAGTCAGGAAATCCTCGTATGCCACGCTTGTGGAGCCGCCGATATTAATATGCCATTGCAAATTCTCTCACTGGAGATTCTATTTCATGACGAATGCTATCAAAACATGAAAAGACTCTTGTTCCCATAGTCCACTACTCTGTGACTACAACTTGTAGGAACCTGTTAGAAATGAAGGTCTTGGGATATGCAGCAAGCGGAGTCGGACAGCCGTTAGAGCCATTCACGTACACGCCGCCCAAACTGGGGGAACGTGATGTCCGGGTTTCGATAACGCACTGTGGTATGTGCCATTCCGATATCCATGCCATCGACAACTACTATGGAATAACCACCTTCCCTTTTGTTCCCGGTCACGAGGTAGTTGGGCGTGTGTCAGCAATCGGCACCGAAGTATCTGACCTTAAGAAAGGGGATCGCGTAGGCATCGGCTGGCAGGGCCGATGTTGCATGCAGTGTGAATGGTGCCTACAGGGTGAAGAGCAACTCTGTATGGACATTGTGCCGTCAGGAACATGGATCCCGTATGGCGGCTTTTCCACCTCCATCAGTGTGGACAGCCGCTTTGTCTATCCGCTTCCAGACGCCATGCGCTCTGAGGCGGTCGCAGTGCTCATGTGCGCTGGCATTACAGTCTATTCTCCACTCCGATCGAACGCAGCGAAAAAAGCGCAGAAAATTGGCATCATCGGTGTGGGAGGGCTGGGCCACCTCGCATTGCAGTTCGCCCGCGCACTCGACTATGACGTAACCGCCATTTCCTCTTCTCCAGAAAAGGAGGACCAAGCGCTTGCCTTTGGAGCGGACCATTTCATCGATTCGCACGACGAGGCCAGCTTGCAGGAGAGAGAGTTTAGCTTCGACATGCTGCTATGCACAGCCTCTGGCAAGATCAACTGGGAACTGTTGTTGAGCACCCTGAAGAAAAATGGGAGTTTTGTTCTTATCGGCTTCCCAGATGTATCTTTCAATTCGACTGATCTCGTGGCGCACCAGCTATCGATTACGGGGTCATTCCTTGGCAATCGGGCTACAATGCGGGAGATGCTCTCATTTGCCCAGAAACACGACATCGCGCCCAAGGTAGAGTTGATGCCCATGACAGAGGTAAACGAAGCAATTCGAAAGGTGAGAGAGAACAAGGCACGCTATCGAATCGTGCTATTCAACGACTTCACCGATACGGGAGTCTAGGCAAGAAGGAAAATGCGCTAGTGAACAAGTTTATGGTCACCTGGCTTTGGAATCATCCTAGGGCAGTAACGACTCTTTGAGGAATCATTATGAAATCTATAGATGGAGCCACAAATTCGGAGATACGCGAGCTAAGGTCAGATGAATACGATGAATTCGTGACACTTATGGAGCTGGCTTTCAAGGACAGCATTGAGCAGGACCGGCTTGACGCAGATGAAGTGCGGAAGCTATTGAAGAAGGTTCAAACGCGCTTCTACAAAGTCCTTCAACGAGCCCTGGGAATGAGAATGGAGTTCTACGTTGCTGAAGTGGAAAACGCCATTGCAAGTGGAATTCAATTAGGTATTGAGAAAGATGAGGTCTATGTAGGTAATCTCATGACACATCCAAAATACCAGCGGCAGGGGCTTGCAAGAAAGTTGCTTCAACTAACGTTTGAACGAGCTCGTGAGTTGGAAATGAAGAAGGTGCGACTTGATGCAAGGGCAGATAATGTCAATGCGGTAAGTCTATACACTTCAGAGGATTTTCAAACAACACTTCAATCTGGCCGTTTTGAATTAGATTCCTTTGCTGAAATCAGTAGGAGCACAACCGATGATGTGGTTGTACGTGAAGTCAATAGGGTTCCTACTACTGTTATAGACGCAATGTTGGATGATTCCTTTCCCGCGTCATACCTAGAAGCCAGGGGACGAACGAAATTCCTCAAGGATCTTATTCCCTCAAGAGCCTTACGTTTCTTTGCGGGAAGGCTCGGAGGACAGCTAATCCACAACTATGCCTTCTATGTGAAGGGAGATGCGGATCCTCGTGGAATCATCGAAGCTTCTCAATCAAGAATTGAAGAAAGGATTCGTCTTTCATCGCCAATTCTTCTTGAGA
>JBHLRP010000006.1:0-106422 GCA_048882485.1 Candidatus Thorarchaeota archaeon
GAGCCGCATTGATCTTCTCTACTTCTTCTTTCCAAATCTCCTCGAATCTGCTCATGTGGAACCCTCTCTTCAAGCGAGCTACATCCGATTTTGGGGCACCCTCCTTTTTAGGATTTCCAAGTGCCGAGATTCACTTAGCATTTAGACGAAATGCGTCTATTGACCAACAATCTCTGTGCCTGATATTGCGATGGTGGGCATGACACGGTTGTTATGGACTTCCAAGTCTGAACCAAACACAACTTCGCTCTGGATAGATTCAAAGAGATTACCTACAAGTAGCGCATATTTGATCTTGGTTGTCAGCTCTCCATTCTCAATAAGCTGTGCATTTCGGATTTCATTGGAAAATGTTCCAGTAAGAGGCTCTACTTCAGGCCAAGCAAAGTGCTCAATGTAGACACCACGCTTCACCTCATCAATTATGTCATACACGCTCTTTGCACCAGCTGGTACTTCAAGCGTTGTTGACCTGCACCGAACAGGGCTAGAAAACGAGCCATGTGCGTCGCGAGAATCTCGTCTTATACCGTTTCCAGTCGATTTCAAATCAACTTGTGCTGCATTGTAGCTGTCATATAGGTATGATTTCAGTACACCTTTCTCAATAATGGATGTCTTCTGCATTGGGGTCCCTTCATCATCGACCAGGGCACTCAACAGACCTTTCTCAGAGAGACCATTATCAACAACTGTCACGCTTTCGTGCGCAACTGACTCACCCATTTTGTCACTCCATGGGCTTGATCGATTGTTTACATTCTCAGCTGATACGGCATATCCAATCATGCTTCCAAGCATCTCGCTGCCCTCGCTGGGAGCCAGCACTGCCACAGCATCTTTCCAGTTCTCTTTGAACCCTTCAGATTGGATCACGTCCAGGGCTTGATGCTTCAGCTTTGCCCCAATTTTTGCAAAATCTATGTCATCAAGAGCCCGAGACCAACATCGCTGCACACCTTCACCAACCGAGCCAGATTCTTCAGCCTTTGCTGTGAAATAGCCAAAGACCATTGTAGACTTAGATTCTGCATCTGCACCAAGAGAGTTCGTGATTCGGAAATCACTAGAACTCGTTCTGAGAACTCCATTTGGAACACTCACACGATCCCCAACTGCTGATGAAACAAGTGTCATTGTCTTCTCAAGCAAGACATCACTATCTGCATCTCCAGTAAATCGGTCATAGAATTGGTCAGCTGAGCCGCTAGGATTTTTAGGATCAGGTAGTGAAACGAACTTTTCATCTTCTGCAGAAACCTTTGCCATAGACCCCGCACGCGTGACTACATCTTCAATAGACTCAGACAGAAGAGTGGAACTTGTGAAGCCAATTCTCTTGCCTATGATGAACTTGAGTCCGACTCCTACCTCCTCCTTCACATCTGCAATCTTTGGGATATTGTCATCAATGTAGATGCTGGAGGTCTTAGCCAGGACCGCATATGCCTCAGCTTGTGTTGCACCAGCACTCTCCGACTTAGTCACTAATACTCTAGCAATCTCACTCAGATTCATTTCACCCACCTCCAACAATGAGCTCGGCGCGCATGTGAGGACCACCACTAGTCACATTAACCCAGTCCTCTTCACCTTTGCCGCATGTTCCTCCAGAGAAGTGAATGTCTTTGCTTACTGCATCAACAGTTGCTAAGATGTCCAGCACCTTTCCAGTCAAGGCATTGCTTCTCACAAGCTGCTGTTTCTCTCCATTCTTGATGACATAACCCTTCAGACAGCTCACCTGAACTCCACCACCAACCACATCCTCCATGCCGCTGATAGGCTTCAGAATGTATAGACCATCCTTGGTGTCTGAAATCATTTCATCTATGGACCACTCCCCGGATCCAAAGAATGTGTTACTCATTCGAGCGAAGACTCTGCGGTTATAATCCTGAGCGCGTCCATTCCCTGTCGGCTCTACTCCCATCAAAGCCGCGGTCTCCAAGGTATGCATGTAGCCACGGAAAATCCCATCTTTGATGATGAAGGTCTTCCCAGCAGGTGTACCCTCAGAGTCATAGGGGAAGGACCCCATTTTGCCTTCAAGTGTTCCATCATCAACCATTGTGACCAAATCTGACCCGACTCTCTTTCCAACCAAGCCTGTTAGAAATGAGCGTTCTTTGACAACCTCATCAGCTTCACTTCCATGACCACATACCTCATGAGCAATAGTTCCAGCTGTGTCACCATCCATTATGATGGTCATCTTTCCTGAAGGCGGCTTCTCCGCTTTCAGTAAGTCCAAAGCACCTTTCGCGATTTTCTCGGTGAATTCGTTTGCGTCTACTCTCCTAATCAACTCGTATCCAGTCTGACCGCCAACTACATCATAGTCGTAATGCATCCTGTCACCCTCTCGTGCCACGGGATATGCAAAGGCTCGAATTCTGAGTTCATCCCACTCAAGTCTAGCCCCTTCTGTATTGACTAGTCTAAAGACTAATTTCCCGTCTTGGTAGCTTGTGTTGGTATTGATAATTCGGTCATCAATCTTCAGACCTTTGTCAACAGCCATCACAAACTCAATCTTCTCCTCTGTGGAAACGTACTGCGGGTCTTCTTTCACAGAGAGCCAAACGGTCTTTTGTTCTGAATTGACATTAGAAAGGTCAATGTCCTTCCGAGAGTACTTTGCGCTTGCCTTTGCCATCTTAGTTGCTTCAGATAGAAGTGTTTCAAGCCGCTCCTTAGTAGCCTTTTGCGTTGTTGACGCTTGTCCCCAAGTCTCACCAACTAGGACTCTGGCAACTGTGCCAGCTCTATTCGTACGATTGAAGCGCCTTAATGCACCGTTGATAACAGCAAGCATAGTACCTTCGCGAGATTCCTGGCGGATATCTGCGAATGTAACCTTCTTGTCAGAAATGCTTTCTGTAGCTTTGCTCATGAGGTCTAACATAGGTGTTCACTTGGCAAGAAGCAAAGCACTGCTAAGATAAGGCTTTGGAGCAGGGCATGACCACGTTCAGTCAGATGTAAAGCGTCCCGGTCATGACCAGAATGCCAGTCCCGCTCACCTTTACAAGCTCGATGCTTTCTCGATCTCCTTTGACTTCGACAAAGCTCTTACCAGGACGGCCAACGCTATGGCCCTGCTCTATGACAATACTTGCGACTCCAAGCGTGTCATCAACTATCCCATATCTAATCATGTAGCTAGCTACGCATGCAGCTGCTGCGCCACTCACCGCGTCTTCATTGACACCAAAAGAGGGAGCAAAATGCCTCACCTGCGCATCCGAAGTTTCGTCATGTGTATCCCTTGTGAAGACGCAAATAGAAGCAAAATCAGTGTCCTGCTGCAATTCTACTAGACGTCCCCAATCGCAGCTGATCCTCTTAAAAGCCTTCGACGTTGAGAGTGGAATAACAAGAATAGGAATGCCAGTTGAAACTGTTTGCATAGGGACTAGACGGTCAATATCCGCGAGTGTGAGTCCAAGTGCCTCGTTGAAATCATTCGGGTCGTATGTATCAAGAAACTGTGGTTTCTGATGAGTAATCTGCACCTCATGCAATCGTGTGGTCTCGTTTTTCACGATGTCAGCTTGCATTAGACCGGCCTTGGTTTCGAAACTCACCATTGTTTCATCCCTATATATCTCCACTAGGCCTTCATGAATCAGGGCATGAAAAGCTGCTATTGTGGCATGTCCTGAGAAATCTATCTCTCCCCGCGGGGTCATGTATCTGAATCGATGGTCAGCAACTTTCGACTTGAGGACGAAGACAGTTTCTCGGACATTCATTTCTTGTGCTATCTTCTCCATGTCGCTATCATCCAGACTCTCTGGAGCTAGAATGACTGCTGCAGGATTCCCACCATAAGGCGTATCGGTGAAAACATCAACCTGCAGTAGCTTGAGCTCTCGCCTATGATTCATAATTAACATCCGACATCGAGAAGGGCTGTCTGCTAATTAAGGATTTTATCTGGCATCATTTGAGTGAATGAGAATTAGGAGGTGGCGAGCACGCGGGAAATCGTGGTAGGAGGGGGGAGTTTCGTAATTGAGGGCATGTAACGAAAAACTAGCCCACATGCTCGCCTTGCGTATATTGTAGCGATGGACATGTCCCACACCCACCGCGTTCAAGGCCTAGTGCTTAGCTAACTTATTAAAGTTATGGCATGCGGATAGAGCATCTTGTTAAGTATTCTTAAAGTCCCTTCTGAAGTTGGTTTTCTGGACCTCTGCAAAGCGCGCCTTTGCTGCATTTTCAAGGGGGCGGAGCTGAGAAATAGAAACATTCTCTAAGTTTCAGCACTGTCCAAATTTCTTTCTTAAAGTAAAAGCAGAGAGGGATGAGGAGCAGAGCCCCTTCATCCCAGCTGGAGTACTATCCCTTGTAGGGCTTTGAGATACTATCTTCTTCAACCTGACTGGGCTTGTGTCTGCCCCTCCACTGATCCAATGGCTGAGCGAACTTGTCTTCCAGTCTTGACCTGTGGATGGTGTTCATGGTGCAGAACGGAATAATCCGGCCATCAGGTGCTGCGTAGTTGACATCGCAGTGTTGGACACGTTCCAGATCCAGATTGTAGGGGTCCTGGAAGTGCATCAGGCCAACCATGATTATTCTTCGCATGAACTTCGCCAATGACTCGTAGTCGCCTCGATTGAGGAAAGCTGAAAGAAGGTCCTTGATTATTCCCTTTCTCTTAATGTGCCTGGCACCAGCGGCAAGCTTTGCCTTTGCGCGTGCACTAGCACCAGTCTTTTGCTGTGCAAAGAGGTTGGAAATGTCCTCAAGTAGAACCAGGAACTTGGAAACATCAATCAGGTTGGTAATTGGCTCGTAATCACCATCATCGTTAATGTAGATGAATGTGGACATCCCACACGCAAAGTGAGTGCTGAGCTCAAGCTGGGGAGTTCCTTTCATGAGACCAAGTGCTCTACCTACAGGCATCATGGCTGGAACTGGATACCATGCGTCCGCTGGTATCTTTCCACCAGTCTGTTCCTCAATCAGATGAATGACATCAGGGATGGTGATCCTCATCTCGTTACGTGCTTCATGGTCAATGCGACCTGTGATGCTCACTGGCTGAAAGTTCACACAACGAATGACATCTCTGTTCTCAACTGCATACTCGATGATACCGCCAACTTGGTCGTCATTTACACCTCTCACGACGGTTGGTACAAGAACGAGAGACTCCATCCCAATTTCTCGAGCATTCTGAATGGCTTGCTTCTTGACAGGCAGCAAGTTTGAACCACGTGCTTCGATGTAGGGATCAGGCGTGATGCCGTCGAACTGCATATACACAGTGGACAGTCCTGCGTCTCTAAGTTCCTGGAAATACTCCTTGCTCTTTCCAATCCTGATAGCATTGCTCGCAATCTGGACATGTCTAAAGCCCAGCTCCTTCGCCCATCTTATGTACTGAGGCAGATGCTTGCTGACTGTGGGCTCACCGCCTGCGAACTGAAGAGCAGGTGCGGGAACTGGCTCATTGCTCCTGAGATTCTTCATCATATCGAAGACTTCCTCAGGTGTAGGCTCATAGACTGTTCCGCCTTCTGCAGCTACAGCGAAGCAGATTGGACATCTGAGATTGCATCTATTCGTGACGTCCAGAAGAGCCAGTGCAGTGTGTGATTTGTGATCGGGACATTGCCCGCAGTCCTCTGGACATCCCTTTACTGTTTCAGTTCTGGGATTGTCTAGACCCACTGACTTGTACCACCATTTCGACGCCTCTCTAAACATCTTGGCGTCGCCCCAATAAACGTCAATAAACTCGCCATGCTCATCACAGGTCTTCTTGTACATGACCTTCCCATCTTCCTCATAGAGCGTGGCATCTATTACCTTAACATCATCATTTGTCAAGAAGCACTCAGGACAGATCGATTGTGTCTTGTAGGGAAGCTGCCTCTCAGGATACTTCTCTACCTGAAACCTAGCATAACCGCCAGAATCCTCATGAGTGACGGGTTCCTCTGGAACCGGCTTGACTTCATCAGTTGCCATAAATCATTCCACTCCATAATCACTATACGGAACCACCACTGAACAGGGTGGTATTCTGAAGCGGGGTGCGAGGTTTTTCCAATATAACCTTTGTCCGAAACTTCCGAGTATGAAAAGGGGCATGTTCAATCTTGCATCTCGAGGACAAATCCTTTCTCAAACCCACCCCTTTCAAGGCGTTTCTTCAAGCGTGCCTCCTCTATTGTTGCACGGTTCATTGCTCGATGCTCTATTAGAGCGTCTAATGCTTCGAGAACATCTGCTATCTCCTCATCCTCCCCAGAGATTAGCAGTTCTTGAGCTTCCTCTGCTACTTTGCGCCTGATCAGCTTGTCAAGTTCAGTTCCAGTAGCAATCCGAATTTGTGGATCTCCACCCTTTTGCCTAATGATCTCAGGAATCCTGTCACGAACTAGCTTCTCTGGCAACATTGTCACCTAATACATTGTTCAAAGGACAAGTGCAACTTCAATTTGATGGCGAGCTACATCCAAAAATGCATCAATTGCGTGACGCAAGTCTTCTGGAATCTCTGAGGTCCATGGCTCCTCAGCGTCTCGTGCATTGGACTCGATCATAGCAGTGAAGGCGAGATACTTTGGAGTGAGCGCTTTGTCAAAAGAAACTGTGCCTATCCACTGTCCATTGTAGATGACTTCGTATGTTGGCTGGTATTTCTTTAATGAATCAGGAACAATTGCATTCCAAAAGAAGGACGTCCCATTAAATTGTCCAGGCTTCCCAAGTGCGATGTTGTAGGTGTCCATTGTAGCCTTCGCAGATGCCAAATCGTAGAGAATCCCGATATGGCAGTTCAAGCATTGATTGAACTCGAGACCATCGCCGTTCGGCTTCACATATGCAATGCCATTCTTCTCAATGTTGCCATCATTGCAGTGAACACACAAGTCCATTCCCCAACGAACTTCGAGATGATCTGCGAAGGGTCCTTGGAGGAATCTGCCTCTGGCTTCTTCAAAAGCCGTTCGAACGGCATCCTCACCTTCAGTGTCCATCTTGTTTCTAATAGCGCTCCAGACTTCAAGAAGGTCTTGCCAAAGGACATTCAGTATCATATCTGCTAGCTTATCTAATGGCCTGTCCTCAAGAGAACTCATTTCCTCAGGTCACCTTCAAGTTCTTGATTACAAAGATTCTTCCTTCGCAAGTGACAATTAAGTCTTGGTTGTTTCAAGGGCACAATATGAAAGGTCAAGTATGCTTAGCCTAAGCTTTTTAACGGGGTCGGTTGCAGGGAGGAGTACTAAAGGTGGACAAGGATGGATTGCCAAATTCACTAGCACATGTGAAACTCAACGTAGTCCATTCTTTGATTGCGAACCTGTTCGGCTTTTGGAGTGCTCTAGCTGCATGGATTATCAGAACCAGAGTCGGTGATATAGATGTTCAAACCAGTATCCAGCCAAGTTGATTTCGTTGCTCAGGAGAAGGAGATGCTCAAGTTTTGGGAAGCCCAGCAAATCTTTGAGAAGCTGAGGAAATTGAGGGCGAAAGGCTCGATATGGTCGTTTATTGACGGTCCTATCACCGCAAATAATCCTATGGGCGTTCATCATGGATGGGGACGGACATACAAGGACCTATACCATCGATTCAAGGCAATGCAGGGGCATCATACACGATATCAGAATGGCTTTGATTGCCAGGGACTCTGGGTCGAGGTCAACGTTGAGCGAGATATGGGATTCAAGGGAAAGCAAGACATAGAGGATTTTGGGCTTGAGAAGTTCATCATAATGTGCAAACAACGAGTCTTGAAATATGCTGCAGTGATGACGGAACAAAGCAAACGTCTAGGCTTTTGGATGGACTGGGATAATCTAGAGACTCTCAAGACACTCCATGATGCACTTGATGATGATCCGCTAGCAGTCATGACACTCCAAGGTGTTGATGGTCCCGTAACGGGGACAGTCGAGCAGCTAGTAGGAAGGCTTGGAATGCCTGAGCTCGGTGGTTCATACTACACGTTTTCCGAAGAAAATAACTATACTATTTGGACTGTTTTGAAGTCATGTCATGATAGAGGATGGATATACAAGGGCAGAGATGTAATGCCTTGGTGTGCCAGGTGCGGAACAGCAATCAGCCAACATGAGATAGTCACTGAAGGCTATCGTGAGCTGACACACCCCAGTATAACGCTGAGATTCCCCTTGGTTGATCGACCCCGTGAGAGTCTTCTGATATGGACAACGACTCCTTGGACTCTGAGCAGCAATGTGGCTGCTGCAGTGGGTCCTGAGCTGACCTATGTTAAGGTACGTCAGGGCAAGGAAGTATTCTACTTGAGTCGAGGGACCCTGCACATGCTGAAGGGCGACTACGAAGTCGAGGAGGAGCTACTTGGCTTTGACATAGAGGGATGGACATATCATGGTCCATTTGACGAGCTTCCGGCTCAGAAGGAGAGTGGAGTTTCAGGAAAGCACAAAGTGATACTCTGGGATGAAGTGGGAGAAGAGGAAGGAACGGGTATAGTGCACATAGCACCTGGATGCGGAGCTGAGGACTTCCAACTCTCCAAGGAGTTTGATCTTGTCGCAATAGCGCCTCTTACAGAAAATGGTATCTTCATCGAAGGGTTTGACTGGTTGTCTGGGATGAATGTCAAAGAGGTCGCCCAACCAATCTTCGACAATTTGACTGAAAAGGGATTGACCTACAAGGTTGAGGACTATACGCATCGATACCCTGTGTGCTGGCGTTGCCAGGAAGAATTGGTCTTTCGTCTCGTTGATGAGTGGTTCATCTCGATGGGGACCAAACTTGACGTACCCTATGAAGAGGTCACGGAAGAGCAGAAAGATGAGAATCTCCGATACCAGATAATGGAGGTAGTTACTGAGGAAACCAACTGGTATCCTTCCTTTGGCAAGGAGAGGGAGTTGGATTGGCTGCGGAACATGGATGACTGGATGATCTCCAAGAAGCGATATTGGGGTCTTGCATTGCCCATATGGGAATGTACGAGTTGCAGTCATTTCGAGGTGGTAGGGAGTAGAGAAGAACTACAAGAACGAGCTGTGGTTGGATGGGATGCCTTCGAAGGTCACTCACCTCACAGACCATTCATCGATGAGATCGAGATAGAATGTAGCGAATGCGGCGAGAGAATGAAGCGAATACCAGACGTGGGTAATCCCTGGCTGGATGCGGGAATAGTTGCAATGAGTACAATGAGGTACAACTCAGATAGGAAGTACTGGAACAAGTGGTTCCCTGCAGATCTCATCAGCGAGAGTTTTCCAGGTCAATTCAGAAACTGGTTCTACAGTCTCCTCGCAATGAGCACTATACTCGAGCGTAAAGCACCTTTCAGGAATGTCTTCACCTATGCCCTCTTGACAGCTGATGATGGAAGAGAGATGCACAAGTCATGGGGGAACATGATAGAATTCAATGAGGCTGCTGATTCAATGGGAGTGGACGTTATGCGTTGGCTATATTGTTTACATAAGCCTGAGAAGGACCTTGCCTTTGGGTATGCTCGTGGTGACGAAGTACGGAGGCATTTTCTCATACCGCTCTGGAATGTCTATTCTTTCTTTGTCACGTATGCCCTCATTGACGGTTGGATTCCCGAGAAGGACTTGAAGACAGCGCCCAGCTTGCTAGACCGGTGGATACTCTCCCGTATGAACGAGGTTACTCGAGAAGTCACTGCGTACTTGGAGTCATACGAACCCAACATGGCGGCTGCTGTTGTCGATCGATTCATAGATCATCTGAGTAACTGGTATCTCCGACGAAGTCGTCGTCGTTTCTGGGTAGAAGCCGGATCGAGCGATGAGGAAGATGCTGACAAGAATGCGGCTTATGACACATTATATCAAGTCTTAGTCAAACTCTCTCGATTGCTAGCACCATTTGTACCGTTCGTGTCTGAAGTCATGCATCAGAATTTAGTCCGTAATGTGGATTCGGATGCGCCGGAAAGCGTTCATCATTGCGAATGGCCAGTCAGTGATTCCGTTGATGAGGCCCTAAACAGCGAGATGGCGCTGGTACTCAGATTGGTTTCATTGGGTCATGCAGCAAGAAATAAGGCAAACCGTAAGCTACGTCAACCATTGTCTGAAATCGCTTTCGCTGTTGGATTGGACAAGGAACGAGATGTCGTGACGCGCTATGCAGAGTTAATCGGCAATGAATTGAATGTTAAGAATGTTCGATTGCTGGATGTCACTGCAGAGGTAGTAAGCTACCAGCTCAAGCCTCTCCCCAAGCAACTAGGTCAAAAGTACGGCTCTCAGTTCCCTGCTCTTAGAAATGCAATACTGAGTCTAGATCCAAGAGAGGCTTCAACTAAGCTACAAAATGGCAAATCCGTTGAGGTCGAGGTGAATGGAGAGAAGTTCGACATACTACCTGGGGAAGTCGAAGTGATAGTTGAGGCCAAAGAGGGATTCTCGACAGCTTCCGAGGGAGGATACCTTGCTGCTCTGACAACGGAATTGACACGGGAACTAGAACTTGAAGGATTGGCACGAGAATTCGTAAGACGGGTTCAAGATGTGCGCAAGTCTGCCGATCTGAATGTCAATGATAGGATAGAGGTCCAATATTCATCAAGCAGCCGATTAGCCAAAGCGGTTGAGTTCCATCAGCAATACATCACAGAAGAAACGCTAGCGACCAGCGTGAAACAGGTTAAGAAACCGGGTGGGGACTTCCAAGAGGAATACAAATTCGGCCAGGAGAAGCTTGTGGTAGCGATAGCTCTCAGTGAATAGTTGAGATAGGCCGAACAGAGTGTCATAGTCCTCCTGGCTTTCTCAAGAGCACATCGATCAGAGTATGATAGAAATTAGCGTTCTCCTCTATTGAGGAAACTGATACCCACTCATTCGGCCCATGCGTGTTACCACCACGGGGGCCAAAGTCGAATAGCTCACATCCCTCTCCAGCAAAGAAGCGAGAATCAGAGGCGCCATATCCCTCTATCACCCTGTGGGGAATCTGTTCCTTTTCAAGCGCCCAACGTGCGGCTCGTATCAGGCGCGAGTTTGGATCAGTGTCGACATATCCGACGCCAGGGCTCACACGCAATGAGAACAGATCAACACGCCCCTCCAGTGCTCTCTGAATCGCCCTCTCCACAGCTTCTCCGTCATTTGTCATTGCACGAATATCACAATAAAGAGTCCAGAGATCACCCTCAATAGATAACAGATTGGGCGAAATTATTCTTCCGTGGTCTGAATGTTCTGTTGGAAAGGCTGCGTTTGATAAGGGAAGAAGTGCTCTCATAAGGCCAGATAGAGCTTCGTCGTATTCTGATTCTGGTTGTGACTCATCGGGATGGAGGAGGTCAACCTCAATCCATCCAGGTACGACATTCGATTTCAGGAAAGCACCTCTAACATCCTTCACGACAGTGTAAGGGTTTACATCAAGATATTTGGAGGCAGCAAGCATCGCATGCCGGTCCACGCTTGGCCGCATGTAAGCTGAGTGCCGAGATGTTGAGCCGAAAACATCGGTCTCAAATCTAATTGTTTCTGCTCTGCCTCGCATCTTAGCTACAGATTTCTTTGCCTTGATGTAGGTAGGCAACACATTCCGTCGGCGATGAATGATTTGCTGGCCAACACTATCAGTTATGACTGCATAGTCTGGAAAAAGACCCTGCTTGATGAGATGTTCCTTGAGCTTGAAAGCGCCATTTCTTCCGCCAATCTCCTCATCACCGCTGGCAGCGATGATAACAGTGCACGGGAATGCGCTCTCTTTCAGTCTATCCGCCAAGAGAAGAAGTGACACGATATTTCCCTTGTTGTCGGATGAGCCTCGGCCATAAGCAACATCTCCATCAACACGGAGCTTGAAGGGATCAGACTCCCAACCTTCGCCCACAGGAACAACATCAAAATGGGCCAGGAAGAGTATTTTGAACTCGCCTTGGCCATACCGACCATAGACCGTGTGATAATTCTCAAACTCGATTATTTCTGGGATGAAACCAGCGTCTTCAAGTCTGTTGCCGATATATTGTGCGCAGTCGAGGTTTGCTCTTTTATCCAGTGGATCACTTATTGTCTGAAATGACACCAATGTTTCCAGTTCTTCTACAACATCCCCGTTCATGGTAGTTGAACAAGTCGCACAGCAGGACAAATATCCATCGAAAGCGTGTGACTATCAAAAAGAAAGGAGTTTGAGCGAAGAAGCGCTGGTCCTCGCTCACAATTGTTCTGATTTAAGTCCGCTTGTAGACCCAACGACTCCAAGAACTTGTAGACGGCATCTCCTCTGGCATGCCTTTCCGTGCCCGAATCTCCAGAATCTTTTCTTCCTGCATATTTCCAGGCAATGGCTCGAATCCTCGAAACTCATAGCCAAAAAAGCTTCTACCGGCAGCAGCACTGCGAAACTCATCTGCAATGCCAATTGTCTCCGCTGTTGGTAATGTTCCTCTGATTGTGACTGTGTCTTCCTCAGCCTCAATCGTAACAATCTGACCTCGATGACCAGTAAGCACTTTGATGATGCCCCCCTGCGTATCAGTCGGAGTCTTGATGTCTGCATTCAAAATGGGCTCGTAGAGACCTGCAGCACCAGTGAGGAAGCTCATGTTAAGACCAGAACTGGTCATCGTGGCAACTTCGTTGTAGCCAGTGTGTGCAGGGTCAGTGTGAACCGTCGCATCTGTAAGTACTACCTTAACACCCATGACGGGCTCTTTTGCTATCGGTCCTTGGTCTATGAACTCACGAAATGTGGTTTCGAGATATGAGTAGATTCTGTCGAATCGCTGCACACCACTCATGGCATCGACAAGCATGCTTGATTCGTAGATATCCAGAATCTTGCGAGCTTCCTTCGCATCCCATCCTGCCTCATCGCGGAGAATGGCTGCGCGCTCACGCGAGTTCATGTCCCTAGTAATCCTCTTCTTCTTAATGAGTTCGATAGTCTTCTCATCTAGAGGCTCTACGAACAGTCTTAGACGATTATGACCGTTTGGAGATTTCGTGTGAAACTCCTGACCACGTTCGGTGATCTTCTCACGATAGACAATGATTGGCTCCGATATGATAATCTTCACCTGTTCGTTGATTCGTTTAGTCAGAATCTCAATTTGTAGAGGGTCTATTCCATCAAGACGGTACTCGCCAGATTCCTTATCATGAATGAATCTTGCTGTTGGATCAGCCATAATCCATTTTGAAACAACTTCACCCAGTTTTGCAATGTCCTGAGGGTCAACTGGTTTGATGCTTCTGCTAACAACAGGTTCACTGACATACTCTATGGCCTCAAAGCCCTGCATATCAGAGTCCACCGTCACAAAAGACTCACCAGAAGGACACATGAATCCGAACACAGAGAACAGGTTCCCTGCTGGAACTTCATCCATAGGCAAAATGTCAGTAATCTCTTGAACACCTAGCCGTTTTACTGTAGCATTCTGCTTCATATTGACCAAGCGAATAGATTGCCCAGATTTAACAGTACCAGAAAAGACTCTCCCAATAAGAGTGGGTCTCTTGCTTTTCGGGTCGACGAAGATCTTGGTAATCATTCCAAGCAGAGGGCCATTGCGATCACACTCAAGAAGAGCCTTGCCTTCCACGCTTTCAAGATCACCCTTCCAGATGCGTGGAATCTTGTATTTTTGAGCCTCCTTTGGATCTGGAAGGTGGTTTACAATCATTTCCAGCAGGGCATCATCCAGAGGCAGGTTTTCCCTTAGCCATCTCTCATCACCTTCATTGTACTTCTCAAACACAACGATAGGCTGAATCTCCTTCTTTTGAAGTGTCTTCATAGTGAAGGCCCATCCAGTCTTTGCACTACCAATCGCAACACTGCCGTCCTCGAACTTGACTCTCCAATCCTTCGCATATTCTTTGGGGGCAACCTTCTTGATGAGTTCGTTGACCTTTGCAACAATGATGTCAATTCTCTCGTAGACTTTCTTTGGAGGCAGTTTCAACTCGTTGATCAGCCTATCCACCTTGTTTACAAAAAGGACTGGCTTACATGCTTCTCCACCAACTGCAAGCCGAATGTTAGTTTCGGTCTGAGTCATCACTCCTTCAAGAGCATCAACTAGAATTACAGCCCCATCGCTGGCTCGCAGTGCACGAGAGACCTCACCAGTGAACGAAAGATGGCCCGGAGTATCGGAAAGCTGCACCAAATACTCTTCTCCATCAACTTCAAAGTTAAGCAGAACAACAGAGGTGAAAATTGTGATACCTCTTTCCTGCTCTTCCTCGTCGCTATCCGTCATTAGAGCTTGACCCGCAGCGGCGTCACTCATAAGACCTGCACGGCGCATAAGATAGTCTGTGGTAGTAGTTTTGCCGTGATCGATATGAGCGCTGATTGAGATGATTCTCTTATGCTCATAATCGTCTGAAATAATGAGTCTCTTAATTGCGTCTGGGTCCTTAATCTTGACCAATTGGATTCACCTTATTTGCGAATAGTCTGACCCCAACTAAGTCATAGTTCCAAGAGAACTAGGTTGGGGTCACCGAAAACCTCGGTGGCTAGCGCGGAGAGCCTTACGGATTCTTAAAAGATTATCGTCATGGGACTCTATTTGGTGGCCACTACAACCATACGCTCAGAGTTTGCGGCATATGGCATCTTTGGAAGTTTGTTTTGCCCGTAGAGCTCGCTCTTGGAGAAGCCCACCTGATTTAAGAGCTCACGAATTTCAAGTGCAGTGTACATTCGGATGTCATTGCCAGCGAGTGCATCTTCATTCATCTCGATTATGCGACTATTAGCCACGTCAATGAATGATGCAGGACGCCCTCTCAGTACTCCTGATGGTGCATCAAGTACATGAGGCTCACTTAGCAGATAGCCTTCCTCTAGCTTTGTCCATGTCTTTTGGAAACGCGGAAGAGTGTAGGGGTTCATTAGGTCAAGAAGAAGTTTCCCGCCCTCAATGAGGGCATTGAATGATCCCTCAAGAACACGCTTGTTCTCATCATGATTAAAGAAGCCAAAGCTGTGACTGAGAAGCACCGCGGCATCAAACTGACTTGGAAAATCAATCTCCCTCATGTCGCCCGTCGAAAAATCCACCTCAAGATTGGCCTCAGCTGCTTTCTCCTTGGCAATTTCAATGAGCTTTGTGGAAAGGTCAAACCCGGAAACAGTGATTCCGTGCTTTGCAAAGAGGATGCTCTGATCACCGGCTCCACAGGCTATGTCGAGCAGCTTCATTCCTTTTTTCAAGCTCAAGGCATCTAGGCAGAATTCAACGACCATCTCGTCATATTGCTGAATTCCCGGAATCATTTGACGATATTTGACCCTGAACACCTCAGCCCAGAATTCATCCCAGCCGAAATCAACGCGCTCCATGTTCGCTCACTCAGCGAATTTTCTGCGTGCAGGTTGATAAGAAGCTTGTTATGAGATTGATAGCAATCATCGTTATCGAGAAGTAGGATAATGTGGAGAAGACCCGCAGCCTGTTGATCTCCGCCGGGAGGGACGCAGACTGAAGCAACAGGAACACAAAGCGTGAACGCGGGCCTTGCGTCTCCAACTTTCTGAGACGGATGTTTGACCTATAAATCTATAGGTTTTCGCTAAAATGCGCGCTGTGTTCGAAAAATCGAAAATCCTTTCTTTTAGTTTTATATAGCAAAAATCGAATTCAAATGTCCGTTTTTGACCGAATAAGAAGCCTAGTGAACGGAAATTGCGTAAAGGGGTGGTAGCCCCGCCAGGACTCGAACCTGGGTCCAGTGGGCCAGAACCACTGATGCTGGACCGCTACACCACGGGGCTTTTGATAGGGGATTGACCTCAGGGGCTTCGCTCACTCTGAACTCCAAATTACCTTTTCGGTCATGCTCGCTCGAAAGCAGCACATGGCAAATGATGGATTAAACGCCGACCTTGTAGATGAGAGAGTCTCTGAGGATACGCTGGAACATTCTAAGGAGGTTCTTTCCTTCAGTGGCAACTGTGGCAAATACGGGATATCCTTCAAGGCCTAGCATCTGAATCATGCGGTCCACTGGCAGAGCATTTGGCAGGTCTCGTTTGTTCAACGAAACTACAATGGGTAATGTTGCCAAGCGATCAGTCCCAAGTGCGATACGAAGCTCCTGTATTGATGCCAAGTTCTCATTCATCTGCTCAGGTGTGGAATCTGCCATGAAGATCATGCCATCTACTCCTCGAAGAACGTTTATCCGCTGAGTAGCATGTCTTCGTTGACCTGCCACTGTGAAAACATCAAAAATCACCTTTTCACCTGCAGAAACTGGTATGAAGTCAAAGTAGGTAGTCCGGCCCAGCTCGTCTGAAATCTCGACTATCTTCCCCTTGGCTAATGCCCTCACATTGGCAAAAAGCCATCTTAGTGCAGTAGTCTTGCCTGAGAGTGATGGGCCATAGAACACGATTTTGATGTGGATACGCCCTTGCTCATCTCGTTTCAAGGCTTCTCCTGCAACAATCTCCGACACGGACTGAGGACGGATTCGGGCGGCTCGTGCAATATTAGATGTTGCTTCTTCGTCAATCCTCAGCTCGGTTGTTTCTGTACTGGCAACAAGAGTTCCTGTTGGAAGTGGCTCACGAAGTCCTACACGTGGCGTTTCTCGAGGTGCTGTGAAAGGCTGGCCGGGGGCCGCCTCGATCTCTTCAGGAGGCGTTGTTTCACGAGGCTCTGCGGTTATCTTAGTTGTTTCAGGACGGGCAACTGGTGCATCCTCTAGCTTTGGCTCTTCCTTCTTTTTGCCTTTGAATCGAGAAGCCAGCCTCCTGAACAATTAAAACCTCTCTCCAGAGTTTTACGGAGATGAAACCGGTCTTAAATCTTGGGGGGATTGTGTCCGCAGAGAGAGTGAGCTTTATCTGGCACTTCAACACGAAGACTAAGCATGCCCGAAGCGATTGACTCCGATTTTGTCCGGGAGATGTTTCCTACTTTATCAGACATGGCCTATCTCAATAATGCTGCAACTGGCATCCCACCGATGACATGCGTGACGGCCATGAAGGAGTACTTGGACAATAGAATAATAGCCAAGGGGGATTTTGACGAAACGCTTGAGAAAATAAAGGAGATTCGGGAACTCTTGGCGAATCTCCTGGGTGGAGCACGAAGGAACTTTGGGTTCATGCCCAACACTACATCGGGTGTAAACGCGTTTGCTCACAGCATAGAATATGCCAAGGGCTCTAATGTGGTGCTTTGCGACTTGGAGTTTCCAGCCAATTACATTCCTTGGCAACATCTTTGTAGACAGGAAGGAGTGGAGTTGAGAGTTGTGAAGTCAAAGGAAGGGGCCGCTCCATCTGATGCCTTCAAGGAACTGGTTGACGAAAATACAAGAGTATTAGCGGTTAGTCAAGTGCAATTCGGTTCAGGATTTCGGTCAGACTTGAAAGCGCTTGCTGGGATCATTCACGATTCCGGGGGCTACCTTGTAGCTGACATCATTCAGGCTGCTGGATGGGCTGATACAAATCTCGTCAAGGAGGAAGTTGACTTTGCGGCAGGCCAGGCACCAAAATGGATGCTTGGCCCAATCGGAGCTGGCTATGTCTATGTAAGTGATAGGATTATAGATGATCTAACACCAAAGTACTTGGGTTGGTGGGGAGTCAAGGAATTGAGAGAGTTCGGTTACTTCGAGAGAGAACCATTTCTGGATGCAAAGATGTTCCAGATAGGGTCTCCAGCAATGATTGCGTATGTCGGACTACTTGAGACTCTCCGAATGCTCACTTCACTGCCAGCAAGAGAACGTGAAAGAAAAGCGCTTGAAAATGCGGACTATCTTCGGAAACGTCTTCGTGAGAAAGGTATTGAATACTACGAATTCCAAGAGAATCATAGATCTCCTATTGTTTCATGTTCACCTGAAAATGTGGAACAGCTTGAGCAGAAGCTCAAGAAGAATAGAATCTACTGCTCAGTGCGTAATGGAAGACTCAGAGTTTCGCCGCATTTCTATAACAATGAAGGTGACATTGACAGACTAATGGAGCACATGGGGTGACGAGATGTTTAGGCAAGTCAGTGATAACATCTACATCAAAGTGAGCAACTCCTTTGACTCAAATATCATCTTCATCAACGGAGGAAAAAGACAGATTCTAATCGACGCTGGGACTGGAATGAACCCAGGCGCGCTAAATCAAGACCTTGAGAAAATTGGCGCATCTGTGCAGGTATTGACAGACATCATACTCACTCATAGTCATATTGACCACATCGGTGGTGTTCTACCGATCATAGCAGAATACAGTCCTATATTGCATCTTCACAAATCAGAGGGTGACATGATCAACTCTGGTGATATGAGATTGACTCTTTCTAACACTTTTGGAGTGGAACTACCACAGATTAAGATCGATAGCCTGCTTGAGGAAGGGCAAGACCTTTTCCTTGGTGATGTTTGCTTCAAGGTGTATAGCACTCCTGGTCACTCTATTGGTAGCATATGTCTGCATATCGAAAATCAGGGGATTCTAATAACTGGTGATACTCTATTCCCAGGAGGAAGTTTCGGACGAGTTGACTTTCCTACAGGAGATCCTCACCAACTGGTTGAATCGTTGCGAAGAATCACAGAGTGGGATTTTGTCATTGCACTTCCGGGACACATGAATGCAATCACAAGTAATGCGAAACAACATGCAGAGGCATCATTTGCGATGGCAAGTAGAATGTTCAGGTACCAGTGATTGCCCGTTCTACCTCTTCGACTGACAATCTAGATATCTTGTCTGCATCTTTATCGAATTTGGTGACTTTCGACTCGAGAGCCTTTACAAGTGCATATACAGACTCGCTCAGAGGCGTTTCAATGCCAAGCTCTTTCGCCAGTCGTATTACTTCTCCAGTGATTGCGTCAATTTCTGTCTGCTTACAGCATCGGATGTCTTGAAGCATGGAGTTGATGTTATCAGAAGTGGCCTTTGCAGTTCCAAGTGCATATCGAACCGGATCGTCAGTGGTGAGTTCTATGCCCAGAGCATCAGCCACGTGGGCGGTTTCCTCTACAAGCTTGATGACAAGTTCCCGAAGGCGCATGTCATTATAGATCTCTCCATTAGTCATACCTGTCAGCGCGCCTATGGGATTGATCCCGCAGTTGACAATAGTCTTAGTCCAGACAACTCCCTCGATATTCTCAGAAGAAACTACCTGGAACCCTGCATTTCTTAAAATGGCGACCACTTCCTCTACCATTTCTTGATTCTCTGGGAAGTGAGACCCTATCTCAGTGATTCCAACACCAGTAGCAGTGACCTCTCCAGGTGCAGTCATCAATGCACCCATACAGGTTGTAGCTCTCAGCACTCTATGAGTTTCGAGAACTTCAGCTACTTTCTTCTCTGTACCAATTCCATTCTGAAGGACAAGAAAGTATGTTCCAGTCTTCGCCAGATTCTTCATTCGCCGTGCCGCTTCAACTGCATCATACGCTTTGGTTGTGATGAGAACCAAATCAGCAGCATCGATATCCTCACTGTTTTGTGTGGCCCTAAGCGGGAGTGTATGTTCGCCTAACACGCCTTTGATTTTCAAACCACGTTTGTTGATAGCCACCACATGGGGCTTTCTCCCTACTAGAAGGGTCACTTCTTCGCCAGCAATGCTCAGCAATCCGCCATAGAGACTTCCTATTGCTCCTGAGCCCATAATTACAATCTTCAAGGTTCATCCTCCCTGTGAGCTGCTTCTATTTGGCTAGCAAGATGTGCCTTTATGAGAGAAACCTCTCTACTAAGATTTCTCTGATTGTCAAAATCCGCCAAAAGAGCATCCAATTTCTCATGGGGCCAATCCTTCATCTCACGCGCATACTGCACCATAAGTGGTGCGGCCCTTACAACGTTATCAACAATAGTGATGTCAGAGAATACCGCTGTGCGTGACATCGGATTCAGATCAATAGTTATCACAAACTTGTCAATTGCCTTCAGTGCCTCTGTCCTGTCTCCATCTTCAAGAGGAACCAATACCACATCAGCCTTGGCTATCCCTTCGGAGTCAACCCTTCTTCTATTGCTACTTAGTTCTGGGATTGTCTCAGATGGTCTGTCGTGTGTTCCCAGTACTTCTTTTGCACCAGCAGCCAATAGGGCTTCAAGAATAGCGTCTTCCCTCTCTGGTCGATAATAGAACAGGTTGATCTCAAGTGGTGCCCTAGTGAGCTCAGACAACTCAACAATCTCATCTGGAACCAGAGCACAGACATTTCCGTTTACACTGATGACAGGATGCGTTGCTAGCAGCAATGCAGCCACTGCGGCGCTGCATGCAACTATAGCCTCAGCGTTTGTGATTTCGCCAATCATATAGTCGAATGCTTCTCCGCGTCCATGAGCTAGGAGGCCAGCAGTAGCAACAATGTTCTTCTCATGCCCCTCAATGATTTTCTCTCGGATATCCAACGAAACCTTTCGTGGATGGTCTGCAGGCACTTCGATTTTCGTCACAGGATTAGCCTCCCACCATCTTCTGAAATGCCAGTCAACTGGACCTGATTAATCTCCCAGAACCTTGACAGGATGTCAATAGCATAATCAGACTCATCATTCCGGCAGAAGCAGAAAATTGAGTCCCCCAGCATCACCATACTTGAGTCATTGAGTCCGGTTTCTTCGAGTTCATTGAGTGCCGTTTGAACTCGAGGTGTCATCAGTCCTATTGAATATGCGAACTGTTTTGAATAATGTATAAAACTGTCAACTGTAGGGTTCGCTCTAAGCTCCTCCATTAGTTCATCAGCTGCTTTGATAATGCGCCCTCTATGCTCCTTGTTTGTGAGTACGCTCTTGGTTTCAAGACCCGGAGCACCAGCTAGGACTATTTTGAAGGATTCATTCATCGGAATCTTGATAACTTCACCAATTCCGGGTGCACCGGGTTTTGTACGGATTTCTATCCCCCCTGTTGTCTGTGCAATCACATCTCCAAGCCCAGTGTGATTGACGACCTCAGCATAATGTGCATGCTTTGCAGCATCTAGAGAATAGGAATCAGCATCAACGAGACTAGAGAGTGCAATTGCAGTTCCCAAGGCTCCTGCCCCGGAAGCGCCAAAGCCGACACCGATAGGCAGCATTGACTCATGGTCAACTTCCACTTTGCAGACTCTGTGATGTTGTCGTAGCAATCTCTGAATCACCGTCGTTGTTACTGGGGCGTTGATTGGTCTGCCGTTATACGCGACTGACACCTCTAGTTTCGTGCTGTCCACCAATTTCACAGCCGTGGTAGTTCCTATATCCACACAAAATCCCGCTCCAACGGACCCACAACGGAGCGGGTCTTCATGTCCATCATGGATTCGAAAGATCCCTGTGATGTGCCCTGGCACAAAGGCTCGGGCAATATCTAGCAGGTTCTCTCCCTGTGATTTCAAGGTGGTCACTCCATCGCCTGTTTTTGCGCCTAATATACTCAACCATATACAATGTATCTGGCGTATATACATATACGTATTGAACTATACATAGTTCCTTCTGGCTTACTCCTTCCCGAGGGGAACTAGACTGGTATATTGCTTGATTCGAGGGTCCGTATTCCGCGGTGCGGGAAATCCCCATCTAGCATCTATGTCTCGCCCGCTAAGGTCGAAAACCTGAAAGCTTCCAGAGGACCATGTAAGGGGACTAAAGCCGAGAAGTAGCGTCTGAGTCCTCCAACTTGTGACAACCATATGTTGATGCATACCAGCAGTTGGCACAACAAGAAACACGTTTGACAACTCCATGAGCAGCGAGGTGCTGATTCTGTAGAAGAAGCTATACGTCTTGCGATGCTCCTCAGTGCCTTGTTCACGAAGGTCATTGAGATAGCGAACGATTGTTTCATCATGGACTGCAGGATCCATCACATCAGAGAGCTCCTCAACATCTACTACTACTGCGGTTTCAAAGTAGTAAGCAAGAGGAAATTCCGTGATGTGAAAGAGAATAAACTTGTCTTGAGTGATTATGTTGTAGAGATGTTGGAATATCGCCTGTTTTGAGAATAGCATACTTACATCCAATTTAGCTGGTTGGAACTTGTCGGAGGCTTCAGAAACAACGAGGCGGAACATGTCATCAAGCATATCGCCATCGTAGCCAATACGAACCACATGATAAGGCAATTCGCCAGAATTTGGGTCCTTGTGCCCTCTATAGGTCAAAAATTCATTAAAGTCACGCTGAAAGATGTCAACTTCATTATCGTTGTCAAGCACAAACAGTGATTGACTCGGAGTCCCGAAAGATGAGTGTACCTTGTCATAGGCCTGAAATCTAGCCCTCTTCTCAGGAATGAACTCACTGAAGATGTCAGGATCATGAGAAGATTTAGCCAAAGTATTCACACCGCCCTTAATGCTGGAAGATTTATGCTCATTTATCATGTTGTTGTCGGTCTTGCGCAAGAAACGTGCCCAACATGGCTTGATTACCGCATCTGCCCTGTTTTGGCACCCCCGCACATTCAAGTCGACTCATATATTCTTTACCCACCTCTTGTCAGACGGTATTAAAGAAATGGTGTCCCTCTTCCTAAGAAGCTTGGTGTGATAGATTGAAGGAGAATGGAGTTCGTTCAGTTTATCAACATGTGTTCATTGGTGTATCATGGGCGATTCTGATGACACACACATCCAAACTCATCATCGGAAGCTTGAGTCAGATGCTGAAAGGCAAGAAGATCGCATTGGGCGTCACTGGTAGCGTAGCGGCAGTTGAATGTGTGACCATTTCAAGACTTCTGATGCGACATGGTGCAGAGGTATATCCAATAATGAGCCCAATGGCTCACAAGATAGTACATCCTCACTTGCTCGAATGGGCGACGGGAAATCCGGTAGTTGTCGAACTCACGGGGCAAATTGAACACGTTGATCTTGCTGGCAAACATGCCGAGCGTGTAGACCTATATCTAATCGCACCTGCGACTGCAAATACTATTGGCAAGATTGCCAACGGCATAGATGATACGCCAGTGACTACTACTGCTACTTCTGCGATTGGCGCAGGAATCCCGCTTCTGATTGTTCCAGCAATGCATCGCTCCATGTATGATCACCCGGGTGTTCTTGAGAATATGGAGAAGCTTAGGAGAATGGGAGTAAAGGTGATGAGGTCTAGGATGGAGGAAGCGAAGGCAAAGATTCCCTCGCCTGAGGCAATTATTGAACAAGCCATCTCAATGCTCAGTCCACAAGATCTTGAGGGTAAACACTTCATTGTTACAGCAGGACCAACGAGAGGATGGATAGATAGAGTTAGATTCATCACAAATCCCTCAAGTGGAAGGATGGGGATTGAAGTAGCGCGAGAGATAGTCTTCAGGGGCGGCACTGTAGACCTAGTTCTTGGTCCTACGGAATCAAAACCACCGATGGGTGTAGATGTTACCAATGTAGAAACCACAGCCGAAATGTTGGAGGCTGTATTGAACTCTCTGAAGAAGACGAAGACTAGCGCTGTGGTTTCTGCAGCGGCAGTTCTCGATTATGTCCCACTTGAGAAGGAGGAGAGCAAGATGGCGTCAGGCAAAAGCGAGCTCTCAGTCAAACTCAGACCAACTCCAAAAATAATCGAGGAGGTACGGGACAAATACAAGAGGATGTACATTGTTGGGTTTAAAGTAGAGTCTGAAGTGTCGGATAAAGAGCTAGAGAAACGAGCCAAGGCAAAGATTGACGCAGGAATCTGCGATTTGGTAGTGGCTAATGATGCGCATCGAGAAGGAGTTGCTTTTGGAACTGACACAAACGAGGTGCTAATTGTCAGCTCCGAGGGAGTAGTAAAGAAGGTTCCACTATCTTCGAAGAGAGATGTGGCTAGAGAGATAGTTGATGTCATGATTCAGAGAATGAAATGAGAAAAAGGTCACAATCGTTGCATTCGGCGATGCATTCAGAGAATCTCTATTAATTTGTCAGCCATTCTTCGCATATCTACGAATATGAGACCCAACTGAGCATCGGGTCTTGCCAGAACCAGAATGAGCGCATGGTCACCGACTGAAGTCATAAGCGTGTAGCCTTTGTCACCTTTCACATAGATTTCCATAAGACTACCCCGATCTAATTCATTCGTTGCTTTCTCCCCCAAGGAGAGTATCGCGGCACTGATGGCTGCAACCATCTCTTGTTCACTCTCGGGCAATGCTGATGAAATGGGAAGTCCATCGAGAGAAACTAGAGCAGCGCCTTCCACTCCAGGCACTGTTTCAAAATCGCGAATAATCTTGTTGATGGTATCTACACGGCTGGACATACTAAAGCCTCTGAGCTGTCCTAACGGAGATAGGTCGATTGGTGATGCTATAAAACCTTGCTGTAACAGAGTCACAACATACGAGTATTTTTGCGCATTTCTAGACTCCAAAGAACTCCTTTGGATCGACCTTTGCATCCTCTTTCTTACGCCGTTCACGCTCAGCCTTCTGACGACGACTCTCCTCCTTCTCACGTCGACGCTCTTCCTTGCTCATACGCTTCGTCTTCTTGGGTACTCTATCGCCACGCCTTCGCCTAGTATAGATTGAGGCTCCAACAATTGCAGCAAACACTCCCCCAACCAATAGCAGTGGCGCCCATGGGAAGGCACGGATAGTCATGAAACCAAGTAGGACTATTGTGAGTGAGTCATATCCGGCTTTTGCACCAGTCAAATACAAACTGTACGTACCAACACGACCTCGTGTCCAGTCTTCAGTCAGTGTCATTGTGTACAGACCAGGTTCTGCTGATGCAACGACTGTGATCTCAGTCGAGTTCAACCATGACTGCAAGCTAACTTGTCCAATACCAACACCGCTGCGAGTCGTGATTTCCAGAGTTATAATGACTCTATCGCCCTCCCAAATGATAATCTGATTTAGACTTGCATCATGAAGAACCAACGATGGCATGCTACTCCACAGTGCAGCATTTTCAACTGTCTGGTTGCGAGCAGTCCCTGCGGGATGCGTTGTAGTCACAGCAAGCTTTCCCGAACCTACTACGCCTGCCAAGATCACGGGATTTGTACCATCTGTGGCCAGAATAGTCATGTTCTCTGGGAATGAAATGAAATGATCTTGATAGTCAACTGCTGATGCCAATGCATTTGGTATTGACATAAGTGGATGACTAGTGTCTTCAATCACAATTGTTGAACCGGAACTTGTACCAGTTGATAGTACCCAAGGCAGCCAACTCAAATCACCAGAAACACCCATCATGACAAGCGTGCCGCCCTCCTCGACATATCTCTCCAGAATTTGACTCATAGGAGCCAAGTCAGTTGAGAGAGATGGAAGTGAACCCGGTTCAACCAACACAGTGAATCGTAGAGATAGGAGCCATTGAGAGTCTGTGAGATTTGAATCATCATAGAAGTCATGATCTATTGAAAGGTCATCCAGAGTTTGAGGCAGGTAATTAGTTGCGCCAAAAGCAGCCACAGCGGGAACTCCTCGACCCGGCTGATGCCCATCAAGTGCAATAGAGCTTGGGTCAACAGAAGAGATTCGCGGCGAACTTGTCGGAGAGTAGAGATGTACTTCCGGATCGCCAAAAAGAACCTGCTGGTTTCCATAGTCACGCGGATCACGACCTATCAACGGGTCAGAATAGTCGTGCGAAACCCTAACAAGGGCATCACTCAAGGCGGAACCTGTTGTGTTGCCATTACATAGAGCGTCAGTTATCTGAATTGAGAGAGTGCCAGCGGGCTGGAAATATACTGTCCGGGGAGAAGCGATCACTCCCACAGCCCCATGCTCCATTAGCATGATGGGAAGCCTCGTCCCACCTAGCAGGCAGGCTGTCAAGATGACGATTGGAGAACCAATGTTGCCTATTGCAGCCTCCAAATCATCAGTTGTTCTGATCACATGATGCGCGAATTCAGCTTCATAAGCAACTGGGTTCACCAGATGGTCAACATCCGAAGGACTCTCGCGTGTTGTTTCACTGACTTCAAATCCCCAGTTGGCATCTTGATCCCTCAAAGAGAACAGTCCTGGACCACTCGGTCGCGCAGGAGGGTCTCGAGGGCCTTGGGTTAGGGTACCATGAGTGCTCATAGACCATAGAGCAAGCTGGGTGTCTACTGTGGCAAAGACTTCATTAGCGCCAACATGAGTGACTACATTGAAATCAGCGTTCTGAAGAGCCGATGTGCTATCTTCAATCTGCCAAATCTCGTATCCATTGAGAAAGTTATCTACAAAGGGCGATCCATCTGTGTATGCATAAAATGTTAGCATCGCATCTTCGGCTGAATCAGATGTGAGAAACAGAAATCTATGATGAGCAGCTCTGTTAATCAGGACTGAAGCAAGTGCGGGGTCTCCGGTTGGTATGCGTCCAGCTTGGAAATGACTCTGCAACGATCTATCGAAACTGACTTTGATGAGCTCTGGTGAAGATACAATTACGACCGATTGCGGACCAGTTACATTGTATGCGCCGCGATTAATAAGAAAGTCTTCAAAATCATTCACTGTTTGCCTCATTGAGAAGGTGTTTGGAATTCGCTCATCATACCAGCCATTTTCATTTCTCGTAGTCCATCTAGTTGTGATGTAGATGTCAATATCGGGGCCTACCAGATATGGCGCCCAGGTCTCCTCGGCTCTTGTTGTCAGGTAATTGTCATCTCCACAAAGGGAGAATATTGGCGCGCCATGAAATGCTGCCGAATATGCGGCAGGTGCAAATATCTCATTTCCATTTCCAAGAGGTACGGTCAACACAATGTCGCTTTCCTCAGACAGCACCTGAATCCATTGTGTCATAAGAGAATAGCTCTCTAAAGAAATCAAGAAAGAGAAGGCATTGAGTTCAGTTTCGAGTGCAGTGGCATGTATGTTCGCAGGATCGACCAGAAAGCTGACATTGACACCTAGCCTCTGCACCGCATTAAGTGTGGCCTCTGGAATTGAGTCCTCTGTCACGTAGAGTAGAGGCGCATTCAACAATGATGCAAGAACAGCTCCATTAGCTGCGGATTCGAGATGTGCCTGTAAGCCGGAGGGCAATGCTGAAACGGACCAGGATAGATCCACATTATTCTCCTCTTCAATGGCATCAATCCAGGATAGCATAATTGTCCAGTCCCCAGCCGTGGGGTATGGAATTTCCACTGTTTCGCTGCTGAGACCAGCTAAAATGCTGCCTGCAGGAGCCCACTGGACCAGCCTACCATTCGGACCAACTAGTGCCAGATTGAGATCGGTTGCTGTGTTATCCCAAGTTATTGTTGCATTGAGCCATTGAGCATCCGATGGAACAGATACTGTTTGAGTAAAACCTGGATGATACTTCACCTCACAGCTTAGGTCGGTAGTCCCAGATGACAGACGTTCTACGGCCATGGTCCAGGTCCCATCCTGTGTCTTTGGATACCAGAACTTCAGGGGAACCAGGGATGCAACATATGACGGATGTCGCTCGAAGTACACCTGAGTATAAACTGAGTAGTCCACTATTGCACCACTGGGGTCGCGAAGTTGATGCGTATGTAAGTCACTGCCGGACCAATCGAATGTTCCTTCCATCCAAACTGCAGATGATGGAGGTGTGAAGGTAATGTTGGCAATCTCTGTGTAATTGACAACTGCATTTGAGGTATAAGAAGACACGCTAGCGTCCTGAAATGTGAAGCTTGCTTCTCCGGATGTGACTGAGGGTGCTGCGAAGCTGTCCTTTGCCAAGGCGAAGACCGCAATATCACTTGTAGCCCAATCCATTGCCGCAAGTTGTGCTGCGACCTCTGCGGAGTTGGACCCTGTAATCCGAGGATATACCTGTACTCCGGTCATGTCCTGAATGCTATCAACAAGAGATTTGGACAGGTTTCCGACACCAATTATCTGGGTCGGACCCCCATCCGGTTCAACAGATTCAGCCCAATCATTTACAAACCATTCTTCAGACTGAGAACCGGAGGTCATGATAAGAGGAGATACATATTGATTTCCTCCGGATAAAAAGACACTATTCGGAATGCCAGCCATATATGCGAACTCATCAAAATAAGAGGAGGAATCCTGTGCAACAAAAGTCGCTCTTCTCATTGGAATGGATTCATTTGGCATATTGCTTAACAATGATTCTTGCAGCGGGACAAGGGTCCCAGTGCTATACAATGTGCTAGGCTGTGTTACAATTGGCACAAAGAGAGGCACCATGACCAAGATTAGCACCAAAACTGCCATTGGCTTCAGCATTCCAACCTTCAAGGTAGGCACTCCTATCTCTGAATGCAAAATACATCAGAATGTAGCATATAGTGTTTTTTCATGTGGTTGCTTGTGGGAAATGCCAACTGAAATTCGCAATAAGAGAAGCAAAATAGTGCTACTCTACGAAATCCAGAAGTTCCTCATCAAAGTCGTCATCTGAGCCTTCTGGTTCCTCTTCTTCTTCAGGCAATGCATCGATTATATCATCAATCACTCGTCTCAACCTACGTCTAGTGGACTTGGGTATGTCCCAGAGCTTCTGCTCAGCGCGCTCCACGACTTCTCTTGCGATATCGAAAATCTCAGCTTCCATATAGTTCTGTGCTGCCTCAGTGAAGTGCTCCGCGGACTTCCTCTGATTCCCATCCATCTCCGCAATGTCTCCCAGTAGAGAGAGTGCATCTGCAATTCCCGCCTTGTCGTCAATTTCACGATAGATCTTGAGAGCCTTTTTGAACTCCTTATCAGCTGACACCCAATCTTCCTTATCCGCGTAGGCGTTCCCAACGTCCATAATAGTACTAGCCACACCCTGCTGATTGTCAACTGCTTTGTAGGCTTTCTGAGCTTTCTTGAACAAGGACAGAGCCTGATCGAACTCACCGAGACCATGCTTTGCGAGGGCTAGTGCATACATGGCATCAGCAGCACCGTCATCGTTGGCGGTTTTTTGGAAGAGATCTATTGCTTTCTCACACGATTTGGAGGCTTCCTCCCACTGCTCAAGATTGATTTGTGCCACTCCGAGGTTGTATAAGGCATCACTGACGCCAGCTTCATCCTTCAGCCCGGTGTAAATATCCAATGAGTCCTTGAAACAGTTGAGCGCTTCTTCATATTCAGCTACTGACATGTAGATGTTTCCGACTGCGTTGAATATTTTCGCTGCATCGTCTTTTGCTCCAGCTTCAAGTGCTGCATTTGCTTGTTCCAGCAGCTCAGCTGGGTCCAAATCATCTAGTCCAGTATCTTCATCGCTCAAGAGGGACTCACCTTCACTTGAAGAAAGTGGCTGACTCTCTCTCTTTTGAGCCTTTCTGCGTATCACTAACGAGCCATTATCAAGTTTGGATTCTCTAGAAGAGCTCTCACAGCATCCTTGACCTCGAATTGCTCGTCGCCAACCTGCACCTCAAGGAGCTTTCTAAGTTCAAACCTCCGAAGATATCCGACTGCCTGCTCCCTTTCAACATTGAGTCCCTTCATTAGTTTCGCGAGGCCATTCTTTGATCCGCTATACTCTGCGAATTTGGAGAATACGCTACTCCATTGCATCATAGTGAGGAAAAGAAGTGTTCTTAGAACCCTGTCAACGTTTTCGCCAGTCTTCGCAGAACAAGGAATCACTGCTTGACCAGCTAAGAAAGTCATGTTATTGCGTAGTTGGTCCACTGGCCGGGCATCAGGCAAGTCCTGTTTGTTTGCAGCGACAACGCAGGGGACTCCCGGGAGAAAGAATGCAATCTCTCTGAAAAACAACTTGGCTCTCGCATCGGACTCTGAATCAGCTGAGTCAACGGCAAAGATTATTCCATCTGCTCCCTCACTCAGGATTTTCCTTATGGTTCTGAATCGAAGAAGGCCTGGTGTTCCGAACAGAAACACAGTAAGCCCCCCTACGTTGGTTATGCCATGGTCCATGGCAATTGTGGTGCCTCGACGTTCGATATTGATGCATTGGCCATCAGTAATGTGATTCACAATAAGGCTCTTTCCAGATTCGTATGGCCCTGTGACGATAATCTTCATGGAACTGCACCTGTGTTCTTGCGGAGGGTTGATTCCTGAGTAAAACTCTGAGTGTTAAATGGTTTGCCGTCTTCTACTTAGTGTGTTATAATCCGCTCCTTATCGTCCACACTTGGAGAATTGAACGGTAAATGGAGACCGGCTGCTTGCAGCAGCAGTCCTCCGCCTTCATCCCAATAGTGGTTTACGAAAGCTATCATGGGAACTCGGTCTCAATGAACTCTACATCCTCAGCCAGTCTAGCTGCGGGCGTTCCCTTGGACTTTGCCGATTCGCCAATGGTCCAGCAAGGCAGCTCTTTTCCTCTCAGAATCTCACAGAACTCTTCTGCGGTTTCGGGGCGGAGGAAGACTAGCATCCCTCCAGCTGTTTCAGCAGCTAATCCCTCTCTGAGTTTGTGACCAAAGAAGGCGGCCAAATCAAGACTTCCCGGTATGACGGGAACCTGATTTATTTGAACATCTACACCGCTTCTGGTGGCAACAGTGCCAGCATGGCCTAAGAGGCCAAAACCTGTAATATCTGTTGCCGCCTGAGCACCAACCTCCTTCATAGCTTCAGCAACCTCAAGATTGCTGGATGTCATGATATTCACCGCAGTTTCCTGCATCTTGCGAAGTTCTTGTTCATTGAATTCAGCAAGAAGAGCATCACGTTTCTCATCCTGTAGATCTCTGTATGACCTCATTGCAGATTGGATGCCAAGAGGTTTTGTCAAGACTATTTTGTTGCCAGGTTTGGCTCCATGGGAGTAGATTATTTCGCCTGGCTGGGCAGTGCCAAGGCATATTCCTCCAAAGACGGGGATGGGGTTCGTAATTGTCTGGCCACCTGTAACGCTGCTATTGTGGCGTTTCATGAATTCATCCATCCCCTTGAGAACTCCAACAACGATATCCACATTCATTTCCTTGGGATAGCCAACAAAAGCCTGAAGGGATATGAGTTGAGTCGCTCCCATCGCGAAGACGTCATTGGTGGCATTGCAGGCAACAATCTCTCCCTGTATGTGTGGGTCATCATGAATAGGTGTAAAAACGTCGACGTTCTCGACTATTGCCACCTGGTCGTTGAGGATCCGAACCACAGCATCATCGCCGACCTCACTCGCGCACGAAGTACCTAGCGACAGAATACCAGTCTTCTCTAGAAGACGGTCTAGATCGCCTTGCTTGACTTTACAGCTTCATCCATGGGAAGTAACCATTGCAGTCAGTCGCTCCTTATGCACCTGGCACATCGCCTCCGATATTTGTGGCCATAGGCCCAAAGTGCTTAGTGGATGGCCCAGTAATAAAATGTCTTGTAGGCTGCTTCACAATCCTTATAGCAACATCCAGAAACCTATCTTGTCAACCAGGAGTGAGAGGCATTGAATATCAAAAAGCTGTCTGAGAACCTATATGAGATTCCTCAAGAAACAAAACCATGCATGACTGTGCCTGTCAAAATCTTCGCATCTGGTGCTCTAGTCCAGAAGATGAAGCAAGACAAGACTTTCGAGCAAGGCGCGAACGTAGCGTGTTTGCCAGGCATATATTCTCACAGCACAATTCTTCCAGATGGCCATCAAGGGTATGGATTTCCAATTGGCGGAGTGGCTGCCACGGATTATGATAATGGAGTGATATCACCCGGTGGAGTAGGCTATGATATCAATTGTGGAGTTCGTGTGCTAACAACAAATCTGGACGAAGGAGACGTAAGACCAAAGCTTAGGTCCCTTATAGAAACGCTCTTTCGTGATGTGCCAACTGGAGTAGGAAGAAGCGGTAAAATCCAGCTCGCGGGAATGAGCGGTGTTGATGAGGTCCTTAACAGCGGCGCAGCATGGGCGGTCGAGGAGGGGTATGGGTGGGATGAAGACCTAGACCATATTGAGGCTGGAGGAAATCTCGATATCGCGGATGCGTCAAAGGTTTCACAGCATGCAAAGAAGAGGGGGATGAGCCAGGTAGGAACACTTGGCTCAGGAAATCACTTCCTCGAGATACAACTCGTCGATGAGATTTATGATGAGCCCGCTGCAAAAGCCATGGGCATAACCAGAAAGGGACAAGTAACAGTCATGATTCATAGCGGCTCAAGGGGACTGGGTCATCAGGTATGCAGTGATTACATCAAGACTATGACGCAGGCCATGGTGAAATACAACATACAAGTCCCAGACAGAGAGCTCTGCAGTGCGCCTACAACATCTCCGGAGGGACAAGCGTACCTCGGTGCAATGAGTGCAGCTGCCAACTTTGCATGGGCCAATCGACAGACCATGATGCACTGGACACGTGAAGTCTTCACAAAGATCATGGGACAGTCGGCAGAGGACATGGAGATGAGGCTGATTTATGATGTTGCTCATAACATGGGAAAGGTAGAGGAGCATGATATCGAAGGGCAGAGAAGAAAGGTTGTTGTGCATCGAAAAGGCGCAACTCGTGCATTCCCCGCAGAGCATCCAGAAACTCCATCTGAATATAGTAGCATAGGACAGCCCGTCCTGATTCCAGGCACAATGGGAACGGCATCCTATATCCTTGTAGGGAACCCAAAGGGCATGGAGCTGACATTTGGCTCAACAGCCCATGGAGCAGGCCGTTTTATGAGTAGAAGTCGAGCCAAGAAGCAGTTCTACGGCAAGGAGATTCAAAGCAGTCTTGCACAAGAGGGCATCATCGTGAAGGCTGCAAAGGGAATTGTGATTGCAGAAGAAGCTCCAGGCGCCTACAAAGATGTAGATGAAGTTGTAAGGGTTTCTGACTCAGTCGGAATCGCTACCAAGGCTGTGAGACTTCGTCCCATTGGCGTCATCAAGGGCTAGGCCTTTACTACGCTCTTTTGAGGCAATATCCAGTAAGACTAATGCGATTCCAATTAGAATCACACCAAAGCCAATCATAGTGAGCCCGGTTGGAATTTCGCCAAGAAAAATCACTGCGAGTAGCGTAGCACCAATCGGCTCGCCTAGTACTGCAGAGGATACCACGTAGGCGGGCACCAAAGTGAGCAGATAGTTGTTTACTGAGTGTCCTAGCGCGGTTGGAAAGATGGCAAGGGCCAGAAATATGATGACTTCACGCGGGTCAAAGACAAGAACATTCAGGCCCAGTGCCAAGCAAAACGGCAGAGTGACAACTGCTGCGGATAGATAAACAACCGAAGTGTACACCGTGATGGGCAATCCTTCAGCATACCTCCTTCCACCTATGAAGTAAACTGCTAGAAAGAAAGCACTAAGCAACGCAAGAGCATCACCAGTAAGCGCACCAAATCCTTCGGATATGAGGTCATTCCAGGCAAGAAGAATTGCGCCTCCCACTGCCACCAGAACTCCTGCCCATGATTTCCTTCTCAGCGATTCACCGAGAACTAGTGTGGAAAAGATAGCTGTGAAAATTGGTGAGGTGTTCACAAGGACTACACTTGCGGCAACGGTTGTCATGAATAGAGATGTAAACCAAGTAGAGAAGTGAAAAGAAAGGACAATGCCGATGGCTGCCAACCAAAACCAAGTTGTCTTGAGTTTCGATCCCCGAAATGCTTTGAGGTCCCCTCTGACTGCTCCGACACTTGCCATGATTATTGAGCCATAGAGTGTTCTCCAAAAGACGATTACCAAGGGAGGAGAGAGAATTGGATTGGTGAATCTGATTAGTATGCTTGCGCTCGAAACCATTGAAACAGCAAGAATCAGGAGCAGAACAGTGCGTGAATTGATGCCTGACTCAATCCTTGGCTGCTCAATCATCTCAAAATCACACTCAGGTTGTCATCGAGTTGCACGAAACACAGCGAAGTTGGTCCTTGGAAGCTTCAACGACCTGAGACTCACAAATGGGACAGTCATCAACAATGAGGTTAGCATAGTCAATTCTGTCCAGCACTTGCGTCACGTCATCGATATCCAGATAATTGAAGAGCGCCTTGCCTGGTGCTCCTTCTACCATTTTTGATAGGCGACCGGATGTGGAGTCAAAGAACAGAAGGATTGGCTTTGATAGCTCAATTGCCAACATAATCTCCATTCCAACACCATGTGAAGGACTTGAAACTTCTGCGACAAGAAAATCGCAGGCACGCACATTGCGAACGTCGCGTTCATAGATTTCTCCTGCATTTGCAGGAGGGTAGAATTGAGGGGCAAAGACCTCAACGCCTTTCTCTTCCAGCAGGTCAATGACAACTCTGTAGAAATCATCACGCCTATCTTCAGAATGGATTATCGGACCAGATAGATATGCCAAGGTCATCTTTGACTTCACCACAATCCACAATTGCGACCTATTCGCTTATCTCATCAGTCGGCGGCCTTTTTCTTAGTTCTGAAATGGATGGAAGGGACTCATCGTCTTCTATGATTTCAAACCGTCCAGAGTGTCCAAGTGAGAGCTGCATCTTGCCCTGCCACTCCTTAGCCCAGCCGTCGGTGATTTTGATGACCAATCCGGCAGAAAGCGCGGCGCCTTGACCAAAGCCCCATAGACTTAGAATAGTGGTTCCTGTATGGTCAGCCACAAGGACCTCAGTGAGCTGCGTCTTGCGACCTCCTCGTGCTCGAACAATGCGGGGAGGTGCAACTGAAACTACCCGCACAATTAGATCAGATACATTCTTTCCTATCTCGACTTCATTCAATTTCAAATAGTACTACCTCGCAGTGACCAGAGTGAGTGGAACGCATTACAAGATGGATATACAGTAGCAGTTGAGTCTTGCGATAGTCGTACTCAAATGAATAACAGGTGCTATTGGTCAGATTTGTCGGACTCATCATCTGTGGTGATGCCTAGAATGGCATCAATCTCATGAATGGCATCCAGATCCACTGAACCCATCTCATCAGATTCATCATCATCTCGCCTTGAACGTTCAGAAACCCCCAGAAACATGGCCAATTCCCTCTTCGAGTCCTCGTCAAGGTCCTTCTCGACCTCTCCTTCTTCACCATTGGGAGGAAGAACTTCATCGTGAGAGAAGGCTTCTAGCGCCGTATCAAGCTCTTCTTTTGACACTTTCTCAATCTCAGCACTGATTAGCTCGTCAGCCTCCAAAGCGTCAAAGATAAGGTCGATTGCCATTTGGCGCCCATTGTCCTCAGCAACAACCACTTCCTCTTTAGATGGCTCATCAGCAGCAAATTCGATGTCCACCTGATTAGCTGCTTCCGAGATTGGTTCGCCCTCAATTTCCACGATTTCGATTTCTTCCTCGGGCAGCTCAACTGGCTCTTCAGGAATCTCTTCTTCCTCAACCACTTCAGTTGTGACGTCATCAGTTTCCTCAACTTTAAGGACTTTCAGAGTTTCCACTTCTGCAGGTTCGACTTCGACTATCCCTTCTGCCTCTGGTTCTTCCTGTTCAGCACTTTCATCTTGTAGGGCTTCAATTGGCTCGATTTCTGGAGGTTCAGCCTCCTGAGATGGTGCTTCATCAATCTCCTCAACAACTTCTTCGATTATCTCGTAATCCTCTATATCCTCTATTACATGACCATCTTCGTCGACCAGAATCTCCTCAATTACCTCCACTTCCTCGTAGTCCTCATCCTCTTCCTGCAAACGCGCAGCCCTTGCCTCCACTTCGGCGATGGCATCCTCAGTTGCTTCGTCTGCAAATCTAAGAAGTTGTCTCGCTGGTAGGTCAGGTAGGGCGACGCCAACATATGTTGCGGCAGCATTCATGAGAATCCGTAGCATCTCATCGCGTCTGCTCTTATCTATGGCCACCATTGGATAAGTAGGAACTCCGAGAATTTTCTGCACAACTTCAGGTTTCATCACATTGGGCTTGTCCTGTTTGTTCGCGATTGCAAACAGAGGCACTTTGGGAGCGTCCCTTCTAATCAGTTTTAGAATATCCTTGCTAATGATAACATTACGAAGAGATGAGTCACAGACCAAGAAAATCACATCGGCACCGTGGAAGTAGAAACGCCATAGTTTTCTGAAGCGTTCCTGACCTGCGAAATCCCACAAAACCAGAGAATAGTTCCCAAAATGGATATTCTCCACTGTTTCCAGATTTAGAGCGATTGTTGGCACATACTGGGTTGGCGGTGTATCTCCCAGAAGAAGATGTAGAGTGGTTGTTTTCCCGACACCTCCCTCACCCACCAAAGCTATCTTGAGTTTGGTAATTATCGATGACTCAATAACAAATTCGTATTCATTTATCATAGTCTGTAACCCAGACTGAAGTATGCGACTCTTGATGGCCGTCGCTCCATCTCGCAGCTTATCAGCAATCGCTCGTTCATCCTCTTGCGCATCTGTAACATAGACCAGCAAGAGGTCCTCGACTACCTCAATCGCCATGTACTTGTTGTCATCAATTACAAGTGGTAGCTCCGTGAAACTATCGGGAGAAGATTCCTTAATCTCACTTCTTGTCCCTAGAAACTCACGAATTTCGCCTTCTGGAACATCGATTGGCCAGTACTTTGAACTTGCTAGAATCTGGCTTGTGGATATGCGTATCAGGTAGGTCTTGATGATCAACTAGGTTTCACCATCTAATTGGCAAATCATGATATATTTCCGGTACTAAGTCTAGGTTTGAATGCTATTTTAAAGCATTCACGGTCAACCCTTCGTATTGGGCAATGCATTGACTTATACACGATTCTAAGGTGGCATAAGCAAATAGATTATGTTAGGACGCAGAGGCTCGCCAGGCGATCCTCCGCATCCGTCGGGCCTTCAGGCCGAACGCACGCGAAAATTCTCTTTGCGCAAGTATTGTTTGCAAGGGGATTCATCCTCTTGAAGCGTATGCTCCAAGAGTCCAATGCTAGAACTCGTAAGGGACCGTGTGTTGTGAATGCGAGTTCTTTTGACGGGGAAGTCGTGCGTTCCGCGACAAAGGCAGCCTACACCATAGAGTGCAGACCAATCGACACTTTGATGATGCAACATAAGAAGCTTTCTGGTTTCCGAAATAACGAAAAGACGGTTCATAGACGGTTAGTGGCCCCAAAAAAGGGCTCCTTTGGTAGAACAGCATATACTGTCGGCTATAAGGCACGAAACGGATTAGGAGCCTCCATCTATCGCGGAAAGTTATCCCTCAGAAGTCGAAGGTGGTGATGAACCATCTCCATCGCCTTTGTATCATCAGGAGTTTTCTCCAGCTCAGTGACCAATGTCTGGAGGAAGTATTCAGGGAAGAAGAGCCTCACACGAATATCATTGAGAAGGAACAGCCATTTGTCATATTCACCAGATGCTCCCTTTCGTCTTCGTTCTGAAACCACTCTATACTTCTTCAATGTCTGAATAGCCTGCTTTAGTTCCTTCGGAGGAATGCCCAGGGTGGCTTCGAGCTCCGAGATGTTTACGGGTCTACGTCTGAGCTCATTTAGAGTGTCATAGCAGTCTGGATCTGCAAGAATAGATGCCACTGATACTGTATCCTCCGGTGTCTTCTGCCATTCTGTGAGGAACTCAAGCACCTCTGACTTGTATTCTGCAGTGAGCTCAGGATCAAGCACAGATCCTGCAGATTCCATTGCCAGCAATGGAGGAGCACGAAACACCTCAAGGTCTTTTATCATGAATACACAGGTTCTGCCGATTTCATCGACCCATTCACTCTTTACAAGACCTAACTCTTCGAATGGAGCGATGATTGAATCGACTGACACACTAGGTAGACCAGTAACCATCTTGAGCCATTCCTCAAGATCCTCTTTGGAGATGCCTCCCTTCCATAGTTTTGGAAATACTGCTCGTGAAATCTCATCTGAAAAGAGACGGGCTAGTCTGGATTCATCAGTCATGCCAGCGAGTCTAATAATTCGTCTGTATGTGTTGTCGAGCTCTGTCTTGAGCTCTGCATCTGTCATCGCCACGACTGCATTCGTCAGCGGTGATACGATGGAGGTGATTGCAGCCTCATAGATCTTGGGATCTTCAGAGGGCGTAAGAAGCAAACTGATGCAGTATTGCTCCTCTTCTCTCACAATCCCAGTGTAATAGGAGGCGACATTGTACTCTTCTCCTCCAATGCGAACACTGAGGGATGAGAAACCAGCTGTGGCGTCACCCATAGCGTGCGAGGTAAAAATCCTCATGATCTCGGTGTTCAAGTCTTCTCGGTAATAGTCCGCGAAGTCGGCTGGAACCTTGGCTTTCAGCACTGCGCCGATTTTGCTGTCCCAGTCGATCAAGAGCATGGCAACGGGCATTTTTCTATCTCCGGTCCCTGTATAGACTGGTCAATTGGAGCTAGTCTGAGACGTTCAGCGGTGAGTACCTAAAAAAGCTTGTCACTAGACGCTCCGCATAACGCTCTGGGGCTCCCTTTTGGAGCCATTTGGAACTCAAGTTTTGCCATTTTTCTGCTCTCGAATGTACTCGGTGATATGATAATGTACCTCGGCGGTCACAAGCTCTATTGATCTTCTTGCGTCTATGAAAATGAAATTGCCCATGTCCTCCTCAATCATCTCAAGGTATGCCTTTCGAACCCTGACCAAGCGGTCATATTGCTCAAACTGCACATTGAGCCGGCCCTTTCTTTCACTGACTCTTTTCAGACCGATTTCAATTGGGACATCAAGTATGAACACGATGTCCGGTTCTGGAGCCGATATCTCCTCTCGATTCCGCTTCAAGATGTCCTTCCAATATAATCCAGTGCTTGCGGACTGATAGGCTCCTGTTGCAAAGAAATACCTGTCCATGAGGATAATTTTCCCTGAGTCTAGAGCCGGTAGAATACGATTTTGGACATGCCACTCTCTATCCCGAATAAACAACTCTAGCTCTTCTTCTGGGGTTAGTTCACCCTTGATAGAACGAGCACGAATCTCTTGACCCCAATCGCTCTCATCTGTTGGCTCTCTTAGCCTCTTGACATCATAGCCTTCGTCAATCATTACATCAACTAATCGGTCACATACAGCTGTTTTTCCAGCACCATCTATACCCTCCAGGACAAAGAGCATTCCTTTCACAGCTGAGATTTCTCCTACGTCATGCATTAGAGTTCCGGACTCATTACAGTATTAGATGCTTCGGTCATGTAATGTATCCAGACAACACCTTCTACTCACCTGTGAGTAGCTTCCTATCGCCATACAATGTTTATTAGGAACATGAATCAGTATTCACGTGAGGACCAAAGGGGATCTCAAGGTATTCTCTCGACGTGGACACTCGAGGTGAGAAATCGGTAGGGCATCCCCCTCCCATGTAACAAACTGCGATAGCGACTTGCGTCCAACCGCGTTCGTTCGTTCTTTGGGTCCCCTTTATAGGGGGGCCAAGGTCCCCTTGCAGAGTTCTCATGCCCCCGATTCGCTATTCCGAGTGTCCTCGACCCCGTTCGGATCTAGAGTAAATCAGCAATGTTTATTACATAATTATCGTAGGATAGGTTAACCTATCCTAGGGATTGAGCAAGCTTGAACCGTCTGAAAATACTGATGCTTGTAATTGCATTAATTTTGATTCCAGTTGACGCTTCAAGCCACAGTGTAGCCACCTCGCACAATCTTAGACCAAATGCCAGTGGCGTGTCACTGCACATCGACTACGGTAATGGGACCACATCAACATATACCGAAGTTGAAGGGCAAACTGTTCTTAATATCACCGAATCCGTGGCAATAGTTGGGGTGGACTGGACCGGCAATCTTGCCTTTGTATATTCCATCAATGGAGTGTCAAGCAAGGAAGAAACAGGACTCTGGTGGCAGTTCTGGGTCAATGGTGAATTCTCTTCAGTTGCTGCTAACCTCTACGAAGTTCAGGACAATGATACGATAGTCTGGCGATTCACAGATTCCCAAGTGGAACCTCCATCAACCACACCGACCGATGGCCTTGAGCAGTATGCACCACTCGCTGTTGCGTCCGCCGGACTTGGATCTTTGGGAATAGGTTTCTTGGTAGCGCTCTACCTAATGAGAAGAAGGAACTGATGACAGATATGAAGAAACATGCCATTCCATTCGTTCTTATTGCGCTCTTCTTCATTGCGCCAGCCGCAGGAGGCCCAACTGATTATAGTCCAAATCTCATGCCAAGGGATTCTGTTCCCACTAGAATCACTTGGAATGTGATAGAAGCTCCTGAAGTGGCGTTTTCCCTGTGGTTCTCAGGGACTGAGAATTGGCTGGCTCAGGAAGGTAGTCAGATGACGTTCAATATAACCGGTATCAATGGCGACGTAGAAGGGCAATTGGAACTTGGAAATGTGACCTTGACAGCAAATGACACAGACATAGCCAAGGATCTAACTCTGGGCGTGTGGGGTCTCACTCCCTGGCATCCAGGCCTAGTAGTGAAAATTGGAGATAGCAACCTTGTGAGTCTGAACCAGACCGCATTCGCTGCTGCCGAGAGAGTTGCGGGCAACTATCTTAATGGTACAATGGTGTCATCCTTTGAACCGGTGGAGTCCAATGGAGCACTTTATGATTGTATCGTCTTCGAGTATGAACAAGACCCTACCGGATTTGGCGAACCACAAATGACCTCTCTTGCCTATGATACTGAAACGGGAGTTCTTGTAAAAGCTAACACTAGTTACTCGTTTGGGATTCCTTATACTCTGATTCTTGAGCTTGAAGGAATTCATATACCCACAGTAGACCCAGTTTTGCTCTGGGTGGGAGTAGCGATTGCTGGAGTGGTCCTAATTATGGTTGCCGTTGCTATTAGAACCAGAAAATAGATTGGAGTTGTGTAGAATTGCAGTTGGAGATCAATCGGCAGGTTTCGATAACACGAAGCCGCCAGGTCGCCATAACTGCAATCATGACTGCGCTCGCGCTTGTGGGCAACTATGTCTTTGTTGCTATACCCAATGTAGAACTCGGGTCAGGGATTCTCTTTGTGACCGCGTATCTCTTTGGATTTCAGACTGGTGCCTCATGCGCAGTGCTAATGGCGATTATTTTTGGATCCATTAATCCTTGGGGAGGGCTCATTCCTCAAATCTGGATAACACAAGTAATCGGCTGGGTGTATATAACAGCCGCTGGTGCACTCATGGGGCGAAACAGAAGTGGTATTAGGCACTCCATTAGAGAGATTTGGCTACTTGGCTTTACAGGGGCATTCCTGACGTTCTTCTTTGATATGCTCACTAATCTTGGATATTCATGGGCATTTGGCATTCCCTATTGGCTTGCTATTGTTTCAGGATTGCCTTTCATGGCTGTTCATGTAGCATCAAATGCCATAATCTTTGGAGCTGTGACTCCCCGGCTGGACATTATTGTCCGGAGTCAATTTTCGTCACTAATATGGAATACTGAAGCAGAAATTTCGGGTCTGAGCGAAGAGTAAAAAGTGAGCCTGGATAGAAGAATTTGGAGCGGCCTGGCGTGTCTTGGAAAGAGAAATTCATTCAACTTGTAGGAGCAGCAGATGGCAGAGTGGCTCCCGCATTTGGACCTCATCATGCAGCAGTTGCTTTGGTGATGATTGGACGTGAACAACCACTCGGCAGATATGAACTCTGTCAGAATCTTTCCGTGGGAGAGGGAAGTGCGCGCACTCTTTTGAAGCGTCTAACAGAATCTGGGTATATATCTCCAGAGGGAAAGCAGGGGCAGAGGTTGACTGATAGAGGACAGGAGTTGTTTGATGAAATCTCTAGGGAAGTTCCCATAGGCCTATTCCTTGATGCACCAGCTCTTGTCATGTATAAGAGTGCATACGCAAATCTCGTTAGAAAAAAAGGAGATGATGTGAAGGACGGGATCCGGCAAAGAGATGAAGCTATCATTCAAGGAGGAGGGTATGATAGTGCAGGAGCTACTACTCTGATTATGAGAAACGGCTCCATCGTCTTGCCACCAGATGACTTTCATACACTCATCGAATATGAGAGAGAGACCCTTCTCATTCTTGAGAGCTTAAGACCTGAAGAAAATGATGTCATTATCATTGGGTCAGCGGATGACCCCAATCTTGCACGCGAAGTTTCAATGGCGGCTGTTATGACGCTTTTCTGAGAGGAATCAAAATGCAGATGGACTTGTTTGGGAATGTCCCCGAAGTTGTGATTGATGTCCACGAAACAGGCGGAAAACGAACAAATGCCGTCAAACAGCTAATGAGTATGCTTGACAAGGAAGAGATTTCCTACACTGTGGAGAAGATACCTATTGGAGACGTTTTGGGACCTGAGGGCATTGCAATAGAGAGAAAGACAGTGTCTGATCTTGTCAACACCCTAAAAGGCAGTGCAGCTGGAGTGCCTCGATTCACAAAGCAAATGGATGCACTGCTAGAGTACGACAAGCCATATCTTCTGATTGAGAACATTCTGGCAATTCGACGTGACCCCTTAAAGGGCTGTGTGTACGTTCCATTCAAGACAAAGCAGACAAAGGGTAGACCATATGTCGTCACAATGGAAAGGGCGAGCTACATTCACCCAAGTTCTCTGGATGCCCTAATTGAAAGCGTCAGGGAGAGAGGAATTCAGATAATCTCTGGGTTTAATGCGTCACACTCAGCAGGACTGCTATTTGGCATAATCACAGAACAGACTGAGAGCGAGAAAGGAAAGGGAAAGAGACTTCCAGTAATCAGAACTCGAAAAGGACTAGACTCAGTTGAGGATGAACAGGAATTCTTCATCGCGGGATTCCCTGGAATCAATGTAGTTCGGGCACGAAGTCTGCTAGAGAAATTCGGTTCCCCCATTGAGGTGGTCACAAGAACCGACGAATGGACTAAACTGCCTGGAATAGGACCAAAGACAGTTGTATCTGCAAAGAAATTACTCTACTCAGACTACGTACCCCCTAAGGACGATGATGAGGTAAAAGCAGAAGAAAAGGACTAGCTCGTAAGTTTTAAAAAGTGAAACTATTCTATGGTGATAGAATACCTAAGAGAAAGGTGTCATCTCATGGGAGACGTTCGCATAGCGATTGCAGGACTTGGGAACTGTGCATCTGCATTGATCCAAGGAGTGCATTATTACAAAGACGCAAAGGCCGAGGATGAAGTACCAGGCCTGATGCATGTTGATTTCGGAGGATACTTCCCCAAAGATCTGAAGTTCGTGGCTGCTTTTGAAGCAAATAGGAGAAAAATCGGAAAGGACATCGCAGACGCAATATGGGAAGAGCCAAACTGCTGTGTGCCTTTCTATCGTGATGTCCCAAAGACGGGTGTGAAAGTCCTGCCAGGACCGATATCGGATGGAGTAGCGCCACATATGAGAGAATCGTTCTTCGCCTATGACGAGAACGAGATGGAATCTGTCGATGTTGTTGAGGAGATTAGAAGGTCCAAAGCAGATATGTTAGTTTCATATCTTCCTGTCGGCAGTGCAGAAGCTGCGAGAATCTACGCAGATGCAGCGATTGAAGCGGAAGTCGGTTTTGTGAATGCATTTCCTGAATTCATCGTTTCTGATCCGAATAGCCCCCACGCTCAAGCCTTTGAAAAGAAAGGAATTCCTGCTGCAGGAGATGATATAAAGAGTCAGCTTGGCGCCACTATTCTGCATCGTGTTCTAGCTCAACTCTTTGACAAGAGGGGTTTAATCCTCCAAAACACATACCAGCTAAACATAGGCGGAAACACAGACTTTGAGAATATGCAGGTCGAGAACAGACTTCAATCCAAGAGAATCAGTAAGACCGAGGCTGTCACAAGTTGTGTTGAGTATGAACTACCTACAAAGATTGGGCCCAGTGACTATGTCCCGTTCCTTGAGGACAACAAGGTATGTTACATCAGTATGCGCTCCAAGGCTTTTGGCGACCTGCCAATAGACCTTGACCTGAAGCTTTCTGTGCAAGATTCACCAAACTCAGCAGGAGTAATAATCGATGTTGCCAGAGCTGTCAAGATAGCTCTGGATCGCGGAGTCGGCGGCGAACTCTCAAGCATCAGCTCCTATAGCTTCAAACATCCAAGATACCAGATAGATGATTTTGAAGCAAGAAAGCGCGTTGATGAGTTCATCGAAGGAAAGCGCGAGAGATAGAAACAGAGAGGATGGAATCCATCTGGTCCAGTTTTTATATACTGGATCAGATAGCTCTTCCAAGAACTAGAGTTCAGTGAAGCTCTTGACAGTCTTCTCATCGAGCCTCTTTATCACTTCAACCAGAAGCTGGACGGCATTCTCGATATCTGATAAATCAAGCATTCCGTGATGAGAATGAATATGTCTTGTTGGAATTCCGATGAACAGCGAAGGGGCACCCATTCCTGTGATGTGGATAATTCCGGCATCAGTGCCTCCAGACTTCAGAAATGCTGGTTGATGTCTGATACCTTTCTCCTCTGCAATATTTAAAACGAACTGACGGAATTTCGGATTTGGAATCATTGATCCATCTCCGGCGGAAATTGCTACGCCTTTGCCCATCTTCTGAACGAGGCCCTTGACTCCAGGCACATCACCAGAAATATCGACATCAAGCGCAAATCCAATATCAGGTAGAAGCATCTGCGCAGCTGTTCTGGCTCCTCTCAGTCCAACCTCCTCTTGAGTCGTGGATACTGCATAGACAATGTTTGGATGCGAGATGTCCTCCTCAGAGAGTCTTCTTAGAACCTCCAGCGCTATAAAGACTCCAATCCGATCATCGAATGCTTTTGCCACCGCTAGAGTGACTTCTCTTCCTTCTTCCTCTGCATTTTTGTCGTCTTCGCTCTTCTTCTCTTTCCGCTTTCGTTCCATTGTCCTGAAAATGGAATTTGGTACACCGGGATCACCAACTCGAATTCCTAGTTCCTTCACCTCTTTGGCTGAGTTGCAACCGATGTCAATGAACATCTTCTCCTTGGTTACCACCTTGGAACGTTCTTCAGGACCCAAAACATGGGGCGGAGGAGCTCCTATGACACCGATGACTTTCTTGTTTCCTTGGGAAGGTTTGATTATGACCTCTTGCGTTAGTAGAGTCTGATCCCACCATCCTCCCAGTTGATGAAAACGGAGAAATCCATTCTTATCAATCTCTGTTATCACAAAACCAATCTCGTCAACATGCCCGGCCAACATGATTTTTGGGCCTTTGTCCCCTCTGCGGAACACAACTGAACCCAATCTATCATAAAGAACCTCATCGGCGTACTTGGCCCCGTAATCCCTGGCGATCTTCTGTGCCTCATGTTCATGGCCACTTGGCCCGAATGAATTGCATAAGGCTTCTAGGAGTTTGACATCAAGATTTTTTCCTGCCATTGAACTCACTTCAGAATAGTTTCTGTAGAATGGAACTCTCGGGATTTGCAAATGGGTATAGTAGTTTCGGTCCATGCACGAGAGGCGATAGACCTGCTAAATACTCGATTTAGCGAGCAGACTGAATGCTTCTTCCACGTTTTGGCCAGTCAATGCGCTGGTTTCTAGATAGGCAACCAGATTGTGTTCTTCAGCAAATTGCTTGCCCATCTCAGTTGTGATTATGCGTTCGTTTGCAAGATCAACCTTGTTGGCAAGGAGGATTATTGGAATCCGTTCACCCAATGCATTTTCCGTTTCCTCAATCCATTTGGGAAGCTCAATGTAAGTACTCTTTCTTGTTGTGTCAAAAACAAGCAGGGCTCCTTTCGACCCCCTATAGTAGCTTCCACGTATGAAATCGAATCGCTGCTGTCCAGCCAAGTCCCAAACCAAAAGTTTGACAACAACAGAGTTGCCGTTGTTATCTGGAACAGCCACAGTCTTCACTGCAAACTGCGAACCAATGGTTACGATATACTGCTCGGAGAATTTCTGCGTAAGGAAACGATTTACGAGTGCGGTCTTGCCACTGCCACCAGCTCCAATCATGACAACCTTACGCATGAAATCAAATTCCGCAGCTTTCGCCAAGTTGGTCCCTCGTGAGATCGATTATAGTAGTGCATATCTCAACAGTGCACAATGCTTGAATCAATGAGAGCTGGGCTTTGACCATATTTAGCCTTTTATGGCATTTAATGGAGCAGCAAACCCATTCTCACATCAAAATAGGTTGGCGCCCTATTCATTGTTTCTAGTCTTAGTCTGGAAGAGATTATAACGGGTATTACCGGGGTGGTACCTGTCGGGAGGACAACGCAGCATGCGGCTAATCACTGTTAAGATGAGTGAGATTTATGCGGATGGCTTGGACAAGCTGGTCGAGATTGGTATGTATCCCTCCAGGAGCGAGGCAATCAGAGTTGCAATCCGAGACCTATTGCGTCGCGAGCTGTGGCCAAGAGATGGAGGACCCCTCTTGATGGACGATGAAACCGTGTCAGGATGAGTTCTATTCCCCCCCAAAACACAAATTAGTATAAATCTGTGAATCAAATCACACAGGGCGTACAATCGGAGGTTTCACGCCATTGAATCTCAGAGTTCTTTTCAAGAGTATAAAATTCGCTTTCCGCGCCAAGAGACGTGTGTTTACTTTCATTGTAATCTATGCGTTTCTTATTGTAATGGTGTCACGCGGACTGGCCTCAGGAGTAGATCAACTCCTTTGGCTCTTTGCCGCATTTGTGTTGGCAACATTATATGCAGTCCTGATTGCACAGTCTAGGGCGAAGGATATCGCGATTCTCAAATGTGTTTCATGGAACAACAACGACATATTCCTAATCATGGTTGGAGAAGTGGTTCTTGTATCACTCTCGGCATTTCTATTGGTGTTTCAAATAAGTGTCGAACTGCTGGGTTTAGTGGCTTACTTCGAGCCATTGTTTGACACAGGCTTTCTCGATGGTCTGCAAGCGTTGCTCGCAGTTCCCCTTGGGGACCTCATGGTTACTCTATTTGTAATTGTGGTATTGCAGCTACCAGGCCTATATATGGCGCAACGTAGAGCCATGATGATTGCACCAATGAGAGCACTGAGGGAGGAATGAAAATGGCAAATGCAATAATCCAACTCGAAGATGTAAACAAGGAGTTCGGCAAGGGAAAAAACACTGTTGCTGCACTAAAGGACATCAATCTTGAGATCCAACAAGGTGAATTCATAGCTGTTGTCGGACCGTCAGGCTGCGGAAAATCAACGTTGCTTCATGTTATGGCAGGTCTTGAACAACCGACAACAGGAAGAGTTCTTCTAGATGCTGTTGATGTCACTCTAATTAGTGAGAGGGATCTCCCTAAGGTGAGGGCTCAAAAGATAGGGTTCGTCTTTCAGGCCTTCCTTCTCATCGAGGATCTCACCGCATATGAGAATGTTGAATCAGTCCTCTGGCCAAATGAAGAGCTGACAAAAGAAACCCAAGAAAAGATGGCCCTGGAAGTTCTCCGAGATGTTGACATGCTCGAGAGAAGGGATCACTTTCCGCGTCAGATGAGCGGCGGCGAACAACAGCGTGTGGCAATTGCGAGGGCTCTAGTGAACAGGCCTCCAATTCTCTTCTGTGATGAACCCACCGGAAATCTAGACAGCAAGATAGGCGACAGCATCATGAAGGATATCGCGAATCTTGCCAGAGAAAAGCACATGACCGTCGTATTGGTCACACATAATGAGGACCTGACCAAGTACGCTAAACGCGTTCTTCGGATGAAGGATGGAGCTATAAGATAGTCTATGCAGATTGAGTTGCCTCGACCTGGCTGAACCAAAGCTTAAGATGGATAATCAGCCAGGTCTGCACATCTTTTTGGAGCGTAGACCAAAATGCAAAAGGCCGACTGCAGCAAACAAGAGGAACTCGCCGAAGAGAAAGCTGCAGAAGGTTTCAATGAGTACTCGATGGAGCTCTTTGCATCAGCTGCAGAGTGTTGGAGACGTTGGGAGTTTTTTGCTAGAGCTGCCAATTGCTTCGAACGTGCCTACGAGCACGCAATGTTAGCTCATAAGTATTCAAGAGCAGCTAATGTAATGATTGAAGGAGGGTACTCATGGATCAAAGAGGGACAGCATGAGAAGTTTGAGATTGACTGTCAAATAGCATCAGAAGCATACATCTTAGCCGCTGAGAATGAAAAGGATCCATCCTATTTTGTGGAAGGGTCCTTGTGCGCTATTACTGGCGGTGATATTGAGCTAGCAAAGCAGCTTATACATGCAGCCGCTGAAACTACGAAAGGCCAGATTAGAGAGCTGATTATCTTCGCACTGATGTTGAGCGAATATCACTTCGGAGATGCAGACCTCTATATCGAAGAAGTTCTCCAAACAGCGGTTGATAGGAAAACTTTCCGCAAGGCGCATCAATACCTCTACTTGATTCTTACTGGTTTCATTCGCACATCATTGGAATCAGAAGCAGCTGTTACAATGACAAGTCTGGTTGAAAGCACTGGCATGAAAGAGGCAAAACTAGCAAAATTGGTGAGAAAGGGCATTCAGGAAGGACTGATTCCTGCATACTATGATGCCGACTCGAGGGAGCTTGTTGTAGATACTGATAGATACGATGTTTCTGCACTCGCGAAAAGAAAAGGCCCAATTATGAGCCGGGACCTCGATGATCCTGGTGCATGGGACCTTGATTTGGGGGAGTGAGTGCTACTGCAACATCCGATTAACATTGATATTCGAATCATAGCATGATTGAAGTTGCATTCGCTGGCTTCACTAGCTGAAGGAGCAGCAAACGTTTTTAGTACGATTGCAGATTCTCAATCGCCGGCTCCTATTGCAAAGGTGGTTTAGATGGCTGAAGGCCTAAAGTGGTTGCAGTGCCCTGTCTGTAAGAAGACGATTTCTTGGAAAGTTCCAGACCAGGCACTCAAGAAAGTTACACGCTTTCCTGTGGCTATAGTCGTCAAACACGATGACCACAATCTGGTCTGTTATGTTGATAGTCATCTGCAACTCGCAGACACCGAGGTTGCAGCCGCCTATGTAGAAGGCAAATCAAAAGATGAGGATTGACTGTCCAAACCTGCTTTTCACTCCAGATCATTGTCCATAGCCCATTCAAGCACTCTCGATGCTTGCGCGCTGGCCATGCCCCAATTCATAAGTTTGTCAATCAAGCTGCGGATGCCAGACACCCAATCAGAGAGAACATCCTCAATCCTTCCTCTCAGGCCTGGCTCATGGACCTCTTTAAGAAATGGCAGTAGCTTATCGACCCAAGTCTGAGATAGGACCAATAGAGTTTCGAGTCTTGCAATCCACTCTTGTCGGGGCAAGCCACTAAGAGTCTGAGCAACAGCAAGATGATAGTCATACTGGGCGGTAATATACCTCAGGCGCCAGCTAATGACCTCAATCAGAAGTGTGCGATAGTCGTTATTCGGTGCGGTTCTGACCAGAAGAGTAAGGAAACGTTCGGACATCTCGTCTGCAGACTGACTCGCTTCATAGTACAATGCCATTGCCTGCTGATGCTGCTCATTAGCCAGAAGCTCATCGGCTTCACTCACGGCGCTCTTGAAACGGTCAAGCAGCTCGCGAGTAGTGTTGTCTGAGGAGGCTTCTGCATCATTTTGGTTCAGGTTCACTGGCATTCACCGTAGCTTAGTGGGTTTCTTACAGGACAAATAGACAGCCTGGATGACGGTTGCATCATCGATGAAGTCCACACATCAATGTGGTCTCCCTGCGACAATTTTGTCCATTGGTTCCTCGCATGATTCGCAATTCTTCATGCCTTAGATGCCCTAAAAGATGTCTATGATGTCCTCCCCATATCTAGAGCGGTGTCATTTAGCGGTGGAAGGTTATTCTTCTTGTAATCATCGGTAGATTCAGTCCAATGGATGAAATCAGATGATGGTGGATACTCAGAGTAAAGAAACGCCCTCATTGATTCCAGACACCGATTCTCAATTTCAAGCGACTCGGCAACACTTACAATTCGGTTGCCTGCGCTTTCTGCTGCCGCCCTGATGGGACGCAGCCAATCGAGCCACTCCGTTGATCTCATGAGATGATGGTCAACTACAACCAGTGGAAGCTCTGTGGCAAGTCTTGTCAGTGATAGAGATGCAGATTGTCTGTGATGCTCCTCGAATCTTCTCAAATAAATCGGAGGGCCACCAACCAGCAGTATGTCGGGAGAGGTTGATATGATATACTCCAAATCATCTTGAACTGTAGGACCTTGAAGGTCAGGGGCAAACAGCACAGAATGACCTTCATGCTCTATTGAAGTTGCGACTACGTATCCTAATTTCGTATTAGAGGGGCCATGTGATAGTGGCTTTGAACAGACGACTTTTGTTGCTCCGAATTCGAAAGTTTCACCATCACTCCAATGTATCTTCTCTGTAATTGGTTGAACATCCTTTTCGAAGTAGAATCCTCTGCGTCGCTGAGAGGGATTGATATTGTCTCTATTGTCCTTTGCAAGAATCACCTTTCCATCAAACAGCCTTTGGAGTTCCTCACGCGAACTTAAGTTGTAGCGGAAATCTGTAAATCCCGGACTAACATGGTCATAATGATAGTGAGATACTGAGAGAACATCAGCCTTCCTTGACTCCACAAAGATTCTTTCGAGGCTCTTAATGAGTGTTTGATACTCAATTGGATGCGGCTCGAAACGCTCTCGCATTGCCAGGGCGGCAGAAGGATCAAGCACCATGTGTATATCGGGAGTCTTCACTAATGTGCAAAATGATCGCACTCCTAGACTTTCTGCGGCTAGGGGCACTACTTCTATTTCTCCAGTTTGCACTATACAGCCTTCCTATAGTAGTTGAGTTTGTATACTCTCTGATCATGTTCCAGCTCAGCTTCGTATACTTGAGCAGCGCTATTTACCGTCCTAAAACAGTCAAACATGAACCGATCAGAGGGTAGGAATTCGGATTGACGCGCATTGATCTCATCCAAAGTAAAGAGTGCCAGTTCACCTTCTCTATGCGATTCGTTGTAGTCGCTAATCTCTCCATGACCAACGAATATCAAAAAGTGATTCACAAGTTCTCCATCTCTTTGGACCAATCTTTCCGAAACAATCCCTCTGTACTCATAGTTAGTGAGAGAGGCCGCACCAGTTTCTTCTAGAACCTCTCGTTTTGCTGCTTCAAGTATATGCTCTCCAATCCCTACCTTGCCGCCCACCAAGCTCCATAGGTTCTCGTATGGATAATTAGTGCGCTTCAAGAAGAGATACTGCCCTTTGCATCGGAGAATGCTAATCACTATTGGGATCATGGAAGCCACTGGGAACTCCTCACACTGGGTTGTTTGGACAGCAGTTATTTCAACGAGCTCGGCTTTAAACCTAGGGGGTGATGAGGCGAACATTCAAAGCACCCGCTACCTCTTGTGCTGTGGGTAGTAAACTTGGGCTCAGTAATCTCCAATGCAATTGCTTCTGCAGTTCTGTCAGAGATTATGCCTACTGATGAGGAGATTGAGAAACAGATTACAGTAATTGAAAGCCTCAAGTTCGCACTTGAACGCTACGCGACTGATAACGGCTTTCCATATCATTCAATTGAACCTCAGGGCTCAACAGGGAGAAAACAGACTCAGCTCAGGGGAGCTTCGGATATAGACCTCTTTGTGATTCTCTCACAAGACGATTACCCAGAGGAACTAAGTCAAGATCCGAAGAGGAGGAGAGATGCTATTGACAACCTCATGAACGGTATGGTGGAAAACTGGTTCAAACCCGCGCTTTCTGGAATCAAGGTCAATTCGCTTCAAAAGACATACTCCCAGCATCCGTACTTGTCCCTTGAGATGATGGGGTTCGAGGTCGATATAGTGTCGTGCTTCTTCATTCCTCAGAGTGATTTGAAGAGAACTGGCCCAATCACTGCGATGGACAGGACTATCCATCATTCGGAATATGTCTTCAATAACATAGGATTACTTAGAGATGATGTCAGGATTCTGAAATCATTTGTTCGCGCTTGTCATGCCTACGCTGATAGGTGCGCGGTTGGACAAATGGGATTTACAGGCTATGCCTTAGAGCTCCTAGTCATTTTGAAGGGTGGAGTTGATGAAGCTATCAGAGCGATTCTTGAGCTCGATGTTATTCCTGTTGATCCATTCCATAGGAGTCTAGAGGATTTAGGAAAGATGCCAGCCTTTAGAGATGACAAAATCTTCATCATGGATCCTATAGATCCAGGTAGGAATGTCGCATCAAGTTTTGACAATAGATCTTTTCGGCTATTAAAGGTACTATCAGCCCGCCTAATTTCTGCAGCTGAGAAAGGGAATTCCAGCAAGGTCCAGGAGCTACTCTTGGAGAAACCAATACCGACCACTGCAGTGCCAAAATGGTTTGAAAAGCATAGTTCTGTCCACGAATTCAAATCAGATGGCTCGATTCACTATACGATTTTGAGAGACAAGATTCATAGCTTTGCAAGAAAAGCAGCTAACGAATTGTCTAGAGAGAATACAGGAGAGCCTCGATTCGGTGAAATACTCACCGAGGTATACTTAGAGGGATCATCATACGCTGTTGGGTTCATAATAGAGAAACCTATGATATCGGAGAAATACGAGAGAAAAGGTCCACCAATGTCACTGAAAAATGCCTCGGACAGCTTTCGTCAGGCGCATCCCGATGCTATCGAAAGAGATGGATATCTTTGGATAGAAGAGTTTCGTAGGTGGACCTCTGCAGAGGACCATGTTGCTTCACTTATAGAGAGTGTTTCTATCAATGGCCTTGCACTGACAAGCAAAAGCGAAACCTCTTCCAAGCTGCTGAATATCATGATGAACTGGGTACTTCTCGCTGAGCCCGACTTCCCATCATTGAAGTGAAAGTGTTTAAGGAGGGCCTTGTTCTTTCTGAGAGGTGGAGTTGGAATTGACGACTCATGGAATGTCCTTCATCCATCAACCTCTATCTGACACACATGCCCAACCATTCCCCAAGCCGAATATCGAAGCGTTTGAGAATCCGCTTAGAATTCAGATGGCTTACAAGTACCTTGAAGAGAATGGCGTGCTTAAAGGGATGAAGGTGTCCAAGGCAAATCGAGCAAAGTTTGATGATGCACTGCTAGTCCACTCACCATACCTCGTTCATACTGTTGAGATAATGTCTGACTTGGGAAGTGGATATCTTGGCGAATCGTCATATGCAAGTCCCGACTTACTTCGCTCTGCTCTGCATGCACTCGGCGGAGCAATTGAATCTGCAAAGCTAGTATCAGAAGGGAACACCAGACATGCCTTCGCACTAGTAAGGCCGCCTGGGCATCATGCATCGACTTCAACATCGATGGGTCTGTGTTATTTCAACAATGTTGCTGTTGCTGCGAAGACTGCTATGGCAAGAGATGACGTGAATCGAATCACGATTCTTGATATAGACAATCACTTTGGAAATGGGACGGCTGAGATATTCTATGCAGATTCGAATATACAGTATATCTCGATGCACGAGTATGACTATGAGAATTTTGGCGTGGGACATTTTGACGAGATTGGGCATGGTGAAGGGAAAGGAAAGAACATCAACATTCCCCTCGTTGAAACGAGTCCTAACATCTCATACGAGTCAGCATTAAAGCAGATTGTAACTCCAGCTTTGGAAAGCTTCAAACCTGACATCATAGCAGTTTCTGCTGGATTCGATGCCCACTATGCGGATCCCGTAGGGAACATGGATGTTGATTCGAGAACATACTGGCTTATTGGAAACCTCGTAGAGAAGACGGTGTCTAAGCTGGGAATTAGAGGCTCATTTTGGATTCTTGAGGGAGGATACAATCCATTTGTGCTTGGTTCAAGCATAAGAGCGAGTCTGGAAGGGCTACAAAACAGGAAACTCCCTCAACTCGATGATCAGATCGATCGTGAGAAGCACAAGATGTTGATAGAATCCAATGAGGAGATTATTGAGAAGGTCCTAGAAACGGTTTCGCCCTATTTCTGATGAAAGTGTGTAGCTAATTTGCGGTACTTCTGAATCGTTCCATGCACAACGTTTTAAGGCCAAGCAACTTCGGCGATTTCAGAACCAGCAATGGTGAGTATATTTGGGTAAAAAGAGAAAATCCGGTGGCAGAAGCAAGGGCAGCGCAGGAAAGTCCAAGACAGTCCAGTGCTCAAAGTGCGGACGAATGGTCCCAGCTGACAAGGCCAAGAGATATACAAAGCGGGTTTCAGCTGTCGATCCACAGCTTGCACGTGAACTCCGCCAACAGGGGAGTTTCATTCAGACTCGCAAGACCACATCATACTACTGCGTTAGCTGTGCAGTGCACTCTGGAAAGGTCCAGATTCGACAAGCATCTGAGCGGAAAACAAAACCTGGCCGCCGCTAATAGATCAAACACAACATGTCAGATATTATTGCCTCGCGAATATCAAAGGACCCATCATAATAGCTGGTTCTCCAAATGATGGAACAAGTAACACATCTGAGATTCATTTTGTACATCCCAGAAATCTTTGAAGCTGGAAATTTCCATTTAAAAGACCTACCAGGATCAGGAAAGAGAATAGATGTTCTATGCCGCGCTCTAGCCGCATGTTTCGACTGGGGACCAGCAAGTCTTGATAAATCGAGTCTGGAGATTATCGCCCTTGATGACAAGACCTCTTGTCTTCGAATCAAAAACCCAAACGCAGAGATGCCAAGAGGTGAGGTTTGGTGGGCAGATGCAGTCAAGGATGCATTGAACGGAAACCCCCCTCCTTTCATAGGTGTTGAGAATAAGACCTTGAAAGACGTTATCATGGAAATCTTGGCCGGCAGGGAAGATAACCTGTGGGTGCTAGATGAAGGTGGAGAATCATTGGCTCAAGAAAAGAAGCCGTTATTCAATGCGCAGAACAGCTTCATTATTGGGGGCTATAGAGGGTTTGATTCCGAGGCGCTGAAAGCCTTTGAAGACCACAGCATTTATCGACTCTCTCTAGGAACAACTAGCTACCTTGCGAGTCATTGCATTGCAGCGATAATATCAATGTATGAGGAGATGATTCATGATGTCAGGTGAAACTTCCGAAAAGCAGTCAAGAGCCGTAGAAAGACTAGTGAACAAACTGACCAAGGAGATGCTCTGGATATACATTCTTCGACTCCTCCAAGAAAGACCCCACTACGGGTATGAGATAAAGGAGCTCGTAACAAAGAGGTTCGGGTTTTCGCCTGCTACAGTGAGCGGCTATGCAATCATATATCGCTTGCAGAGAGACGGTCTCATACAGAGCCAAGCGTCCAGTGAATCAACAAGAAAATACTACGAGATAACAGAGAAAGGCAGTGAAGCAATGAAGCTAGCCAGAGATTTCCTCTTTTCAACCATATCAAGAGTATTTGATATCACTGAATAATTAACGAATAGTGATTTCCTCAAGCAGTTGCTTGGTTCTTTGTTGTACGACCTTGCTATCAAGTCTGAAATCTGTACCCCCTGAGGACTCAACAACAATACTAGCAACAGCTGAGGCAAAGGCTCCACATTCAGCAATTGAACGCTCTTCTATCATCTTTGCGGCAAAAGCGGACAAATATGAATCACCCGCACCAGTACCATTCGCTGTATTAATCTTGTATGCAGGAATCCGGTAGAAATCCATCCCATCGAATACAATACTACCTTCATCAGAAAGGGTGACTATTCCTACTTCGGACCCAGATTCAACTAGCATCTCAACAGCCAGAAAAGGATCATCTTCACCAGTCAAGATCTTGGACTCTAAGCGATTTGGCTTCACAACATCAATGAGGTCCAGTATTTCCTCTGCTACGCGATGATTCCCCATGAGCCGGACCCGATTGTCTTCGCTAACTCTCCTAAATCGGGGGTCGAGAAGAATGATTGAATCTGAAGATTCATGGAGCCACTCAATGAATTCAGCGTGAATCTCACGAAGCACGGGGCTTAGCAGAATCATCTTTGCATGGAGGAATTCGTCCGGAATATCGCGAATTCCTATTTCGCTCTTTGTTCCGACCAAGTTCGCGAATTTGCTTCCTTCTAGGTCTAGTGCAACTTGAAACCTACTGGTTTCAGCAGAGTTGGTCAAGAAGAACTCGATATCGTGCTTGTCTAGAACCTCTGTTGCCTTGCTACGTAGCTCGCTGCCAACAGTTCCAACCAATGCGACATTTCCTACTCCCAGCTTCGCCGCCACGACTGCAGCATACACAGCTCCACTTGCCAGTCGTATGGACTTTTCCTCGTAATAAGCTGGATTTCCAATCACGACAATGTCATACATTGAGTCATTCTTCACCTTCCATTTGTAGGATGACTTTCCGTGCATATGCCAACCGCTGAACTACAGTGATGTGTGACAATATTCCGACGATTACAACACACAACGTAAGGATGTTCGTTACTCCAGCTGTGACAAACAGATCCATAATACCAGCAGGTAGAAAAGCCAAGAATTCAAGCCAGATATTTGTGGGAGGCAGAGCCAGAAGGAGTATCCCTGCGAAAGTCAGTATTAGCTTCTCCTGTCTCTCTGCAATTCCGACCGAGCAGCTTTCCATTCCTCCGACCGACTCGGCCTTGGCTCTCGAAAAGCTCGCCATGATCATTCCGAATAATGAGAACACTCCCCAGAACCATGGGAGATAGCTCTCATTTGGTGTTATTATCCACCAAGCTACCGGTGTCATGACTGTGGGCCCCATCATCAATCCTAGGATAAAGAGAAACTCAGCATATCTGTCGAGGGTATGGTCGAATGTTGCCCCGAACTTGGTCATTAGATTTGCCGCGCGGGCAACTGCTCCATCAAGCATATCCATAACGACAGTGAGGAGCATCAGAAGAAAGCCTCCCATGAGATCACCCAGGAAGAAAAAGTATGCGCTCACCAAAGCAACTAGCACCGTAAGTCCAGTTATCACATTTGGAGTAATTCCAGTCCTAGCTAGTAGTCTTCCCACTGGCATCATGACCTTCTGATATCTCTCTCTCAATTTTCCAAGCATGAGCTTCACATTTCCAGGATTCGAGGTCGGGCTTCGCCGACCTGACTTGCGTTAATAAACGTGTTGTGGGCTGCTCAAAGCACACTCATAATGCGATTGAGAACCCACTCATTACCAAGCAGGTTCAAGAAGCCGCCCAATCTTGGACCTGATTTTCGGGATATCAGAACCCTATAGAGAACGACAAATGCTCTCTTGTCTTTTAGGCCCACTGAACGAGCGGTTTCAAAGACCTTGCTCTGCAATTCCTCATCATCAAGAGGCTCGCCCTTCAGGACCTCGGAGAATTTTCGGAGAAATTCGCGGTCATTCTCAGTAATAGTATCAATAATTTCCGTAGGCACCGATTCTGAAACCTCAACCTTGTCACGTTCAGTTCCATACTCATGGGCCCAAGTCTTTGCTTGATGCAGTCTGATGGGGATCAGCTCTTTTGCTTCAGGAGGTACAGTATCGAGACCATACTGCTTCTTGAGTACTTGCTCGCATCGATCGAGAATACTCATAGACCCAAGAATATCCTCCATCTGTGAGGTTATGACTGCGAATTTGAATGGTAGTTTTGGAATATACTTCCCTGAAACCTCCCCAGCAAGACATAGAGGGTACAATAGCTGAATGTATTCGGCTCGCTCTTCGGTAGTTTCCTCAAGACCATAGTAAGCTCTCTCGAATCTATCAAACTCATCCACCATGTCAGGAATTCGTTCAGGCTGCAAGTCAATTGCTCTCTCAAGAGGTGGTCGTAGCACGATATATCGATAAAGCTCAGGAGGCGCGATTGATAACCAGACCCTTGGGCTGAATACAATACCTTCAGAGGTTGACATATCGCGTCCACCAATGCGGACCCACTCAAAAGGAACTTTCACTGGACCCTCCCAACCAAAGACTCGTCGAGATATCTCTAGACCAGTGTCGAAGGAGCCCCCTTTTACAGAGTGGTCTTTTCCTGCAGGCTCACATGTCACGTTTAGCACATACCATTTAGCTGGCCAATCAATTCGCCAGGAGAGTTTTACTTGAAGGCCATCAAGAGGCGCCTCATCACTGTGACCACATGACGGACATGAAAATGACGCCTTGTCAGTAACGGGATTATAGTCTGTGATTCTATTAACAACTATTTCCCCCTTCGCGCCTGCCTGAATACGTCCGCAGGAAGGACAGAATACAGAGGCAGGATACCAATTCTTCATAGATTCAACATAGTCTGCCTTTTGTTCTTCATTGAAGTCACTGGCTACATATTCAATGAGTATCTCTCGAATGATTTCCGTGTTCTTCAAGCACAGCCTAATGGCTTCCAGCATTTCCGGAGTTTCGTATAGTTTGCTTTGCCATATCACTTCTGGATTTACACCAAATTGTGGGAATGTTTCTATGAACTCATTGGCTGCATGAGCCGCGAAACTCTCACAACAACCAAACTCATCAGGAACTTGAGAATACGGTATTCCAAGCCAATCTTCAAGAGGGAGTGACACACTTGCGGGAAATGAACGCACCGGATCATAGTCATCGGCAACAAAGAGAGTCCTGGCATTCTTTCCAGCTTCAATGAGTTTTCGCTTGATGACATCAGCTATTATGAGCTCGCGGACGAAGCTAATGGGGATGCTACCACTTATGCTCTTCCCGGTAGAAACCAAGTACTCATCGACATCGCGTTCTAGAACAGTGTCGACTACATCACTTATCCAGTGAATGCTGTAATCTTCATCTGGAACATCATCGGACACCTGACTGTCACCACCTTCACCCTCGGGCCTGTGCTAAAGAAGATTGCTCTAGACAGAGAACTCAGTGACACGAAGTTCTGATTTACTCTGGAACAGGATGTATACTGGGACAGCGGCCAATACTACAACTATCAGAAGAGCAACAAGTGTTGTCACCATAGCGATTGGTAGATAGAGAAGAGAGGGCACCGCTGCTTCAGGAATCAGGAAGTATATGCTGAAGAGCGTCGCTGCAAATACTGCTGGAATCCCTGACTTCATTCCGATGTCAGTGCCCTCAGCAATCATGACTTTAACGATAAATGACGGTTTGGCACCGATTGATTTCATTATGATGTAGTCACGCAGCCTGCCAAATACGGAAACAAGCAGGTAATTCATCAGACTAAGAAAGGCGCTCAGCAATGCCATCACTGGGAGTGGTTGAAGCAACAACCAGAATGCACCAATCGTTTCTAGGTTTTCTTCCAGGAGGGATTGTTGAAGGTAGATTTCAAATCCATAGTCATGTACAAGACTCTCAATCTGAGCTATTGCTGTAGAATCGTATCTTTCGAGTTGAACCAGGACGAGATTTGCTCCTGACGCGCCAAAGAGGGCTTGCATCAGTTCCAAGTCCATAAAAGCTACTTCTCCACCATTCAGAATATCAAAAGCAATGGCACTGACATTGAGCGACGAGCCACTGACTTCCAGCTTTTGTACAAGAGGATCATCATACATTGTTGTGGCTATCTGGCCACCAATCCATACATCTAGGTCTGAACTGACTTCCTGACCATCGAAGAACCAGTTTGACACCGTGGAATCCCAATTAAGACCGACAATCAATGCGGTGCCTTGTCGTCCTTGGCCAATGCTTTCATACTGCTCGAAAGTGGGATTCCATATGATGCCAGGGCCCTCACGTATGTTTGCATAGGATAGCAACCGCATGTCCACTGTTGCGACACCCGGCAACTCTGTCACATTTCCAATGAGATTTGAGGGAATCATGAAAGTGCTATCTATGTAGTCAAACGACTCGTCCAGCAGTTCGCCGCCACTGAGAGAATATGCACCAAAGTATTGGTCCAATAAGTCGGGATCTCCAATGGCTACAACATCCGAACCCATTGATCTAATAATATATGCATCAGTAGTTGATTCTACTACACCGCCGCCAATCCATAGCATAGATGCCAATGATATACTTAGAAATAGACTAAGCAATGTGCGACCAGAGCCTCCAATTCTACGCCCTGTAGCTTTAGTAGCTATTCGAAAAGGCAATCCAAGGGTGTCAAGATATCCCGCTCTTCGGATCTTGGACCCAATCTCAGGATTCAGTGCGGCTATTGGTGATTCATGGACGGTATCATAGATTGGCTTCTGTGCAGCAAAGAAACCGATGATAAGGTAGATCGCTGCATATGCGAGGACTTGGAGCCATGGGAAGTCAAGAGAGAAGCTAAGCGTTGGGATAAGTGATGCAAGCCACGCCAAACCAAGAATGTAGAATATTGCTCCTACAGCAATTCCAACTATCACACTGGTCCCAAGAAGAATCAAGGCCTGAGCCATGAAGTGATCGAAAATAGTGTCCATCAATGTGCCAATTGATTTCATTAGCCCGATGTCCTTGCGTCGTGTGACAACCTCCAGAGAAATTGTGCTTGATACTACGACGACTCCAAGTGATAGAGCCAGCAAAAGCGTTGCCCAGATGAAGGTTTCGAAGAAGATTGTAAACGCACCTGTAGTCCCTCCCGAAGTGATAATGGAGGTCACGTCAAGCAAAGCATTGCCAAAAAGAAGAAGGAATGTAGTTGCGGCAACTACTGTTGATAAAGATGCAAAGACAAGCGTAGTCCTGAAGGGACGTCGTTTCAGGTCCTTTGATGCATAATCTTGCTCAGACATTAGAGGACAGCACTCCATTGTCCATAGTGAGATGACGGGCACCCTTTGTTCTGACGATAGCATTGTCATGCGTCATCACAACCACCGCCTTGCCAGACTGATGCAATATTTGTAGAAGGTCACGTACCATCTTTGCACTCTCTGTGTCCAGATTAGCCGTTGGCTCGTCAGCTAGGATAATTGGGGGATCATTCGCCATAGCTCTGGCAATTGCGACCCTCTGCTGTTCACCCGAGCTTAATTGCCATGGAAGATGATTAGTCCTTTCTTCAAGCCATACTCTCTCGAGCAGTTTGTGTGAGTCATTTTGAATCTCCTCCAGACTCTTGTCAGTCAATTGCATTGGGAACATGACATTCTCGAGTGCAGTGAGAGTCGAAATCAGATTATAGCTCTGAAATATGAAGCCAGTATTCGAGAGACGAAAAGTTGCCCTGAATGACTCATCATAGTCACCTATTGGAACATCCATAACAAACACTCGACCCTCTGTTGCATAGTCTATCGCACCGATGATGTTGAGAAGAGTCGTCTTGCCGGATCCTGATGCTCCTGTAATCGCTACGAAATCCCCCATCCCGACTTCGAGTGTGACCTTGTTGAGGGCGGTGATTTCTCGTCGCCCTAATGAGTATCTTCTCGATACATCTTGGAGCCGCACTGCAAACTTGACTCCGTCGCTGCTTACAGTTTCAACTGTGTCGTAGGTTTCATCTGCTACCCAGGCATCATCATCTGACATATGTAAGGTCTCTCCTTTGCCAATCTGATACTACTATGCGAGATCATCATGACCTCATCTCAAGTCAACTCTGGTTGAAAGATAAATCTAGAGGTACTTCAACTACTGTACTAGTAGGCCTAGAGAGTTTATCGAATTGCGAGCCCAATCACTGAGGATGAGAGGTTTCTCTCGTCCAAAGACACGAATAGTTCTGAGGATATCAGCGTCAACGAGCCCACTAACATAGTAACTAACGAGGCTCTTGTCAACCGAAAGGGTCCTACTCAGTTCTGCCTGGGTAATTCTACCGTTGCTAGCACATTCTACCAAGATGGAATGAATGGTTGGATTCCTAGAGAATGCAGCCAATCGCAACACGTGATTCTCTGAGGAATAGCCCTTGAGGAACAAATGCCTGGAATTACCATTCCTCACTGAAACTATCATGCCTTCATTCTCAAGATTGTTTAGATGGTACTGAAGAGCTCCCATTGCACACCCTATGCTTCTATGTAGTTCTCTAAGATGAATACCAGGATATGAAGAGATTTCATCAATAACACGATCACGTAGCTTCTCCAACCGTTCTTGGTCTCTTCTTTCAAGGGAGATAGTACCTAATGCTAAGATGAAGGATCCTGGCAGAATTGAGTTAGATAGATAATCAATAGAAACGACTGAGGTTCCAATTTGAAACAAAAACGAACTGCAATCAACGGTTGAAGTATTGTGCAGCCATTGCATACTGGTTTGAAAGTCAATAACCGGCACCGCAGAGGAATCAGAAACCTCCTGAGCAATGATTTGAGTGCCAGTTGGGCCAAATCCAGAGAGAACTAGGCCAGTCAGACTTGTCGCAAGGAGAAGAAAGGACAGTCCTACTATGAAGTTCCTTAATGTCTTTGAGCCCATTGTCTATCTTCCGCCTGGAATAAAGTTTCTATCAATATCAATTAAGCGATTGGAATGATTAAGGAACGTACTATTTTTTAACTTATCCACGTGCAGGATAAGTGAGGGTTATCTTGAACCTGCAGGCATCACCCTTGGCAGACATGCATGTCTCTTCCATAATGAGTAGCTTTTCATGCCCCATTCTATTGTAGTCTGTCAGGTACTCCATCACGGCTTCTATGAATCCTCTGAGGAAGTAGCATGATGGTTCTTCCGCCTCATAACCAGATGCATAGGGATTGTCTTGAATTCGAACAATCGCCTCCTCATCGAGAAACAGCTTGTACAGGTTCTCAATCTCAACGTCGCCAAATGGCACAATCAGTGTCTTTAGAGCCATTTTGAGAAACTCAACAATTCCCTTGAAATCGCTTGGGGGCTTTTGATTTGCTACTTTGAAATACTCACGCTGCGCCTCCAGACCAGCCAGTCGTCCAGCGCTGTAATAGAGATCTCTGACACGATCAGGGAACATTACCTCAATGCGATTTCCAAGCTTATTCCATGTCTTGGCGAAAAACGCTCTCATCAAGTCTTTTTCTTTGACTCGGCTTTGCCACCAAGGAATAACAGGATCTCGTTTAGACATTGTAGAGTCTCCGAAGCTGGAGGAACGCAAGGGCGGTGTTAAGTGCTTTGCTACGACTTGCTAGACAAGACGTATGTTCCAGGTGCAATTGTCAGCTCCAGTGGCTTTGCATAGCTCTTGGAAGACCTTGGCATCAACACCTTTGAACTCTAGGATTACCTCCAGAATCCCGCTGAACGCCTCGCAATAGCCAAATCCTCTCATTCCCTCTAGCGTGATTTCCTGGCACCAAATGCAATCCCTATCAGCGACTCTTATAGAGCCCCGTGCAGATTTCAGATCCACATCAGTGGGTTTCCGATCAAAAAGCAACCTGTAGATGCCATCTATAAGCTTTGCAACATCCTCGCGGGTCATCACTGTATCCTTTGTCTTTGATGCGAGCTCGGTTGTAAGGTAAAGATGAGACCCCATCTCCCTTCCCGTGTCGCGAAGCCGTTGATTAGCCTCATCTATGTTGCTGGTTTCTGATAGGACTCTTTCAACCCATTGAGCATAAAGACTTACGAATAGTGGGTTTTCGACTTTTGCCATTTATGTGGACCTCACTCAAGTTGTCTAGATAGTCTTGCCAATCATGTTGATACCAAACTTCTTGTTGCGAGCGATTGTCTGAATCACTTCAGCATTTTGAATGCCTAGTAGTTCTGCGATTTCCTCAGTAGTCCTACTGCCATCACAGAGTCTCAATATCTCAAGATCCTCCCCTTTGGCCTTGGACAAGTCTCCGATAAACTTGGGACACTTCACAAATCGACCCATCGTGTCCTCAGAAACAGCTACGGTTTCTTCATCACACAACGGAGCCTCCACCATACCCTTTGATGCAGCCCACTTGATAAGTTCAGCAACTCTCTCATTTGGCTGAAACATTGAATCAGCAATTCCTGCAACTGTAGCAGAACCATCCACTAACATCAGTACATCAAAGCCGAAGTTCCCATGCACCTGCTTCATTTCATTGTGTAGATCTGAATCCAGATTGAGGGCATCTCCGTAACTTGGACCTCGCTTCGGAATTGTAGTGGGCTGTACATTGAATGCTTCTGGAGGCTTGGCCGCTTCTTCTGCAATATGTTCGGGCTTTGTCTCAATCAGATCCTCAGGTTCCGGCACTACAAACTCAGGCTCACTAGCTTCAGGTGTCGTTGATGCCGCTTGCATTGCTATGCTTTCGAGTACTTTCAGGTTGGATTCTGCTGATTCCTCAAATTCATCAGGCGGCGGCGGAAGCTCAATGCCCTCCAATAATCTTAGAACATTCTTAGTCTTGGCAATAGCAAGGCCAAGCTGCAACTCCGTGACATAAAGAACAGTCAGTATCCAATTCAAATCAACGGGAGAGAGGACCACTAGACCTCGGTCCGTGTCGATTGTCATGAGGCGCAAATCGGTCTTGTATAGATTGATGCTATCCCTGACTCTAGGGAATAGCTCTGAAGGAAAAGAGAAGCTCACAAACGGCCTGCCGGCTTTCGTCATCAGCGAATAGCCGAGCACCTGTTCATCGAATCTCAGTTTTGCGAGGGCTCTTTCCAAATCGCTGCTCATATTTGCACCTCTATACCGTTTTAGACCAATCTAGGCTTGCCTCTGCTGGTTTCCATCGGTGGTGGTCTGAAAAGCATTGTGGTTTTGCAAAGAGAGAATTCGTTGACAACTCAATGATTCCCATAGCTCTGATATAATACGGCCAATTGAATCCGAATCTAGGAAACCGTTAAGAGGGTCATTTATACGCCAAAGCACGACTCGAGGATATCAAGAGGCCACATCATGAGAAATATGTTGGGTGGACTGCTGGCGGCAATCATTGGTTCGTGGCTACTGGTGTTCATTTTGAATCTGAGCCAGCCAGCCTATCCGCAAGAACTGATATTCCTGTGGGGGCTTCTTACAGGCAGTCAATACTTGAGTCACACCTACACCCTTCTTTCAGATCCTTTTGCTCTCGTATCGTATTCTGCTGTATGGGTAATCATGGGTTTTATTATAGCTCCATTCTCGAAGTCTGGATGGAATTCAGTTAGAACTGCAGTCTGGACAGGTGTATGGGTCAGTGTTTGGGCATTGACCTCAATCCTCCTTTTGGATCCTGCTTTTTGGAGCGATCCAAATCGCAACTGGAGCCTTCTCATATTGTTGACATCAACGATAATGACTGCTAGTATCTCACTTTTGTCAGCATACCCAGCAGCTAGAATCATTCGACTAGCTTCTCGCGAGAGAGAGCTACCAATCCCGGAGAAGATAGAAACTAGATGCCAGTGTGGAGCGGTGTTCAAGTCAAAACCCATTGTGTGTTCTGAATGTGGTAGGACACTCCATAATGAGCGCACAATTGACGATAATGCCTACTTATCGTTCTCTGGTGATGCCTCCCCCGAGGATACCACCGACTACAGCAGCAATTGAACTGTAGATTGATCCATAGAGCACTTTTTCAAGGAGATACATGGAAGGACCTCCAAATAGAGCCATGATATTAAAATCAGGCTGGATTGCAAAAACAAGCAACCATGTCAAAAACGCTCCAGCTATCACAGCGAATAGAGCAGCAAGAATCCCTGAAAGAATGTCGCGAGCAAAAAGACCAGCCATTAGACCGCCAGTCCCCCATGCAAGCGCCATCAAGACGGTCCCGCCTTGTGCACCGGTTCCAAGAATGGCTCCAAGACTTTCCATGCCAACAGGTGCAGGATATAACACAGTTGAAACAACTGCGAGCCGCAACTCCAAATCGGTATAGGATAGGAAATCGCCGACAATAGTCGACGAGATGAGATCTTCAGGCATGATTCCACCAAACGTCAATATGACGAAGGCGATTGCAAAGGCAGTGATTAAGCCTACAAACGTGCCAAGAAGCTGACCCAAGCGCGGTCCTCCGATATGTCTACTATGCTCTTCTTGATTCGTGCTTTTATATACATATGCGCGACGGCACGGCAAAATTGCCTAGATTCGTGTCGCAATCGGTAATTTTATGGATATTTCCTCAGAGTCCAGGTACAGGCATCATCACCTAGTGCTTTGCAGGATTCTTGGAAGCTATCAGCCTTGAATCCTCTAAGCTCCATGACAGCGTCAAATACTCCGGAGACAATATTGCAGTATTGTAGGCCAGGCATATCGCTGACCTCAACTCCGGCACATATTGGACAATCATCATCCGTGAACTTAATGGTGTTCTTGTCGTCGCTGACCCAAATGTCTGTGAACTCTTGGCCAGAATTGACCTTGTATGCCAATCCAAGAGTGTTGGCGAACTCGTGAAACTGGCCTGCGTGTTGCCGAATTCTATCGGCGTAGTCCATTAACAGAGTTTCACCCACCTTGAACCCAATCTGCTTCATCTTGCGATTGATTTCTTCCACACTCTCGCTACTCGCCATAAGTAAATTCATCATCTCTCTATAACTCGCTTGGAATAGAACCTTAGAGACCTTATCGGTCATGAATGACCAAGCAATCTTGCCTTTGATTCCCATTATTATGACACCTCTGGTTCAGTGTCCATCTTCTTGCTTTTGCGTATGAAACGTAGCGTTTTGCCACGATAGGGAAGTATGCTCTGCAGAGCCTGGAAGTATGGAATACCAAGTTCGTGGGATATATCCTGAAGAGAGCGATTTCCATCACATAGAGACAGAAGATCTCGATGTTCTTTCTTTGCTTTCTTTAATTCGCCCTCAAAGATTGGCAGCTCAATAATCTCAACGGCGCCAGTTTCTTGCGTATCAGGACACTCCACTCGAACTATCTTTCTGGGTACACACCAGCGAATTACTCCAAGCGCTTCTTCGACTCCACGGCCAAGACTCTCAGCAATCTTGAAGATTGTCCGTTTCTCATCAGCCATCAGCAGGATATCGATTCCAATATTTGCAAATCTGGCTTTGATTTCTTTGTTGAGATCGGATTCAAGAGTCATCGTTTCATTATACTTCTCTCCACGAAAGACAACACAACCATGCCTAATCTCTACTTCCGGTTCTGCTATAGCAGGTTCAACCTCAGCTACTGGCTTCAGCTCTGTTTCAGGCAATTCTGGTTCGATAACAGTTTCTGCAGCCATAGTTCTCGCGGACTCCTCTACTTGAACTCGGAGAGGCGGCTCTGGTTGTGGAACAGGAGTAGGCGGTGGAGGTAGAATGACACTTTTCATCAGGTTGATTACTTCCGTTGCCTTCTGAAGAGCCACTCCAAGCTGCAAGTCTGGCAGGAAAAGTACTGCAAGTACCCAATTCCCATCTACTCTAGACAGGATGACTGTGCCTTCTCCTGTCATGACATTCATCATCTTCAAAGAGTCTGAATGAATCCGCATAGCACCTTGTATTTGTGGAAGAACCTCATCAGGAAGAGAAAATGAGAGAAATGGCTGACCATCGTTCGTGATTAGAGCGTATCCGCTGACAGTATCATCAAATTTGAGTTTGGTCAAAACACGCTCTAATTCCAAGAAGACGTACACCTATTTTCCATTTGTAGTTGCTCGAAAGTATCAAACACGGTTAACAAGTCTTTCGCCGAGAGACTCAAGGCTGGGTTCGGAACGAAGAAAAGCTATTGTTTCCGCACGGGTGGGGTGGGAGGCGTCCACAGAAGAAACGTATTGTGATGCGACTGCATTAGCAAGTGATAGTCGGTCGAAGTCCTCCAGTTTCTGAAGTGTGCCAAAGATGTCCCCTGCATTCCATGCATCTCCAGCCCCACATATAATCCGACTTACCACGTTAAATGTAGGAACCACAGTGAGTTTGTCATCCATGATTGAAGCAGTGAAATGTTGGGTATGCAGATCAATCCTTGTTCCTGTTTCTGTTGATACCAACTTGGCGGCGGAGAGCCAGTGCTCAGGTTCTGAAGAAAGATGTTCCCAATGGCTGCTCTTTCCACTGATAGCCCATGCAAACCAACGAGCTTCATTCTCATTCAGACTCACAATGTCAACCAAGCCCTCACCCAAGATGTTCCTAGCTAGCGGTTCAACTATATCCAAATTACCTGATGGGTCACCAACATCCATGAATCTGATGGCCTTGGAGGAGGCTCCAACCATCTCAAAAAGGTCATGTGCAAGTTCAGGTGCATTAGGATTGTGGTTCAAGTTAAGTAGAGCGACTAGATTACTTGCTTGGATTGCTGACAAATCCCTCTCGGTGAGGTCTGAGAATGAGAACTCTGCAGCAGAGCCACTATCACTCACCATTAGATTCACTCGTCTACCCTCATGTTCAAGCTCTATTGATACTGTTGAAGATAATCTGCCGTCGGTGTGAACATGACTGAGATCAAGGTCGGAACTAACGAGTGTTGGAAGAATCGCTGAACCATAATCATCTGTCGTGATGATTAGCACAGGATTCAGACCAAGCGCTAGAAGGGCTGATGCGGTGTTTACAGAGTTGCCCCCTCGACGTAGGAACTGCTTGTTGCCTAGTAGATTTCCTCCACCCTGCTTCGCCAATGCTGTCAGACCTTTAATGAACTCATCAAATTGCCCTGCAATAACAAAATGATCAACATAGAAGTCTGGCAGAATTACAGGTCGTCCCACATCAATTGGCGTTTCCAGAGCTTTGATGAGCCGGTTGTACTCCAGCTCTATCGCCTCCATCAATGAACTGATGCAACATCAGATCTTCTTTAATGCAGCCTTCACCATGGCTGTGATTCGGTTTTCATCAATGCCCGTTTTCTTGGCCACTTTATCAATCTCACAATATGCCAAATCGGATAATGACTTTATGCCAGCCTCTACTAGCTTCTGTGCCTCATCCTTTTTGACCGCTCGTAGTGATGACAGCTCTTCTACCGCCTTGTCATCTTTCTTTGTCCTTTTCGGCTTGGCTACTTCAATCTTGGTCATCTGAGCAACAAGTTCATCGAGGTCCTTGATATACTGCTTTAAAGCTTCCACGTTCTCTTCATGGGTCGTCTTCCGTCTGACATCTATTATGAGGCCCATCCGGCGTGCCTCTTCAATCGCCAGTCCAGCCTTCTTTGTTTCATCAATACTAAAACCTCGTCCGCGCCGTGGATCTGCTTTGCTAGGCGACTTAACGAGGGGTTCTGCTGCTATTTCAAAGGTCAAGGACAATCACCAAATTCGGCACGCCAGCCTGAGGACTACTTATTAGGCTTTCGAGATGGCAAGAGTCTGCATATTCGTGTACGCTAATAGGCAAATTAGTTTTCGAGGGATTTTAATGGTGCATAGATTATACAAAGAAGTACTCAATCGTAGATATATGAACCATTCATCACAAGCGTTATGGCAAGCACTCTCTGTTGCTAAAAGGATGCCCCCACCTACCAAACTAACTTCTCAATGGATATTGAGATAAGAGCGATGGTTCTATTCAAACTTTTCAAACTTATCTTTAGGCAATTTTGAAGACCGAAGCAAACCTTTCTGTTTCTCAATCTTCTCCTCTTGCTCATCTGAAGGTCGTATCAAACGTTTCTGCTCATCAATCTTCAACCTTCGCTCTTCAGTGAGTCTTGTTGGATCAATCTTCCCTTCACGAAGTATCTCCTTGAATTCATCGATGAGGTAATCCTTGATTGTGCAAAGTGAGCCACTTTCATACCTATCGCATTCTCGGATCATATCTGGAAAATAGTAAAAGCTTTCCCTCATCAAATAATGTATCGCCATGTCATCATCATAATAGTCTGGTTCTTTTTCAAGAACAAACAAGTAATATTCCTCTATTATATGGACATCGAGAATATCATCACTATATGCAATCTTCTTTGGATACGATTTCGCATACTCCTTCAGGATACAGAAATCAACATCAGTCATAATAGAAGCGATATGTTCTGCTATAGACTTCTTCACAGTGCGAATAATACTCAACTGGCTATCCAATGCCCCATCTTGAATGCGTTCTTTCAATTCAGCATCATAGATCCAATATCTAGAGAATTCAACTAGTCCTTCAAGTTCATCTTGAATCTTTGACGGTAATTTCGAGAAGCTAGGAAAGGTTCTGAGAGCAAAGAATGAAGGTCCAGCCTTTTCATACTGCTCCTGTATCCCACGGTTCGTAGTCTTCTCATGTCGATTTCGATCAATCTTCTCGAGAATTGTGAGAATCGTACTAATCGAGTGGTCTTCATCTTTCGACTCTCGTGTTGGCGAGATTACACCTCTGTTGTCATCATCGCTAATCTAATCCAACCCCCTGTACAAACGAGAAGTGCTCTACGATTTATGTCTTCCCAGCTCAGATGTGTTGCAATATCAACTCTGGTAGTATTATATGATATGTTAAAAGTGGAAGACAGAAGGGAGTTGCCAAACAGATTTATTCAGATGCGCGTTTAAGTATATATTAGTTGGCAGGAGTTCGCCTATTAGGCTTTCGAGATGGCAAGGAATCGCCGTTAGTTCATAGTGATTACTAGCGTTTCATTGACAGGACAAGTGCCTCTGTCAATACTCCTAGAGCAAAGAGAGCAGCCAGAGGGAGAATGACGAATATGAAGGGGACTTCAGGGCTCATACCTGGAGGGTGAATGTCCAGAAGTATGAACACTATAGTAGCCACTATCAGAATGCCAGAGATCAGAATTAACTTTCTGGGTCTACTCATGGAGTCCAATTGATTTCCCTGTAGCCTTCACTCTTTGTACACATATGCTTTTGGACAACTCACAGTTCACTACGAAGAAGACTATCATTCGGAGCCTTTACTTAGATAGGCGTTTAAGTATATACTAGGAGGCAAAAGGCCGCTTATTAGGCTTTCGAGATGGCAATGAAATGCGTATTATGTAGGAGTGACTGGCATTGACTGAGGCCGTTTGCTTTCCTGTAATACCTCCAGAACGAGCACTACCACCTGTGCTTGAGGATAGCATTGCACGTTTGTGAATGAATCACATGACGCTCATTCTTGATTCTGAGTTTCTTGCCTATTAGTGGTTCAAGTTCTCCTCATTCTCAATAGAAACAAGCCAAGTATTGCTGCCCCCACAATCAATACTATGAGTATAGGATATAAAAGAGGTATGATTCCTGGATATGTCCTCGGAAATCTGTCTTCGTGTCCTGATGAACCATCAATCAAGTATGTGCCAAATCCGAAATAATCATCCCAATAGTTGCCTAATTGATTTGAGTCATCCCAAGTGTTATTTGTTCCTCGATCGCGTGCATTGGACACTCCGTTTCGTAGAAAGTAATTCTCATAAAGCACATTTCCAGATCCTTCCAAATCAATCCCATACCCTGAGTTGTCAGAAAGGATGTTTCCAATGAATTTACAGTTCATCGCAAAAGCAGTTATGCCATAGGCACCAGAATCAGCAATATTGTTTTGTAGCACCTCAATCTGTGATATTTCATCCAGGTGCATTCCATGACTATTGCTTGAGTGAATTGAGTTTGAAATGATTCTTAAATTGGATGCATTACTGAGATGCATACCAGTCGATTGAGAGTCTGTAATTTGATTGTCTACAATACTTGTGTTCGTTGCGTCTATCATATCAATTCCTGAGTTCAACATCACATTACTAGAAAACGCACAATTATCAACACGGATTGCGTAGATGCCTTGACTTTGTTGTGACCGTACATCGTTACCAGTCATGTTAGTATTCTCGCACTCGACCAAAAGGACACACGCTGCATTCCCATCAATATCACAGTCCTCGATGATACCGTTTTCGACATTTATGAGTTCGATAGCATTGTAGCCAAGTGCTGTGCTTTCAAACCAATAGGACTCCAGCTGACAGTTTCTAATGGTGAAATATACAGTAGTATTGCTAATTGAGATACAAGAGGTGTTTGTAAAAATCCGTATATTCTCAATGATGAAGGGATGCGCGACAGAGCCATCCCCAGGCCACCCTTGTTCAGTGAAATTTGAGTCATCCGAAATGACTATTGGCGGATGATCTGTAGTAGCAATAGCGGCGTCAAGAGTTAATCGATTAATGGTGGTATATGCAAGAAAGGGTATTGAAACAATTACTAGTAGAATTGCAACTGATGTTACACGCCACACCGAATTCACTATGACAATATATACTAATTCTGTTATTGAAGTTTATCCCAGAAGATGCTCTAGATTTGTGAAGATCCCAATTCTTAATTGATTCCTTAAATTCTCAACAAAAGGCATCCTTGAATCGAATACGTAATAGTATCACTATGGAGACAGGAATGATGATTTTGTTCAAATTCGCCTTTAAGCAAAGACTAGTTCGCAGGTTCCTGCTTATTAGGCTTTCGAGATGGCATTACTCTGCGTATTCGTGTACGCTAGAAGGCAAAGTCCAAAAAGTGACATAGGTTGATTCACTCTGTTCTGAGAGAGAAGAAGGAGGAAAAGGCATGACGGAAAGTGAATAAGATGCATGAGGACAGAAGGAAGTGGTTAGCTGTAATTGTACTGGTTATTCCATTAATACTGATATTTCTCATATTTGCACCGTCATACTATGAAACTTTGACGATTGAAGGAAAACGTGTTTTTATGTTGGTGTTTCAGATTGTATTCCTATACACTTTAGGCGGTCTTGTGTTGCGTTGGCTTGAAGGTAGACATAAAGTAAAGGATGACTCAAACACGCCTTTGACTTAACGCTAAGAGGAATTCTCGCGTGGATTAGGCTTTCGAGATGGCAAAACAATATCATTCACTTGATATCCAGTCCGAAAACAGACTCGACTAATTCAGCAAATCGTGCGACAAAGCGAGCTGCAGGACCGCCATCAACCACATCATGGTTCATGAAGATACTGACACAGAGGTATTCTCTAGCCAAAATGCTATCATCAATGACAGCTGGCTTCATTGCGATACCTCCTAGCGCAAAAAGCACAGGAGAGATGCTAATGGGGATGGCCCATCCACTTTTTCCCTTGCCATACATTCCAACTGCTGTAACTGTGACTGTACCAAGGTGCTTCTTGACAAAAAAGGGGTCAGTTCTAAACTTTCGCCAAAACAGGAAGTCACGCAGAAACTTTGGCAGTGCGAAAAGTCTTCGCATCATTTTTCGATTGATTGTATCAGAAATGTCACCATCTGTACGATATCGAACTGCCCATATTTCATCCTGGATCTCATGCACAGTTTTTTCATTGGCTTTTCTTACAATGTATGTCTGAGCTCCTATCTCTTCATCCACCTGTCTTTCAACCATGACTGAAACATCTACATCTTTGAAAATGATCAATCGCTTCCCTTTTTTTATTGCATGAACATTTCTATGTTCGCTGACAGCTTGTGCGATGCACTTTGTTATCCAAGCTGTAAAGGAGAGCTCTCTTCCTGAGCTGTCTTCGTACTCTTTAATTAGTTGACGGCCTTTTGTGACATCCACCTCTATTAGACCTGAAATATAGTGGGAACGAAGTCCTTGTTCCATTAATTCCACAACAATCTCACGCTCAAAGGGCTTTTCCTCATATTCTTCTATCAGGTCCATCACAATCCTAGCAATGAGGATTGTAGCTTCAACGTATTACTGTTTTGTCCAACCAAAAAGCTCGAGAGGTTTGTTTAGACGTGAGATTAAGTATAAAGCTGGGACAATCAATCGCCGCCTAGGCTTTTGAGCTAGATAATGAAAAGGCAGGAGCATCTGAAACATTACTGTATCAGATAGAGTCATAGCGGCAGTTTTGCATAGTTGCCTGCGCTGAGAGGAATAATAATAGGACGCATTACATCTACTGTGAGAAGGAGGGGTCCACACAATGAAGTGTCGAATAGGAAATTCCGAAGTTCACTATGAAATGTATGGAGAAGGCAGACCAATCATCAGCTTACATGGTTTCACTCTAGACCACCGTTCGATGGTCGGCAGCATGGAACCTATCTTCGAGAGTAGAAATGGTTGGAAACGGATATACCTAGACTTGCCAGGACACGGTCAAACTCCAGGTCAGGAATGGATTAAGAACTCAGATAACATGCTGCAGGTTGTAATAGACTTCATTGACAATGTGATTCCTGACACGAGCTTCGCAATTGCAGGCTTGTCTTATGGTGGTTATCTAGCGCGAGGTTTAGTTCATAATAGACCAAAGCAAGTACTTGGACTACTACTAATCGTTCCTAGGATTATTGGCCGCTCAGAAGATAGAATACGTCCTGAAAAGGCTGTGCTGGTGAGAGATGAAGAGTTTCTTTGCAGCCTTGAAGAAGAGGAACGCGAGAATTTTGTAGAGGTAGCAGTAATCCAAACTGAAGACATTTGGCCTCGCTATGCAGAGGAGATTGTACCTGCTGTTCAGATATCAGACACACAATTTCTAGGACGCTTGCAACCTGGTGATGATGATTTCAGCTTCGAAGTCGATTCTCTCTCTGTCATTTTCAGTGGTCCGACCCTCATTCTGGTAGGCCGACAAGATCATTGGGTGGGATATGAAGACGCTTGGAGAATCTTGGAAAAATATCCTCGCGCAACATTCGCGGTCTTGGATAGAGCAGGTCATGCTTTGCAGCTTGAGCAGACTGAGTTGTTCAATATGCTTGTATCTGAGTGGCTTGATAGAGTAGAAGAAGCTGAGAAGTAAATGAGGCCTCCGTGGCAGACACTCCTCACTCCTCTATGCTGCTATTGCGCCACACATTCCACTGTTGCTATGACGATTACATGCACTAGGATCTTGACCTATCACTTTTCGAGATAGCAGTAGCTTGACGTCTATGCAGGCTTGTAAAGCGGATATCATGAGCATATGGGAGGTTTGTTGATTGTGATGTCTTCCTCTTATCACTCCCGTTTCCTCGTCAACACTGCTGCCATCGCCACCATTGTTAATGGAATGACTATACTCAGAGGCAGTATGATGAACAACAGGGGCATTTGGATGTCGATTCCCTGGGGAATCATTTCCAGTAGCACATACACGATGGTGATAGCAAGCAGAGCTGTCATCACAATCAGGATCCCACCCCAAAGATATGCCCACCATGGCGCTCTGCCCAACGAGCCTTTCCCCATGTATTCCTGATGAGTTCCTACCTTACTTGGTTGACGCAAGGAATTCAACTTATTCACTCTGATACTCGCTCTTTGCACACATATGCTTTTGCTCAAACCATTGTTCACTCCAAGATGCCATCATTTTGAAGCCATCTGAATGTGCGCCTATGCCTGAACTATGATGCAGAAGTTTGTCCATTGAAATCCGGTTGGATGCTATCTCCACTCGGTTTAGGCTAGTGTATACGGAGAAACGGTTCTGAAATCAAAGAATGATGGTTCTCCGACTATCCAGCCAGAATGCAACCAAAGCAAACAATGCGTATAGGATTTCTGACACCAAGGCGACAGTCAACATGTCTGGAAAGGTTTGGAAAGGAGTGATGATTATGAAGATGACAAGCGCAAACAGGAATGCAGATATGCCATATTTGCCCAATAGTCCGGTTCCTGAAGTGGTTGAATAGAAGTATATCAAGCCACCACCCAAGAGAATGATGGTCTCCAGTAGTATCGTTGCCGGAATGCTATTCCATAGGCCCAGTCCTATTTTCATGTCTATTCCAGGAATCAATAGCAAATCCGGTGTATGAACAAGAAAATCCAAGAGGTAATGAGATAGAACACCAACACCAAAGAGAAGAGCTGTTCTGTTTTTATAGGCGGCAGTTGCTGTTGAACTCCTCAAAGCAATGTACCTAACGAAAAGGAACACAGCCGCAGTCCAAGCAAGTGATCCAACTAGACTATGGGTAATTGGGAGATCATAGAGGTCAAAGGAATTAGCAGCTGTAAAACCTGGAGCAATCCGAGCGTTCTCGATTCCCAAGGGAAGGAAGATGAAGAAAGCAATATCCACCAGCTGCACAGCGATAAAAAGGAAGCCAAGTGATATTCCCGGGGCATATTTCTTTAGACCTAGAGCTATTCCATAATGTCCTATAAACACAAGAGTCAAGCCTCAGACCTGAATAAAAGTATTGACATTTCAAATTGGCTCTTCAGAAATCCTCAAGCGAAGTCTGTTTGATTGAGATGAAATTCTCCATCAGTTTCAGCTTCTGGAGCTGGCGTGGTGTGATACGTTCCATTAATTGTAGCATCTGTAGTGCATTGAATGGTGAATTTCCACTGAAATGATTGTTCCAGTACCCTAGAACCAACTCCGTCCGATTCATGATATCTTCTAGACGAGGCTTCCAAGCCATTAGCTCTTCTTCGGAGTAGAGGTAGTTGTACCACGGATTCACTCCATGGCCATGCCAGCGCACATACGCGAAATCAGTTGTGACACGCAAATCAATTGGGAGTTTGGGCTCATCAACAATAACGTAGGCCACCCCATAGTCCTCAAGCAACCTTGATGTCTTCTGAGACAGCCAGCTCTCATCCCTGAACTCAATGGCATATCGAAAAGATGAGTCGAGCTGCGAGAGGAAGGCTTCAAGGTCTGCCATCTTCGATATATCCCAAGGAGGAAGTTGAATGAGCAAAGCCGCAATCTTGTTCTGAATCGGACTCATAAGTGAAAAGAACGATTTCAGTACTTCACCCCCTTCTCCTAATAGATTCATCCGACTGTCATGTGTCACTTTCTTGGGGAGCTTGGCTGTGAAGAATTTGCCCTCTTTGAGTGAAGCCAGATGCTTTATGAAATTAGGTTGCGGGAGAGAATAAAAGGTTGAGTTAATTTCCGCAGTTTCAAAGATTGCAAGATACTGTTGAAGGAGTGATTTTCCTGAGTAATAGAACACATCCTTCCAATCACTCTCATATGACCAACCACTTGTGCCAATATGGAGTCCTTTTCTTGACATTGTCACAATATGTTGATGGAATCAAATGGGTTTCTATCTTCCGGCATTGAAGAAGAGATTCATAAGAAACAAGAACTGCGATGCAAGTGTGAATGACCAATGAAAGTAGAGAAGATCAAAGCCGAGTTCAATAATCTCGTGATACATATGGGCAGCTTTCGTGACAAGGGCTTCAAGATGAAGTGTGATGTTTCCTACGAAGACCTTCTTTTGGTCATGGATGGAGGGAAAAAGATAGCTCGGCTTCACGCTCGCAACATTAACAATGTCCATCTGGAGAAGAAAGCCATTCGCATAGCTGCATTGAATTTTGAGATTTCAGAGGGCGAGGAAGTGAGCGTCGCCAGTGGTTCAATACGATTGGAGCTCGGTAACGAATCCGAGGTGTGGTATAAGGAACTCTGGGGCTGAACACTCCAGCTGGAACATCTTAAATATGGGGCAATATGAGCCGAATCTCGTCGAATGGTGGTGATTCGGATGTCTGAACAGATAGAATATGTTGAGCTTCGATTTGTGGACATCTTGGGCCGAATGAAAGCCATGATTGTACCCTGTAATCCAGCAGACACTCTTGATGAACTAAGAAAGGACCCTATTCTATCAGAGGGAACGAGTCTGGATGGAAGCTCAGTGACTGGACTCTCAATGGTTGAGGCTTCAGACCTTCGCCTTATGCCTGACCCAGGCTCTTTGATTGAACTCCCATATTCACTTCAGAGAACTGCTGCTGTAATGTGTTCTGTAAACGAGAAAGGTGGCAAAGAGGGCAGAGAATCGCTCTATCCATTGGACAGCAGAGGGACTCTTTACACAGTCTGCAAGAAACTGTTACCTGGAAATCTTTCTCTGAGGGTCAAGATTGAACCCGAATTCCACTTCATCAAGCGAAACGGAGACCTATTCGATGCGGCTGGATATGCTGATACCTATCCACAGAATCCAGGTACAGATATCCTTCTTGAAATTGCCTCCGCAATTCGAGGCATGGGCATGAAACCTCGAGTGATTCACCATGAAGTGGGAGAGGCGCAACAGGAGATCGAGATTTCACATGCTGATGTTCGGCAGATGGCCGATTTCATATTGACCTTCAAGAATCTCGCTCGGACGGTTGCAGCAAGTCGAGACATTGACATTTCTTTCATGCCAAAACCGTTCGAAGGAGCGGCGGGTAACGGGCTTCATTGTCATCTTCAACTATGGGATGGTGACAACAATCTTTTCGGCATGGAAACTGATGATTTTCTTTCAGATACTGGAAAGAGCTTCATTGCAGGTCTTCTTAAGCATGCTCCGGCCCTAACAGCAATAGCGAATCCAACAATCAACTCCTACAAAAGGCTAGTACCGCATCATGAGGCTCCGGTATACATTTCGTGGGGCTTTAGAAACAGAACGGTTCTTGTTCGAGTGCCTCTCTTTAAAACAAAGGATGAAGCAGCAGTAGAACTGCGATCTCCGGACGCCACGACTAATCCATATCTCTTATTCTCAGCAATTGTGGCCGCTGGAATGGATGGTGTGAATCAAGAGATGAAACCGCCCGACCCTAGGAGTGAGGACATCTTTCATCTCTCTGATACAGAGAGGGAGTCATTCGGAATCAAGATGCTCCCGTCTTCTCTTAGGGAGGCTCTAGATCATCTTGAGAAAGATGAAGTTGTACGAGATGCCATTGGATCCAAGTTGATTGACGCCTTCATCCGGGTGAAACGTGATGAATGGAGAGAGTATGTCAATTATGCCATCACTGGTTGGGAATGGTCGAAGTATCATTCATTCTAGTGAGTTCTGAAGTACGTCGCCAGTCTATCAAAGGCTTCATCCACTGCTTCAGGAGTAAGGGGTCCAATTGATATGCGAAGATGAGATTCACCAGCCTCTCCGAAGACATGTCCAGGCAGGACAAGCAGCTTCGTATCTCGAAGTATATCGAGCACTAGCTTTCGAGAGTCAGTACAACCAATCACTCTTGGAAACATGTAGAAAGTCCCGGCGGTCCTTGTTGTGTTGAGTGTTTGTATCTCATTGATTCTAAGGTAAGCAAGGTCTCGCAAAAGACTCAGTTTATCAATCTCTTCCTGAATCTCGTCCAATCCATGTTTCAGTATTTCGAGGGCAAGCATTTGCCCAGGAGTTGGAGCGCAGATAGTGACTGTGTCTTGGACTTTAAGAAACTCCTGCATGAATTCGTCAGACCCCATTACATATCCAACTCTCCACCCGCTCATTCCAAAATCCTTGCTGAAGCTGCCCAGAGATATCACACGATCATGTGCGTCAGATCGGGACCGTGGGCTGTAATGTGTGGCACCCTCAAAAACAAGTCGGCCGTATGTTTCATCAGATATCAAGTATAAGTCCTTGTCAATACAAAGGTCAACTAGAGCATCAATGTCTTCTTGGGAGTATACGGCGCCCGTCGGATTGTTTGGTGTTGTAATGAAGATTGCACATGTTTCCTTGTCCACAGCAGATTCAATAGCCTCATAATTCAATTGGAAGTCATTGCTTACAGGAACCTCAGTTATCTCGCCTCCAGCGAGGTGGACAGCCATGACGGAATTGAAGTAATATGGAGAAGGCATTATCACCTTATTACCAGATGACAGTATCGTGAATATTGCTCCAGTAAAGGCTGCATTTGCTCCAGCAGTAATAGACAGCTCCTTCTCCGGGTCTGCTTGGATACTCCAATTCTGACGAAGGTATATCGCCAACTCCTCCCTAAGCTCAAGATGGCCTTGATCAGGAGTATATCTGTGGGTTGCTGGATGGAGTAGGGTATCGCCAAATGACTTCAGTGCATCAGTAGGAGGTATATGTCCTGGAAGCCCTTGAGCAAGATTTAGGAAGTCTGGTGATGCAATATATTTTTGAGCTGCTTCAATCAGTTTCAAGATTGGAGGGGGCATGATTTTGTCAGTGCGGAATCTCATCTGCAACACATCTGAATGTCAGACCCATATGAAACACATAGCGGGTAGTGATAAAGGCGTATTGGCGTCGCCAGAATTCTAGCTTAACCACTACTAATGTAATTGTCCATGTCAAGCTTAATATTGGACCATGCTTCTTCAAGCTCGGTGTTCTCAGCTATGGGTGAAGAGTGCGAAGCCAAGATACTAGGGTCTCCAGAAGCACAGGTTGTGCAGACAGAACTCCATCTTTCAATGAAATCTCCTCTTCTGGTATGCTGCTTTCCATCCGCGGGAGTCATTGGGACAATTGCGGCTAACACGATGATTGAACAGTTCAAAATGGTAGAGGTTGCCCATGTCAGGTCCAGATACATGCCATCTGCCGCAGTTTTTCTCGATGGCAGACTAAGGCATCCTTTTCGGATTTATGCCAGTGAGGAGAAGAATCTCATTGTTGTCACTGCGGAACTGCCTGTTGCCGAGGAAGGAATGTATGTGGTGAGTTCAGCCCTTTTGGACTGGGCAACAACGATGGGAGTCAAAGAAACTGTGATTTTAGACGGAATTCCGGTGCAGGGTATTCCAACTAATAGAAAGGTTCTCTTTGCTGCTGAAGAGGAGAAGATTGCTGAGCTTGAGGAAGATGAAGAGATGGAAATACTCCAGAAAGGCATCATAACCGGAATTGCTGGCTCCATCCTTTCAGAGACCTTATGCCGCGATTTGGTGGGCTTTGCATTATTGACTCCTGCGATACCTATGATGCCAGATCCGGAGGGTGCAGTCCAAGTTCTGAAAGCTCTCAACAGACTCTACGATGTGGGAGTAGAAGTCTCAGAACTAGAGGATAGTGCTGAGCAGATACGCAAGAAAATGGAAGAAGTTGCCCAGCAGGTGGATGGCATCAGAAGACAACAGCCAGGCCCCTCAAGGGGCGGCTATGAAAGGATGTATGCATAGGGCTTCATTTGTCAGTGCAGGTATCATACGCCTCTTTGGCGCCTGCGGCATTTCGAGTGCCAACCTTCCCAGGCCAGTTATCACAGATGACCTTCTGTATGCTGTCTAGCTTCACTAGTCCAGTGGCCTTGGCAAAAGCACCAAGCATTGTTGTATTGACGACCGGGAGCCCTGCAACCATGAGCTTATGTTTCAGAGCGATGCCTGTGCCATCGTAAGTATAGACATGACCTTCAATATCCAGTTCTGATGCACGCTTCTGAGTATTTACAATGACCTTCCCATTTTCTTTAAGGCCCTCAGTGACATCAATCACATCGATGATTCCAGCATCCAATACTGCTACAATGTCTGGTTCGTAGATCTGACTCCTCACGTTAATCGGACTGTGAGATATCCTTGTGAACGCCTTTACAGGAGCGCCACGACGCTCAGAACCAAAGAACGGGAAAGCCTGCACTCCCTCATAACCATCAATATATGCAGCTTTAGCTAGAAGCTCTGCGGACGTCACGCCTCCTTGACCTCCACGGCCATGCCACCTGATTTCAATCATCTTTCCCATTTTCAAGACTCCTGTGTTCTTCAGAGGTCAAGCACTGGCGCGTAAAGCGAGGATAAAGGAGTTTCGCTAAGACTATATGCAATTTGATTCGGATTTCCGAGTTGCTGGAGAGCGAAGAAATGGATGAGTTCATCCAAGCTAACAAGCACATGTGGGAAGGACGTGTCGATGTCCACAAGGAAAGCAAGTTCTATGATGTAGAAGGCTTCCTGAAAGGAAAACAAACCTTGGACCCAATTGAGTTGGATGAAATCGGAGATGTAGACGGAAAGTCACTGCTGCATCTAATGTGTCATTTTGGAATGGACACTTTGTCTTGGTCTAGGCTAGGTGCTGAGGCAACAGGTGTAGACTTCTCTGAGAAAGCCATCAAACTGGCTGGAGAACTTGGTAACCGGATTGGCGTAAAAGCACGGTTCATTGCTTCAGACATCTACGAGCTGCCCGGTTTGCTCGATGATGAGTTTGACATCGTCTTTACTTCAGGTGGCGTTCTAACTTGGTTGCCAGACTTGAAGAAATGGGCGCAGGTAGTGACCAAATTTGTGAAGCCAGGTGGATTCTTCTACATCCGTGAGTTTCATCCATTTCCCTATGTGTTTGATGATGATGAGGGTGTAACAGGTCTTAGACTGAGGTATCCTTATTTCACACCTGAGGAGCCCCTGAAGTTCGAAGATGGCTCAACATATGCGGACCCAGACGCAAAGATTGAGAAGACTGTAACATATGAATGGAATCATAGCTTCTCAGCACTCATCAACTCCCTCATCGACGCGGGCCTAAGAATTGATTTCTTCAACGAGTTTCCGTTTACAACATGGAAAGCATTGCCATTCCTAATAGAACGAGAAGATGGGAGGTGGGTCTTGCCTTCGCATCAGGAGAGCATGCCACTGATGTACTCTCTCAGAGCTACAAAGCTCTAGATATGCCCCTCCAGAGCGCTGATTACACCTTCGGCAGAGTTAGCAGCCTGCTGTAGACCAACCCCTGCTCCCGCAGTATCAGTTCCAACGATGTATAGTCCCTTGACAGGTGTTTCTGGACCTGGTCGGTCCAAATCTGTTTGACCTGGTATCAGGGCGGCCCTCGTTGCGTAGGAGGATTGGATATGTTCCATTTCAATGTGGTCTAGGACTTCAGGATGGTATAATGCAAGTCCATTTTTCTTCACTGCATCAATAATGTCCTGTGGTCTAGCCTTCTCAGGCAGAATAGCAGCAATGCCAATTAGCTCTTTGCCTTCAGGCGCGCATGAAGGGTCAAAACTCGATACTGAAACCATCCAGAAATTTGGAGTTGGATGAACGATCACCCTTGACTTTCTATCACCAATCACAATTTGATCCAATCCTAACCACAATGTGACTCCCCTAGTTGGTTCCATGTGACTCCAACGTTCAAAGAAACTGGCTATCTGGCCATCATCGGATTGAATAATCTTGGGCATCGACTTTAGTGGAATATTACTAACTACCAAGTTATGTTCCAGTGTTCTACCCGATACAACGAGATTCTGAATTGATCCATGTTTTTCCGTGATTGCTTCTACTGGTGCATTCAAAACATAGTCACCATCGATGGCATCAACCACGCGATTAACTAATCCTTGCATTCCTCCTATCGCCAAAGCCTCATCATACTCAGCACCTCCTAATAGGAGCCTTTTTGCTGATTGTAGCTTATTACTCTCCTTATCAGTGTCCTTCAATGTGCGGAGAGCTTCATAGGCTGAAGCTCTATTGATTGGAACTCCCGCAGCCATGTAAATTGCGCTCTGCATTACATCAAGCATAACCTGATTCGTGGCACCTTCCGACTCCATATACTCCTGGAAAGTGATGTCCTTGTATCTCTGCATCTCCTCAAGCTTCATGGTTTTAATCTTGGCACCAATCCTTGCCAAGCCTAGGCGCCCTTTTGCTCCCGTCAAAGGCCACCTGAGAGTCTCTCCAACACTCGATGGAATCGTGCCAACTTTGTCATGAACCCTGAAGAACCATCCCTCATGCAGCACAAACATGGGTGGTGGATCTAGATACGTCCGCAGAAACCTTGCGAAGGCACCTCGCTTTACCCGAGTGATAACGTGCAGGCCCTGATCCACACGATAGCCATCGACCCAGTAGCCATGCCAAACACCCCCAATGCGATCAGCCATCTCAAGCATTAGAACCTTCTTACCTTTAGCTGTAAGTCCAAGAGCAGTAAGCAAGCCTCCAGCTCCTGCTCCACAGATGATAGCATCATATTTTGAGGTGTCAACTTGGTCGATTGTGATTTCTCGCATGGTCTGGCTCAAAAATGCTCGGAGTCGTGCCCACTTAAGCAGTGCGCTAGAGGTTTCTCACTTAAAGCAAATCAACAACTCGATTCTTGTTTGCGGATTCGTAGGCTGCATCCACGACCTTGTGTGCAGAAATGGCATCAAGGAAATTCGGAGATGGTTCTTCATCTGCTTGAACCGCTTTGATGAATGAATAGCTCAAGGCTGAGAATCTCTCTGTTCCTACATTTGTCAGGGCATCAAGAGATTCTGGAGCCATATTCTTGGAATGGAGACCAAGAGCTTCTAGCAGCGCTAAATTAGCTTGGGGCTCATCAATTCTCACAGGAAGCTCATTCTGAAGATGGTACTCCAACCAACGATTGCCTGTTTCAAGATTTATGGTTATGAGGCCTTTTTCAAAGAAGAATTCGATGCTACGTTCATTCTGTCGATCGACCTGATGCCAGATGGAAACAAGTGTGCTAACAACGCCATCCTTGTGGGTCATTACAAGCGAAGCTTGATCCTCAACCTCTCTCTCTGAGAAGAAGCCGATCTTGGCGTAAACACTCGTTATCTCTCCGAAGAACCACTGTAGAATGTCTAGGTCGTGAATACTGTGCTCAATGAGAGTCCCTCCACCCGCAATGGACTTGTCTCCTCTCCATTGTGTGTAGAACCCATAATCTACTGGAAACCGCTGGTCATCTCGAATGTGAGCATGCATAGGTCGGCCGAATTCCTTGGTTTCGGTGAGTTTCTTAGCATAGAGCAGGAAGGGGTCAAAACGAAGAACAAGTCCCACTCCGGCTTTGATATCTTCACTCTTTGCCACAGCGAAAAGGTCTCTCGCCTGAGGACAACTATGTGCCAATGGCTTCTCACAGAAAACATCCTTGTGTGCCCTTGCCGCAGCCGTCACAATGTCAATATGCTTGTTTGTCGGTGTGCAGACATAGACCAAGTCAACATTCTCGTCATTAATGAGATCGTCATAGTTTTCATATGTCTTATCCACTTCATAGAGATTAGCTGCGCGTTGCAAGGACTCCTTGTCAATATCACAAAGTGCAGCAATCTCTACATTAACAAGCCCGGCTTCACGAAGCGCCGCAATTCCTAGAAGATGCATCTGGCCAACGTTGCCGGTCCCAATTAAACCCAAGCCAGTCTTTGTTCTGCTCAAAGGGTTTCAACTGCCATTGTTCGCTTCCCTCGGGTGCATATGAGTGTTCTGAAACCTATATTCTCCCTGGGAAGGGAACGACTAGTATTAATAAGCATCAGATATTCGAATGATGTATCAGGAGCCTAGTTCAGTGACTTCAGTAGACGAGCTATTGTTGCAGGCCAAGAGTGCCCTTCAAGAGGGCAGAAGAGAGGCTGGTGCAAAATTGCTTGATGAGGCTGCAGGTGTCTTTGCAGCGCAGGAAGTCCATGACAAGGCGGCTATTCTATATGAACGCGCAGCTCTGATCTATAGAGAGGTCTATCTTGCCTATGAATCGTTCAAGGCTTTTGAGAATGCAACATTGATGTTGATTCGACAGCCAAATACTCCAGAATTGCAGCAGAAGATTGTTGACCTCAATACACAGGCTGGAGATACAGCTGAGGAAACCACTGATTACAAGAGAGCAGCTGATTTCTACTTTCGCGCATCAGATTTTGTAATTGATGATGAGGCGAAGCAACAACTCACTATGAAAGCAGCGGATGCACTTGAAAGCTTGGCAGATACAAGAGAAGAGGAAGACGACCTTGAAAGCGCTGTCAGTCTGCTCAAGAAAGTTGGTCGACTCTATTACACGTGTGGGGACGATGAACTGGGGAAGAGGATAAACGATAGGGCGGCCAAAATCGCTCAGAAATGGGCTCAGAAAGCTAAGGAAACCGGTGACCTTCTCTCAGCTGGAAACGCTCTCGCTGAAGCAGCGCAGATCATGCAGACCGAAGGCGAATCGCCTGAAGCCACAAGACTGATGATGGAGGCAGGAGAGCTTTACGAAGCTGTGAGTCTATTTGAGAAAGCTGGCAACATCTATGACGCTGCACAGGAATCTTATCAGATGCTACGACAGACATCAGGACGACGAACAGCTATCACAAAGGCAGCTGAAGCCTATCTTAAGATGGAAGGTAAGCCTCAGGTACTTGCACCTTTGCTGATTAAAGCAGGAAATCTCTTCCTTGAGATTGGACTTGATGTGAAAGCAAAATGGGCATTCAAACGCGGCAACGAACTATTTGGTGTGCTTGCACAGAAAGCTGGCGAAAACGACGAAATAGACTCGCAGATGCAGCACCTGAGATTTCAAGCACTATGTCTCATGAAATGGGGTAGAGATGAAGAAGCTGATAGGCTATATACAGACGTGATTGAGTATTACCTCGGTCAAGCAGAACTTGAGAGAGACAACAAGGAGGCATACGGTCTAGCCTTGGAGGCTGCGTCTGATGTTCTTAATGAGGCACAACGCCATGAGGAAGCTAGAGCGCATCTCGAAAGGGCTCTTGAGATGTTTGTGGACCTTGCGGAGGAATTTGCTTCCTCAGAAATGTTGGATGAGAGTTCAAGAATATATAGCAAGGCGGCTGACTGCGCGAAGAAACTGGGCTATGATGAAAAGAGTGTATCCTACCATGAGATTGCCAGTGTCAAGGCAGAAGAGGCAGCCAACTCCTATATGGAAATGGATGTTAAGGAGTTGGCAATAATATGGCTGAGAACAGCTGGAACGGAAGCCCTCAAGACTGGAAAGGAGGATCTGTTGGATAGAGCCATAGGTCTATTGAGAGACTCAGCTGACGGTTTCAAGTCTATTGATGCAATGAGTGATGCATTTGAGGATTTATTCACGGTTTTTGAAACGTTGTTTCTGCATCGTTCTGACAATAAGGATGAGATTACGAAGGTATTGTCTGAAATGGATGAGTTGGCTCGTGCAACACAGGACTACAAAATGCATTCCCTCATGACTGTCATCAACTCGGTGGAAAAGGGCAATCCAACAGCAGCCTTGCTCACACTTCAAGAGAGAGAAGAAGAGCTTTTGTCGCTCCGTGAACGGCTACTTGCATTGATTAGGCATTCAAAGGAAGTTAGGGCGCCCGAGGATGTAGAAGCAACCGGAAGAACTCATTGGCTCTACAAATAGATACTTCACAAAGATAACTCCTATTGTATTTGATAAGAAGGTGAGTTGGATGGCGACATATCATAAGTCACTCACATTGAACACGAAGGGGAATTGCGATATAATCGACATAACAGGGAGGGTTGAAGACATTTTGAGAGAGAGTGGTTTTACAGCAGGAATATGTACCGTGTTTTGTCCTGGTTCAACAGCTTCCATAACAACAATTGAGTATGAGGGAGGCCTTCTGAAGGATTTTCCAGATGCATTAGATCGACTTGTGCCAGAGGACATCACTTACGAACATCATCTCCGCTGGGGTGATGGTAACGGTCATTCTCATGTGAGAGCATCATTGATGGGCCCAAGCCTAACCATACCATTTACAGGCCACTCATTGACCTTGGGAACATGGCAGCAAGTGGTGTGCTGCGATTTCGACAACAAAGCCAGGAATAGAAGAATCGAGATTATGCTCATAGGCGAGTAATCAGAACAATTCAGATTCTTCATCTAGGTCCCACTCAAGCTGTCTGATACTAGTGGGAACAGGGCTTTCATCTCGTATTTTGTAAGCCAAGTAGTGGATGCGTAGTGAACGCCTTAGTCGATGAAGCTGGAATGGCATATTCCAATCCGGATTCTTCTGTCTGTATTCAAGAGTGTCCATGAGATTCCTGATGGTGTCTAGCTCACGTTTAACCTGTGCCTTCACATCATCAAGATCACGGTCAATCGTAAGCGCGCCTCCGTTTGTCATCTGGAAACACCTTACTCACTACTCTCTGTAATCCATTAAACTAGGAGTATAACCATGGTATTACTCAGAGCAGTTGATCTTTTCCCTTTTCTTTGGTTTTCTTCGCATTTCAGTGCCGCACACGGGACACTCCAAATGGGATATGCTCGCGGATTCCTCATTTCCGCATCCAGGGCATTTTAGCACCCAGGTGATCTTCTCCTTCATTCTCCCTGTTGGATCTGATGTGCGAAGACCGAGGGCGGCTGCAGTGTTAAGCAATGCCAAATCACTAGATACAACACTAACTTCGTGGCCAAGGTGCTTTTGCTTAAGGCCCAGTGATATCAGTTCCAAATCCTCTTGGCTTAATACACCATAGTCACCGATTTCGCGTGCCTTCTTCTCAGTCTTTTCAATTGAATCAGCATCTGGCGATGCAATTCGTAATCTGTCCGTCGAGAGAAGATTCTGAACCCTGTTTTTGCTTGGTCGGTTTTGAATCTCATCAATCACTGACTGAGTTGTAATGAAAGCTAGGTTTGGATTCTTCGTCGTCCATTGAGAGAGCAAGGCTCCAGTGTCGAGTACGTAGATATGCAAAAACGAGCCACCTAGAGAGTTCGTGGGACGAGACGCGTATTGATTCGGTCCCAGTAGTTGTCATACAATCGGATGAAACGAGATACACCCTTTGCCTTCTTGACCCAAACAGTTTCTGAAGGCTCTACATTCCAACGTGTCTGCCCATCAATCACTGCCAAGCCGGCAGCCCCGGGTTTTACTAGTTCCATCTCGAGAACGCTACTATCCGGAATCACCACCGATTTCAGCTCAAAACGCGGCGGGCAAACTGGAACAAAGATGAATCCATTGACATTTGGAGAGAGAATTGATCCTCCCGCAGCAAGGGCGTATGCTGTTGAACCGCAGGGCGTCGCCACCATTGCGCCATCAGCTCGGCCATAGTCAATTCGAACATCGTCGAGATGAACCTGAAATGTCAATAGCCTGCCGGGTATTCTTGAAACCACATAGACTTCATTGAGTGCGTTCTCGAATTCTCTATCGCTAACCCCAGATGCGATATTTGCATTCACTTCCAAAACGCACTGATTTTTGATAACTTTCTCAAGTGCACCCAATGCAGTTGTAGTGCTAGCTTCGGTCAGGAACCCGACATTTCCCCGATTAACACAGAAAAGCGGAGTTTCACGGTCCTTCAGCCTAGATAGAGCATAAAGTATAGTTCCATCACCGCCGATGGTCACCACGAAATCAACATCCATGTCTTCAATTGGAGTAGGAACAGCGTTTTTTGCCGTGACGCTGCATGAGCCTGGATCAACCTGAACATCAATATCTTTGGTGAGAAGGAGCTCTGCTATGCGATTTGCAATGCGTTCAATCTCGATACGGCCGGGCTTGCAAACGAGACCAACAGCTCTGCGGTCACTGAGAATTTTCGGACTCTCAACAATCAAGGCTGGCACTTCCGACTGGTCCTGACTACAGTTCCCTTTTACTCTTGTTATTGCCCTGATTATCTGAAAACTCGATTTCCCGCAAAGTATTTAGATGATGCAGAAGGTGTTGGGATGAATCTGCCTACAAGGCTTGGTGGTGTATTGTGAGCATTCAGAAAAAGACCGCGAAGGGATTGAAACCAGGGAGTTATTTCCTAATTGATGGAGAACCATGTAGAGTGATATCCATAGAGAAGTCAAAGCCTGGAAAACATGGTTCTGCAAAGGCCAATATCACAGCAGTGGGTTTCTTCGATAATAGAAAACGGAATGTCATAATGCCGGCAGATCGTCAAGTGGATGTGCCCCTGATTGATAAAAGAAGCGCTACCATCATTGCAGACATGGGAGAGACTTTGAGTCTGATGGATACAGGCGAGCCCTACGAAACTTATGAAGTAGCAAGACCCACAGATGAGGAGATGGCTACCAAGATCGCACTCAATGCTGAAGTTGAAGTCTGGGATGTAATGGGCACAAAGGTCATCACCAGGGTGAAGTAGAAGGTTTCAGCGCGCTCTTCACAGTTCATCCAGACCAGTGGATACTATTCATTTATCACCCACGGAGTCAGATTGCCAAATGACATCCGGAGTTGATCCTATGGGCTCGGAAGAGAAACTTGGCAAGTACGATATGAAAATAATAAAGGAGCTCTTGGAAAACTCGAGAAGTCCACTCAGGGATATCGGAAAACGAGTCAAACTTAGCGCTAGTTCTGTGAGAAATAGAATGGCTCGCTTAGAAGCCATGAATGTGATTAAGAAATACACAGTTGATGTTGATTGGAGAAAGCTAGGATATGATATAGAAGTAATTTTGCTGATTTCATCTTGGATGACGGCGTCCAGAGAGATTCACGAAACCCTCTCACAGTTTGAACAAGTGAGTAGGGTCTATTGGACTGCTGGCACAGCTAATCTAGTCTGCTTTATCCGTGTAGAAACAATGCAGGAACTATCCGCATTCATAACAGAGAATTTGGAGAAACTGCGTGGTATTGAGAGGGTCGAGAGTCTATTTATCATGCCAGTGCCAGAATGAGGTGGTAGCACGGGCGAGATTTGACTAGAGTGTTCTCCTTGGCCAATCAAAGCAATCACATGGATATAAGAAGATGTAGATATATTGGGGCCTATTGAGTGAACCAATTGAAGAAGGACTTCCTAGTATTATCTCTCATATTAGGCCTGATAGGAACTACTGCAGTTGTCATATCGTCAAGCCGTCAAATCAATGTGCCAATTCCTTAAGATGTGGAGGGTAAATTGGGCGAGAATTTGATTAGAAGTATACAATATGGGACATGGGGATTAATGCATGATTGTCGCATTGCGTGTAATTCCTTAGAGGGGATGTTCACGGTCATAGATTTTCTGAACAATGAATCTGTGGAGGATTTCTACTATCGACTACCATATCCTAGGATACATGTATTCCTCACAGCTGAGCAAATCTACACGATTGCTAGAATGGCTGAAGTGACAAGTATTCGGCATCCATCAACAGTTACTGTTGTCACGCCATAGGATGTAAAATAATGGTGCGGAGGGCGAGATTCGAACTCGCGAACTTCTACAAGATTCCCCTGCAATCACCAGGGTGAACGCATCAGGGACCTGAGCCCTGCGCCTTTGACCAGGCTTGGCAACCTCCGCATTCGAACAACTCGGAATTCGCGACTTATGATAAGGATTTCTATAAATCGTGGACCGCGAGCGATTTAGCCATGAACTCGTGCTTCTTTCATTTGACGTCTGAGACTTGTCCAATCACCCATTTTGTCGAGTACTATCCTGTCCGATAGCGCATCTTCAACAGCGCCGTCAAACACAATCCTTCCTTGATCAATGACGGCAACGGAATCCGCCCAGTTTTCTAGAAAGAAGCGGTTATGGGTTGTGTATAGAATGCTAATCCCCTCCTGCCGGAGATCTCTAATGATGTCCACAATCCCTGTAATCATTGGAAAGTCTAACCCTGCGAATGGCTCATCCAGAATCAGGATACTGGGGTGCATTGCAACAATCCCTGCCAGTGCTACTCTCTTCGCCTGGCCGTGACTCATCTCGTTTACGGGTCTATCAATGAAATCACTCATTCCCACTTTCTCCAGAGACCACTCCACCCGTTTTGCCACCTCTTCTTCACTCAATCCTAGATTCATCGGACCAAATGCAACGTCTTCCCACACAGTTGGGGCAAATAGCTGATCATCTGGATTCTGAAAGAGAAATCCTATGTTTTGTCGAATCTCCCATAGGTTTTCACGAGTGACCTTTCTATCGTGGACAAAGATTGCTCCAGAATACGGCTCTAATAGACCCATTATCAGCTTGAACAGCGTGGTCTTTCCAGAACCATTCTGACCTACAACTGCCTTCTGTTCTCCCATATGTAGCTGAAGGCTGATGTCTTCCATCTTGAATTCGTCATATCTGAAGTACACTTTGCTTACATCAATTGCACAAGTCATATCATAATTGCCTCCAAAACTGGTGGTATTAGGAATATCATCGCCATTAGAAGAGAAATGATTAGAATGGGCAGCACCGAGTCTGACCGCCTGAACCCTCCACTGGTGACCATCATGCCTTTTCCAAAGCCTCTCAAAGTCATCGAATCGTAGACCATTGCACTTCGGTCAAAGGCTCTATCAATTGTGGTGCCAGCTAGATAACCCATTGAACGAATTCGATTCAAGCCTGTTCCGCGTTCATAGCCCCGAAGTGATTGCGCCTCCTGCATTCGATTTCGCTCTTCAATGAATAGAGGAACATATCGGAACATAATGAGCATGGAGCCAAGAATTGCAGTAGGAATTTTGAGCGTCTTGAGAGCACCTATGAATTCACTCAGAGTCATATGGGACAGAGCTGCTAGAAAGGTCAGTAGGATAGCAAACATCCGCATTCCTAATAATACTCCAAGGAATAGTCCCTCCCAATATGCATGGATGTGACCCCATGGAAATTGTAGGGTGAAGAGAATTGTACTGCCAAATAGAAATGGCTCAAGAATAATCCAGAAGAGAATGATTGCTTCGAACTTGGCTGCCATTGAGATAGATCTTCTCCAATTTGTACCTGACATTACGCCAGTACCCAAAACCAGAACGATGAGAATAGATAGCATGATGATGCTGTTCTGAATCGTAATGGCTATTGCTAATGCAATAGCAGAAACCAGGATTCCGGCTGGAGAGAATGGTGTGGGAGATCGTTTTCCTTCTGCGAATGGCAACAGAAACTTACCTGTTTCCGGCCCATGAGAACGTGAGTCGTGTGCAGCTCTTCGAAATAGAATGAGCCCCAATCCTAGGGCGGCAAGAATGCCGATGGATCCGGTGACCATGTCAATCACAGGGCCCTCGCCAAACTGAGACCAGATTCCTGGAAAGCCAACCTCTGGGTCGGTTATGCCAGCAAACTCAAAGAAGGCCCATTCAAAGCCATCTGGATTTTCAGATGCAAACCCGCTGAAAATGGCCAGTCCCACCAAGGTAATGGTGAGCACTGTTGATGCAATCAAGGGTTTTAGCGAGGTCTCCTTCTTCAAGGGTTCACTATCCTGATCTGGCTCTTCAGACGTAGTCATTTCTCGCGATTCAGATGGCCTCAAGAAGGATACTAGACTTGGTTTTGCCTTGACAAAATAGAGGAGTATCACTGTGGTCAGTATTGCTTCTCCAATTCCTATGATAACATGAACAGAAGTCAGTGCAAGCAGAACCTCAGTCCCAAAGCCAGGTATTGTGAGCAGCTGGAGGCCTAGTAAGAACGCAGCGCTAACAGTCACTATGAATGACGCAGCAGCCGCTGAGAATAGAGTAGCCACCTTCTTGTTTGATACTCTTGTCGCAACTCTGAAAAACATGAAAGCAAGACCATATCCCAAAAAGACTGCGAATACACCCATGTTGAAGAAGTTGAGTCCGAAGGTGATAATGCCTCCATCGCCGTAGAGTGCTTGTACGAAAAGCACAAGCGCCATAATCAAAGCTGCGACCCATGGGCCCACCATTATAGCGAGAAGAGTTGAGCCAACAAGATGGCCACTTGAGAATGGCGGAACTGGGAAATTAATTAGCTGAGCTGCGAAAATGACTGCTGCAAGAACTCCCATGTAGGGCACCAATCGGTCATCGAACTTCTTGTTCACTACCCGCAACGACAGAACTATTGTAGCCCCACTGACTATTAGCAGAAATATCTGTAGCCAGAGTGGTACTATGCCGTCGGGTACATGCAATTTTCTCTTCTCTCCAAGATTATTTCTGAACGAAGCCTTTATGTGTGTTACTTTTCATCAATTCGTGCCACTCATAGAGTCGGTTGTGTTACTTACGTTCGGTGGTGTGATTGTTGTCAAAAGAACATGAGTTGAAACGGTTCGGAGTATCAATACCAACAGACCTTCTCAAACAGTTCGACGCTCTTGTCAAAGCCAAGCGATATGTTGGGAGATCTGAAGCCATAAGAGATGCCATGAGGCTATTCATCTCCCAATGGGAGATTGAGAACAATCAAGAAGGCAATGCGGCTACTCTTAGTGTTGTCTACAGGCATAGAGCCAAGCTTATGGCTGAGTTGACAAACACACAACATGACTCACCTGCGAACGTGATATCCACTATGCATGTTCATCTCACACCATCCCACTGCATGGAGGTGCTTACTCTAAATGGATCGCAGGAAGACATCCAGAAACTCGCAGACCGAGTGAGTGGGCTATCCGGCGTTGAGTTCACGAAGCTCTTTTCATTTGTGATACCGGAGTCCTCAGAGAACGACCATGCCCATCATCATTGAGAGAAACTAGTTCATCTCACTGATAACCTCAAACATCCGCGACATATCAGGACAAGCATTGCTAGTCACTTTCAAGACCTCAATATGGCGGAGTCTTCCTTCCTTGTCCACCAAGAAGACTGCCCTCTTCCCATACCCTTCTTTGGGCACAAAACAATCATACTTCAATGTTGCATCTCCAAGAGGAACATAATCAGCTAGAACGGGAAAACCCAAATCACCTACTTCATCCAGCCATTGCCTGTTTTTCTCCACTGAAGCCATGTTGATAGCCAATACTTGTGTATCAGCAGCCTCAAACTGAGTGAGATACTCCTGATAGAATGTGAAGCTGTCCTTGCATCCTGAATTCAAATCACCTGGATGCAGGGCAACTAGAACATTCTTCCGTCCCCTGAAATCGGAAAGACGAACACTCTTGCCATTCTGGTCTGGTAGGTTGAAGTCAGGCGCTTCTTCTCCAAGGTTCAGACACACATTCTGTTCTCGCAATAGCATCTTTTGAGTCACTTCGAATCGTTTGGTATTAAGAAGCTGGTCTATACTTATCAAGTTAACTATTGTTATTGTGCTTATAGGGATTATGGACATAGTCAAAAGCGGGAAATGGATGAGTTCAAGGCGATGACTACTAATCCGCTAATTGAGATTGCAGACGGGATTCAGCTCTTCATCCCCCCTCCAGACAGAATCGCAGGGTGGAGAAGGTCAGGCAATGTAGTCATCCTAGACATCAACAAGTCCTTGTTCCTCATAGATTCTGGAGGGCCTTCAGCAAGAAAGCAAATCAAATCCATAGTCCGGTCATTTCTTGCAGATGGAAGCCAGGACATCTACTGTGTACATACTCATGGCCATATCGACCACATGGCGGGAGCGCATCCACTGCAGGAATCCTTCGGAGCAAGCATATGGGCTCCTAAAGAAGCAGTCCCATTTGTGATGAAGCAATCACCGATCTTTCTAGAGAGGGAACAGGATTCGCTCGTGGTTTCGTTTAGTGAACTTTTCACGGCGCCATCATGGTTTGTTAGAGGTGCGATGTGGGCAACATTGGGACGCAATCGACCTCTTGTTGATGTGAAGCCAATCAGCAGATGCGACAGTTTGGATGAAACTGGATTTCGCCCAATTGCACTCCCGGGCCATCATTTCGGGCACACCGGATTCTACAGTGATGAGGAAGGAATACTGGTTGCTGGAGACCTCATGGATCCACGCCACAAGATGAAACCAATTCTGACTTCGCCATCGTCAGACTTTGTGGAGTTGAGAGATTCTCTAAATATTACAAGACAACTGGCGCCATCCACAATTCTACCCGGTCACGGATTTCCTATTCAAGGAGATGATGAAATCCAACAGGCCATTGAAAAAGCTGAGGCGATAATGGATGGGGCTTTACAGGCAGTGATTGAGATTCTGGAAAAAGCCCCTGTCACACTCGCAGAGATTTCCAATAGGATGGTGAGAAAAGGAATTGGTCCGGGAGATGTCTTCAGAAGAATGTTCATCCATAGCATTCTAAGACATCTAATGGAAACAGGGAAGGCGTCTAGACAAACCAAGGCAAGAGGGAAGACAGTGTTCTCTCTCCAATGAAACTAGGAGTCTGTTTCTTTAAGCGCAGACCGCAGGATTTTGCCATCTTCAGCAATAGGCAGTGATTCTCGGATAATTACCTCTTTTGGTTTCTTGTATGATGCCATCTTTCCTGTACACCATTCGAGAATCTCATTCTCAGTTATATCTGATCCCGGCTTGGGTACAACAAATGCACGCACCACTTCTCCCCATGTTCTATCCGGAATGCCTAAAATCACTGCAGATTCAACATTTGGATGCTGAGAGATCAACTCCTCAACCTCTGCTGGGAAGACTTTCTCACCTCCAGAAAAGATCACCTCACTCTTCCGTTCCACATAATAGTAATTGCCCTCCTCATCAGTTCTGAATAGGTCTCCAGTCCGAAACCACTCACCCTCAAAGGAGTCTTTGGTCATGGCTTCATCATCATGGTAGCCGCTCATGAGAGAGGGGCTTCGATATATCGCCTCACCCACCTCTCCAGGTTTCACATCGTCTCCCATTTCGTTGACTACTCTCATCTCAACGCCGCTGATTGGCTTTCCTATGTACCCCTCTGTGATTCTGGGAATGTCATCAACAGTGAGGAAAGAATAGATGGCTGCGCCTATATTCTCAGTCTGACCGTAGCCATCGACTAATACGGTATCCGGGAATCGTGCTAGAATCTCCTTCTTCATAGAAGCTGGCATTTTCGATCCTCCTGAAGAAAGCAATGTTACAGAGGTCATGTCATGAGATTCCAAATCTGGGTAGTCCAGGAGCATTCTAAACTGGGTGGGCACCATGAATACTGCTGTTATCTTCTCCCGTTCAATGATTTCAAGAATTTCCAGAGGTGAGAAGCTCAAAGACTTTGGAAAGACAACTGGTCGCTTCATTGCAGCCATGATAATAGCTGGCATGAATCCTGACAAGTGGTACAACGGTGTAGGAACAAGGAACTTGAGCTCGTGCTCTGTAGGGAGAAGTGCAGATTCTGGAACTTTGCCTTCGAAAATGAGACTAAGACCGTGGTCGGGTATCAGCGTACAGGCATCAAGCAGAGCTTGATGGGAGAAATTTGTCCCTTTCGGAAGACCTGTAGTACCCCCAGTAAAGAGTTGGACACTCAAATCCTCATTCGAAACTGAAACGGACGGCGGTTCCTGTGAGACTCCACCAACGAAATCATCCCAAGATTTGATAGTTCTGTCCATATCAGTGGAGCCTCCGACTACGACGAGCAGGGGTCGCCCCTCTACATCAGGAAAAGCATCAAGGACCTGTGCCATATAATGGACACTAGTGATGCAGACAGAGGGCTTGCCGGTATAGAACACATGTCGTATCTCTCTTCCAACAAATCTTGTACTGATTGGAGCGGGCACCATGCCAGCACGTTGAGTCCCATATAGAGCCGCAAGGTATTCAGGGCGGTTCTCCATTATGATGGCAACTCTCATTCCTTTTGAAGAGGGGTACTCCCTCAATAGAGAATTTGCTAAAACTGAGATACTGGTATCAACATCTGACCACGTGAGGTGGTCATCGCCGTAGACGACAGCTAGCATGTCACCGTAGTCCTGCGCATTTCTGCTTAGAAGATCACAGAATGCCCTAAGCGGGACATCCTCGCCTACATCAGGAGGGCTCATTTCATCAATGCCTGAAGTTTGATTAGATCGTTCATGGGTCCCTTGGCCTTTATCTTCCCACCCATGAAGGCCCGGGTTGGACTCAGAGACCCATCCATAATTGCCATGATGGATTCTGTAGTGGTAGTTATCACTAGTTCAGCACTGTCATTAACACCATCGGTGATTGCGGCAGTCCCTCCCTGGAACACAATATGGCAGGTTGCTTCTTCGTTGTCAGTGAAGTGGAACTGAAGGACCTTGTTGAAGTCCGCAAAACGCGACTGATATTTTGGATCCTCCATCTTGCCTACCATCTTCTCTAATGAGGACATCACCTCGTCTTTTGTTGGCATTTCTTTCACATCCTTCATTCAGATTGAGTCACTTATTTTCCCTTCCATTCTGCGGGACGTTTCTCCATCCAAGCTTCAAAACCTTCGATAACATCCTCGGAACGGAAGAGCTCGTTGAATGGCTCCCAAAGAGCTCCAATTTCCCTGATTCCTCTTCTGAGAAACTCCTTGGTTAGCTTCTGTGATAACGGAGCCACAAGTTTGATCTCTTCACAAAGCTCGGTCACTTCTTTCGCTAGGTCATCGTGAGGCACAACCTTGTTCACTAGGCCCATTCGATAGGCTTCCTGTGCATCAATGGATCGACCAGTGAAGGTGAGCTCTTTGATGTAACGCATATTGTACTCGTGCGCTCTAATGATTAGCAGACCAGACATCAATCCTCGGCGATTTTCTCGAAATGCAAATACTGCCTTGTCAGAAGCAATCACGAGGTCACAAAACAATGTAAGCTCAAATCCTCCTGCGTAGGCATGGCCATTTACCGCCGCGATGACAGGTTTTGGATATCTCTGAAGCAGCTCTATTGGATCCAGGATGACACTCAAAAATTCACCAAGTCCTTGAAAGCCTACAGTACTCATTTCTTTGATGTCCAGTCCAGCACTAAACGCTGTGCCCTCTCCAGTAATGACCAATGCCCTCACAGTATAGTCATCATATGTGTCCTGCAAGACTTGCATTAGCTCCATCCATGTCTGACGAGATAGAGCATTTCTTACTTCAGGCCGATTGAAGGTTATCCATCCAATGCCATCCTTAACTTCGTATTTTATACATTCGAAAGTCATCTTTCATATTCCTCCTATAGATCCTCTGGGTCAACTCCTCTGAGCACCCTTGGTAGTATCATTGGGTCAGGATTTTTCTTGAACTCCTGTCTGCCCACGAATAGCTTTAGAATGTCGTTTCCTCCACCTGTCACCTTAGTAAGTAGGGCATTCTTCAGAATTGATGCAGCCAAGAACTCCTCGGTGTATCCATCACCTGAGAGAATGACTAGCGCATCCTCTGCTATTTCAATCAGTGCATCTGTAGAATATATCTTGCAGATTGCAGCATCGACTCCGAATTGAAACATGTCTGCAGTCCCACTATCAAGTTGAGCTGCAAGTGCGTAGAGATATGTTCGCGCTAGTTTCAGTCTAATTGCCATGTCAGCCATTCTAGTCTGAACAGTCTGATAGCGGGATATAGGCGCACCAAATTGTACTCGTCTTCGACCATAAGACCTAGCTGTTTCCATAAGCATCCTAGCTTGGCCGACTGTTGCAGCAATTCCAAGACGTTCAATGTTTAGCCCTGATGTCATCACCGTCCAACCATCGCCCTCAAAGAGTATCATGTTGTCTTCAGAGACTCTCACATCTCGAAAGCGAATGACGCTATTGAACATCTCCACGTTTCCAGTCAGCTCATTGATCTTCTCGATTGTAATGCCGGAGGATTCTCTAGGCACAAGAAAAGCTGAGAGATGGGTATGGGTGGCCTGTGCCTCGGGTGAGGGATCAGTGACTGTATAAGTCATCAGGTAGTCAGCTTTTGCGCCCAGTGTGATAAAGCGTTTCCAGCCATTGAGGACATACTCATCACCATCTTTCTCGGCAAAAAGCTGGACATTGGCAGCATCATTACCCACGTCTGGCTCAGTGACGCAGATTGCAGTCCACTTCTCACCCTTCAGCATTGGAGTCAGAAACTCCTCTTTTTGTTCGGGAGAGCCGAATAGATGCACAGGGCCTCCGCCGAAGACTGTTGTGAGCAGTGGATTGATGTTTAGATAGCACCGACCAAACTCCTCATTCAGAATTGTATATCCAGTGTAGCCCTCATCCAGACCCCCATGCTCTTCTTCCACTAGCACTGCAAGAGGATGGAATCCCTTGTCAACAACAAACTTGCTGATCTCCCACTGGACCTTCATCGCCTCATTGTGGTCAATCTTATCGGCTAGAGGGCGCAGCTCGGAGTTTACAAACTCCTCAACTTCTTCAGCGAACTTCTTGTTCTTTTCAGTCCACCATGGTAAGACTTCCATTCTTCAAGCACCTCTAGAATCCTGACTTATCCAGTCCATAGAGCAGGTTAACATCACCCACCCTATTCAGTCCACGCCAAGTTATCTTGGCGAGCTTTATCTTGCCTCTTGGATCAGTCCAAATGTTGACCAGTCCCTCCTTCTCCAACGCCAACAGGGCTTCATCGAAAGCTGGTACATCATCCACTCCGAGTTTGCGCATCATATCCTCCTTTTCGGAATGAAGAGATTGTGTATACTCAAACTCCTTGGCAAGCAAAGCTAGAATACTGCCAACTAGGTCTTTAGACATTTGGCTAGTCCTCCTTTCAGAAAACCCGCGCACCCTGACTTAAATAATCTGTCAGATTTCCCCTCGAAAGAACCCAAAAAAAATGGTCTGGGTTACACTTTGTAAGTCTAGTCTTGGCTTCGCCATATAGCTAGGAAACATTCGACATTAGTTTATTAGCTAGGCCGCTTACCGAAAATTGACTACATACGCGATGTAGTTGGAGGAAAGACATATGTCCGATAAACCAATGGGCGTAATGATACTTGCAATATTACAGCTTATTGGAGCGTTGCTGTACATCATAGCAGGTGCACTGTTACTGATGGTTGCAATGGAATTGGGAATGTTCGCCATACTGGCAGCATTTCCAGCTCTGATATACTTGATTGTAGGTCTAATAGGACTAATCCTCTTCTACGGTCTATGGACCACGAAGGGATGGGCTTGGCTTTGGACACTGATTATCAACCTGCTTGGCCTCTTAGGAGGCGCCGCGCGGATTGGTGAGTTGCTCACAGATTACCTTGGTCTAGGCGGATTTGTGGTCAGTCTGATTGTAGTGATCTATCTGCTCTTGCCGTCGACCAGATCATACTTTAGGTAGACCTGAAGTACAACTAGTCAATAGTTCAAGGGAGTTCCATCACGTGAACTCCCATTCTCCTTCTTTTTTGGGATGCCGGCTGCTGGACCGATGTCTGGTGTGAATTAACCTCGATCTGTTAGAGAAAGAGAGCCAAAACCAGAACTTGCCTGACTCAGATTATGGATGTCACTTCTTAGACGAGGTCGTCTGCAAGAATTCTGCCCCATTTCTCAGCACACCTCTTCTTCGCTAAAGCAAGGGCAGAGCCGATATGGTCCACACTTGATTTCTTGGACATCCTCTCAGTGAGATTCTCAATTAGAAATTCGATTGCAGTATACATGTAGTCCAGATCCATTGTTGACATACTATCATTGATTTCGCATCGAATCAAGAGGGGCTCGGGATTCCTAACTGCCACCGTCCACGGATGAGCTTCAACTCCTGCCTCCAATGTGGATGCAAAGAACTCGTTCATTCTTGCAGATCCCAGGATGGACTTGCCAAGTTGCAGCAATTCATTCAGAACGCATTCATTGGCTAGTATCATTCGTCGCTCGGTTGAAATCCTCTGGACATATCCTCTGTTCACGAGATCACCGAGTTCGAGAGGCAACGATCCTTCATGCTTCAACTTGAACATTCCCAGATAATATGACAGAGGACTGCGCCCATCGAGAGCACCGATGACTTTCTTTGTTTGGGTCGATATCCCCAAGGGATTGCCTCGACTCAGAAGAGTTGAGAGCGCCCCCTCGGAAAGACATAGCATGTCATCCTCTATGGGAACATAAATAATTCGAATAGCATTATGCCAAAAAGCGAGCGCAACGACATTCTTGGTCTCAGTCAAGCTCATGCTTTGTCTTTTGGCTATCTCTTCAATTTTCTGACCACTCTTGATTCTCATTAGAAACTTCATCACATGCATCAGAACTTCGGAGGACTCAATGGGTAGCATCACGGATTCCCAGTCTGCATTTCTAATCACTACAGACTTCTCAGACAATCTATCCAACACTATGATTCGCATCACGAATTCGTCGAAGTTGGACAGCGCCTCAACATCAATGCGGTCAAGGTTTCTGAAGCTGCGATAACTCTCCTCAAACTCGCGTATTATACGACGGAGCTTGCTCCTGACCTCATTGGTTTCTCTGGATATCGCCATGACGCCTATAGCCCATTCGCCACCCTCAACCAGAAGGACAATGTCTTCACCATACTCGGTTTTCCATTGGGTCTGTTCACCTCCCGCCAGGGTTCCAATGAAGCTTGTCATTGCTGAAACAAAACCCGATAGGAGCTGAGGATCCAAACCTCCTGGAATGAACTCGTGAGAATAAAGAGCTGCACCTGATTCCCGATGAAGAATGAATAGGACCTTCTCATTGGAAAGCTCCTCATCGTATGTCATGGGGGAGGTCATGTCATGAAACGGTCTGATATTACTGTTTATACTTGTTGTTCATACTAATCTCTAAATTCGGCATATTGCGACAGATTGAACTGTCTTATTGACGGAGATGAAACGAAGACACATGAGGGTCAAGTCAGTCCAAGCCAAGAACATCATTACAAAGAGCAATATTCCTGGAATAGACTATGTGATTAACCCGTACATTGGCTGCCAGAATGCATGCATTTACTGTTATGCGGAGTTCATGAAGCGTTTCACGGGTCATGGCGGAGAAATATGGGGAGATTTCTTGGATGTCAAGCAGTTTGGCCTTGAGAAGATCAAGCCGGAGAAGTATGATGGCAGAACAATTCTTCTTAGTTCCGTGACCGACCCATACACACCTTTAGAGGCAAAATATGAAAACACAAGAAGGATTCTTGAAAGACTCATCAGTACCAAGGCGAATGTTCAGATTTTGACCAAGTCACGGCTTGTAGAACGTGACATCGATCTGTTTCAGCAGTTCGAGAATATCGAGGTTGGCGTTTCCATGAACACACTGGATGATGAGTTTGCTAGGACTATTGAACCACGCGCATCAAAGCCCAAAGACCGACTGAAGGCACTTCAGCAAATTGCAGAGATGGGGATTTCCACGTATGTGTTCGTGTCACCAATTTTCCCCAAGATCACTGACTGGATGGCAATAATTGATGCTGCACGCAACTTTACAAATGAGTTTCATTTCGAGAACCTCAATTTCAGGAGCCATAATGTTACACGCATATTGGGATTAATTGCAGAGAACCATCCTGATTTGCTGATTCACTTCGATCAGATTAGAAAAGACCCAACAATGTGGGGTACAATGGAAGAGGAAATCGAAGAGTATTGCAGAGCAATGAAACTGGACTATAGAATCGAGTTTCATCATGGGGGATTTACCAAGAATTAGTGCTCAATCTTTATGAGGTATTAAGATTGTAGATGTAAGTGAGTTAGGTGAAATTCAGTTGTCAAAGTGGTATTCATCAAGTTCACCACGAGGCGTAAGAGTCCTTGCAGACTTTGAGATTCTCATAGGTATTGCCTATATTCTATTAGGCACATTCCTGCTCTACTTCCTTGTAATCTCAGGTGTAGGCGCTATTGCTTTTGGCCTCGCTCTGATATACATGGGATGGGCATTAGACAAGCTAGAAGTTTGGGCGTGGCGAGGGAGCCTATTGGTGAATGGGGCGATTTGCGTTAGTAATATTATATTTGGCGGTGACTATCTTTCCTTTATCCTTTCCTTGGCGATTAGCATCTATTTATTGACTCCTGGAGTTCGAAGCCGGTTCTTTCAATGAAGGGGTTCGCATTCCCCGCGGTGTTTCTCAGCCAATCATATTGAACCATCTACTTGAATGAAGGCATCACTTCCATCGCGAATTTGCGAATCGTTTCAATGCCGGTTTCATCTCGAGGTAATGAAACTAGATAATAGCTGTTTCCTGCATCGTCTGCTGCCTCAACCAACTTCATGAACTCACTGATGTCTGTGATTCTTCTTTGCATCATGCCACCAGTCATGAATCCAATCTTGTCTGCTCTTCTTGCATCTTGGGCGGCATTTAACACCCTTTCCCTCGCTGCCAATGGATCATATTCTCCAAATGGTGGAAGGTAAATGACATCCCCATATTTCCCAGATAGCGAGAGCATCCGGTTTCCTCTGCTCCCAAAGAGTAGTTGTGGGTAGGGCTTCTGGATAGGCTTGGGCTCAAGGACTGCGCCTTTTGCCCGGTAGAATTTACCGTTGAAATCCACCTTTTCCTTCGTCCATAATTCAAGAATTAGCTCAAGCCCCTCGTGTGTCTTGTCTACCCTCATCTTTGATTTATTCCACACACTGTATCCTTCGAACTCAGTTTGGGACCAACCAGCTCCAACTCCGGCAATGACTCTACCGTTTGACAATATGTCCAATGTAGAAATCATCTTTGCCAAAAGACCAGGCGGCCTGAAGGGGATAGGTGTGACCATCGTGCCAAGACGGATTTGCTCAGTCTTTGCAGCGAGATAGGACAGAGTAATCCAGGTTTCCACAGTCACATTTGAATCAGGACGTGACATTGGGCCGCCGCCCATTTCTCCCCACATATAGTGGTCAGGCATCAGTGCCCCGTCATAACCAAGTTTGTCGGCTTCAAGTATTGAATTCTTAACAAGTTCAAAATCATTGAACCAATTTCCAAGTCCGCCCAACATGAATTTCATAGCATTCATGTCATTCCAAATTCCGTTATTTGAACCCACTGGAACCGCAGAAGAAAGTGACAATCTGGTGAGAATGCTTTTAGCAAGCGGGTTGGACTGGTGGAATCATGGCAACCCAGCATCAAATCACACAACCCACCGACTTGCTGGATGAGAGCGGTTATCTGGTGGAGCCGGGGTATGCCACTCAGCTGCTTTGGCGATACGACCGGAGTAAGATAAAGGCAGGATGGCATCGAATCAAGGAATGGGACTATTATTACATTTTGAATGGGGACTATGGAATCACCTTTACAATGTCAGACCTTGGTTATGCAGGACTCATGGCTGTTGTATGGCTTGATTTTAGAAGAGGCACCTGCACACAAGAGGAAACACTTGCGCTACTCCCAAGGGGAAGGACCAATTTCCCCTCAACATCCAGGGAAGGAAATGTGGAATACCAGGACAAGAAATTAAAACTTGGCTATTATGTCACGCCTGGGAAGAGGACCATTAGGGTCGATTGTCCTGAATTCACCAGCAAACTGGGAGAGAAGGGACTTTCAGGCGAGATAGTGCTTCAACAAGACCCAGAAATGGACACAATGGTCATTGCAACATCGTGGAAAGAGAATAGAAAGAAGTTTTACTATAATCAGAAAATCAACTGCATGCCAGCGGAGGGCACCATTCGAATTGGAGATACCGAATACAGCTTCACTCCAGAGAGTAGTTTTGGCGGACTAGACTGGGGTAGAGGCAACTGGACCTACAGGAATCGATGGTACTGGGGTTCTGCATCGGGACTGCTGAATGGTGAGTCCTTTGGATGGAACATTGGATATGGATTCAGTGATCGTTCCCCAGCATCGGAGAACATGATATTCTACAAGGGAAGAGCCCACAAGTTGGATCAGGTGACATTCCATATGGATGTGAATGACTACATGGAACCTTGGAGATTCTCAAGCAACGACGGTCGGTTTGAGATGGACTTTGAACCAATATTGGATCGCTATGGGAAATTCAACTTGCTACTTATCAAGTCTGAACAACATCAGGTGTTCGGACGATTCACAGGCAAAGTGGTTCTTGACGATGGAACAGAGCTAAGTGTAGACCGTTTCCTTGGTTTTGCAGAAGATGTTTACAATAGATGGTAATGCGGAAGAATATGAGCTATAATCAGCTGAAGAATATCAATTCGAAAACGATGAATAGAGTTGCAAGTCCTATAGAAGAGTATATAGCTGTATTATCTGAATTCGAAATAGCTGTTCGAGACAAACTATGAAATGTGCGACTTCCCTTGACATAGACACTAGCTAAGAGTATCGTTGTTATTGTCATACTGATAACATTTGCAATTCCGACATACAATTCTGAAGGATTGAATGCAAGCGCAAATGCAATCATCCCAATTCCATGAAGAGTCAATCCGATGAATAGAATTGAAAATACTCGGGAAAAGGGATGGTCAGGAGAAATTCCCAATAGCGGGAACAAAAGAATAAACGCGATTGCGCCAAGAATGACCAAGAGAACTCCCAAAACTTGAAGGAGGATAGCTGGAACTCCTGATGAAATCATGATTATGACATCGCTGCCAGCAACACCTGTGCCAGCTAGGAAGTATCCCGCGCTTGAGAGAAAAGCAATCGGAGCAGACATCAATAGGGGAGTTAGTTTGGGACTACGCCATTGCCAAATTGCCGCGCCTACAATTGCTCCGAATAGGAGTTCGGCTATAGTACCGGCACTCGTTACGAACAGAAGTGAGGCTGAAGGGATTGATGAGAGGGGACGAGCCATCGATAGGCTGAAGGGATTCAATACAAGCTGGAAGTTAATGGAGATGGAAACCAGGGCAAGTGCATGGCCAACCTCATGGACTGCCGTCGTGAGCAAGAGAGCAATAATGTACGAACCAAGAAGCAGCAAGGACGATTCGTATTTGGTTGGCGTCGAATTATAATCAGAGGGGAGGCGGGAATCGTTGCTAGGTTGACTCGTGAGTGTCATTGGATTAAAGCATCCGTCTGCAGCGGGACATTGTCCGAATTATAACAGTATCTAAGAAGGAAATGGGGCCCGAAGGAGGAATCGAACCCCTGACAAGAATGGTTCCATAGGAAAAGAAAAGCACCTCATCATGTGTTCGTTGAAAGTGCAGCTTGACCAGTCTTTTTAGCCAATTTGGTCTATTAGTATGGCAGCATTGGCCAATGGTATCAAGTAACAATCGAGATTTCATTGGATTCTTTGGATGACGAAAGAGGTGGATTGATGTCCTTCGTTACTGAGGAAATGAGAGGTTTTGTGAAGTCCGTTTCGAGAGGGCTCATCGCTACTATCGACAGAGATGGTTACCCTCATGTAACAGTCAAGAATGGTCGATTGAGGAAAGACGGCGTCTTGGAGCTTTGGGGCGTCTTTGGAGAAGCAACTGTGAACAATCTCAAGAGAGATCCCAAAATCTGTGTGACCTTTGCTGATTTTGACACCGCATGGGGCTACCGATTCAAGGGAAGAGCGAGTGTGACCACCAGCGGAGAACGATATGAGAAGGTGAGAAACAATCTGGAGAAGATGGGATGGACTCTAAAGGAACTCATTACAGTTGAAGTAGAGGATATTACACTCATTTCACAGATTCCAGAAGAAGTGGATAAGAAAGTCAATTAGGCAATGGGGCCCGAAGGGGGAATCGAACCCCCGTCAGGGGAGCCACAATCCCCTATGCTGCCATTACACCACTCGGGCCATTGCTGTTGTGGCCAGCGATGACACGCTCCACGATTTTGGCTTATTAGCTTATCCTTCTAGAACTACTTGAACATCACAGGTTCTGCGCTTATGGCAATACTATTAGGAAACAGGAGTTTGCTGTTTCCGATTAATCTACGGACGTGATATACTAGATGCGGCTAGGCCTTGCACAAATGGAGTTGAAACTCGGGGATGTTGCTTACAAT
>JBHLRP010000007.1:0-88473 GCA_048882485.1 Candidatus Thorarchaeota archaeon
GATGATGAAGGATTTCCTCGAATTGATCTCGACTATTGCAAGGGGTGTGGTACATGTGCCCAGGTGTGTCCACCTGAATGCATAGAGATGATTAGGGAGGGTCAAGAGGAGGCTGCTGAATGAAAACCGAGCTAATGAGTGCGAACTATGCAGCTGCAAGAGCAGTGCTATCTGCCCGAGTTGAAGTTGTCGCGGCGTATCCGATTACGCCTGCAACGACCGTGCCTGAACAAATCGCATTGTTGAGTGAAGAGGGTATATTCAAGGGTGAGTTCATACGTGTTGAATCTGAGCATTCTGCTATGTTTGCATGCATAGGTGCGAGTTCCACGGGAGCTAGGGCCTTCACTGCAACATCATCCAATGGTCTACTCCTGATGGATGAGGGCCTTCATTGGGCTGCTGCAGCAAGATTGCCCATCGTGATTGCTAATATCAATCGGTCCGTTTCGCCAAGCTGGAACATCCATGTTACACATGATGACAGTATGAGTAAGCGTGACACAGGTTGGATTCAGTTCTATACATCAAGTGTGGATGAACTATATCACACAATTATCCAGGCGTTCAAGCTCGCCGAGGATGAACGGGTGCTGATGCCCGTGATGGTTAATGCTGATGGGTTTGTCCTTAGCCACACGCTATCAACTTACGATTATCTGGAGCCTGAGGAAGTAGACAAGTTCCTCAAGCCTTACACACCTCCCCATTGGGTAATGGACCCTGAGAACCCTATATCACATGGAAACATTGTCTTTCCGGAACACTATCAGGAGTTCCGTTATGGAATGCACGAAGCAGATCTCAATGCTCTGAAGGTCTATGAAGAAGTGGAGAAGGAATACAAGAAACTCTTTGGCAAGTACTTCGGTGGACCGATTGAATGTTACAAATGTGATGATGCTGATGTCATATTCACCTCTCAGGGCTCGGTTGGTGCAGAGGCAAAGGATGCCATTGATGAACTTCGCGAAGAAGGGTACAAAGTAGGCAATGCGCGAATGCGAATGGTTAGGCCGTTCCCTGTGGATAAGATTCGAGAACTAGGGTCAAAGGTCAAAGGAATAGCCGCATTTGATAGAGGTGCATCCTATGGATTTGCTGGACATATAGCGGGAGATATTCGGTCCAGCCTATACAACACGAAGCATAGACCTCTAGTGATTGACTATATAGGCGGCATGGGTGGTCGCGATGTCACAGTCGATGACATCAAAGAGATGCTGACTAACACTATGAGATTTGTAGAGTCTGGCGAGCCAGCGCCTGAACAGATTTGGCATGACCTGTTGGAGTGATGAAAATGGTAGCAACGAAAGAAATGCCTCTTAAGGAATACGTGCTCAAGGGTAATGCAGCCTGTGCAGGCTGTCAAGACATGGTAGCACTTCGCCATGCGCACAAGGCGTTAGAAGGAGATGTCATCCAGGTTGTCCCCGCATGTTGCACGAGCGTTGTACAGTCACTCTGGCCAAAGTCCGGTCTGGCCATTCCAGTACTAAACACAGCATTCATGGCTGCTGCTGCTACTGCATCCGGCGTCAAGGCTGCACTACGTGCAAAGGGCAACGACCACACGCAGGTCATGGTTTGGGCAGGAGACGGCGGCACCTTTGACATTGGCCTTCAGGCTCTAAGTGGTGCATTTGAGAGACGGACAGACATTCTCTATGTCTGCTATAACAATCAGGTCTATTCCAATACGGGAACACAGCGTTCAGGCGCCACGCCACTTCACGCTGAAACGACTACGACATGGTACGGGAAGACTGAACCCGAGAAGATGCTTGACCTGATAGTTGCCGCACATGAGCCAGTATATCAGGCTACAGCAAACTCGTCCTACCCTAGAGATCTATATGACAAGGTCAAACGAGCCAGCGAGATTGAAGGACCGAAGTTCATACACATCTTTCTACCCTGTCCTCAAGCATGGAACTATCCGGTTGAGCGAGGAGTTGAAGTTGGAAAGCTAGCAGTAGAAACAGGCTATTGGATAATGTGGGAGCGCATTGGTGATGATTTCAAACTTGGTCGTGAGAGCAAGAGGTTTCAAGACCCCACAAGACGGAAGCCCATTGAGGAGTTTCTCCAATTACAGGGTCGCTTCTCAAAGCTCTTCAAACCCAAACGGGACGAGAAGAAGATAAAGGAGCTTCAGGATTTCGTACAGCATCGATGGGACCTTGTGATGCGCACGTTCACTTAATCACGAAATCATCAAACAACTAGCCGCCTAAATGGACCCAGTACTTCTTGTAGTAGATGTAACCCGCAGCAATGACTGTTGCCAAAACGGCAGCAATGCCCATAGCAAGCACTATTGGGAAGTCATAGTATTTTGGACTTGTTCCTCGGAGATACTCATCGAGATTACTGACTCCATCCCCATCCTGGTCATCTGTAGAATCATCGACCAATGGATTAAGGCCCATCTCGATCTCATAGTTATCGGGCATGGAATCTTGATCTGTATCAGAGCTGATAGGTGATGTTCCGAGATTGTACTCAACGATGTTCGTCAGAGTGTCTTCATCGGGGTCTTCATGAGAGTCTACAGCAATGGGATCTAATCCATAGTCTACCTCCCATTTATCATCCATGCCATCTCCATCAGAATCTTCGACTTCAGGGTTCGTGTTTGAATTGAACTCGTCGACATTAATGAGACCATCTCCATCGAGGTCCTCTGCGGAGTCATCGACTAGTGGATTAAGTCCGTGATAGTATTCCCATCCATCTGTCATGGAATCGGCGTCAGAATCGGGATTTAGAAAATCCGTGCCCAAGACATTCTCAATCCCATTACTGAGATCGTCATTGTCACTGTCATCTTGGAAGGCGGTCGAGAAGAGCCACGGATCGTCACTGTCTGCAACGCCATTTCCATTGTAGTCAACATCGTACTCCACGTCAATAGTATAGCCCATCCACATAGAGGCCTCATATTCTATGACTAGCCGGTAGAGCCCTTTCTGACTCACAGTTGTGTCAAATATCGTCTGTTGTGAGTGGACGCGATTTTCCTCCACTGATTCAACCAGAGTTCCATCAGGGGCATAGAGAGAGAATCTAGCTGGTTGGTCCCATATGGCTTCCATCTTGAAATTGCTTGTCATACCAATTGCGAAGAGGTACTCAGTTTCATAGCTAGTCGTGTCCCTTCCTGAATAACGAAGGGACATCCGTTCGCCGTATGCTAAGGACATGATGAAGGCCATACTGGCTCCCAGACTAGCTACAAGCTCTGTTGCAACATCATAGTCGTAAGCCGGATTGTTCCAAGCATCAGCAGGCGTGTGATAGTCTTCATCTACTCCAGATTGATGTGCGAATAGGGAACTATGGTACCCCTTTTGGATAAAGGAGTAATGATCAGATCTTGTCCAGGCGCTGAATTGGTTTGATGGCACTGGTTTAATCATGTCATTGCCAACATTGTTGCTCATCATTTGAGCGGTTTCTGCCCAGACCTGGCCAATATGATATCCAGGTGGGTAAACCAGTAACAGCTTCTCATCGGGAGGAGCGCTGGAGTCAGGTACAAGAATCATGTCAATGTTGTAGTGGACTAGTATCTCAATCTCTCGGACCAAAAACTCAGTAGCAACTTCACTACTACCGTAGAGTCCAATCTCCTCGGCATTCCAGAACCCAAAGTAGATGTCAAGCGGCCACTCAAACTGGGACATCACTCTTGCTAACTCCATAGCAGTAGCCACGCCAGAGCCATCATCGTTCGCACCTGGTGCACCAGGCACAGAATCAAAATGACCACCCACTAGCATGGAAGGACCTTCCCCTAAATATCCCGGTAGACATCCGACAACTGACTGATAGGACCCTATGACCTCAGTTTCGATACGCCCGTCAGAAACATCCTCTAGTTCGTTGATAATCCAATCTATGGCATAGAGATTGGCATCACTGCCTACTTCTCTCGAACCATTCTCGGTGATTTTCTGTACATAACCGAGATAGGAATCCCGGGAAACCAATGAATAGATCGTTTTTGAATAATCGACTCCATACACCCTAGTTTCTGATGTAATCATGTCACTTTCTGGAATGCCGACCTGAATCAGTGTCGGAGTCAGAATGATAGCTGGAAATCCAAGAATGAAAATGAACATGAGTGTGAGTGTCCACAGTCGATTCATATCCGATAATCAAAACTAAACTACACATGAACATTGTCATTCGTGTAATCGTCGTATAACTGGAAGGAGGTATTTGCGCATTCTAATATGATACCGAAACCATATTACACAGATACTTACTTGATTTCAGTCCCAAAACCAATTGGCTGTGTCATATTATGCCACTGACAGACTTCCCCAAAGTAGTTGAGATTAAAGATCCGCTGCATGGTTATGTAGCCCTCTCTGAGGTGGAGAAGGCGGTTGCAGACCTGCGGCTAACTCAGAGACTGAGAACCATTCGTTCACCTGCAGGAGTCTACATGGTATTCTCGGGTGCGGACACTTCACTAATGGGGAAGCTTCTGGGATTCATGCACACCACTCACATCTTCATGGACTATTTGGGAGCCAATGAGGAAGAGATTCAGAGTGCTCGCCTTGCCGCAATGTTTCTTACACTTTCCACAGGTCCTTGGGAGAATGTAACCAACGAATTCTTGGCAGTCCGCGGACTCAATCGCAAGCAGCTTGCAGAACTAATCATTACGAAATCCCAAGCTAGCAAGGTTCTTGAGGAATGTGGTTATTCCCAAGATGAAGTTGTGAATACCATCAAGCGCGGAGTGCCATTGAAGGGCGTTCGTTTTGATTTAGAGACTACTCCGATAAATCCCGAGCTCGTTGATCGACTGGAACGAGATTCCTACTTCTCAGGGGTTGAATATGCACAACTCGAATTCCGGAGATTGTTCCAATCTACCAGGGTTGCAAAGAACAAGATTGCCATAGAACGTGGTGCATTGTTCACATTTGAGTCATATCTCTCAGCAGGGGCAAACATGTTCGATGCTGTCTACTACCATAAGGCTGTAAGAGCCGCCGAACTCATGCTTCTCAGGATATTGGATGAAGCAGGGGCTGAACTCGCACCTTCGCCTCGAGATGATATCAATGCCTACCTGAATCTAGATGATATATCATTCCTAGACCAATTGCTTAATCCACCGGAGGATGCATCAGAAGAAATGCAAACTGCTTGCAAGCTCTTTGAAGACTTCAGCGCTAGATACCTCATCAAGATGGCAAGTGAACGTGCAATAAGCGATGTTGCGTTTCTAGATTCAATCTCGACTCCAGATGGATTGTTCAATATCGAGAAAGAGATTGCCGATGATGCTGGGATCGACCCAAGTAATGTCTTTGTTGATTACCCTGACAGGCAGTCTGTGAGCTTCTATCCGGGGAAATTTGACATTGAAGACCTTGTATTCTTCGAGCGTGGCTCTAAGGGCTATGAGTTCTGGCCAGTTGAGGATATCAGCTTGCTTGCGAGGAGCTTTGAGAGAAAAATCAAACTAATTCGGGTATATACAACTCGTGGCTATCGTTCAAAGGTAAAGAAAGCTGCTGATGCCCTTCTGGAGAGCATCGATGCTCCTGGAACCACTGAATGAATTTTCAAGACCATAACTGAGGGAAAAGTAGAATAGCTCCTTTCATCTTGGCCACATCAGTTGTGGTCACCATGAACGATGAAGTCACCTCTGAGATTGGTTTTGATGATGTTGTGAGAGACCCCAATTTCCTAGCAATACTTCTAGGAGCGGTCCTATGGCTCGTCGGAGCGTATATCCCCCTCATTGGCCCGCTCTTTATCACTGCTGGATTTGTCATCACAGTATTTGCTACAGCATCTACGGCTGCTATTCGACCTTCGAAAGGTGCCTGGCCAGGGCTAATTATAGGCTCTCTGATTTATCTACTAGGCCTCTACTTGCGATGGTTTCCATTGGTGAGCTTGCTGGCTCCGCTTGTGGAAATTCCTGGGGCTGTGCTCATTCTCTTCTTTGCAATTCCTATTGCACTACAATATAGTAATGCGCCTCTAATGGAAACATTCCAGAGTGAATGGGCTAAAAGGTCAAAAACAAGAACTGGCGAATCGGAGGAAAAAGATACAGCAGCAAATGAATGACCTACATGGTAATTTGCAGCATCTTAAAACTCTAGACGAAATACCTAATAGATAGCAAGTATGAATGAAGGAGGCAAGGACCTCCACCCTGCACGCCACAGGAGAGGGAGCATAATGTTCACTTGTAGGAAATGCAGGGAGCCTTACTTTGTACTAGCCGCCCAGATAAGGGGCAGGAATCTTAGGGTCTTTTTACAATGTATCAATGGTCACAAGGACAAACGGGACCTGTCACAGTTTCAAGCCGACAATGCGGCATTTGAGTTGTTTAAGGGACTATTCAGCTGTGTGCAATGTGGCTCGATAATGGATATCGCGAGCACCGATGCCCATCGTGACAAGGTTGAGTATATCTTTCTCTGTCCGATTCATGGTCCTCAGAGAAGGGTAGCACCAACCTTGTACCATCCAACGGTCAATCAGCTACGGACAGAAGTCAATGCAGCAAAATCAGTGCTTGATTCCATGAGCTGCCCACGCTGCGGCCAGGTGTTTGTGATACATGAAATTGGCGAGAAGGGCGAGTTCCTAGAACTCAAATCAAAGTGCCCCAATGGCCATAGAGAGATGCGATTCGTCACGCGAGATGCCGATGAATCCATTCTGAAGACGGTTCTTAAGCGTCTGGTTCACTGTGATTCATGCGGTTTGCCTTGTAGCATTCAGGACAAGAGTGCTAAGCGGGATAAAATGCGATTGGAACTTGTGTGTCCGGTTCATGGGTCGCGCAAGAAGGAATTCCCAATAGCCTACGCCTCATTACTTGAAGATGTATCTCAAGCTGTGACAGAGGGTTCACGCATTCGCACTACCTTGAAGTGTGCTGACTGCGGCGGGGCACTCTCGATTCGCAGTATTGAAGATTCAAGGGACGAGTACAAGATAAAGGCCAATTGTGCGGATGGCCACTCATTTGAAATGGTTCAACGCATTGACTGGAGTGATGAAGCTACTGAAGAGATTGCGAGGGCTATTCTGAAATGCGAAAAATGCGACCTACTAACTGAAATAGGTTCAAAGAAAGTTGATGGAACGAAAGCCGAAATTGAATTGTCCTGTCCTATCCATGGTTCCATGCGCAAAAACCTCACTGTCGATGCACTCAAGAACCTGGAGAGAATCGAAGAGCAGATTGATAGACAGCCATCTATTGATGAAAGCCTAAAGTGTGTAAGATGCGGGACTCCAGTCGTTATCAAGGAGTTCAAGATTGGCAAAGAGGCCGTAGAGGCGAAGATCGAATGTCAAAAAGGGCACAGCGATAATCGCTACTACCTCAATTCCCTCTCGCCAGCAGTTTTAACGACGATATATGATAAGGCGTATGAATGTCATAAATGCCACCAGCAACTTACTCTCAAGGAAATCGAGCAAGAGGAATCAAAGAGCACAGTGAAGATGACTTGCGAAAAGCATGGAGAGCGAAAGCATGAGGTCCCTGTTGAACATAGTGCTGCTGTAAGAGATGCGTTCACCGCTAGGGCGACTATGCCATACCTTGAGTCTGTGATGGAAACACTAGGGCATGAAGATATGTGTCAATTCCAGTTTGACGCTGGGGCTGATCCCGAAGAGTTGATTCAAACCGTAAAGAGTGTGATCGAGCAACATGACCTTCACTTTGTGTCCGAAGACAAATCAGAAACAATGACATCTGCTTGGTATTATGGCATGGGCTTTCGTGGCAGTCAGTTTGTAGTCGTGGGAACAGTATCGGAAGAGAATCGAGAAATAAAGATACGAGTATTTTCGGATAATGAGAAGAAGCTCAGCACAATTCTGGCGCACATGCGTGAAAATCTCCGAGAAGTACTACTCCGCATCCATGCAGATGCAGACGATATTCAGCCACTTATCATCCAGTGCGAGAAATGCGGTGCTGGTTTATCGAAGAGAGGATTACCCGGGGAAACTACGCTTTGTGAACACTGTGGAGTGCCATTACACTGGTGAACTGGGCTCTATTCACCTGTCCATTCAATGGTGGGCTTCTCCAGGGCTCCGAGATGCACCATGATCCTCTCTACTAGGGAGCCAACCAGACCTTCAATCTTCTCGGGACGATGCCAAAATGCCGGGCTCGCCGGCATCACCACCGCTCCTGCTTCCGTCACAGCAGCCATGTTACGAATATGAATAAGATTCAGAGGGGTCTCTCTAGGCACAATGACTAGCTTTCTACGTTCCTTTAGTGCACAGTCGGCAGCTCTTGCAACTAGATTGTCTGCATATCCATGAGCAATGCCCGCCAGTGTCTTCATTGAACACGGGACTATGGCTACGGCATCTAGCGGAAAAGACCCGCTTGCAGGACCTGCAGCTAGGTCATCCTCAGGATATGCCTTTTGCACTTCTTTGGCAAGAATTGCAGCACTCAGACCCGTTTCATGCTTGAGTGTTGCTTCCCCCCACTTCGTGACAATTAGATGCACTTCATGTCCCAGATCTTTCAGCTGACGGATTAAATCCACTCCATAGACTGTTCCACTTGCACCAGTAATGCATACAAGGATCCTCATACCCATTCCGTCATCTACTCCATTGGATGATACCTTCAAACCTGATGCTTGATTTGCCTTTCTATTCTGACACTTATGTTTCTAAAGCAGAAATGTGAGCAACAACGCGATCAGAAATGATGCTGCGCCAGCCCGGATTCCGACTTTTTTCGCAATCCCTGCAGCTTCGGCAATATCCTGAGTTAGAATATCGAACCCTCTTTCACCGAATGTGCAAAGATTATTGACTTCGCCAAATCCAAGACCTATCTTAACAGGAGTGACCTTCTCACGGGCCTTGTTTGCTGCAATGATGATTGCTTCCATAATCTCCTCAGGCTTATTCTGTCCAATCGGGGGATACCCTCGACTAGAGAGGGATATCGCATTAACTACATGGGTGTCTGTAGTCAGAACCTCAGCATCATCAAATCCCTGGGTCTTCAGGATACGAATAGCCTCTTCTCGAAAGCCTGCTTCCATGTTGTTGCCGTCAAGAGAAAGGAGGGCGAATTCACGCTCTGTCCCATTCAGGACAAGAGCCGTCACACCACCGGGACCAATTCCCTCATCCGGACGTACATCTCGGGGAATCACTCGATAGATGCCAGCTGATACCCTCTTTCTTGCATTCTTGATTGTGGAGAAAACAGCACTCGAAACCGCACCGACATATTCTCCAGCCTCGGAATCTCCTGGCATTACAGAAACTGCTTCTCCGTCGATGCAGTTGTGGGCATCAACAATAGATACTCTCTGTATCTCGGGCATCCGTTTTCTAACCATTTCTGCGGCAGCGCGTCCCACATCTAGCGATATATCATCAGTAAACTCGGGTGCGCTGGTACTGATTGTTAGAACATCATTTCCTGTGAAAAGCGTCCAGACCTTGAACTTCCCTAGGTCTGACCAATTGGGTCCAGAGATGGTGTCATGGACTTGTGTTTCTTCTATCAGTCGGTCAATTTCCTCCATTATGACTGGAAAATCCCTTTTCGAAGTGAGATTCTGCTGATGAGTACAACTCCCATGCATGATAAATGCAGGTGCTCCATGCTTTCGTTCAATGTGGTCAATAATCGCTGATGGGAGACCACTACTTCCAATCTCTCGAAATGGTCCCGGGTGCACATACTCGACTACTCCTACTGCAACAAGACCATCATCATTCTTGATTACGAGAATCTCTATTGGAATATCCTGCATCTCCCCAATCTCAGACAGGGTTCTTTCCATCGGTTCTGAGTTGTCTGTGAGATAGTCATACCCAAACGCCCGAAGAAGCTCCGGCCCATCGATGCCAAGATCTCTTTCAAATGGAACGCTCACCGCCCTGAAGATATAGTTGACTGCAAATGATAACACTAGAAACATAATAATTGCTGCAACTGGCCACCAAGTAGGGAGTACAAAGATTGCTCCTCCATATCCTCCCAATGCAAAGACAATAAGATACCATAGGATAGGTATCATCATCGCTGCGGAAAAGTTGCGAATTGGATGATGATCACTCAGACCTGTGACTAGGAATGCAAAGAGCATGTACGCTGCTCCAAGTCCTAATATCCAGAACCGCACCTCATAATACTCATTACTAGTCAAGAAGCTGAGAATGCTGCCAATCACTCCAAAAGACACCCAGAAGAAGATGCCAAATTGGACAGAACCTGCCGTCCTTCTGGCATCAAGAGGTGAATCTTCCTTCCTGACAATTATGAAAAGAAGTCCTGTACCTACAAAAGCGGGAATCGCAAGGATAAGATTGGATAGAAGAAATGTGGCGACAGCATCGCTCCCAGAGGAATAAGCAATTCTGAACATAGCAGATACATTGGAACCAATCAATACTGCCAGGAGAATTCTTGTGATGATTCCTCGATAGGTCGGAAGCTGCCAGACCCTAGAGTAGAGTCTTACTGTTTCCTTTACCTTGGCTTTCTCACCCAAAGTCAATCCATCCTGTGCCCTAGCACCTCGGTTAATACCTCTCTTATCAACATTATCGAAGTGACGATGTTTTCCGCCTGAACAACAACCTTTATATCGCATTCGATAATCGCATTCGATATTGGACTATTATCATATTCGATATTGAGCGTGTGTAATTTTGCCCAAGCCTGAAGACAAAGAATCTGAATGCGAGCCAATGAGGATGCCCCACTCAATACCCAGAGGTCTATTGAGACATGTAATCATCAGACTCCTCCAATCTACGGATATGACAGGATCTGAAATGATGAGAGTTATGAGTGAGCGGACTGGGGAACATTGGAGTCCTAGTCCTGGGTCCATCTATCCTCTGCTTTCCCACTTGGAGGAGGAGGGAATCATTGAAGCGGTCAGAACTGAGGGGAGGAGTAAGACCTATTCCCTCACTGAGGAAGGTCGGGCTCGGTTCAGTGAGGTTCTTCACAAACGGGGTGATGTAGAGCACAAGGCAAGGCTCAATCGAATGATGCTGTTGCAGCTTTTAGAACCATCCGACCGTGTTCATTTTCACATTAGTGCGTTCAATCATGCCATAGATCATATTGCTGATACGATTGAAGAAATATCTGCATCAGAGAAACGAAAGATTGGAACACGGCTAAAGAAGACATCAAAGAAGCTGGACTCGCTAATACAGCGGGTTGAACAAGGTGAAGCATAGAATGGCTAACGAAAACAACAATAAGAAGGGCCGCAGTGCCGCGATGCGATATATGCTGGGAGGTCTGGCCAGACATCCTGGAGCGATAGCATTTGCACTAACATTGACAGTGATCTCAACCCTATTAGTGACAATACCCAGCATCATTATAGGGATGGCTATTGACGAGCTGGAACTCTCAGGTCTAAGTGCTCAGTTTACATTCCTTGTCTGGATCATTGTCCTTTTTGGTGTCACCTATTTGGCAATGTACTTCATAGTGGGCTACGTCTGGGCAATAGTCACGTTGAGGTGGGAACGAGACTCTAGACAGGAATTCTTCGAGAATCTCCAAGATTTCAGCATGACCTTCCATGATGAAGTAGATAGCAAGCGATTGCTCTCAGTAGCGATGCAGGATATTAGTTGGGTGCGGTTTTCATTGAATCCAGCATTAAGGAATCTATTTGGGAGCTTAATCTCATTTGCAATCACTGTCATCTTCCTTGTTCTAGTGGATCAAACTCCGGGCTTAACTGGGACCTTCACATTGTTTGGCTATCCGATTCCTGTTCTCACGACAATCATGTTTATTGGAACCCCAATTTACCTGATCTTTGCCTACCGCTATGCCAACGCCGTGGAACCAGTTCGAAGACAGCGTGCAGAGGATATGGAGAAGCTCACCTCGATATCGCAAGGAGTCTTCCAGGGCATTGAGGTCGTAAGGGCATTCGGATCAGAAGACCGCGAACAGGAGAAATTCCATGAAGCGAGCAAGGCGTATGAAAGAATGGTCGCCCGAGAGGGACAACTAGCTGCCTTTTACATTCCAGCACTTGTCCTGACTGCTATGACTACATTGGCTTTTGCGTATGTGGGTTTTGCTGTATTGTCTGGTATCATTACCCCCGGTACTATGATTGCTGTGCTTGGTCTGCTTCTTGCACTTGAAGGTCTGAACTACCATTTGCCCTTCATGCTGCTAATGCTGCGTGGTGGCTATGTTAATGCCCAACGTATTGTGGACATCCTCAACTGGGAGGATCCATTGGAGGAGCCTTCTCAAGAAACATTAGAAGTCGATTGGTTAGGTGACATTGTCTTCGATAATGTCAGCTTTGCCTACAACTCGAATAACGGAAAGAATGAGCACTATGCTCTGAAAGACTTTAGCATCAGGATACCTGGAGGCTCCAGAGTTGCTTTGATTGGAGGCCCGGGAGGTGGCAAGAGCACCATTTTGAAGCTACTCCTGAGGCTATACGATCCGACAAAGGGCTCAGTCAGTGTTGGTGGTATAGACCTCAAAAATGTGACAACCCAGCATGTGCGAGATATGGTTGGACTGGTTGAACAGGACGTCTTCTTGTTCAGGATGAGTGTTCGTGACAACATTGCTTTTGGCAGAAAGGATGCTTCGGATTTGGAGGTCATTGAAGCTGCCCGTCGAGCTCAGGCCGATGAGTTCATCGTGGAAATGGAAGGCGGATATGATGCGGAAGTGGGCGAAAGGGGGATGACTCTGAGTGGTGGTCAAAGACAACGACTAGCAATAGCTAGAGCGCTCATTCAAGACCCAAAGATTCTGCTTCTGGATGACTCAGTGAGTGCAGTTGATGCCCAGACAGAGTTCCTGATGAGGAAGGCGCTGGAGGAGGTCATGGTCGGCCGTACTAGCATCACTGTCACTCAGCGACTTCGCACACTTCTTGAGTCCGATTTGGTGCTAATAGTGGATAAGGGGAGGCTAATTGCATCTGGTACTCATGACGAACTCATAAGGGACTCGGAACATTATCAACGCATATTCGAACGTTTGCCAGGAGCAAGAGCACTGCTTGATAGCATGTCTGTCCAGGGAGGTGCTGCGTGATGGGCATGAGAGGTCATGGAGGTCCGAGGGCATTAGCCCGCGGAAGAGAAAAGAGAAGCCGTCCAATCCGCGTCCTACTCGGTCGGATGATTGACTACCTTGGTAGGTTCAGGCGCATTGTTGCAATTGGTGCTGTCCTATCAATTCTAGCTACAATTGTTACGGTTTTCGATCCCCTTGTCCTGCAATTGGGCATTGATTCGATTGAACCTTCGAATCCTGCATCATATAGCACGCTCTTGCTTTTGATAGGAATCTACATTGTGTTGAGAATCACGAGTTGGGCGTTATCAAGTGGGAATACTTGGATTCTCGCAAATGCACAAGCTGGATTTGTGCAAAACATCCAGGAGGACGTTTATTCACACTTAGTGAGAGCTGATCTTTCGTATCACAAGGCTGAGCAGAGCGGCAATGTGACATCCAGAGTCACCTCAGACACAGTTTCGCTAGGGACCGGCATTCAGGTAATAATCAGCTTTGCAAGTCAAGCTCTTATGTTGGCAGGCACTTTCCTGCTTCTATTATCTACATCACAGGTGCTAGCGCTAACATCTCTCATCATAGTCCCTGGAGTCGCCTTTATTGCAGTTCTCTTTGGTACAGTTGGTCAAAGAATCATGTTGGCATCTCAAAGAGCTGCAGGCGAAGTTTCTGGTCAGATTGCTGAGAACCTAGGCGGTATCCATGTCGCAAAAGCATTCAATCGAGAAATGGAACTCGCCGAGGAGATGATGGAGCTGAATCAGAAGTCGTACAAGTTTGGCTTTCGATTCATGATCTTGATGAGTGCTATGCAACCACTTGTAAGGAGCATAGGCCAGTTCGCAATAGCGGCAATTCTGTTTGTTGGGGGAACATTGGCTGTTGGGACATTGCCTATTCTGACACCTGGAGAAGTGTTCCTTGGAATTATGCTTGTCAGTCGTTTTATGTGGCCACTTCTATCACTATCCATGATGGCTACACAGGTGCAGGCTTCTCTAGCAGCTATGGACCGCATCTCAGATGTGCTTGAGTCAAAGCGGGCTATTGATGATCTCGAATATGCAGTTCCTCTTTCAGAAACAAGTGATGGCATCAGATTTGAGAATGTAACCTTCGAATATGTGCTAGAAACTCCCGTTTTGAAAAATGTCAACCTTGCCATTGAACCAGGAGCGACTGTTGCTGTTGTAGGACATACTGGAGCTGGCAAGACAACATTGGCCGCCCTAATTAACAGGTTCTATGATCCTCAAGAAGGCAACATCCTGATTGGTGACCAGAATCTCAGAGAGATCACTTTAGACTCTCTACATGGCAATGTTGCTCTGATTCCTCAGGAACCGTATCTATTTGATGCGTCCATAATGGACAACATCCGCTATGGTCGACCTAACGCCACAGACGAGGAGATCAAGGACCTATGCGCTTTGATTGGAGCAAATGACTTCATTGAGGTCTTGGCTGATGGCTATGACACTGGTATCCTAGAGAATGGAAAGAATCTTAGTGCAGGACAAAGGCAAATGATTACCATTGCTCGAACCATGCTTGCAGATCCGCGAATTCTCATCCTTGATGAAGCTACAAGCAGACTAGATGCTTATAGTGAGTCGCTTGTACAGGATGCTCAGGCAATGCTGTTTTCAGATAGAACCACCGTTGTCATCGCACATCGACTCACTACTATTGCTAATGCATCTCGAATAATAGTATTTCAGGATGGCGAAATCATTGAGGATGGAACACACGAAGAGCTATTGGCTCTAAATGGTACATTCAAGTCACTCTACGAGACCTACTATGCTCATCAAGGCTTTGAGGAACTATCTGAAGAAACAGCACGAGTTGCCAGTGAGGAGGTTTCCAAGATAGGTGGGGAATCTGCTCTTGAATCGCCAAAGCAAAGTAGCGGCATGAGTATGATGGGTATGATGGGTGGTGGAGGATCACACGGTATGCCCGGCGGGCATGGTGGAATGATTGCTGGAGGCATGGACGACCGGCGTGAAATGCTCAAGAAAATGCTCAAAAACCCAGATGATATTTCGCCGCAAATGCGTGGTCACTTGATTGAGAGGCTGGAGCAATCTGATGATCCTGAGATGCTGGAGCTCCTTCAAAAACTGAAGGCACTTGAAGGCAAATCCGAGTAGGAACTTACCATTTCAAAAGAGCTCAATCGATTTAGCAGAGATAAGAGCTGTGCCTAGCACAATATAGGCTTCAGTCCTAACTATCTGCCCTAGTGGCTCTATCGGGGAGAGCTCTATACAGCACCATAGTACTATCTGCATGGTGAGGACAAGGACTGACAGGAAGGCAAGTCCGAGAGGGCGTGCTAGCCTGCCGCTGCGAAAGACAAGAAGCACGTAGCCCATAGCTAGAGTAATGACCCCCATTCCAATAGCGAGGGGTGCGGTGGTGAACACTTCCACAGGATTTCTAGTCGGATTTAGAACAATCACTAGCGACGCAAGAATCAGCATAGCAACAGCTGGAATAATCACCATCATTGCCAACAGTCTATTATCTTTGGTTGATTTAAGAACTGAGTTGGAAGCCCGTAAATATCCTAGTACCCCAATAGCCCAGAGTATCAGCCCTGGCATCTGAACTAGACTAACTGTAAAGAGAAATGCTTCGCTGCCTTCCTGATTTGCCAAAAGGCTTGCTGTGACCTCAGAAATCGCATAGAGAACAAGCCCAAGAGAGAAAAACAGATTCATCAGATGAAATCTGTCTTCACGCCTGAAGTCTTCACGTCCAAAGACCCACAGGCCAATGATGCCCATGCTGAAAGCTGAAACTGGAGCTGAAATTGCGCCCAATAAAGACACTATGGATTGATTGCTAATTAGCCAAGCAATTACACTAACAATTAGAATGGCAAGCGCACTGACCACGAAAACATATGTCAAATATCTTCCTCGAGATGACAAAGGTCAACAGCTCTCCACGCAAATGCAAATACGAAGTCGTGCAATCCTCGATTTGATTGTTTTCCTTATCAATGAGTTTCCGATGGGTACGCGACTAATTGACCTGAAATGACTCCCAATGAATGTCAAAAGCAGTACTTGGAAATTGCCGTTCAATGGAGCTTCGAGCACCATTGAGAATCGTGTTAACCGGACTTGATCCCATAAGAGTGCTCATTCTTCTAGTATATTCTTGGAAGAGGTCTCTGAATCCTTCACTCAATATTTCAGGCGTAATGCTCCCCCTGACTGTGGCAGATACCAGAGAAGTCTTGATCTCGACGTCTACTCCTTCCTCCAGTCCTACAAAAGCCAGCCATGGCAACTCCGAGGTCAGTTTATCTCTTGAGCTGAAAAACATGCTTCTCGCAGGCTTAATTCCGAGTATCTTGGCGGTCCTGTTGAGTGTTTCCTGTAAAGCGGCAGTATACAATACTGTGGTAGCTTGAGCTGGGGATACAAGTTCCACTGCTTTTCTTTGAGCAAGAATCGCAATCTCATCCAGGAATCGCTTGAGGTCACTTGTCTTAACTCTCTCCGCTGCTATTGAGAGAGGGGTTTCTCCATCAAGTTCTGGGAGAACTCTGGCTGTATCTTCAGAGATTCCATCTACAGTTTCTGTGGGTTGAATTAGACTAGTGGCTTGGTAGATGTCGTCAGGCTTCGCTGATGGGGCTAATGTTATTGCCTTCTCCCAATAAGCTTCAGCAGCCATATTCATTGCCAGTTCAACAGGAATCTCCAGAAAGGATGCTGCTTCTTGCACGGTGCATATTTCAGGTATTAGCTTCAGAAATGATACTACATCTGCTGATTGAGTATAGAACTCCCAATCACGCTTGAGTCGCATGGTTGTCTGGGGTTCAATCAGGCCGCGCACGAATTCCTCAATCACATTGCGTTCAAACCGGGTATATACTGCCAGATCGAGGTCAACCCATCGAAGTAAGCCAAATTGGTCCTCAAACGCATCAATAAGCCTCTTGACTTTCTCTCTGACACTCTTCGTGTCTTCTCTGACTGTGACTGCGCCAAGCGTCCATTCCCCAAACTCGACAATTATCTTGCTGTCTGTTCCTTCAAAAGCCCTAGCCTTTGAGGTGACTGAGCGAGTAGCCTCATCAAAAAAAGAGGTCATGGCCACGAGGAAAGAGGATAGCAAATCAGCATCAAACTCAGGCTCTGCGAAATCATGGTGATACATACAAACGCCAGTGTCGCGTCTGATGATGTATACGCTTTCTACCTGCATCTATTCTTTCCTCACCATGTGTCTTGCTTGGCGTGCAAGCACCAATCCCTCGGAGCGAACTGACGGACCTATCAGTCACCTTTTGAGGATTCTAATGAAACTGCTAGAGTCAGTATCAGTTTTCACTAGGACTATAAGGATATGAAAGTGGTGTGGATGTATGGCCGATGAAGAGTCCCTTGTCATCACGTGTCCCACTTGTGAGGAAAGCGAGCTAGATGTAAACTCGATTCTCTACAGTGTGCCATATTTCAACGAGCTCGCAATGTTCACAATGAAGTGTCCGAATTGCAACTTCACACACAATGACATTTTCTCAGCAGAGGAGCGGCCACCAAGCCGATGGATTCTAAGAGTTAACGATGAGGCGCATCTTAGAATTCGGGTTGTCAGGTCGGGCTCAGGTACAATCAGAATGCCTGAGTTTGGAATTGATGTGGAACCAGGTCCTGCAGCAGAGTCATTCATCAGCAATGTTGAAGGAGTTTTGATTCGTACCAGGCCAGTTGTTGAGACCGCAATCCGATTTGCTGAGACTGAGTCAGAAAGAGAAAGGGGAAAGGAGGTCCTTGAAATGATTGACAAATCGATGAGAAGTGAAATGCCATTCACACTCATTCTTGAGGACCCAGTCGGTGTAAGTGGAATCCTCCCTGATGATCTCACTCTGGTGGAACATGTACGCTTGAGTCAGGAAGAGGCCTCTCATTTGAAAGGTGCACCTGCATGGATCGATGTGGCTCGTCAGGACTATACGGAGCGTAAGGGCTAAAAGGCCAGCCTAGGGTCTGAGCAGTCAACATTGGGCCGATAGATCAGCCTGGCAGATCGTCTGGTTTGCAAACTCATAGGAATTCCCTATGAATCAGATCTCCAGAAGGTCGCGAGTTCAAATCTCGCTCGGTCCACCATTTTCTTCTTGATGTTTAGATTAGGGGCTTCCTACCACAAAAGATGAGATATCCTATGTCTTCATATTCCTCTCCCTCTTCAACAGAAATGGCGTTTCTGACACCGAGGACTCTCATGACCGTTCTCCTAAGTGGGCTATTGATTAACATATGGTAAATCAATTTCAGATAGGCCTTGATACTGGCTTTTCTGTCTCTCGGGCTCTCTAGGACTTCTTGATAATTCTCAATTAGCTCCTTCTTCTCCAGGTCTAGTCCTGCGAATTCAGCTTTCCACTCCTCAAGGCTAAGAAGTGCTGCGTCAGACCCAAGAACCATCTTCAAGGCAGCGTCCAGTTTCTCTGCAGCCTCACGTGATCCCTGTGGATTTGGGAACATGTCCAGAGTCCCAATAACTCCTCCTGGTTTCGTCACTCGTATATATTCTTGAAGTGCTCTATGCTTGTCAGGTACCAAGGCTGTGATTGCTACTCCGTAGACAGCGTCGAATGTTTCATCATCAAAAGGCATTTCCATAACATTAGCAACCTGGAACTTCACACTGTTCAAACCCATTTTTGCAGCCCGTTCCCTAGCCTTCGCTATAAGTATCTCAGACAAGTCAATGCCTGTGACCTGACATCCATAGTTCTCAGCAACCATACAGCTCGTATACCCTGATGCACATCCAAGCTCGAGAACTTGAAAGCCTGGATCTGCTTGAATATCAATTAGATCCAACAGCCTATTTGTGCCCTTCAGGCCTCCAATCATAGGGCTGTTGAAAGCGCCTATGTATCCCAGGAAGTCATAGAACCCTAACTCTGCAACTTCCTTTCTCGACAATCTCTTTACTTTCAAACTGATAGCATTAGCCTCCTTTTTGCAGTTGTTCTTGAGGGACTTGTCTATTCATCTCGATTCTGCTTTTGCTGAACTCGTAGGACAATTCGTGTAGTGAGATTTCTCTCAAGTCGGAATTCTTGCGCATAAGGCTTCTATGAGTCAACGCAGATTCTTGACTTGCCAGTAGTCTTATCTTCCGAAAATATGCCTTAATTCCCTCCCAGATTTTCCCCAGGAGATATGTGTTCCTTGATTTGATTTGACGCCAGATGACAGATGGGCGCAAGTAGAATCTGAGATAGGCCTGATACAATATTGTCTTGAGTTTCTTCTCGTTAATGGCTGCAAGTTTCATGACAGGTGCCAAAACAGAAAATTCCTTCCAAGATCTGGCATTAAGCAACCCTTCCCTTTTAGCTTGTTCGAATAGCGGTGTTCCAGGATAGGGGGTGCAAATCGTGAATTGTGCGAACTCGGGATTCAGACGACATGCGAGGCCGACCGTTGACATTGCTTCTTCTACTGTTTCACCAGGGTAGCCAAGTACAAACGAGAAGATTCTCTCTAGTTTAGCCCATTTCGCAATTTCATTCGATCTCCAAACCTGCTCGAGGGTTATTCCCTTTCGCATCAAATCTAGAACTCTTTGACTTCCTGATTCCACACCAATATACACAGAACGACATCCTGCTTGCTTTAGCCGCTTAGCCATTATTGGATTATTGGAGAGGATGTCTGCACGTGCAGAACAAGTCCAAGTCAGAGAGTAATTCCGAGTCCGTATTAACTCGCAAATTTGCTTTACTCTCAAAGGATCATAGCAAAATAGGTCATCCAGGAACTCCAACTCATCAATCTTGTATCTCTTGACAAGTAAATCCACTTCTTCAATCACATTTTCAGCAGACCGGCCTCTCCATTTTTTCCCAGATGATCTCGATGAAGAACAGAAAGTACAACCGTATGGACAACCTCTGCTAGATACCATAGTACCAACGCGAATTGGTCCCTGCAGATACTGATTCATATCCATCAAGTCATAAGCTGGAAACGGCAGTGCGTCCAAATCTTCAATCGGGCGAGATAGGGGATTCCGTCTAATCTCCGAACCTACCCGATATGTAATGCCCTTGACCTTTTCCAATTGATCTGTTCCCATTCTTTCCAAAAGATCTGACATGACATATTCACCCTCACCTCTGACCACAAAATCAATTTGAGGCGCATCTCTTAGGATGAGGGCATCAGAGAAAGAGGCATGTGCTCCACCCACTACCACTCTGCAATCAAGGTCAGAATCTTTCGCTACTGCCGCCAATCTATAGACATCATAGATAGCAGGAGTAGCTTGAGCACTGATTCCAACAACATCGGGTCTAAATCCCGATATCAACGCTGCAAACTCAGCATCATTAGTCTGGTGAAGCATTCCATCATGAATCGCTACTTCATGGCTTCCAAACTCTCTGAGATAACTTGCCACATATCCAAGGCCAAGTGGCGGTGTGACAAATCCAAGTGAGTCTCTAATGTCATTGGGAGAGTAGGGAATGGTGAATAATACTTTCATCCCTCAACACCCTCAGCTGATGTCAGGTGCAGCTTTCAATTGTCGCCGCACTAATAGTTGAGGAGAGCGCTTCTTGGACCTAATTGGAAATAGACCTTGCCAGGCATCCCGATTATTGGTACACCCAGGATCCGGTCCGAGATAATCATTGAAGTAACCTAAAGCCCTTGCGCGACAACCACCACAGACATTTCTAGACTCACACGATCCACATGCTCCTTTCAAGAGGTCCTTATTACGCAAGTTACTTAGAATGTCTGAGTTGGCCCAGAGGTCATGGAAGTCGTCATTAAGGATATTACCAACACGAACCTCAGGAATGTGTGGAAAGAAGACACAGGGATAGATGTCTCCATTTGGCTCAATAGCTACATAGAACCGGCCAGCGCCGCAACCGCCGATGAATTCCGAGAGATCCTTCATCTGAAAAGGCAAACGAGCATTGAAAAAGTGAGTGGGATACACTTGATTGTCGGCCTTGGGGGAGGAGGGAGTACACATTCTACAGGCTGCCTTCCTGGCAAGTCGGCCTAGCTGTGGTGCTGTGGTCAGTACTTCCATGTCCTCCGGTTTTTTTGATGTAATCATCTCCAGAATTTCCTGAAGCATGCTCTCTCTTTCATCTGGAGTGAGATCGGAGTCAAGGATATCAAGCCCTCGACCAGTGGGTACAAAGTTATAGACCATGAACCACTTGGCCCTAAGATTTCTGCCGAGTTTAATGGTGTCGTGGAGCTCGGCAAGATTGTGATGCGTGGCAGTCATTGCAATCTCAACAAAGAAACCCTCAGCCACACAGTTTTTGATTCCCTGAATTGCTCTTTCAAAAGCTCCGGATACACCCCGAAAACCATCATGAGTTTGCGAGTTAGCTCCATCAAGGCTAATTTGCACAAACTTCAGTCCTGCTCTCTTGAACTGTTTCACACGCTCGAGATTTGAGAAGGTATAACCGTTGGTTGCCATCGCGACATACATCCCCCTTCTTGTCGCGCTTTTGATTAGTTCCAAGATATCTGGCCTTAGAGTAGGCTCGCCACCAGAGAATGCCAGGAACACCACTCCTGCGTTTGCTAGCTTGTCTATGCATTCAAGAGCATCTTTCGTGGACATCTCATCTGCAGTTCTTTGTCCAGCGCTTTCGTAGCAGTGCTTGCATTTTAGATTACATGCTCTGGTGATGTTCCATACAACCTGAAAAGGTGATCCAGGAACGAATGGAGTTCTTGCACCAAACTTGACCAAGCCTGATATTACACTTGAAAGCGATCTTCTGAAGATGGGATCACCTAGGCCAGTTATGATTGAATCAAAGTCGGTGCCGAAGGTATCTGCACCTGCGGAGATAATGCGGCGGATGAGCTTTGCTGCCAGTCTACATGATATGCACCCTTTCATTCTTGTTCCTGCAATTAGTTCAAGTGCAACATTGAGCCGCTTATCACCACATGCTCTACATTTCTTTGTAAACCGACTCAAAATTGGCCTGACTAAACGGCTCTTCGAAATTGCTTCCAATAGTTCTGTTCTTGTGACTTCTTCATTCACACTTTCCGTCAACGACACCTACTTTGTCTAGTCATCTAAGGCGGGGGCATTGAAACGCTACCCGCTGCCATCGGATTCGAGAATGCCCCCTGTGAAAACATCGAGGAAATCATCAAAGGCCTTCTCATGGTCATCAATGAATTTTTCACCAAAGAGGAGTTCCGCCATCCGGCTGAAAGAAATGTAGCTTAGGAGAATGAGTGCTGCTGCCTTTGGATCTATCTTCCGGACAGTCCCTTTCCGAATCTGCTCTTCAAAGTACTTTGTCAAGTTCTTCAAGATTCGCTGGGGGACTGAGGACAGTGACTCAGCGACTGAGGGTAATCTCAATCCTTCGGCATACTGCAAAATCATGAGGTCCTGCTCTTTTCTTGTGAACTTGATCAGATTGTGGCCAAATGCTCGAAGAGCGTTCTGGACAAACGAGTCTTTATCCAAATCAAAGATGGGTTCTAGGGATGCGAGTGCGTTTGCTTCAGTATTGGCTATGACCGTTTCCATCAATCTGTCCTTAGTCTTATACTTCCTGAACAATGTGACCTCGTTCACACCTGCGTTCTCCGCAATCCTCTTTGTCGTTGCGGCTTTGTAACCGTGCTGCACAAAGAGGTTCTTTGCTGCTTCCAGGACTCTTTCCTCGATTGATTTCATTTATGCAAGTAAGTACTTGCTTGCATAATAAATATGTCCCTCAGAGCAAGATCCAATTCAGAGCGTTCTTTGCTAGGAAAAGTATGACTCAGAAGCACAAAAAGAGGTTGTTCAACGCTTCTACCATAGGTTCTTGGAGATTCGAAGAAAGACCATCTAAGAAGTGGTTGTGAAACATCAATCCAAAAATGAAAGCACTTAAGCAGAGATTCATGGTAGACTGCCTGATTCAAATGGAACCAATGAATCCGTCTGATGAGTTTTCGTTACGATCTGCTAGACGAATCGGGACTGTCTTTCTCGCTTATGCCATTGGTCTGCCACTGTTCATAATCGCACTGGGGCCTCAGTTGCCACCCAGCACCGGTCCATACATGCTTTCATGGATATTGATGGCTATGATGCCTGTTGAGATCTTAATCATCTATGTGTTGTATTGGTTCTTTGGTAAAAAGGGCAGGTTCTCGAATATTATGGGTCCATCGGGTCTCATGTATACGTTGGCAACCATCCCATCTATCTATGCGTTCTATCGGTTTCATTGATTCAGCTCTCTCGCTCATAGCATTTCCATTGGGGTTGATGTTCTCTTTTGTAGGCCTCTGGTTTGCTTCGATGTTCATATCCAGACTGTGGTCATCTCTACAGGAATTCAATCAATAGCAAATTTCTGGTTCAACTCTCATTCGGGGCATCACTTCTTCATTCTTAGTAATGCTTTCTACCATGGGCATGAAATTCCAGAACTACTCTCCCTTCTCTTGTAGCGCAATCCCTGCATATTACTTGGCCTTCAAAGACAACTTTGTATCCAACATGTGCTGTATTACTTGATTCTTGGTTTACGGATACGACACGACCACAAGAGGTTAGGAACAATCCAGCTTCTATTCCTTTTTTCCAAATTTCGCCTGTGTGTATAGGCTCGCCGTCCTTCGCAAGTAGCAGCGCTGGCTCTTCGAATCTTTGGAGAAGATCTACTCCCGCAGCTATCATGCTGAAACCTAGAAGTGCGATTAGCGGCACCAATGCGACTTCTCGTGCCAGGGGGCCATATTCGCCAGTGTAGGAAAGCAAACTATATGTTCCATAGCCAAAAACCAAGAAGACGGGGGTCCCAATGATTGCTAGTCCTTTCCCAATGAGGCGAAGCAGACGTTTCTTCATAATAACTCTCTACTCATATATTGCTCAAATTACCATTTTATGTTTTCGCTAAATCATGGCCTCCCATTTTGATTGGGCTGTTGAATCCAATTCAGAATCACATCGATTGCTAAGGGGATATTTCCAACCTGACAATGATTTGAGGCATGCTCCTCTCGAGTGAATAGGCGGGTTGTCACAGATCGTGCATTAACTAGGCCTTGCTCAGTCCACTCGAGTTCTCTTGGAAGAATAAGGTGGTCCGTTTCTCCAGCCAGGAGAAGCACATCCTGTTCCACCTTGTCTGCGATGCTTATTGTCGAGTACTTATCCAAAGAGAAACCCCATTCATGGGGGGTCTCTGCACCAGTGACATCTAGCCACTGGTTGATTAGAAATCTAGCTGTGGCACTGCGACTCATGGCGAATCTCACAACTCTATTGTAAAAGTTCGGATGATTCCTCAGGAATCGGGTCAACCAACTTTCAGGATTGAGATGTTGGTATACATAAACATCAAGCGCCACTACCTGAGAAATCTTTGGTTCATATGCTGCAGCACGCAGTGCAAGAAATCCGCCTAGCGAAATGCCAATGAGAGTGATATCAGAGAGGTTGAAGTATTCCAGAATTGCTGAGGTTGGTTTTTCCCACTCATGAGTCAGTTTCATACCATATCTTCTGAGTGTTTTACCTTGACCGGGACCTTCAAAGAGAATGACCTCACATCCTCTATTTGCGAATATCTTTGCTATCGTGTAGAATTCCTCTATGAACGAGTCCAATCCTCCGTGAATGACAACAGTTCGATAGGCATCTGGCGGTGTCAGCCTCAGTGTGTGCAGATATCCAAATTCGAATGGCACCTCGGAAATTTTGAGACTAGGATCTTCGATGTTTTCATAGAACAGAGTCTGAAATCTCTCATAGAGTTCCAGTTTGTCTGCATCATCACTAAATGTGAAGAATTCAGCTGCACGGTAGTAGAATGCCGAGTTAATCATCCGGTTTTCGAATTCAGCCTTTTCAGCAAGGCCTATCATCTCTCGCTTCCAGTCATCGAAATTCTTGATCCTCGCTGCGACACTCTCAAAGTCCTCAGCACGAGCAAAGCCTAGAGACACCCACCTGTTCATCTGGAAATTGAAGTGCTTGTCCTTGTGAAAGGAGTGATAGCCAATTGGGAGGTCGAACTCCATGTGTCACAAGAGGAGCAAAAGCGTATAAGAATGACTGGAATCCAATTGCTTGGAGGGCTCTTCATGAAACATCGAGAGCTAGTGATGATGTGCTCACTTGTCCTCTTTGCGGCTTGAGATGCTTCCTCGATAGTGGTCTGTTCGACCACTATGCCTATTCTTGCTCCCAAATGCGACAGTGATGCCTGCCAGAAAAATAGTCGTGATAATGATTGATAACAAGACTAGTACTTCGATCATCCCACTCTCATGATATTATTCGAATTTGAGCTAATAAACAATTGGCCATTTTCCTAATCATCTGTCATAAAGTAATCCTTAAGAGGGGTGTTTCTTGCCTCCGGGTTTAACTCACACAGGGAACTAGGCTGTTGACTTTCCATCAATTGAAGGAGGACTTGGCGCCTAGATCAATCAGTGGTGAAACACATTATGCAATTATTCGAGACATTCAACGGTATGGTCTTAATTGAGCAGATCATGATCTTTACGGTCATTCTAGCTGCCATAGCCAGTCTCGTGTATGCCTGGTGGCTCAGAAGAGGCGTCTTGGAACTGCCCAAAGGTACTGAGCAAATGCAGAAGGTGTGGAACGGAATCAGGGAAGGTGCTTTGTCTTATCTCGATAGACAACTGAGGACGATTTTACCAATATTGGTTGTATTGTCATTCCTTCTATTCTTCACCGTTTATATTACCACACCAGAGCGAGGAACGGATATTCTATTTGGTCATACTCCAGACCAGGGACGACTCATTGTAGGAATCGGCAGGTCGTTGGCGTTTGTCTTGGGTGCTAGTTTTTCGCTCATGGTTGGACAGCTGGGGATGAGAATCGCTGTCGAGTCCAACATCCGTGTTGCACAGGCTACACGTGAAGGTGAAGACCGCTATAATCGTGCATTGACAATCTCTTATCGTGGCGGTACCTTTACAGGAATGCTGACTGACGGACTAGGTCTAATGGGAGGAACAATCATATTCATCATCTATGGAATTGCAGCACCTGATGCACTCCTGGGATTTGGTTTGGGAGGCACTCTGCTTGCTCTATTCATGAGAGTTGGAGGCGGAATCTATACCAAGGCCGCTGATGTTGGTGCTGACCTAGTTGGCAAAGTGGAGCACGGCTTACCAGAAGATGATCCACGAAACGCTGCGGTTGTTGCCGATCTTGTAGGTGACAATGTTGGAGACTGTGCCGGAATGGCAGCGGACATTTTCGAGTCATATGAAGTCACCATCGTTTCCGCTCTGATTCTGGCTATAGTGCTTTACATTGACAATCCTGCGCTCCTTGTCTTTCCATTCGCCGTTGTGGTCTTTCCACTTTTTGTGAGAGCAATTGGAGTCATCTCTTCAATGATCGGTACCTTCATGGTTCCAGTCTGGCCAAGGATCCTTAGGAAGTCTGCAGTCTACGCAGAAAAAGCAATGTTTCTATCATATGAGGCATCTAGCGCTTTTACAATCATACTATCAATGACACTCTCATGGTTCTATGTTGGAGACCTGAGATTCGGAATACTCATCGCAGTTGGTGTCATGCTGGCTGTATCATTCAATCCAATCACAAGCTATTTCACATCGCTAAAGAAGCCTCCAGTGCAGGAGATCGTAAAGTCTGCTGATACTGGCTATGCAACATTCATACTCTCTGGCCTCGTTGCCGGCTATGAGTCGACTGTTGCTGCGCTCGTAGTAATCGTTACCACATTTGGAATCTCAGCGGTGCTGTTCTTGGCTCCAGTTGCAGCTGCGGTGCCATGGTTCATAGATGGCATCTCTGGTAATCTCTGGACACTCTATGGTATTGCCCTGATTGGTATCGGAATGCTATCACACACTGGAAACAATGTGGCGATGGACTCCTATGGTCCAATCAGCGACAATGCAGCTGGCATTGGTGAGCTCTCACCTGGGGACTTTGACGATGATGCAATGAGGACTATGGCCGAGCTCGATGCAGTTGGGAACACAACTAAGGCCATCACTAAAGGTGTTGCAATAGCTTCTGCTGTCATTGCTGCAGTTAGCCTCTTTGATAGCTTCGTTGTTGTTGCGGGAATCGAACATCTACTCATGGACAATCCCCTTGTATTCTCAGGTCTGCTTCTGGGTGCCGCTCTCCCATGGCTCTTCTCAGCCTTGAACATCAAGGCAGTCACTCGTGCCGCTGGCGAGATGGTCATGGAAGTTCGTAGGCAGTTCAGGATACCTGGAATCTTGGAGGGCACTAAGGCGCCTGACTATGATCGAGCGGTTGACATTTCCACCACTGCAGCTCAGAAAGAACTCATTTCCCTTGTGACTCTCACCGTTTCCATCCCGCTCATGGTTGGAATTCTATTCGGTGTCGAAGCTCTTGGAGGGTTCCTAGGTGGCATCATTGTGTCTGGTCAACTCCTCGCTGTTTTCATGTCGAATTCAGGTGGCGCTTGGGACAATGCGAAGAAAAGTATCGAGGATGAGCCCTGCAGCATTGAGAACAACACTGGCAAAGGCTCAGAGCGGCACAAGTGCGGAGTTGTTGGTGACACTATCGGTGATCCATTAAAGGATACAGCAGGCCCTGCACTGAATCCAATGATCAAGGTCGTCAATCTCCTTGCATTGATTCTTGCTCCACTGCTGGTTCAGTTCAGTTTTGGAGCAGATGCTACAACAAATCTGATTCTTGTTGCAGTTCTCTTCGTGTTGTTTCTAATGACCGTCTGGGCCATGCGCAAGAGCACCAAGCCAGCTGACTTTGGCATGGGAACTCCGGAAATGGCAGTAGAGGCTCAGAACGAGTAGTCAATCAACAGAGGGTGGCATCTACAGCCACCTTCTCTCTGTTTTTCTTTCACTATAGTTTCAAGTTCAGTGTGAACTTCCTACAAAATGCCGCTTAATCGACATGCTTTTCTTCGGAGAATGCAATACAATATAACAAATAGGCTGTAGTCTCATGTCATCGAGGTTAGGGAGTGGAAAATATGGAAGAAGAATTAGTCCCTGACACGTGTTTTGAAGGACATGAGTTCACGGTATGGTCTCTTGCTTTTACACCTGATGGCAGATACATAATCTCAGGCGGACAGGATGCAACAATCAGGGTGTGGGACCTGCATTCAGGTAGTCAGGTCCACAAACTTAGCGGGCATCGTGGTGCCGTTTACGGACTGTCCGTTTTGGCAGATGGAACTAGGGTGGTTTCTGTTGCTGATATGGACCTCGCAGTTCGAATTTGGGACATTGAAGCAGGAGAACCGATCAGCGCGCTAGCTCCGAATTCGGCACATGTCAATGCAGTCACTTCTTCTCCGGACAATCGGTATGTTGTAACTGGCGGAGATGATGGCAAGGCAAGAATCTGGGATATAGACAGTGGAGTTCTGCTTAGAGTCCTTGACCATGCGCGAAGCATATATTCAATGACAATTTCGCCGGACGGTCGGCATCTTGTCATCGGCTCAAAGACTACCGCAGGATCGATTGAGAAAGGACTCATCTGGGTATGGGACTTTGAGCTAGGAATGCTACTTCACACCCTTGAGAGCCATACAGGCCATGTCACATCCCTTGCAATGACTGCAGACTCAAGATACATTCTCTCAGGAGGACAGGACGGCACAGTCCGTCTATGGGATCTTGAAACTGGCACTCTCCTCTACACTATGGCTGGACACGAAGGGCCTGTGGTGATGGTCACTGTCACACCAGATGGCCAACACATCATCAGTGGTTCAAGCGATAATACTCTCCGTCTTTGGCAATTGCACGGAGGAGTGTTCATCCACTCAGTGGAACACACTGAGAACGTTCATGCGGTTGCAGTAAGCGCCAATGGCAGGCACATTGCAACAGGCGACGTTGAGGGCATAGTGCAGCTTTGGGACTTCCGAATCGGCACAAGCTGGGTTGATGACTCTATTGACAGGGAAGAAGCAAAGGAAACTGAACTTGCAGCATTCAGAGAAGTCCAGCTACGAAAAGTGATAAACCGCTACGAGACCTTGCCGCTTGAGAGACTGAAGACCCTCCTGCGCTTCGAGGATATGGCTGAGCTCGAAGACTGGTTATTGGATTTGCCAGAGGAGGCGCCTGTCAAGATTGATGGAGATCTGTTGATAATTCGTAAGCAAGCAACTTAGGATTGTACATCATTCTACACATGCGCCGCGTGAATGCAAAGTCTATTATTCACCATCTTGGAGATTCTCGTCTAATCTCCATTTTGGATGCTGGATGAGAGGGAATAGGATGAAGTCTAAATCTATGCACTTGCTTCTTTTGACACTCTTACTTGGCTCTCTCCTTTTGCCGGCGGGAGTTTCAGCCGAATTTGATTCGCCTATTGTGATAGTTGAGAAGGTAGATTACCCCTCAGTAGATCGAACATGGGAGGATATATCCCTACTCTACGAGGATCAGTTTCATAGCGCCGCTGAGGTTGATGAGGAGATAGAACGTTTCCATTCTCTCGTTCCAGAGCTCGTTGACTTGGAAGTGATTGGCGAGAGTTATCAAGGCTTAAACATCAGCGCTCTTCGCATCACAAATGAGCTAAGTACTGTTCAGAAAGCCAAGACACTAGTGGTAGCTCATCACCATGGTAGGGAGCAGATCACTATCGAGATGGCACTACGGTTTATCCTAAGACTCCTTAATCTCTATGGAGTAGACGACACATTTACTGACTACATAGACAGTCAGGAGATCTACATCATACCCACAATAAACCCTGATACTCTAAGTCATGTTCTCAACGGAAACCATTGGTTGAGAAAGAACCTGCATCCCTTTGATGATGATGGTGATAGTGAAGCTGATGAGGACCCGTGGGATGATGCCAACGGGGATGGAATAATATCCGGCTATGATGTCTACACAAAAACAGGTCCTGGAGGATCGACTGAATATCAATACACATACTTCGAGGGTGATGACGATGATGGTGATGGATTATTCAATGAAGATCCAATTGGGTATGTGGACTTGAATCGCAATTACGCCACTGGCTGGGGAAACGATGAAGATTCATCACCTGATCCTCTGTCTCAGGTCTTTCGTGGTCTCTCAGCTTTCTCTGAACCTGAAACGCAAGTCTTTCGAGATTTTGCCAGACAGCACAGTTTTACAATGGCATATTCTCTGCACTCAGGTATCAATTCAACCTACTTCCCGACTGATGACTATGGTAACTGGGCGGAACCCAGTATTTACTACGAAATCGTGATGGATTTCAATAGTTTCATGGGCGAGGGCTTTAACGACGTCCCTGGCTATCCGGGTGTCGAAGATAGTTCACCGCAGGTGGTTGAACGCCATGCATATGGCGGCTACTGGGATGATTGGATGTATGTAGAACGAAGGACAACCGCCCCTGTTACCTTCGAGCTTTATCACAATGCAACAGTAGATGGACCTGCACACCTTACAGTCTATGAGGACAATTCCACACACTACATAGAAGAATTTACTGGCATCTATGGTTACTTTGCTCCAGTTGAGTCTGCAATTGAGAGGACCTGGCAAGACATGATGCCAGGTTTTGATTACCTGCTTGAGAACACTCCAATACTTGCTGGAACCAATCCCACAGCGTCAGGTGGTATTGGCGAAGGTGATTCAGTTACGGTGGGCTTGTCTGTGACTTGTCAGAGCATTCTGTTTGACGCCACAGACCCAATCTATGGTTTCTTAGAATATGGCGGTCCTGTTCCTTCAGGCCTCACAATCTCAACTGCAATACTAGATGCAGGGGAAACCAGGACAATCTCAACTTCCTTTGACCTGCCCAGAGATTTGGGGAGCTCATCAGTTCAACTCTATGTAGGAAACAACTTCACAGGATACGTGCACCTTCGACTCTCATTAGGCGAAGCACCACCCCTTGACTGGCTTTCGATTGTAGCAGTTGGTAGTGTAGCCATGGTGGCAGTAGTCATTGTGATTGTTTGGAGGAAGCTGTGAGAGAACCTCGCCATATAGCTGGTCTGCATCCCGCCTTCTTCCGGAAGTAGGCTATGCAAAATCCAATTCTGATTAGATTGCATAAGTAATGTGACTAAGAATGAGTTAGGGCACCGGTCCAAATCACAAAAGGAAAGTAGGTATTCGCGTGGTTATTCCCCGGGAGCCGGGAAGTCCGAATCGGCTTTTGTGAGTTCACCCAGTTCAGCCGCTCCCTGGAGGGGAGATTGTTTTTGATGATACTGAACCGGTCCCCTGAGGGTTCCCAGATTGGGTTTTCTAATAAAGCTACTTTTTGGGGAAAATGCGGCAAAATCAACGCGCCTATCCCAATTGCATCATAAAGAGAGTCCACTAAGTATGCGAGGAAATGTCCCTCGAAGGGACTAATATCCCCATTCCTGTCCCAGTCTCTGTCTATACCAACGTTGGCCTCGCTTTGTGAGCGAGTATTTACCTCCAATTTCCTGGAGGTGCCCCAATTCAATCATCCTTTCGATAACATTGAAGAGCTTGTCTTCCGATGCTCCTGTCGCTTTCTGAAGCATCAGAAAATCCATTTTGCCTTCTCTTTTCAAATGCTGGGCAATATCAAACTTACCAACTGCTTTAGTTTCTTTCCTTGATACTACCTCTCCACAATTGGTACAGAGCAGGTCACCTTTGAGGTCGTCTCTTGCTACCTCCTTGCTCCCACATATGGGACAGGTCGCCTTTGAGAATCTAAGGCTTCTTCTATGTGACATTGCTTTGACCACGCCACTCTGGTTCGGCTTTCTTGATAAAACTAACGAAGTGACATTGAGTGCGGAACAGGCCCATGACCATTATGTCACAAGAACCTCAGTCATGAGTCATCAGCGACAAGGCGTCTGAAGAATGCTTCATAGTCTATCTCAAATCCTACCCTAGTGCCTGGCCGCACACGAGTACCTGTGTCGTCAAACTCGATGTAGCGTTGTGCAGCCAGTTCTTTCAGATCTAGTCTCACACCTCTTCTGGTCTTGCGTCTGAATTCCCGGACTCGATTTATCGATACCCATCCGCCTTCCTGATAGGCGAGAGTGATGACTACTAGAAGAGTAGCTGCAAGTCGATCTGGAAGAACTGACTCTTCCAACAGTTGCTCGCTTCGTATTCTTGTATCAAGGTAAAAGACATGGTCGATTGGATTATGTCTAATCATAAGTCCGACTTCTGAAAGTCTTTTGTCAAGTGCGCCTAATCTTTGGAATAGAATATGCTTTCCTGTATCTTCGGGGAAACCAAGGGCACTGAGCATGTCCTCCACTCCCGCTCCGATAGGATTTCCTGAGCGGGTGAGAAGTCTCATTAGGATTATGTATTCGTTCAAGAGGCCGCCTCCCTTATGACTGTTCTATCATCGATATCGTACTGGAGAGTGCCCTTTGAAATTAGAATCACAAGATAGAGAAATCGTCGAAGGAACTCTTCAAAGTCCTCGTTGAGTATGATGTCATCGACAGGTATCTTCTCTCCCACCGGAATGCTCGCTCCAAACTCTTGTGCATCCTCCAGTAGAATTGCGTCCTCTGATGGGAACGCATATCCATTTGGCAACGGTGCAATGGTTGGGATTCTCTCTTCAGGCGGTTCCATTCCAAGTTTGTCAATAAACTGCCTAATACGGTTCGATGAACGATCCAGCGCCGAGTGATCTAAGTGCGATATTCCAACTGGATGGTGATATACTATCAGTCCAGCTAGCTCTCTCGCTGACATCGTCTTTAGTTTCGCCACATATAGCTCGGGAGACGCGAGGACTCGGGCAAGTTCCTGTACCTTGTTTACTTTGGCTCCTAATACCTCGTTAAGCATCTCGTCTATGTCCAGCCTTGTTCCAACTTTGGCTGTAAGCTTTTGTAGCCTCTTATACTCAGGACTCAGTTTGATTTCAAGCGGGTTGACCTTTCCTGAACGGACAGACTCTGCTATTCTGAGGATGTTCTCAGCAAAGGTCTTGATCTCGCTCACAGAAATACACCTCATTGTCCCGAGAATCTAGGACTCTCAACAATTACTGAGGGATCTGTTCCACCAGGAGAAACAACGCCGAGCCTCTTGTCAGCATGCTTCAGTAGGTGTGTGCTCTTCGCAGGTGTAAAGAGAATAAATTGGCTCCTGCGAGACGCATCATAAAGTAGTCTGCTCACTGACTCTGTATTGGTTGCATCTAGAAAGATATCTATTTCATCCAATGCATATGTTGGAGCTGGATTGAATCTCTGGAGGGCTAGAATCAGTGCTATCGCAATCAACGATCTCTCCCCTCCGGAGCCCTGACTTATCTCCCCAAACTCGTCACCCTTTATTCGGGACCTGAACTCCACACCATAAATACCCTCTCTGAGAGTCAGAGTGAATTTGGCTCGACCTGCGAACTCGGCCGTTGCTAGAATCTTGTTCACATTCTTCTCCACTTTGGATAGAGTTGCATTCATACCATTGTGATACTGGTCTCGAATGTGCTTTACAGTAGCCTCAGCTTCGAAGAGTTCAACTTTCAACGTGTCTACTTGAATTATCAGCTCGGAGAGTCGACCTCTTAGCCTGATTTCGGTATGAGCGACGGTCTCAGAAACATCCTCATAGTCATCAAGTAAATGCCGAACCCGCATCAATTCCTGCCTCGCTGTATCAAGTGACCTGACAACATCAGGTCTTATGCCCTTGTCAAGTTCTTGTTGAAGTCGCTTCTCCTCCTCTTCCATGTTGCGTAGCTGCTTCTGAGCCTGTAGAACAAGTAGTCGATTGTTCTTTATCATAAGATTCAGTTCTACTAGGCGTTCACCCACTGTCCGGAGAATCTCGTTGATTCCACTCAATTCCTCCTTCAACTTGCTCTCTTTATCGCCAGACTCCAATAGACCCATCTCAAGGGTTTCAATCAATTCAGTTATTGAAGCTGCTTCGCTCTTGGAATTCTTTATCTCTTCTCTAAGTTCCCTGATTTGGTCTGAAAGCATTGTAATGTTCTCATTGTGTGCCTTCAAATCTGTCCGTCGACGATCTTCATCTCGCTCCGTGGCGTGAAGGCCCCGCTCAACCTTTGAAAGGTCTCCCTGAAGTTTCCTCAACTTGAGTCGAATTGCTGACCTCTGCCCTGCAAGCCTGCTTCTCTCAGGTGGTTGTGAGCTGTCTAGCTTTCTCAGTTCTCTCTGAGCCTTTCCAATCTCCGCCTGCAATTCCTTTACTTCGTCATCAAGGCCTACAATCTTCTCCTGAACGACCGGTATGCTGTCTGATATCTTCTTCCTACGTTCCCATATGCTACTCCACCGCGTCATATACCCCTGCAGGTCGAGGACCTTCTCTCTCTCATCTGTTGCTCTCTCGAGTTTCTCCATCACTTCCGTCATTTTCTTTCTTGCAACAATGAGTTCCCTCTCAATCTTCAGCAGACGAGTCTGAAGAGGTGCCGTTGACACCAATCCTGATGGTGCCTTCTTTGGATGACTTATGATGATCTTGGGAGTCACCTCTGCGACTGACCCATCACGTGATACCGCCATGAAACCGTCTTTGCTTGCAACTCGTGATGCAACTCTGCCGGTACTTGTGAGGACAATATCGCCAAATGCCTCTCTCAGAAGCATCTTCTCATCATCATCAAGAGAGAGAATATCCCATAACCAACCATCAATACCCTTACCAGAGGGAAGACTTGGCATTGATGACTTAGGTTCATCCCTGATTAGGATAATTGGTGATGGTGCGTCCGACTTGTCTCGCAGCCTCTGCATTAATGCATAGTCGGTTGGGTCACTGACAATGAAGGCAAAAGGAAGGTTGCCCGAAAACACTGCTTCTAAAGCATTAGAGTATTCATCACTCTCCAATAGAAGCTCCACCAGTGGTCCATTTACTGAAGTCAGATTATGCTCAGAAATCGCATCTTTCAGATCCCGCACGCCGCTAGGGATACGTTCTGATGACTCAGATAACATGACCTTGATCTCATCGGTCTCCTTCTGCAACTGAGAAATCAGACTTGAATTCTGGAATCTCCGTTCATTCAGTGTGGCTATCTCTCTCTCCAGCTGGCCCTTGCGTCGAGCAAGCTCCTTCTCATCCGTTTCCTCCAAAGCCTTCCATATGTGAGCCCATTTGCTATCGATGCTCTGTAACTCCGCCTCTTCGTTTTGAAGCCGTTCTTGATGGCTCCTCAATAGTAGGTCCTTCTTCTCAATATCACTCTGAAGTGCCTTGTAAGCGATATACGCCTCAGTGCGAATCGTATTCCATTCTTCAAAGGCTGAGAGTTCCTGCTCGGTTCTTTCCAAATCAATTTCGATCGATTCAATCTCAGTGCTAATTTCTTTCCGATCCTGAAGATACTGCTCCTTATTTGCCACTGCCCTCTCGAGATCGTCCTTCGCCGCTGCCTTCTCTCGCTCTGTCTTCTTCAACTCCTTCTCAAGCTGATTAATCTCATTCACTGCGTCTTTTGACTCATCCTCTATCTTATGCATCCGCCTTCTTTCTTCATCTATACGTGCCTCAATCCCCCCAATCTCTCGTTGAAGTGATTCGAGGCGAGATTCTACTTCGAAGGCTGCCTTTTGATTCTCTTCTATTTGGTTTTCTAGTGATTTCTGCTCATCAAGGACATCTACTAGACCTGATTCTCTATTATTGATTTCATCTCTTAACTCGACCAGTCTGGCAACGATGTCATCAAGAGTTGCCCACTTCACCTCAATCTCTAGATCTTTCTCCTCATTCTTGAGTACGCGCTTCTTTTCCAATCTCTCAAGGTCATGTTTGAGTAGCTCAAGTTCTCTCTCAACAACCCTGGATTCATCAAGTGCCGTTTGCAGCTTTTGCTGGCTACGTGCCACATCTGTTTCTTGGACTGAAATACGATCTCGTACTTCGCTAAGACCTGTGCCTTCTTCAACCAGACGACGGACCTCAATGGGATTCATCTCACGAAGTGCATTGATCCGTTCTTGAGGCATGAACACGAGGGTGTTGTCAATATCAAGGCCAAGTGAGCTGACAAGGAATCTCAATTCTGCAGCTTTCACCCGTTTTCCGTCTATGTATGCTTTAGGGATTCCATCACGATCAATACGGCGGAGAAAAGAGTGACTGATTCCTCCATTATTCACATTCACCTCAACTTCGGCTGAATTGGCTCCATGCCTCACGAAATCGCTCCACTTGGAGTAGCGTTCCTCTCGTTGGTTTGATCCAAGTGCAAACTTGATTGCGTGAAATACTGAGGTCTTTCCAGAGCCATTTGGTCCTATGATGACTGTAAGTCCAGGATCAAAGCTAACAACTCCCTCGTAGAAAGAGAGGAAGTTCTTGAGCCTGACTGAACCAATGTGGACCTTGGCCTTGCTCACGCTTTGGTTCCTCCTACCTTCCCATGATTCTCCGTAGTCTGTCATTGTTCTTCTTTGCCCTCAGCAATCGAGTCAATCGATCTTCTGGAGTTCCCTTCATCAAGAATGGATACTCACTAAGGTATTCAAGGTCCTTTGAAGACAAAGGAAGACTTGAGTTCAATGCCTCTATCACTCTCTGAGTTTCAGCATAATTATCACCGACAGCTAATAGGTAGAGTTGGTCCAGAAAATCATCAGGATACTCAGGTTCGACAGTATCTAAGCTGGGCACTTGTCTTCCCTGAATTCGAGTCAGTAAGTTGTCGAACGCCCTTTTTCTTCCCACTGGGAGAACTCCGCTTTCTTCGATCATCCGTTCTAGCTTCTCTCTTGGAACTTCCTCCTGGACCTCCTGCAAAACCAGTTTCACAGCGAGATGCTTAGCTTCGCTGAAACTCCAACCTTCGCTGAGTTCTGCAGCATCTGTGGGACTTAGGTCTTCTCTCCCCTTGAACGCCGCTTCAAACAAACGTACTCGGTCATCAAGAGTGGCCTTTTCCGAAACGTACGCATGGTCAAAGAGAGACAGAAGCTCGGCATCCATTTCTTGTGGAGATGAAGTGGAAGCTACCAGAAGCACTTCATCTGTGTCCCAACTAACACGTTCAGACTCGATTCCCAGCAGAGCTGATTCCCTTGTATGGGCTGGGGCAATATATTCAGCTCGATCAATGTATAGTATAGAGGGGGCATTCCTTTTCGCAAACTCGAACCAGAAACTAATCGATTCTCGCACTCTGTCAGGCCGTCCAAGGATTCTTTCCAGCCTAGGACGTACAATGTTGATTGGAATCTCTCGTGACAAGTAGTGCACAAATGCTTCGAAATCTGTGCCTATATTTCCTATCAATAACACCTTTCCGCCAAAAGCTAATCCTTTCTTTCTCAAGTCGTCGCTCAGGTTGCCAATATGTGTAATTGACTCATGAAAGGTTCTAGCCATCTCTCTAATGGAATATTGGCCTAGGCGGTCTTTTTCTAGATCCTCGGGCCTACTCAGGATGACCGTATCTGCATAGATGTTGTCTTCTCCCACAGTATTACCTCTCCGGCAGGCTTGCGAAACCTGACAACTTTTGCAAATAATGTCTTCGCAGTCAACAAGAATCCGCGCCGTCCCATCACGTTAATGCGCAAGGATTAAGTCACGTATTGCGTCATCCATCATGATTCTTCATGAGCAGTCCGTCAGACATTCTCCGCGACAAGGTTTGGAACGCAATAACGACTGTTGAGAGTAGAGGTCTTTTCGTTCATTCAACTGATCTGACTATTCGCTTCAAGGAACGAGCAAGAACGAGTGACAAGGTAGCTACTCGACGCTTGCCTCAGATTGTAGGTGCTTGTGTTCTAAACACATTGGTACCTCGTTCTGCAATGCTCTTGGTAGGAGGACATGGTGGAGGCAAAACCACACTAGTGAAGCTTCTTGGACGGATGATGACCGGGAAGAGTCTTGATGAGATTGATGATGGCATGCTTCGAGGACATCCACAGCTCACAGAAGAGAAGATGGTGGCTACTCTCCGTCCTGGCCCATTGATGAAGGATGGAGTGGAGGTTGTGGTGTGGAGGAACTTTGTCACAGGATTCTGGAAGATGATTGATGAAGTTAATCGTCTTACACCTCACGCTCAAAACATCCTACTTTCAATGCTCGCTGAAGGTGAGCTGAAATACTATGATGAGGTCAAAAAGTGCGAAGAGTACTGTTTATTTGCCACGCTAAATCCATCAGACGCTGGAACATTCGAACTAGCGCCTCCTTTTTTGGATCGGTTCGGAATAGCTGTTCCGATTACAATGCCCTCCATCAATGACCTTGAACTCATTCTCACAACCCGGGATGAGCGGCTATTTGGCTATGATGAGCTCTGGCAAGTTCCAGCAATTCTCAGTGAAGAGGATCTTCTTACTATATGGAATCTAGCCGACAAGATACCTGTTTCCTCCAGAGCGTCGGAGTACATGCGTTCATTGGTCAGGGAGTTTGGCGCTTGCATTCGAACGGACAAGAGTCAGACACACGAGTTGACTGTTGAAACTGGACTCTGTGATGGCTGTCATTTCAACACTGCAAAGAGTGTCTGCAACAAGGTTGTAATTCCACTTAGTGTGAGAGCCGCCAAAGATCTAAACCGGTATGCAAAGGCTGCAGCCTGGTTGGTTGGATCTGGGGAAGTTGGCGTAGAGATAGTGAAGTCGCTTGCCCCACTTGTTTTTTGGCATAGAACCCGTTTCACTGGCGATGAAATGGAGCGAGCTCCGTTCTATGGTGACAGGTTTGCATTCGTGGAACATCTCGTGGAGCTGGCATCAACTAGGTTCGCACAGCGGGAGGCTGCAATCGAGCTCATGGAGAAACTACGAACCGGTAGTGCTGGCAAAGATGCGCTTGATGAGCTAAAGGAAATGGGGAAGAGTGATCTCCTCGTCAAGATTGACTATATCGACTTTGCTAAGGAACTCAAAAAGAAACGCTATGTGAAAATGGTTCAAAGTATAGAGAAGGGAGTTAAAGACAAGGATGTGACCAAGCTTACTGAAGTTCACGCTGAGCTTATGAAGGACACTGATTTTCCCAATAGAAGCGTCCTACTGAATAGAGTGTCAGAAGCTCTACACAGACTAACACTCTCTCAGTTCAACATCACCTTCGAGCAATGGCAAGAACTTTGGACAGTCATAAGTCTTCGATACCCTCCCATGACAAGTATCTTGAAGGAAACTCTCACACCTCCAAGGCGGAAAGTAGTGCGAACTAATGGGTTGACCCTCGTCATCTATGTTACTGGTGATAAGCCCGAATCATCAGTCTTTCTTGAGATATCTGGAGGGACTGATGCGTTAGAATTGAAGAAAGAGATTGATTCGAGTCTTACAGAGTAGGAGATTGCCGCTAGTTGACAGAAGCTCGGGAGCTAGGCAGAAGCGATCTATTGAGTGAGGTTGCACGCCGTGCATGGGAGCGTGCGCTCGCTGACTTTTATCATCCCCCTTTGCCTGATGTACATGTAGAGCATAATGCAGATGCAAGCAGCTACTTCTATATTGATTCTGATGACTGGACAGTCCATCTGAACACAGCCGGAGTTCCTCCCAATCTTGATATGAACGAGGCTGAGCCCTACTTCAGATCAGTCTGTCACCATGAGATTCAGCATTACCTGGTCTGCCCTTATGATGCTGTGATGAATGGAATGATGTTTGCAGCTGCCAGATGTCATGTATCTGATGCAACTGCCTTGTTTGTGTGTAACCTGTTTGCCGATCTAGTTGTGGATTCAGCCTTGCTTAAGAGATATACACGTCTCACACATTCGCGTATCACATCCAATATCTTTGGCTCTTCCATGATGGGCCAAGCTCATAGTCCATTGTGGCTCTTGATAGTGTCCTGCTACAGAGCGATGTGGGGCTTTCCACTTCCTTCAACAGTCACTATAGACAAGGAGACCTATGAGGCTGCTGAGTCGATAGCATGGATTAGCCGAAAATATATCGACACTGAGAAGAGGTGGCCCAAGGCAGTTGAGGAGATCGCTAAGATTGTGGCTCATTGGCAGCCTGATCGCGATGAGCCTCTTGCAGGCTATGGGGCAACTGCTGAGCCTGGCGAAGGAGGAGCCACAGGAACCGTATTCGTCCCACTTGATGTGGATTCGGTGATGGGCAACCCGACTGAGATACGAAATGGCGACCGCGCAAAGCGATGTATGAAAGATGCTGATGACGAGAATCTCGAGAAGGAAATGGAGCGGCTAGCAGTTGAGGTTGAACAAAGAGGTGGGGACCTTAGAGACCTCGAAGCTGTCTATCTGGTCGCTGGGATTGGTTCGAAGAGGAAAGAGTGGATTCGCTTCTGGTATAGGGCGAAGGTTCGTGGTCTCTTAAGATTTGATGTACGAGAGCGAAAAGCAGCAGGCTCCACACCGCTATCTACTCAGGTCTGGCGGCTAGGGGACCCAATTGAGGAGCTTGATGTTGTGCAGAGCCTACAGGCATTCCCTATCCTAGTTCCCAATCTCTCTACTAGACGTTGGCTTAGGAAAGAGATGTACGGAGAGTATGAATCCGACACTCTTCCTGATCTACTGCTTGTGATTGACTCAAGTGGTTCAATGACTTGGTCAATGCGTGGGAAGACTGTGTCTGGGCCATACCACACGGCATTGGTTTCTGCGTTTGCAGCCATGGACGTTGCTCTTCGAAAAGGGAGCCGTGTGGCAGCTATCAACTTCTCGGATGGTGCTCGAATATGCAACTGGACTAGAGAACGTTCAGTTGTGGAAAAGGTGCTATTGGCTTACCAAGGTGGAGGCACAGTTGCTCCAATAGAGAAGATCTCTGAATCTTGCGATGCTGCAGGCCCTCCGGTCATGGTCCTTATGATTACTGATGCCGAGATTGCCAACTGGAATCGGCTCATCAAGTCGATGGCAAAGCTCACTCGTCGCGGTCACAAGTATTTCATGTTCCACATCGAATCACCTGGATACGAGATTGATGACCAAGCGCTTGTCGCGATGGCCAAGGCCGGGGTCTCCGCTATCCCCGTTGAGTCAGTGACGGATTTACCTGGATTGGTTGTGAGAGAGGTGAGAGGTGTCTACAATTCGTGATGAATTCTAATCAGGAGCATCATCAGACGCTGTCGGTTGTGGAATACCCATCAAATATGCATGCATCGATCTTGCGGCTATTCTTCCTGCACCCATTGCCTCGATCACTGTAGCTGAACCAGTGACAATGTCACCGCCTGCCCAGACCTGTGGCAGGTTTGTGCGATTGTTCTCATTCACAACAATATAGCCCCATTTGTTGAGTTCTAAGTCCGGCATTGTCTTTGTCAACAATGGATTTGCGCCTGCTCCGATTGAGATGATTACTTGATCGCATTCAATCTCGAAGTTTGATCCCTCGATCGGAATTGGTCGCTTTCTTCCGCTAGCGTCGGGTTCCCCAAGCTCCATCCTGATACATTCCATTCCTACAACTTCTCCATCTTTCCCAAGAATCTTCACAGGATTGGTCAACAACTTGAAGATGATGCCTTCCTCCTCCGCATGATGGACCTCTTCTCCTCTAGCAGGTAGTTGCTCACGCGCACGTCTGTACACTATGGTGGTCTTTGCGCCCAGTCGCTTGGCAGTTCGTGCGGAATCCATCGCCACATTTCCGCCGCCTACAACGCAGACATGCTCACCAGGAGGTAATGGCGAGTCGTAGTCCGGGAATAGATACCCCTTCATTAGGTTACTGCGAGTCAGATACTCATTAGCTGAGTAGACTCCGTTCAACTCCTCGCCCTCAATTCGCATGAACCATGGAAGTCCTGCTCCTACACCGATGTATATTGCGTCATACTCCTCCATTAGTTCCTCCATCGTGACGGTCATGCCGGCAACTACATTCAGCTCGAAGTTCACTCCCTGCCGCGCAAGGTAGTCGACCTCTGCTGCCACAATTTCCTTGGGGAGTCTGAACTCCGGGATCCCATAGACCAATACGCCGCCCGCCTCATGGAGTGCTTCAAAGACAGTGATTTCATGCCCTTCAAGAACGAGGTCTCCTGCGACTGTCAAGCCTGATGGTCCAGAGCCAATCACTGCGACCTTCTTACCTGTTGACTTCGCCTTTGACGGAATTTCAACCAAATTGTTGTTCCGCTCGTAATCTGCGACAAAGCGTTCCAAAGCGCCAATGGACACTCCTCCATACCTCTTGAACAGCGTGCAGTCTCCTTCACACTGATTCTCCTGCGGACAAACACGGCCAGTGACTGCTGGAAGCACATTCGTTTCTTTGATGAGCTTGGCAGCGTCTCCAAACTTCCCTTCGCCCACTAGCTTGATGAATTCAGGGATTTGCACTCCCACAGGGCATCCATGAACGCAGGGCTGCTTCCTGCAGTCAAGACATCTCTTTGCTTCCTCCATGGCCTGTTCAGGAGTGAGTCCCAATGGAACTTCTTCGAAGTTCGCAGCACGTGCGGAAGAATCCTGTTCTGGCATCTTCGCCCTTGGAATGGCCATTCTCTCCTTTGGAGTGAGGCCATCCTTTCGCTTGCTCATTGGGACACCTCCTTCTTTTGCTTCTCTAGAGGCGCCACGTTCGCCGTACAGCTGTAGAATTGAAACGCCATGTTCTCCTCAGCAACATATGCTCTCTTTCTGGCAAAGACTAAGTCCCAATTTACTTGATGTCCGTCGAAGTCAGGGCCATCAACACAAGCAAACTTGGTCGACCCACCAACCTCAACACGGCATACTCCACACATTCCAGTTCCATCAATCATCAGTGTGTTCAAAGCCACCACGGTTGGGATATCGTGCGGCTGAGTACCTTGGCTTGAGACCATCATCATATACGTACAGCCGACAAAATGTGCATGGTCTATCTTGCCCTCCTTCTCCAGGATATGTGGTAGAGCCTCCTTGGCATGCCCTTTGATGCCCCGTGACCCATCTCCAGTGACTAGGTATAGCTCATCAAGTACTTCTCGTAGGTTCTCCTCATTATAGATAATATATGAGGTTCTAGCTTCAAGCATTCCCACTACGCGGTTTCCTGCTTCCTTGAACGCCTTGGCTAATGGGTAGATAGCGCCAATTCCATAGCAGCCACCTCCTAGGAGGACAGTCCCATGGTTCTCAATTTTGGTTGGTCTCCCTAATGGGCCTACAAGAGTGTGCACAACCTGGCCCGGGCTCATTTTGCCCAGCTTCATTGTGGTCACGCCTGCTTCGAGATAGTATATTGTTATAGTGCCAGCTTCTGAATCCCAGTCTGACAGGGTGAGAGGCACTCTCTCTCCAACCTCGTCTGGAATAAGCATAATGAATTGACCTGCCTTGGCACGACGAGCTATGATGGGCGCTTTAAGCACTAATCGTCGTGTATTCGGAACGACTTCGGTGTTCTCAAGAATCTGTCCTTTCACCTCGCCACCTCCTGTTTCTGAGAAGCTTGTTTCTCCTCCATGCGTTTCAATAGATCATCAAGTGAGTCTGTGGAGATGGCTGCATCACGATATGGCAATGCCTTGACGAATGTGCCAAGGTCTGTGACTCTGTCCGGCAACGATGCTCCTCGATATCTCGGATACCACTCATTCTTCTCCTTGGTCGCGGGTTTCCAAGATGCTCTCTGAGCCTGTCCACCCACCTCGATATTCCGGCTGAGATGCTGCAGTTCCTCCCATATCTCCTCGGCATTGGTAAATGAGAATCCATCAATTCCCAATTTCTTAGCAATGTCAGCAAAGATACGCCAGTCCTCTTTTGCAATACCCGGAGGTTTGGCTGCTTGTTTCAACTTAAAGGGCCTCATTTCAAGATTCACGAATGTGCCATCTTCTTCAACGAAGGCTGCTGATGGAAGGATAATCGAAGCTCTCTCAATCCATTCAGAAGGATATGGTGATTGATAGATTATAATTGGGACCTTCTCGAAACCTTTCATAGAGATTGAGCCGTCTGCAACATAGAGAACATCGAGCTGGCCTTTCTTAGCCTTCTCACGCATCTCTGTTAGATGTAAGCCATCGGAGAACTCGCCCTTCCCCCATGCCTTCTTGACTACCGCGGCGGCTTTCTTCACTGTCACAGATGAAGGCCCTGGAAGCATATCAGGGCGCAATCCTGCTCTAATAGCCCCTGCCTCGTTGCCCAATGGGAACATAGGCAGAATAATCCCGTCATCGCCGGCAATCCTTACTAGGGACCTGAGAGCAAGCCTTGGCTCAGGCGACTCAAGGATTCTGGGTCCAATAATAATTGCACCTCTTCCAGACTTGGTGACTTCTAATAGTCTCTTTGCCTGACCACCTTTTACGCCTGCGAGCTTCTCCTTTTTGTCTGCTAAATCACTGAGAAGTTTGTGAAGCTTCTTCGGTGAAACTGGGGCGTATTCTGTAGCCCATCTACGTAGGTTCATTCCAACCTCATCTAACACAATAAGAGGTGTGCCTTCTTTCACAAACTTGTAGGTCAATTTTGCTACAACTTGGTGCGTCTTAACGAAGTCGCCTCCGACAGATATTATCCAGTCCGCCTCTTCGAGAGCATCAAGAGATTGGATTCGGTGGAAATCCTGGTCCCTGGCCAGTTCCTTGTGAATCAGAGCTGGGAAGTCAGATCCCTGAAAATCTACATTGGGGCTTTTGATGCCTGCTCTAGCCAACTTGTTGAATAGGTAAGCTGACTCTGTGCTCATGTTTGGACTGCCGAGAAGGCCCGCTCGATTGGGGTCAGCATCGCCAAAAATCCCTGCGACTTCGGCAACAGCGTCATCCCACGATACAGGAATTAGTTCGTCTCCTCTTCTCACATGAGGTGCCTTTAGCCTGTCAGGAGCATTCACCATAGAGGGAATGCAGAATCTTCCAAGAACGCACATGTGACCGTAGTTGGGAGCGCTCTTCCTGTCGCCTGGTCCCGTTCCCATAATTCGGTCCCATTTCACATCAAGTCGTGTCTGACAGCCAACTCCGCACAATACGCAGGTGGATTCCTCTTCAGAATCAGCCACGCCCATCCATTTGGTCATTCTTGGCATCAATGCCCCTGTTGGGCAGACATCGATACACGCCCCACAGAACCAGCATCCACTATCGATGTGTGAGGTTCCGAATGCTGTGTCAACACGCGTTTCATGTCCTCTCTGAGAGAACGTTATAGCACCCGTTCCACGCACTTCATCACATACACGAACGCATCTTGCGCATAGAATGCACAGATTGTAGTCTCGATCAAAGAATGGGTCTTCTCTCTCGATTGGCTCGCTCTTGTAATAGGGTTGGTAATCCAAATCCCTTATCTCCAAGAACTCGACAACCTCTCTCAATTCACAAATATCACGATTAGGACATGTATTGCATCCTGTCACTGCCCCTGCTCTGTGTGACTCGGTTCTATATTTCAAGCAGTCTGGCCACTCAAAGCAGACGAGGCATGCACTGGGATGTTCTCTGAGGATGAGCTGCAGGATATTGCGCTTCATCTTTAGCAAGTCATCGGTCTCAGTCTTGATGACCATTCCTTCCTTCGGCGATGTAGTACAGGCGGCTTGATACCCTCTCCATCCCTCAACTTCAATCAGACATAATCGACAACCGCCATAGGCTTCGAGTTCTTCATGGTCACAAAGGGTTGGAATCTGAATGCCAGCGGACCTAGCAACATCGAGCACTGATTGAGCGTCCTTGGCAAACTCCACTTTCTTGTCGTTAATGAACATTGTAGGCATTATTTGCCACCTCCCTTCTGGAAAGCTTGGATTTTTTCCACGGCTGACGCTTTTGGTGGACAGACCTCGAAGCAAGCTCCGCATTTTATACAAAGGTCTTGATCTATCACATGGACAACATCTTTCTCTCCGGTTATTGCGCTGGCTGGGCAAATCCTCTTGCAAGCGCCGCATGCAATGCATGTTTCAGCATTGATATTGTACTTGATGAGTTCCTTACAGACCATAGCCCTGCATTTCTTGTCATTGATATGTTCTTCATACTCCTCTCGAAAGTATCGAAGAGTTGTAAGCACAGGATTTGGCGCAGTCTGGCCAAGACCACACAGTGACCCATCTTTCACAGTGTTGGCCAACTCCGCTAAAGCTTCTATATCGCCAGACTCACCTTCACCAGACTTAATCTTGTCCAGCAGTTTGAGCATCTGAAGTGTGCCAATTCTGCATGGAGCACACTTTCCGCAGGATTCCTCTTGAGCGAATGAGAGGAAGTAGCGAGCAACATCGACCATGCATGTTGTCTCGTCCATCACGATCATCCCGCCAGAGCCCATTATGGTTCCAGCTTGAGTCAACGAGTCATAGTCCACCGGTAGATCGAGCTTGTCTGCTGGAACACAGCCGCCAGATGGACCACCAGTTTGGACAGCTTTGAATTCTGCATCGTCCTGGATGCCGCCTCCAATATCGAAGATGATAGTGCGCAGAGTTGTACCCATTGGAACTTCAACAAGACCAGAGTTCTCCACTTTTCCAGTTAGTGCAAAGACTGCTGTTCCTTTGCTCTTTTCAGAACCTACAGAGGAGAACCAATCTGCACCCTTCGCTAGGATGTGTGCAGACGATGCTAGAGATTTGGCATTATTGAGTACAGTAGGTTTGCCCCAGAGGCCACTCTCCGTTGGGTACGGGGGTCTTGGCCTTGGCATTCCCCTCTTTCCCTCAATGGATGCTAGCAGTGCAGTTTCTTCACCACACACAAATGCCCCTGCGCCTTCCTTGACGTGCACCTGTGCACTGAAGTCCGATCCTAAAATATCGCTGCCAACGAATCCTCTTGCTTTCGCATCCTCTAGGGCTTTTCTAAAGCGCTTGACAGCTAATGGGTATTCATGGCGGACGTATATGTATGCATCACTCGCACCAATCGCATAGCATGCAATCAGCATCCCCTCCAGCACGCTGTGAGGATCCGCTTCAAGCAACGAACGATCCATGAACGCTCCAGGGTCTCCCTCATCAGCATTGCAGACGACATATTTCTGGTCGCCTGGTGCATTTCTTCCAAGCTTCCATTTTAGGCCCGTTGAGAATCCGGCTCCGCCTCTCCCTCTGAGACCAGAGCTGATGACCTCCTCCACTACCTCCTCGGGCGTCATCGTAGTCAATGCCCTCTTGAGGCCTTCATATCCGCCTCTACCGATGTAGTCATCTATATTCTCTGGGTCAATCTCTCCACAGTTATGCAGAATGATTCTGTGCTGATGCGAATAGAATGGAATCTCATCATATTTCGGAATCTTCTCCTCTGTGTTTGGCTCAATGTAGTAAAGCCGCTCCAAGGGTTGGCCATTGATCAGGTGGGACTCGACAATATCGGGAACATCCGACTCTTGGACCATCGCATAGAACGTTCCCTCTGGCTGGATGGCTATAATTGGTCCCTGCTGACAAAATCCATGGCAACCAGTTTTCTTGACTTGAACCTTCTTCTCAGCACCTTGCTTCTTGACTTCTTCGACTAGCTTCTCGTGGATGACGGCAGACTTGGAGGACTCACATCCGGTCCCTCTGCAGATGAAGACGGTTCTAATATCCTCTGTCATTTACTAGCCCCCTTCTTCTCGTCCTCTTTGTCCTTCTTGTCGATCTGCTGGAAGAGTCTTGACATTTTGCGCTGTGTCATCTTTCCGTGAACCTCGTCATCGACCACAGCTACAGGAGCTAGAGCACAGCATCCAAGACATGCTACACGTTCCAGACTATACTTACCATCCTCAGTTGTTTCACCAGGCTCTACTCCCAGGCGTTCCGTAGTCGCAGCAAGCAGGCTTCCTCCTCCCTGAACAAAACATGCAGTTCCCATGCACATCTTCAATTGATGCTTGCCAGGCGGAGAAAAGCGGAAGTTCTTGTAGAAGGTAGCCACGCCGTAGACCTCTTGCTCGCTTAGATGCATCTCCTCTGCTAGCCATTGAACAGCCTCTCGAGGGATGTATCCAAGACGCACCTGAATCTTCTGAAGGTGGGGGATAAGCTCTGAAACAAGAGATTCTCTGGAAGGTTCGTGCATGAATCGGGCACCCTTGTATCACAGATAAAAGGATTTGGAAACGACTTGGAATTTGAAGCGTCACAAGAGAGGATGCAAGGATTGCATGTATTGTAAGGGTTCATTAGACAGAGGCAGGCTTCCTTAGTCTAGGTGTGTATTGTTGCAAAAAGCCCCTATGACGACTCAGGAGATGCGGGTCTTGGAGCTCAATTCTGAGTATCTAGGTGTCACGCATAGCATGCTCATGCAGAATGCTGGTCGCGAAGTTGCACGCGTGGTCACGTCAAACGAGAAGGTAAAAGGCAAGAGAATTGTGATCCTCTGTGGCCTGGGAGGCAATGGCGGCGATGGAATGGTGGCTGCGAGATATCTTCATGAAGAAGGAGCAGCTGTTGAAGTCTACCTTTTAGGCTCTGAGAATGATATATCCAACCGTGAAACCATCATCAATTGGGGGATATTGAAGAATCTCCAGGAGATATCCCGGGGTGTTCTGAAGACAGAGTCCTCTGTTAGGAAGACCAAGTCAATTATTGATGCCGACATTATTATTGACGGCATGATGGGATTTGGTCTAAAGAGTCGTTTACGGGAGCCAATCATATCTGGAGTTGAAATGTTCAATAAGTCAACGGCTAAGAAGTATGCAATTGATGTTCCTACAGGCATTAATTCAGATACAGGGGAGATTCATGGCAAGGCGGTGAATGCAGATGTGACAATCGCGCTTCACGGGCCGAAGAAGGGAACTCTAGCAGTGAAAGAACTGGTTGGGAAGACGAAAATTGTTTCAATAGGGATTCCTGCAGAGGCTAGTACCATATGTGGACCTGGTGACCTGTCCTACTTTGTACAGCCACGCAAGTCTACAGCTCGAAAAGGGGATTTTGGAAGAATACTAGTGGTTGGTGGTAGTGATGTCTATTCTGGAGCGCCAGCTCTAGCTGGCCTCGCAGCCCTTCGTACAGGTGCGGACCTGGTAAGCATAATTGCCCCTGAGCCAGTTGTTGCAGCTGTACGGTCCTATAGCCCGAATCTAATGGTCAGCAGTCTGGGAACTCGAGTCCTCATGCAAGAGTCAGTCGATTCCATCATTGAGGCCGCAGCCTCCCAAGACGTTGTTGCACTTGGACCCGGCTTGGGTCTTGACCATGAGACCGTTTTGGCTGTCAGGGCAATTGTTAGCGAGTTGGTTCAAATGTCAAAACCAATCATTATGGATGCTGATGGACTCAAGGCTTTGGCTGGATCGGAGCAATGCCTGAATCCAGACTTCTCCGTACTTACACCTCATTGGGGAGAGCTATCTATCTTAATGGAGAAGAATATTGGAGTTTCGAGTGATATGGCAAATCGAATATCCATGGCTCTAGAAACCGCAAAGAAGTATGACTCAGTAATCTTGCTCAAGGGGCCGATTGACATTGTTGCTCATCCTGATGGACGGCACAAACTAAATCGCACCGGGGTTCCGGCGATGAGTGTGGGGGGTACAGGTGATGTTCTGTCAGGGATTGTTGCTGCTTTGCTGGCAAGAGGACATGGTGCTTTCAAAGCGGCTTCAGCCGCAGCCTTCGTGTCAGGTTCAGCTGGTGAATTAGCTTTCAACGACCTTGGCGATCATATCATGGCCACTGATTGCATAGATAGGATTCCAGCAGCAATGAGTTCCAGACACTAATCTATGATTGGCATCTTGCTTAGGAGTGACCTAGCTAGCGACTTGTTCTCCTTATGGACCGGCACCCATACAATTCCTGCGCCAGGTTGCCCGTAAAGCATGACTGATTTATTGGGTGCTAGGAGGACTCCAGGGAATCCCATGAGGTCTTCTTCTCCATCAACAACAATCAAGGATTTCTTCTTGTCACGTATCGCTGTATCGATGGTGGACCATGCTTCAGGATATAGCACCGCCGCAGGATTATAGAACATGTATTCTCGTTCTCCAGAGAAAGTTACTTCGAATTTCCCTCGTTTCGTGATTCCATCCACAATCGACACATCAGGGATGAATCCTTCCTCAATAAGAGTCGCCGCGGTTACATCACCCACAGCTATGACACACTTTGGATTCTCTTCGATAATTCTTTTAACTACTCCCTTCTGGGGCGGGCCATCCATCTTGTGGTATAGGTCTCCTTTTGGCGCCTTAAGGTCGCCTCTTTGCGAGAAATCGAGTCTTCGTGGTGGTTCCTTGGTTCCTCTGAGACGTTTTCCTTCTCTATCTATTTCCCCTTTCCGAACTCTGGCTGAGGTGAGTTTGTTTCCGTCGTATGCTCGGACTGGCTTTAGGTAATCAAGGACATCTTCGTATCCGGTCCTCTTATCCAGCGCACCGGATCTCACTTCATCACAGCAAGGCCCTTGATACATCAAGAACGTCGTTGCTCCATCAATGGCAAGCAACTCGCTGAACCGCGTCATTGTGATGGCATCAATTGTTTCATTCAGTTCTTCTTCCCTAAGGTATTCCTTCAGCTTTGCGAGCCTATCTCCAATTGGTTGGATTATGCACTGAAGGTCAAGATTCCTTCCCACAATCTCACCCCCCGTGACCGCCGCAACGGGACTGGGCATGTCTGACAATTTATCTATCAATGCTTGATGTCCCAGATGGAATCTATCAAAGAGGTTCAGCGCATAGGTGCCTGTCATGAATCACACACTCACTATGTCTGTTTTGAAACTTTAATATCCTTGTTTAACATGTCTGATTCCATTCGTATTGCAGAGCCATCAGAATGAAAATACTAGCGGTAGCAGACGTACATAGTCCTCGGTTTCATGAAGAGTTCAAATTAGAGCTCTCCACGCACTCTGATCCTGATATGTTCCTCATGGCCGGTGACATGATAAACCGGGGAAATGCTGATGAAATTGTACGAGTTCTTGATACGATAGAAGATACCCTTGGTGTTGACTTCCCCATCATAGGCTGCTTTGGAAATGAAGAATATGCTGAGATACGTAAGCACCTAGCAAGCCTTGTCGAGGGGAGGATGATCTTTCTTGATGAACAGTATTCTTCAGTGAAATCAGATGGCAAGATGGTTGGTATCGTTGGTACACAAGGTTCTCTTGACAAAGCAACCACATGGCAAAGGCGCAACATACCCTCTATAAAGAGGGTCTTCGAGAGACGTGCAGCCAGAGCATCAACCCTTCTAAAGGGTATCATGAAAAAGGTGGACTACACCATCCTCCTTATGCATTACAGTCCCTGCCTAGAGACCTGCGAAGGGGAAGAAACCAAAGCCTTTGCTTGGCTAGGAAGCAGGAAGTTCTATAGTGTGGTTGAGAAGCGTCAGCCCAACCTGGTCATTCATGGACATGTCCACAACGCCTCGAAACATGAGGCTGTCATAGGACGCACGCTCGTTCGAAACGTATCCCTTCCTGCAGTAGGCAAGATTACCGAGCTCAATCTTTGGAGCTAGTTCTATGGATATGCATGCCCCGTTACTTTGAGTACTGGCTCGAACTTGTATCCATATACAATGACGCCTGCATCACCGTGCTGAGTGATCTTGCGGAAACACGCCCTAACTCTCATTCCGATCTTGACTTCATCCAAATCGACATTGACAATTTGGGCTGTAATCCGTGCTCCTTCGTCCAACTCTACCTGTGCCACAACATAGGGGATTTGTCGCTTGAAGTCCTCTGGTCCTTGACGTACAATAGCAAATGTATGAATCTTGCCAAGCCCCTTGAACTTGTGCGCCTCCAGTACTCCTTTTCGTCTGCAAGTTGGACAGACTGGTCTAGGCGGAAAGAAGAATGTATCACATGTCTTGCAGTGATTACCTTCAATGTTGTATATGGCCCGAATTCTTCTCCAGACCTGTGCTACTCCATGTGTTGCCATTCTCTTTCTACCTCCCTAGGATGTGGACAATCGAAGTTGCCCCTGTTCCTCCAATATTGACAGCGAGTCCCCTCTCAGCACCATCAACCTGTCTTCCTCCACCCTGTTCACGCAGTTGGAGTGTGAGTTCCACGATTTGTGCAACTCCTGTTGCGCCAATCGGATGGCCACGAGCCTTGAGGCCCCCAGAGGTGTTCACTGGGAACTTTCCTCCAACCTCAGTTAGGCCATCACTCAATGCCTGGCCGCCCTTGCCCTTATCCACAATGCCCACGTCTTCTGTGAGGGTTATCTCACCAATAGTGAAGCTATCATGAAGTTCGAAAACATTGATGTCATTTATTTCCACCTTTGCTTTCTTCAATGCCTCTCTGGATGATCTGACCACTGCATCCATAGTGCAAATATCTCTTCTATCATGAAGTGCCAAGGTGTCGCTGGCTTGTGTGGAAGCCTCAATATACACAGGAGTGTCTGTGAAGTCCTTTGCTTTCTCCTCTGTACACATAATGAGTCCAGCTGCACCATCTGCCACAGGAGAAGAATGAAGAACTCGCAGTGGGTCTGCGAGCATACCTGAACCCATGACCACCTTGAGCGGCACCGGACGCTGGAATTGAGCGTATGGATTGTGAGCAGCATTTGCATGATTCTTAACAGTTGGTAGGCTAAGTTGCTCCTCTGTCGTTCCAAACTCCTCCATATGACGTCGAGCAATGAATGCATAGAGTGCTGGAAAAGTCGCTCCAAACATGCCCTCCCATTCCCAGTCGCCAGCAACGCTTATGGTGTTCATCGCTTCTGTCTGGTTTACGTCGCTCATCTTCTCTGTTCCAAGGACCATCATGACTTCGTGTTCGCCAGAACGGATTGCCATGTACGCCTGTCTTACTGCGGCACCTCCGCTGGCACAAGCTGCTTCAACACTGTAGGCAGGGACTCCACCCAAGCCGCCGGCGTCAACTGCAAGGGCACCAAGATGCTCTTGCCCGGTGAACCTCCCTGCACTCATGTTTCCTATGCAGACTGCTCCAATGTCAGCTCCACGAACACCTGAGTCGAAGATGGCAACCATAGCCGCTTCGAGAGTGATATCACGGATACTCTGCTCCCATAGTTCTCCGAATTGACTGAGTCCTACACCAACAATAGCTACTCGATTTCCCATATGATCACCTCACCCAAGTGCGACAATCTTCCTTCGATATTTCGCGTAGACAGAATAGCTGATGTATGTCTTTCTCGCGATATAATCATCCACAGTTGGGACCTCGCCTCTCCGACTCTCAATTTCCTCCTCTACCTTGATTGAAAATGCATCACTTCCTGCTCCTGAGCCATAGGCCACCATGAATACCTTTGAGCCGGGATCTGCAATGTCTAGGATTCTCGCCAAGCCCATCATTGCTGAAGCGGAATAGGTGTTGCCAATCTGCTGGACCACAAGGCTGTCCTCCAGCTTCTCTGGAGGAACCCCCAATTGATTGCCCATTGCTACAGGAAATTTCCCATTGGGCATATGAAATACGAAGTAGTCGTAGTCCTCAACAGTTGTCTTTGTCTTCTTTAGCAGCGATTTTGCTCCGGCACCGACATGGCGGAAATACGCTGGCTCTCCAGTGAATCTCGCGCCGTGACTTGGAAAATCTTCGCCCTCTCTCCGCCAGAAGTCTGGAGTGTCGGTTGTAAATGAAACTGTTTCCTCAATTGTTGCCACAGGGTTCTTTTTGCCGATCAAGAATGCTGCACCACCTGCAGCAGCTGAATACTCGAGGGCGTCGCCTGGACGGCCCTGTGCTGTGTCAGAACCAATTGCCAATCCAATTTTGATCATATTTGAGTCGACTAGCCCCATGCATGTCTGGACTGCTGCAGTGCCTGCCTTGCATGCAAACTCAAAGTCCGCACATGTGATGTCATGCGTGCATCCAATGGCTTCAGCAACAATCGTGCCCGTGGGCTTGACAGCGTATGGGTGTGACTCTGAGCCTACATAGACTGCTCCTATATCGGTGGGATCTATACCTCCCTGCTTCACAGCGTTACGGGCAGCTTCCACAGAAATCGTAGCCACATCCTCGTCTGGTCCTGGTACGGACTTCTCAAACACAGCAAGACCCTTAGCAAGCTTGGGACCATCTTCACCCCAGACTTCTGCGATATCTTCAGTTTTAATGCGATAGCGTGGTACGTAGACTCCATAGCCAACAATGCCTACCATTTACACTCTCTCCATTCGATACGTGAATTGTCGAATTACGTTACGTCATTTTAGGTGGAACTTAAACTCTTCGTCATCGAGCCTCTTAAGAACATTATTGAAGGGCCCTATTCTTGTCACGACTATCACCGAATGTCCTTCATCAGTTCGGTTGATGCCGATTGTATCGTCTTCTTCCCTGCTATTTATGACTAGCGTTGATACATCTGAGTCTGTCGAAAAAGCAAAACAGTAATGACGACAAGTTGCGGAGCGAATTAAGGCTATAAGCGCAAACAGTCGATAAATGCTAGGTGAGTTCAATGTCAACCTTGAGTACAAAATACAGGCGTGTAATTGTGGAGGAAACTAAGACAGCAAGGCAACTCCTTGACGAACTGGATCTTTCTACGGATCATGTAGTACTTGTCGAAGGGAAACGCATGGAGCTTGATGATCTACTCGATGAAAACACACTAGTCATTGTTCTCCCGCTTATTGCAGGTGGATGATGTATCCAGCCGTGCTTCAGCCATTTGTTGTTTCTTCTATTTGAATTCCCAAATCTGAGGCCATTGTATAGAGAATCACCTGGGCCTTTGCTCTCTGTTCCTTTCTTGGGATCTCAGCCATCTCCTTCACATTTTCATTCAGACTCTTCATCAGGATTCGACTAGAGCCAGAGCTATACTGCGTGGCCTTCTTTGGTGTGGCATGGATGCTCTCAGGCAGTCCTAGCCGCTCCGCGAGTTCTCGAAAAATGACTTTTCTCTCCGGCTGTTCGCCCAAGTGGATTTTCCATCTTGATGGAATGCCAAGTGCCAATTCAATGAACGCTGTTGAGAGATATGGGAAATAGGACTCAACGCGATGGGCCGCAATGGCTCTATCATCTCTCTCTATGTTGGTTTCATGAGTTGTTGCTGCTTCCTGCCACAGCTTTGCATCAAGGGCATCTTCCCCCTCCTCCTCGAAGATTCTCACATGTCTAGCATAGCCAGCAAATAACTCGTCAGGGCCTTGTCCGGACAGCATAAGTGAAATACCATCATTGGATGCCTGACTAGATGCAAGATAGAATGGTAGAGCAATCTCCAGATCCATTAGATTTGCACTCTCAATGGAGTACATGAGATGCGGGAGGACTTCCCACACCACGTCCGAGTTGATTTCCACAGCATTGAGATTCATTCCTAAGGCATCTGCCGCGCTAGCTGCTGCAATACGGTCGTGAAAGGGTGCCGATGAAGCGGTGTAGAGCTGCACATCCATGCATGTTTCTTTTGCAAGCAGAGCAACAAGTGAGCTATCAACTCCGCCCGAAAACAGGACTCCCACACGCCGCCCTCTAATCCGTGTAAACGAAGCTCGTAACGCAATCTCCAAACGTCTGATTAACTCGTCGCGTGGAATATCCTGGATGCGAGATGGAGGACCCATCTTTGCATCCTCGGTGGCAGTTATATCCTCAATTCCCGTTATCTTGAGACATTGCCCTGGCTGGAGTGAAGTGACATTCCTAGCCCCAGCTTCCCAAAGAGCCTTTCTTTCACTGGAGAAGAGTATGGCCTTGCCTGATTTGGCATAATAAAGCGGTTTCATCGAAAAGAACCGTCGCTTTAACTCAACTCCTTCATGATTCACCGACATGAATAGTGAATCTACTTGTTCTCCTCCCACAACAATCAGAATTCTCTCCATGTCCTCTTTGATGATGAATGATTCAAGTGGGAGTGTTCTAGTCTTGATGACGACGAGGCAATCACTATTCATTGTTAAACTAAATGTTCTCGCCTCTCCCCTGTGCGATAGCTTTTGGGACATTCTCTCTACTAAATCTAGGGCTTCTACTGTTCTATCTGAAATTGCACCAGCTATGCCTGCCATTAAAAAAGCAACGCTCCTTCTTTCGAGGAGGCAAGATGCATTGCTGAGTGATTGTCCTAGTGCTCACTCGCCAACAGGCACCTGCTCAAGCACGACTTTCTGAACTCCGGTGATTCCGTTTAGGAATCCATCAAGGTCCTTTACAGTCACAGCAAGCTGTTGCGGGGTGAAATAGCATTCGTAATAGCATTGATCAGCCGCTTGACATATGCCGCTCGTGAATAGAATATCATCAAGTCCTGCCTTCATGAAGATTGTAGTTAGTTCCTCGAGGAAGCTTTTGCTTAGCTTCTCAATCTCCAGTTTGAGGTACATCACAACCTCACTGTCAACCGGATAGAGCTTGACATTCTTGTCTTTCATCACTAGAATGGCAAGACCGAATGGCTGCTTTATTCCATCAACAAATTCCTTTGGAAGCGTGACAACGTTTCCAGTATTAATCTCGAGGACCCTTGCTCTTGTCATGTCGGCTTCTTTCAATTTCTCACCCTCTTGGGTACACGAGCAGAAGAGAGCGCTCTCAATTTATCTCTTACGGGCAGGCGAAAATCATCATCTCTTCCGGAACCAAGAGCGTAATTTTGCTATGGCAGCAGGTTCTGGACGCTCAACTTCGTGAAGCTTCCACAGATCTTCCTCAGATCCGTCGAACTCCAGGAACGCAACACCACCTTCTGATCGTAAATGTTCCATTTCCTGGAGTTTACTCAGAAGCCATGCCTTTCTGGATACTGGCATTCTAGCAGTTGCGAGGTCAAATATATGCGGATGGATGTCAAAGACCAGTGCTCTCTCACTCAGATACTCTAGTGCACCATCCTCCAAAGTCTTGCTAATCTTTTCCCTATCCGTGAAAAATGATGCCGCGACTGACATATTCGGGTATTTCTCAGGAAGGTTCATAGCGAATTTGAAAGACTTTCTGAATTTGGAAAGATGCGTAGCTGCATCAAGAATGAGTATGGTTTCTGGCTTGCCTTCAAACTCCTCTTCTGACATCTCGATATCGGATTCCAGCTCAATGTCTTGCTGCTCTATGACTTCTTGGATGAGCTGATCTGTTACTGGCGGTAGGTCGCTATCTTTGATCTCCGTTAAGTCTTCGTATTCCATGGGAATCTCGTCAAACTCCTCTTCTTTCTTCTTCCTACCACTCTTAAAATCGGGTTGAGGTTCTCTTTTGGGGCGTCTGTGTGGTGGAATGTACCCTACCTCTTCAACCAGGTGTTGAAGAATTAATGGAAGAAAGAGATCATAGAGCGTGCCTCTCGTTTCAAGAATGAGCAGTACCGGTGTATAGTTCGAAACCGACTCAATCAGACCTGATTGATACTCATCATCAATTACGAAGAACTTCTCAAGATTTTCCCTGGAGTAACCCTCTTCGACGCGCTTGGTCCAGTCTGCATAGACATCCTTTACTTCCTGTTTTCTCCTGTCACGCACTAGACTCATGAACTTCCCGAGATATTTAACGCCGCGAGACACAGCAGTAGCCGGGCTAATGAACACCGTCATGAGTCCAACTGCTTCTCCAGCATACTCACTGGCTTCTGCATCGCGCATCTTGCCCATCACTTCCTCCGTCAGAGAGGGCGGGCCAAGCTTCTCAACAAGAACCTCTATCATCCCTTGTACGTCCTCAAAAGAGGCATCCCCCGGTCCAATTCGCTCTCCAACCGGCGACGCATCGGAGAGGACTTCAGCGAAAACGTTTGGGCGTTTGATGAGCCACTTGAGGGGGATTTTCAAGGATGTGTAGTCATGGAGCCACGTCCTGTCTGAGTCCTTGAGACCAAAATAGAACTTGGTCGACTCTGGAAATACATCATCAAACTCCTCCATAAACTGGTCAAATCCCGATTTGGTACTAAGACCCATCTCTCCCTTTTCCATCGCATCGACTACAAAGAGAAGGCCTTGTTCCTTCTTCTTCGCCTCACCTGCAAGGGCGAGCATAACCTGCTTTGGAGACAAGTATAGACGATCACTTTCTGCATAAGGTGCATCGAAGAATGAGAACATTCCCATTTTGCGCCATGGCTTTCCGGACAGGTCCTCCTTGACCAAATGTGAGAACCACTCAAATCCACGTTTGTATCTCGAAATGCTTTCATCATCGGTTCCTGTAGTTGGCATGCAATGCACCCTTGTAGCTGCGAACGGTGTCGTTTCTACTGAGTACCTCATATGTGCTGAGATAAACCTATTGACGCAGACTAGTCCAGCCTAAGTGCGTAGAGGCCACCAACAGCCGCAACAGCGATGATTCCAATGATGAGACCCCATCTCCAATCAATGAGAGGTGGAGGTGGATTGTTTGGATCTTCTTCAAGCAACAGGTCTTCGTATTGAGCCCCCAGGTATGTCAGTGATTTGACAGCGTAGGATGAGATGTACATCGAACCTGTTTCTGCTCCAGGTACAAGCGCGAAGCTGCCATCAACTGCCTGACAGTCAATAATGAATCGGGATGCAAGGTCTGCATCTACCGAAGCCAAGCCACCTAGTAGGTCAAGTGCTCTAAGCGCCCAATAAGTGCTGCCCAAATTCGTGTCGTTTGTCAGCAGGCCTTCTTCGAAACCTCCAATGAATGTGTTGGAGCTTGTGGAAATCACCTGTCTCTGCAGAATCCAGTCAATTATGCCCTGACGATTCGGGATAGTTTCTCCCAAGATTGTCAATGCTAGGACTCCAGCAGCTGTAGCTGTCACTCCGGGTAGGTCTGAATCGGGGCTAAGCTTGAATGCATCTTCGTTCATGCAACTGAGAATCCAATCTACTATATCTGTAGAATTCCAAAGCCACTTTTCCCAAGTGTCGTCCTCATCTGTCTGTAACGCAATCTCCATTGAATTGAGGGCTCGAAATGTTGAGATAATATCTGGTGAATTGCCAACCTCGTTAGAGAACCCTCCTTCCTCTGTATGTGTCTGATTAATCCAGATAAGCGCTGCAGTTCCGTTCAGTTCAACAGAGTTGATACCAGGAATATCTCCAAGTACATCCTGACTCAGTAGGTCAAACAGATTGATTGCGTCAAAGGCATTCTTTTGATTCACAGGTCCTGCTATATGTTCTCCAAAGCCGCCGTATCTATCTGCTGTTTCTGAAACAAGTATCCAGTGAAGTTTCTCTGTGAAATTCTTTACACTGATGAAATCTAAGACGGGGGGCCTGACTCCCAATAGGTTCCAATCGTTGAATATTGATATAGCGCCGAAGGTTGTGTATACGTAGGATGCTTCTTGGCCAGGGAGCGTGAAGCCGCCCTCTGTCGGGTCATAATTCTCATCAATGTAGGCCCTTAGGGACTGTCTTCGAGTTGTAGGATTTGCCGAAACTGGTTGTACTGCTATTGTCACAACAACCAGTGCAATCGCAATTGTAATTGCAGCGATTCTGATGCTTCTCATACGGACATCCCGTCTAGATGTGATATCGCGGAGCGTTTCTGCTCCGCGTGAGAAGCCACGGACTGTAGAGCGGTTATTAACGTTTCCCCAAGTAACGGATTGTACTACGAAATTAGCGATGCTGAATTACAGCGGGCCTCTCTGAACTTCGCGAATATGCTTGTAGGCAGAATCTGCAGCGATAGCACCTTGACCAGCAGCAACCACAATCTGCTTCATCGATTCAACAACGTCTCCAGCAGCGAAGAAACCTGGGATGTTTGTTCTTTGCTCTCCATCTGCATAGATTTCTCCCCGACTGTTCATCTTGACACCGAGAGGCTTGGCGAGCTTGCTTTCTGGATCAGAACCCAAGGCCACAAAAGTCCCATCAACCTCTAATGTTCTTCTTTCCCCGGTCTTGACATTCTCCAATTCGAGCTCTCTAAGAAGATGTTCGTCTCCGCGGAACTCCTTGACCATGGTATCCCATAAGATTTCCACATGAGTGTCGAATATCATTTGCTGGATGATATGTTCAGCTCGTAGGCGATTCCTCCGATGAATTAGATAGAGGGTGTCTGTCAGTTCTGAAAGATAAAGCGCTTCAGTGACTGCGGTATTGCCACCGCCAACAACCGCCAGCGTCTTATTTCTGAATAGAGGTCCGTCGCACGTTGCACAATAGGAAACGCCGCGCCCAGTATATTGCTCCTCACCAGGCAGGTTCAATTTCCTATGCCCTCCACCGGTAGCAAGTACAATAGCCTGAGCTTGATACACACCGCGTCTTGTATCGAGATGGAAACCACCATTATTATCCATCTCGATGCTTCTAACTTCAGTTATTTCTTTGATAGTCGCTCCACTCTTCCTGACCTGTTCCTTCATCTTCTCAGCTAGTTCTATTCCTGTGATGAAGGAGTAACCTGGGTAGTTTTCAATACCTGGTGATGTCGCCTGTGCTCCCCCAAGGACTTTTGACTCAAGGAGTATGGTCTTCAGTCCATATCGTGAGCCATAGATGGCAGCTGTCATGCCAGCGGGGCCTCCGCCTATGACAACTAATTCCCAGGTCAAGTCTTCGGTCATATTGGTCCTCCATCAAAAGGAGCTATGCGCAGCTCAGTCATCGATACTCCTCTAATTAAGACTTGTTTGACGGTCCTCACGCTAAGAGACTTTCTAGTAGTGCAACGGATTCTAGGCCCTTTGGAGACCATGCGTCGCGCCCAATGGGTTTCAGCAAGTCATTGATTCTAACAAAAGTCACTTCTCTTATTGGCATGCTCGGACGCTTCTGTAGGAAAGCCGCTTTTCTGAATCTCTGGGGGTCGTAGCTGAAAGTTTGACCTGGTCCAATAACAAGTACGAGGTCTACACATTCCAAGCCTTCCCAAATCCAAGCTGTATCATTGAATGATTCTATTACCACGAGGTCGGTGCCATCTTCAACACGAGAGAATGAGGAGTTCACGCAATCCTCGAGATTCATGTTCTCGAATTGTTGTATCTCCTCAAGGGATTCAATTGCCTGCTTCTCAACATCTTCTGTGAGAAGTTTAAACTCCTCATATGTAAGGAGTAGGTCGCCTTTTTCAATAAGCCTCTCTGCACCAAGAATCGTTGAACGTATGCCCTTGTCATCAGGCCAACTGAAACGTTGCAGCGCGATGATCGAATCCGGTCCTGCAAGACCGAGTGTACTTGGCACATTCAGCAAAGGTTTGGCAGGCGAAGCCGGTACATACAGCCTGTGGATGGGATTGAGAATGTAGTCATCCTTCCTCGATTCCGTCAGTTTCTTAATAGATGCAAGGTCTGCAGAGAAAATCCGTTTCTGCTCTAGCAGATGTTGAGTATGGGCGAACCTTTGCCAGTAGTTATGAGCACTCATTGGCTTGAAATATTCAATAGAACTGAAATGGTGATGCATGCTGTCAATCAATAGCCCTGCGAACGTGGTCTTTCCTGAATCGAAAGAACTCATGCCCACTAGCAGGACTCGCTTTGTCATCGGAGTATTGCTCCAGAAAAAGAATAGAGAAGGAGCCCGTAGGCTCCCTGCTTTCCTTAGACGTTCTACATCATGCCGGGCATTCCGCCCATGCCACCCATGCCGCCCATTCCGCCCGGTGGACCTTCGGCACCTGGCGGTGGACCTGCCTTGGCAGCAATCACATCGTCAATCCTTAGGATCATCTGTGCAGCTTCAGCAGCAGAACGGATAGCCTGACTCTTAACACGGGATGGCTCAATGACTCCAACCTTCATCATATCAGTGGACTTGCCCTTGAATACGTCAACGCCATGCCAGAGTCCAGTTTCCTTGGAGTGCGCCTTCTTCAGGTCGGCAATGATGTCAATTGGGTCATGTCCGCCATTCTCGGCAAGAGTCTTGGGTACGACTCGTAGCGCCTCGGCAAAGGCTTCAATGGCTAACTGTTCGCGGCCCTTGACTTTATCAGCATAGGTCTCTAGACGTTTGGATATCTCAGACTCTGTAGAACCGCCACCAGCGACGTAAGTGCCGTCTTCAACAACGTTTCTCACGACGCAAAGGGCATCATGTAGTGCTCTGTCTGCTTCATCCACAACGTGCTCTGTCCCGCCTCTAATGACAATTGATACGGCCTTGGGATCTTTGCAGTTTCTGACATAGACAAGCTTGTCGTCAGCAATCCTTACTTCTTCAACAAGACCGGCTTGACCCAGGTTCTCAGACGATAGCTCATTCAAGTTGGAAGCAATCTGCCCGCCTGTGGCTTTTGCTAGCTTCTCCAGAGTGCTCTTCTTAGCTCTCCGGATTGACATCACACCTGCCTTGGCTAAGTAATGTTGAGCCACGTCGTCTATGCCCTTCTGACAGATGAGTACAGTTGCACCAGAGTCAATGACCTTATCAACCATGGTCTTCAGCATGCGCTCTTCCTCATCCAGGAATGCCTTAATCTGGTCTGGGTTGTCAATCTTGATCTCTGCATCAAACTCGGTCTTCTCAACCTCGATGGCTGCATTGACCAGAGCAATCTTAGCGTTCTCGACCTTCTTGGGCATTGCGGCATGTACGACCTCCTTGTCAATCACCATGCCGTTTACGAGCTCTGTTTCTATGAGGCTTTTGCCCTGTTTCTTGATAATCTCAATCATGTCAACGTCAGCAGTGATTTTGCCATTGCTATCTTCAGTAATCTGCAGAACTGCGTCTACTGCAATCTTAGCGAAGTGACCCTTGGAGCCAGAAATTGATTTGCTGTTCATCGAAGTTTCGGCGATTTCGGTAAGAACCTTCTTGTCCATTCCTATCATTGAAACTGAAATCTCTTTGAGAATTCTTGTCGCCTCTTCAGCAGCCTTCTGATAGCCGCTCACAAGAATGGTTGGATGGATCTTCTTCTCTAGAAGGTCCTCAGCTCTCTTGAGGAGCTCTCCAGCAATCACAACTGAGGTGGTTGTACCGTCACCGGTCTCTTGGTCTTGGCTCTTTGCAACCTCAACAAGCATCTTTGCGGCAGGATGTTGCACGTCAATCTCCTTCAGGATTGATGCACCATCGTTGGTGATTGTTACATCGCCTAAAGAATCAACTAGCATCTTGTCCATGCCGCGAGGCCCAAGAGTGGACTTCACAGCATCAGAGATGACAATGCCTGCCATGATGTTGTTGCCTTGTGCTGACTTTCCTCGGGTACGAGATGTACCTTCCTTGAGGATGAGCACTGGTGTTCCGGACATCTGTGCCATTTTATTTTCCTCTAATGGTTGTTTAAATTATAAAAGTGTACATACACTTCGTATGCACTTCTGTTAAAACTGCCCATGGACTTCGTATAAAAACTTTCCCAAATGTGAGTCTGATGAATGGAAAGACCCAATTGCCTTTTGTGTAATTTCGGCGTGAGGAAATCAAAATGGTCATCACAGCACGGCGCGTCTTGGTTGTTCTAATCCTCCTTTCGTTGATTCTAGGTCTAGGCTTCGCAGTCTTGGACTATAACTATCTCGGCATCGGCCAAGCAGGCGACCAGGGACTGTTCTACATCAGCGGAATACAAGACACGAATAATAATGAGTCGTATACTGTTGATTTCCGTGGTGTGAGCTTTACCTTCATGCACTATAACCTCCCAGTATTTTATGATGAAAACGGAACTGCGCATACAATAGTTGATGCTCCTAATACAGCCCACTTCATGATAACATATCCTGACGATGAAGTGGAATATCTCAAACTCAATGTGGGTGGATTTGTGGCAATTCGGCCGGGTTCTCCCTTGCGTCCGGTATTTGGAAATCATACTACTCCAAAGGCTGGAGTTGCTACGGCGTTCACAGCACAACTCCATTTCAAATGGGTCTATCTTGTTGCAGTCTGAATCCTAGAAGCAATGGACCTACACATCCTGAGAATCTTTTCCTCTGAAGTAAAGATGATAAGTGGGAGTCGATAGTCACAGCCAACTCAGATGTTTGTGAGATTTGAGGAGGCAAGTGATTGGACATCACAATCAATATAGGCGGCGAAGCTGGTCAGGGAATAGATACGATCGGTGACCTGTTAACGCAGGTCTTCGTACAGTCCGGTTTCTACACCTTCACCATCAAGGACTTTGAGTCCAGAATTCGAGGAGGGTATAATTTTAGTCAGATCAGAGTTGCTGACTGGCCTATACATGCTCCGGTGGATAGCATAGATCTTATAGTTGCACTCTCTCGCGATGCTATTGTTGGGAAACGCAAGCAGCTTGTGGATGGAGGAGTCATTATATTCAATGACAGCATTGAGTACGATGAACTCGATGCGTGTCACTATCCAGCCCCATTGGAGAAGATCGCGAAAGAGATCGGTGGCAACATCAGGATGATGAACGCGGCTGCTCTGGGGGCAGTACTAGCAATCATCAAGTATCCATTCAAGCTAGCGGATGAAGCTCTTAGTGGCATATTTCTGAGAAAGGGTCGCAAGATCGTAGATGCAAATGTAGAGGTAGCTAAAGCACTTTACGACTTGACTATGGAGAAATGGACAGGATCATGTGCTCATGATTTGAGTGACGTCAAGACAGGGCCATCCAAGGATCGACTCATTCTCACGGGAAATCGTGCCATCGCACTAGGAGCTATGGCTGCAAATCTCAAATGGATTTCCTCTTATCCAATGAGCCCCTCAACAGCTTGCTTTCAAGATGTAGTTGGTAATGCCCAGCGCCTGAAGATTGGGACACTTCAGACTGAGGATGAGATTGCTTCAATAACTATGGCGACAGGTGCTTCCTTTGCTGGAGCGCGTAGTATGATAACTACTTCGGGCGGTGGTTTCTCACTTATGGTTGAAGGCCTAGGCTTGGCTGCGATGACTGAAACACCTATTGTTATCTACAACGCCCAGCGTCCTGGCCCAAGTACGGGATTGCCAACACGAACTGAGCAGGGCGATTTATTATTCATGCTGACGGCCAGCCAGGGTGAATTTCCAAGAATAATGCTTGCGCCAAAGGATCCAATCGAAGGCTTTGAGGTGGCCACTAGGGCATTCAATCTCGCGGATAAGTTCCAAGTCCCTGTCATGATTCTAGGTGACCAATACTTCGCTGACTCTGTAATGAATGTGCCAAGAATTGACGCGACGAAAGTGGAGATTGACAGGGGAAAGAGAGCACCTGAGAAAATGTCGGAGCAGTATGAGCGATTCAAGCTGACAGGCGACGGGGTTTCCCCAATTGCATTTCCGGGGGACAAGGGCAAATTCGTTGTTGCTTCTGGCAATGTGCATCTCGAGAATGGCCATATTACAGAAGCCCCCGCTATGCGGAATTTGATGGTTGAGAAGTTCATGAAGAAGGTTCCTGGAATTCTGAAGTCCCTCAATCCTCCCATGATTTTTGGCGGTAGGGGGGCAGAGAATACTCTGTTGACTTGGGGGTCTACCTGGGGAGCTGCCTATGAGGCAGTGAAGGTGCTCTCCGACAAGGGAGTGTCGATGAATCAGCTGCATTTCTGTGATGTGTTTCCACTGAAGACTCATATCTTGACAGAGATCTTCAACGAGTCTAAAAAAGTAATAGCAGTTGAACAAAATGCGTCTTCTCAATTCGCTAAACTTGTACGAATGGAAACCGGGCTCACAGTGGACCAGCATGTCAACAAGTATGATGGGAGACCTATGACACCACGATTCATAATGGATCGGCTCAGGGAGGTTGGCATATCATGATAACAAATGATCAGCTGGAGGGTCCACAGAAAGTCACTTGGTGCAAGGGGTGTGGGAACTTTGGGATTCTAGCCGGTTTGAAGAAGGCAGTAGGTGAATTGGGAGTCCCTCAGAATGAGTTTGTGATTGTTTCTGGAATTGGTTGTGGTAGTAAGATACCGCACTACATCAATCTGAATGCAATTCACACACTGCATGGCAGAGCGATGACTGTTGCACAAGGTGTGCATCTTGCGAATCTTGACCTGAAGGTTCTTGTCCATGTCGGAGATGGAGATACATTAGGAGAGGGATTAGGTCATCTCCTGCATGCAGCTAGACGAAATGTAGACATCTCGGTGTTTCTTCACAACAATGGGGTGATGGGACTCACGAAGGGTCAATTCTCACCTTCTGCACCAAGAGGATATGTGTCGAAAACCTCGCCACCTGAGGCCGGAGCACCTATGAATCCTGTAAACATAGTAGCTTACGCTCTGACCGCTGGTGCAACCTTTGTCGCCCGAGGCTTCTCGGGCGATCAGAAAGGTCTTGTCGCATTGATGAGAAAGGCGATCAAACACAAGGGATTTGCCCTCGTGGACATTTTGCAGCCGTGTCAGACTTGGAATCGAGTCTTGAACTGGAAATTCTATAATGAGCACACATACTCTCTCCAGGATAATGGGCATGATACCACCAACAAGATAGCAGCTCTCGAGAAGGCCTTTAGCAATGGTGAGAAGATTCCTATCGGAGTGTTCTTTGAAGAGAATGCGCCCACACTAGCTGATAGTCTTGCACTTCCTGCAGATGGACGCCTCCGCGACCATAAGACGGATATCAAAGAGGTTCAAGCTATCATTGATGAGCTAGTCCTGTAGATTGGGACTCCCAAGAAGTGGTTTCCAATGACAAAGAATAGGATTGAGAAGGATGTTCTTGGAGAACTGAAAGTTCCTGCTGAGGCATATTGGGGAATAAACACTCAACGTGCCCTCATGAACTTCAAAATCAGCGGTCGCAGGATGCCTGAACAATTCATTCTCGCACTAGCCACAGTGAAGAAGGCATGCCTCCTGGCAAATATGGATCTTGGGACGATTTCACCAGAGATTGGAAAAGCGATTCAGCAGGCTGTCGATGAAATCCTCAAAGACGGAAAGATGCTTGACCAATTTCCAATTGATGTCTTTCAGACAGGTTCAGGAACTCAGTCTAATATGAATATGAATGAGGTTCTGGCCAACAGAGCCAACGAGATTTTGGGCAAGCCTCGAGGAAAGAAGAAACCTGTTCATCCAAACGATCATGTCAATTCCGGCCAATCCTCCAATGATGTTATACCTACTGCGATGCACATAGCAGCACTTGAAGCATTGACGAATGAGTTAATGCCAGAACTTGAGAAGTTAATTCACGGTCTCGATGAGAAGGCGAAGGAATTCAGAGAGATTGTAAAGGTCGGTCGCACACATCTGCAAGATGCTGTTCCAATTCCTCTGTCTATGGAGTTTGATGTTTACAGAACCCAGATGGTCAATAATATGGCCGACCTGCAGGCTGCACGTGACGAGCTTGTCGTGGTGCCTATTGGAGGCACAGCGCTGGGGACAGGTCTCAATGCTCCAGAAGGATTCGCAGAGAAGGCTGCAAAGTATTTGGCGAAATTCGTCAGGCTTCCGATTCGCACAAGCGCTGTAAAGGCTGAAGGCATAGCTTCGCACCGCGCAATGGTGCGCTTGAGTTCAAGCCTGCGACTTCTTGCTCTCGCATGCATCAAGATGGCTAATGATATCCGCTGGATGGGCAGCGGACCACGTGCAGGGCTTGGCGAACTAATCCTTCCTCAGAACGAGCCGGGCTCCTCAATCATGCCCGGGAAGATCAACCCAACCCAATCAGAGGCATTGATTCAGGTATGTGCACAGGTTATTGGTCATGATGCAGTGGTTTCATTTGCGGAGAGTCAAGGGAGCATTCTTGACTTGAACATTTCAAAGCCTGTCATTATTGTCAATACTCTAGATGCTATTGGTATCCTTTCAAATGGAATCAAATCTTTCAGGCTACATTGCTTGGCTGGTCTCAAAGCGAATAAAGACAGAATTGAGCAGCAACTTGAGAGGAGCCTGATGATTGTAACAAGACTGTCGCCTGTCATCGGGTATGATAAGGCAGGCGAGGTCGCTAAAAGAGCGTATGAAACTGGAAAAAGTGTCCGAGAAACAGTTGAAGGGATGGGAATTGAGATAAAAGGTGACCTCGACGCTCTTCTTGATCCAAAGAAGATGGTATAAAAGAGGAGGTTGCGAAGACGAATCATATTCATGATGTATTGGTTATTGGAGCAGGTCTCTCAGGTCTGCGTGTCGCCATTGAGCTGACTGAGCAATATGACGTGGCTCTTCTGACCAAGGTGCATCCATTGAGGTCTCACTCTGTCGCCGCCCAAGGGGGCATCAATGCATCACTGAGCCCAGAGGACTCTTGGGAATCACACGCATTTGACACCGTGAAGGGCTCTGATTATCTGGCTGACCAAGATGTTGTTGAGGTGATGGCGAAAGAAGCTCCGCGAGCAGTAATTGAGAATGAGCAGTGGGGCACAGCCTTTTCCAGAACTGAGGACGGACGCATCGCGCAGCGACCCTTTGGCGGGGCTGCCTATCCGCGAACATGTTACGCCGCAGATAGGACCGGACACAATCTACTCCATACGACTTTCGAACAAGCGCTCAGACTAGGCGTCAAGTTCTACCACGAATGGTTCGTCACCTCCCTTGTCAAATCTGAAAAACGCGTCTGCGGTGTCACTGCTCTTGAGATAGCCACAGGTGAGATACATGGATTCACAGGCAAAGCTGTTGTTCTCGCGACAGGGGGTTTTGGGCGTGTCTACGGGCATTCCACCAATGCGCTCATCAACACAGGTGATGGTGCTGCCATAGCTTTGCGGGCGGGTGTTCCGCTTAAGGATATGGAATTCGTTCAGTTTCATCCCACAACATTGGTGCCATCAAGCATTCTCATCACCGAGGGTGCTCGTGGCGAAGGAGGGTATCTCCTCAATAAGGAAGGTAAGAGGTTCATGGACAGGTATGCTCCAAAAGACATGGAGCTGGCACCAAGAGACATTGTGGCTAGAGCTATTCAGACCGAGATTAACGAAGGCAGAGGATTTGATGATTACTATGTTCATCTTGATCTGAGGCATCTAGGCAAAGACAAGATCATGGAGCGATTACCCGGCATCCGGGAAATATCAATGTACTTCGCTGGAGTTGATCCGATCGAAGAGCCAATTCCAGTTCGTCCTGGGCAGCACTACTCAATGGGTGGCATTCACTGCAACAAGGATGGTGAAACGCCTCTCAATGGCCTCTTCGCTGTGGGTGAAACAGCTTGCATGAGTGTTCATGGTGCGAACAGACTTGGAGGCAACTCGCTTCTGGAAACTCTTGTATTTGGCAGACTGGTCGGACAGAAGGTTGGGAAGCATATTTCCGATGCCAAAGAAGTCGATGAGTGCACAGTTGATGATGCTGCATTTGCAATGAGAGAGAAGATTCAGTCCATACTTCTGAGAGAATCGGGAGAGTCACATGCTGAGATCAAGGAAGAGATGGACAAAATCATGGACAATGAGGTCGGGGTGTTTCGAGACCAAGAAATCCTGGAGTCCGCCCTGAAGGCGATTCGATTCTTGAAAGAACGCTATGAGAACATTGCACTCCCGAAGTGTGACACTAAATTCAACTACTCACTTGTAAGAGCACTAGAACTCGAGAACATGCTACAACTTGCTGAAGTCATAACAATGACTGCTCTGATGCGACGGGAGAGCAGGGGCGCGCACTGGCGAATCGATTATGGAACCCGTGATGATGAGAACTTCCTGAAGCATTCTCTGGTGACAATGATTGAAGATTTCCTCAAGACTGAGTATATTGATGTCACACTTGGGATGTTTGAGGTGAAGGAGAGAAAGTACTGATGATGTTCAGAGTAGCACGAAGTCGCGAAGGAGAGAAGATTGCCCACTATGACCTCTATAAGGTGGACCTTCGCAAAGGAATGACAGTGTTAGATGTCCTGTTTCAAATTCAGGACTTCATGGATGAGTCACTTGCTTTCAGATATTCATGTAGAGGTTCAGTATGCGGGAGCTGCGCAATGCTTGTGAACAAGATTCCTGTCCTTGCTTGCAGGACTCAGGTGAGTTCACTGAAGGACTCCTCCTTGAAACTCAAGTCTTTTGCGGCACTGACTGACTCTCCTCAGGGCTGGAATCCCGAAACCGAGGTACTTGTAGAGCCTTTGCCAAATCTGCCTATTCTGAAGGACCTAGTTGTTGATATGACACAATTCTATGAAGCTTTGGAGTCCTTGAAACTCTGGGCAGAACCAGCAAAGGGGAGCGAACCACGGTCACAAAGCCCAGCAGAGCGGAAGAAGATTGAGCGCTATGTGAACTGCATCATGTGTGCACTTTGCTTTGGTTCCTGTCCTATCAATGCGGAGAAGGAAGAATATGTTGGGCCCGCGGCATTAGCGAAAGCTTGGCGCTTCTCCGAAGACTCTCGAACCGAGGAGTCAAAGAGATATCTTGAAGCTGCGAATGCACCTAAAGGATCATCATTGTGCAATTTAATCTACAATTGCGTAAAGGTGTGTCCAAAAGGCGTTGCTCCGGGTGGGGCAATTAGAAAATTGAAAGAGTTGTGAAATCAGGCAATAGTCTGTAAATCACCAGAAGTTAAGCTCCACCTAGCTGCTTCATTCGATTCAGGGCTTCAGCATAATCTTCAGCTGCGCCGTCAAAGAACGCCGCATCATTTACTTTCGAATAGTAGATTTTCCCTGATCCTGTAGGCTTGATCTTCACAGTGTCATCTCTAATTGGATAGCGACCGAATATTCTCATAATGAGATAGAGTGGTCCCAGTGTGAGGATCATGAAGGCAACGATTTCTGGAATCAACACACTTCCTTCTTGTATGTTATATGAAATGACTTGTTAAGATATATGCCTGAAAGCATATAGGCTCTTTGACCGCTAGGCATTTCTTGCCATCCTTAGGAGAATTGCAACTTGCCCCGCATGATGAGTCACATGGTAGCCAGCAATTATACGGAGAATTATCTCTAGAGATCCCTGCTTTAGGAGAGATGGAGGTGGTAGATTCATCTCCTCATCTAGATTCTCATCAGTTAGCTGCTCGCATAGCTCTTTGAAAGTCTGATACACCGCACGCACATGGACCTTCAGCCTACCCTCAATTGTATCCACATCCTTCTCTTCATGCTGTGTCAGGTTGATACCCAGGAGATTGGCTATCTCACTCATTACCAACATCAGGACAATGGTGGCATGATAAACTACTTCTGAAGCCGAAGGCCCACCTTCCTGTGAGGTCCATTCCATTTCTTCATCAGTGCCGCTGATCTGTGTTATGAGCCAGTTGCGAGCACCCAATCCCAACCTCAACAAGTCACCTTGTTTTCCAGATAGCTCTTTCGTCATCCTTCAGCCTCTGCTAGCTTTCCATTTCTTTCCAAAGAGTTCCATCCATAACCTTCAGCCTCTCTCGTGTGACATTCAAGGCTACATCAGAAATGTCGCTAACCATCCAGGTGCGGCCTAGATTCTGAGCAGCTACTGCTGTTGTTCCCGAGCCACAGAAGAAGTCTGCTACCATATCGCCCGGATCACTAGCGCATTCAATGATGCGCTCGAGGAGCGCTGTAGGCTTTTGAGTGATAAAGCCTGTATATTCTTTTGAAGCGCCTTGAATTGGATTGATATCAATCCATAGATCAGAAACCAAGATTCCGGGAACTTCCTCCAAGTATTGCTTCTTGGAGTATCTCTGATTCTTGCTAGTGTAAATGCGTCCTTCTTTCCACCATCTCTCAAGAGTTTCTTTCCTGTAGAGGTAAGGTGCGGTTCTGCCTCTCCATTCAAACTGCATGCGATTCTCGGTTCTTTGGATGCCCTGCGCTTCAATCTCAATAAGGCGGAACTTTCCTCGCTCATCCTTGTATCTATATGGCTTTAGGGACTTCTCATCATGCGTTCGGTAAACAGGTTTCGTTTCAAACTCCGTGATGTCTTTCGCATAGAGGAGGATATTGTCATGTTGACTTCCGAAGCCCTTGCTTTGTGACTTGGGGCTGTTGGTCCTTCGCCAAACGATGTCATTGAGGAAATTCGATTCTCCAAAGATGTTGTCAAGCATGGTCTTCAAGTAGTGTGACACATGTAGGTCGACATGAAGCCAGAGACTCCCATCTCTACGCAGGAGTGGTCTCATAGATTCGATTCTCTCCCGCATGAACTGAAGATATTCCTGAAGACCCCCCTCCCATTTGTCAGTGTAAGTGGCCTCTTCCCTTAGGATTGGCGCGTGGCCTGGCGTACCCTTCCCCCTCTTTTTTAGAGAGTATTCTGTTCCAGAGAAATAGGGTGGATCTATATAGATGAGTCGAATTCTTTCAAGATACTTTCTTCCTTTTTCCTTCAGGAACTGCAAGCAATCACCTGAGTAGATGATATTGGCTGACTCATCCATAGACTGTGCAAGGTGTTTCTTCCTTAAGAGGCCTTTCAGTCCGGAGGAGTACATACACTATTCTCCGGCAATGATATATTATCGATTTCATTCCAAGCTCTAGCTACATGTGGAGGCCATTTTGAGATGGATCGTGCTCAGACTCAAATGATATCGGCATTCATGATGTTTCTTCTTCTCCCTGGAGTCGTTCTGGGATTAGTCGTGGCTGGTCCTCTTACTCCAGCTCAAGCTTCAAGTATGGTGCATGCTGTGGCCGTTGGGAGTGATGCTGCTCCTGCTGTAGTGGGTTCTCTCGAACTTGATTCAACTTCAATCACGCTTGACCAAGCTGATACCATCTCTGAGGCTTTGGGGCTATCTGGCGTGTCTGTGATTATCCTTATAGATACTCCACTTGGGCCAGCAGATGTCGCTCCTCTTCTGGCATACCTGAATAATGGGGGGGGATTACTCATGCTACTTGGTCCTGCTACTTCCATCAATGGAACTGGATTGCAGGAACTGGGCATTACGCTGAGTAACAATGTTGATAGCAGTCCCGATCAAGCTAATGTTGTCACTCGTATTGTGAATCCCACTCATGCCGCCCTTGGCTATGATTGGTCATCAGCTCCTCCTACTGAGAAGATCACCGTTCTCCCATCTCTTTCAGCTGTATCATCTATCCTTCTGGCGAACGACACTGGATTTGGAACTTACGGCGCACCAATTCTTGTTCATACTCCAATCGGCGCAGGCAATGTCATGGTATACACTTCGTGGCTGACAGTTGACGTAATGGCTGACAATGGCCAAATCAACGAGGAAATCGTGCTCTGGCCCTACTTCAACTACTTCCTATACTCTTCTACCATGTTTCTCGGCGAAGAAACGGCCTTCACATATGCTGAATGGAACTATTCTCCGGTTCCGAAGTTTGAGCAGCAGGCCATTATCGGAATTATTGTTGTTGTCTTGGCTGTAGTGACATTTTCTTCTTATCGTACAATGAAGAGGAGGTCGAAGAGTCACCCAGAAGTGCTGACTGAGATTGAACGGGCTGAATTGCTCATAGAAGTGGAGGATGTGATAGACAACTGGGAAGATATTGGAATGCACAGGCAACTCGGTGGCTTTCTAATTCAACTCTTCATCACCCTACTCTTAGTTATTCCACGTGTAGTACTGACCATTATGGTCTATCCATTATTCATCCTGCCATTTCCCCAAGCAGCCGGATGGTACTCATTCAGTGTAAACCTCTTTCTTGGTCTATGGACCCTATTTGATCTTGGCACAAGTGTTGCACTGGCGAAATACTTTGCAGAATATAGAGTCACACAGCCCGAAGAGGCAGTCAAGTATGCCCAGATATTCGTCTGGTTTCAATGTATCACCGGAGTTGTGCAGGTTTCCATCGTGGCATTTGTGGGATCAATAGTCTTTCCACACACCTACCTAGCGCACCTCTCTTATGTCTTCATTGCTCATTCTGTTTTCCAATTCCCTGGATTCACACTACTATTCATTCATGTTTTCCGGGGCATGAACAGAATTGACTACCAACAAGTGACTTACGTGCTGAAATACATAGTATTCGACATAGTCGGGCAATATTCGTTGATTATCGTATTTCGGATTTGGGGCGCTGGCAATCCTATATTCGGTGAAGCTTTGGGGGGCGCTATAGGACAGGCCATTGGGTCTTACTTATCTGAGTGGCTCACGTTCTTTGTCTGTCTCTACATATTTCGTGGATTGGGTCTCAAGACCGGCACACTGTTTCGAATCGACTTTGGCAGAGAGCAAATCACCAGGGCTCTGAAGTTTGGTGGAAAGTGGACTGTAGGAGCAGCGGCTGTTCCGTTGGTTTGGTTCTATCAGATGCTTCTAATCAGCACAAACCTCTTGAATTGGTCGGCTCTCCAAGGGCAGTTTCAGCTGGCATGGGATCTTGCCATAATGGTTTCAGTAGTAGGTCTATTCATGGAGGGAATGCTTGGTGGCGTTTCTGAGGCGTATTCTCATGCTAAAAAGAAACTCACTGAGCTTTATACAGCTCAAGGCTTGAAATATGGAGCATTCTTTGTGTTCTGGCTAATTTCGGTTCTGGCAGCCCTTGGTTGGAGGGCAATTCTGGGAGCCGCAGGTGCTGAGTGGGCATATGCAGCTGAACTCCTCCAATTTTTCCTTATCTTCCAGCTCTTTGGTTTCTGGAGCTGGCTCGGTGACTGGATGTTCGCTGGTGCAGACCGAACCGGTCTCGCGGCAGCCGCTTGGATTCTCGAACAGTCGCTGCGAGCAATCTTCATGACATACCTTGTGTTGACAGAACCGATTGTGTTCGGGCTCTATCTTGGAGGAATGCCTGGGATAATAACAGGCTATAGTCTAGCACTTGTCATCAAGGACATTGCAATGTGGGCTCTTATCAGACGCACCATCTCTGCTCCAAAGCTCTATCTCTGGCAGAGCTATGCCGGACCTGCTATTGCGGCAATCGCAAACTTCCTCGTGCTTGAGATACTTGCTGTGTTTATCTGGCAGGGAGAGATTGTGACATCTGCCATATTGTTCTTCATTGGTGTCCTTCCATCACTTTACCTGTATTCATTCATTAGCGGACTCACTGGTACCTGGGATACGCGAACAGTAACGGAATTCAAGCGTGCATCAGACATGGTGACTATGCGGGGTATTGGATGGCTGGCTAGAAGATTCTATGGATCAATAGCTCTTGGATCGAGGATATCGCCCATCCATGACAGATTCCCAATTGACATCTATGACGAAGCAATGAAGGAAGCTGAGGAGCTGACTAGAGAAAAGAAACAGCTAGTGATTTAGATGTGATGTTTGTAGAATGGAAACTCGAAGGAAGAGAGGAATCTACATCTCAAGGTCTTCTGGAAGCTCTTCACCATGCTCTTCGCTTTCTGCAGCCTCACGAGCTATGCCTATCTTTATGAGCGTGACAAGATACCCTGCAATTCTATTCCGAACCTTCTTGGTCTTGACGTCGGTGAGCTGCTCTACAAGTCTCTTGTTGCTCTCAAAATCCTCTGTGAAGGTGTCTGGATACAACTGAAGCAACATTCTTGCTGCGTTTTTGATGTATCGTGGTCTTACGCTACCCAATTCTAACTCACCGTGTGATGTGACTGAAACATCGTGCCCTAGAGTATGAATATAAAGCATGTGGTGCCTACTTCGTTTGGGAGCGGCGATTAGCCAATGCATTACGAAACCCTTGCTCTTGCATACGAGGAAATTGAAGATACTACGGGCACTCTTGAGAAGACAAGACTCTTCTCCGATCTGTTGGAAAAGGCGGATCCTCTGGAAGTCGATAGAATTGTGGCTCTAACGATTGCCAAGCTCCATCCAGATTGGGCAGGAGAGCCTGAAATCGGGATTGCGGAAAAGATGGCCGTTCAAGTCGTTGCGGCAGCCGCTTCCGTCAGAGAAAGCTTGGTTAAGGAGAAGCTGAGAGAGGTTGGTGATATTGGCGCTGCAGCTGAATCTTTGTTGCAGGACGGTGCGCAGACTTCTCTCTTCGCAGAAGAATTGACAGTCCAACACGTCTATGACACTCTTGACGCGATGTCACGTATCAGTGGCAAAGGCAGTGCAAAGGACAAGACAGCTAAGCTTGTAGGTCTCCTATCTGACTCATCACCTCTTGAGGCCAAATACATACTGCGTACAATTACTGGGCAGCTCAGGTTAGGGCTTGGATACATGGGTGTCATGGACTCTCTAGCGATGGCATTCGCAGGCGGAAAAGAAGCACGTGAACCAATAGAGAACGCATTCAATGTCTGCAGCGACCTAGCAGCCGTTGCACGAACTCTCGCAACTGAAGGGATTTACGCGGTGGGAAACGTCAAGACAACAGTAGGTCGGCCTATTAGAATGATGGCCGCAAAGAAGCTTTCCGACTCAAGTGAGATAATCGAGAAGGCCGGACCTGAAGTTCTAGTAGAATACAAGTATGACGGGGAACGAGTTCAAGTGCATAAGAATGGTGATGACGTCACTCTTTTCTCAAGGCGTCAAGAAGTGATAACAGAACAGTATCCTGATGTCGTTGAACTAGTAAGAGCTCAAGTTAGGGCTGAAACATGTGTCCTTGAGGGTGAATGTGTTGCAATAGATCTTGAAACAGGACGAAGTCGTCCATTTCAGGAACTCATGAGGCGTCGAAGAAAGACAGACATCGATGAGATGAGCGAGGAGGTCCCTGTTGCAGTCTATTTCTTTGACATACTGTTCCACGAAGGCAAGGATGTAACAGATCTTCCAATGAGCAAGAGAAGAGAGCTGCTTGAGAAGACAGTCGAAAAGAGTGATAGAGTTTCGCTGACAGTTGGTGAGTTGACTTCTGATCCCGAGCGACTTGATGAGATATTCACCAATGCTATTGAAACAGGTCATGAAGGAGTAATTGCGAAAGCCGTGCATGAGAACTCAACATACCAAGCAGGTTCTCGAAGCTGGTTATGGATCAAGTTGAAGGCATCATACCAAGAAGGGATGTCCGATTCCGTGGATCTAGTTGTTGTTGGTGCATTCCATGGCCGAGGCAAGAGAACAGGTCTATATGGGGCAATTCTGACTTCAGTCTATGATGAAGACTCAGATACATTCCCAACTGTCTGTAAAATAGGGACTGGTTTCACTGATGCAATGTTGAGTGAGTTCAAGGAGCGACTGGATCGGCACAAGCTGGAAACACGGAGTCCTAAGGTTGTATCGGAAATGGATGCTGAAGTCTGGTTCAATCCTGAAGAGGTAATTGAGGTTCTTGGTGACGAGATTACTATCAGTCCTATTCACCCCGCAGGCAAACGCCAAATCAAGGATGGAGGACTCGCGATACGATTCCCAAGATTCACGGGTCGATGGAGGGACGACAAGGATCCCCGTCAGGCTACCTCTGTAAATGAGCTAATTGAGCTATTTGACAGACAGCGAAGTAGAGGCTAGGGGATGTGAGTCCGACAGTTTAAGAAGCAAGTCCGTCCTGTGCAATAGACGGAGTGAAATCGGATGCATAGTATTCGGGTGAACGATCAGCGTCTTCATTTCAGTTCTGCCCATTTCGTCATAGGCGCTGATTATTGTGAAACCCTCCATGGACATAATTACTTCGTTGATATCACCGTTTCAGGACCACTTGATTCAGAAGGCATGGTAATGGATTTCAGAGAAATCAAGAAGAAGGCGATTCAGATATGCGAGCGACTTGATCATAAGACTTTGCTGCCCAGCAAGTCAAAATCCATCGAGGTTAATGATAGTGATTTCTCATATGAGGTGACTGTGAGCGGCAAACGCTATGTCTTTCCAAAGGAAGACTGTTTCGTATTGCCCATTGATGCAACAACAGCTGAACGACTTGCAGAGTATATTGCATCCCAGATGGACCTCCGCGAAAGCTATGCTGTGAAGGTCTGTGTGAGTGAGAGTATTGGTTCTATGGGCTGTTTTGAGTCAAAAGCCGCCTAGACTTCATTAGATAATCTTGGGAACCAGACCTTGAATTTAGCTCCACTAGTCCAATCACCTTCTATTCGATCAGTGACCTCTATGGCTCCACCGTATTTCTCTGCAATTTGACATGCTTGGTGGATTCCAACTCCTCCGAATCGTCTATTAGGATCGAAGAGTGTCTTCTTCATTTCGTCCTTGATACCAGGACCATCATCTGATATCCTGACCTCGTACTCATCCTCATGAGCTTCAAGACTTACCCAGATGTGTGTTTCCTCCTCTCTGCTATGTCTCACTGCATTTTCCAAGATATTGAACAACAAGAGTCGAATATATTTGTCAGCCCTCACATTGGCTTCAGTCACCTTACAGTCAATTTCTACGGTAACGCCTTCTTGCTTCTCCTGAAACTCCTGAACGCAATCTATCAGTGTCCTGCAGAGTGAGACTCTTTTCAAAGGCTCCTGAAGTAGGTCTCTCGTGGCGTGCACAGCCGCGATTAACTCATCACAGCGTTCTACAGAACTTTCTATTTCTGCAAGGACTCTTGGATCCCTTTCAGGGCTGTGTTCTTGGGTCAGAAGTTCTGTGCCAATCTTTATGGCTTGGAGTTGGTTCCTGATGTCATGCTGCAAAATGTCCAAGTAAAGCGTGGCAATATTGCTGGTCGCTCGAAGCTCTTCCTCGACTCTCTTGAGCTCAGTGACATCATGAACCACTGCCACTATTCGGCTTCCATCCTCGTGAGGACTCAGCGTTGTCCAGTAGGCGCGCCTTTCATCATCATCAATCAAGAACTCGAAGCTGCGCGCTGTCGAATCGGTCTGAACCTTCTCGAGATTTGACATATAGAGTTCTGTCACCTCAGCTGGCATGAGTTCGCCAATCCACTTGCCTTGAAATTGAGCGGGATCCAGTTCCGCACGAAGTCCTCTCGCAGAGTAGTACTCGGAGATTTTCCCTTTGCGGTCCAGGACAAAGACGATATCTCGAAGTGATTTCACAAGCATTCGATGTTTCATTTCCGATTCGCGGAGTGCTTCTTCAGCCTCTCGCTGGGTCTGACGAACTTCAGCTTCCTTAATTTCCCGTTGGATTGCTGGAACTAATCTGGCTAGGTTGTCCTTCTTCAGATAATCATGGACACCAGCCTTCATCATTCGCACAGCTACATCCTCGGAGATAGCTCCTGAAACTATGATGAATGGAATGTCCCGTTTGCCGGCTCTGACCAGCTCAAGCGCTTCCTCCGTGCTGAAATTAGGCAACATATAATCGCAGAGGACTAGGTCCCATGCGTCTGATTCAAGTGCTTTCCTCATCGCTTCATCGGTCCATACACGATGAATCTCAGGGCTGTAGCCACCTTTCTTTAGTTCACGTTCTATTAGGATTGCATCATCCTCTGAATCCTCTATCAGGAGGATGCGAATCCAATTTGTCACTTGCCAGAACCTCCTTTGGGACTGACATTTAGGAGCAGCCAATATAGACCAAGTGTCTGGACTGCCTTCACAAACTGGTCAAAGTCCACAGGCTTCTGTATATAGCTATTAGCTCCAAGATTGTAGCTCTCTATGATGTCCTGCTCTTCTTTGGACGATGTCAAAATGACTGTTGGAAGAAGCTTGAATTCTTCTGAATTCCTAATTGTTTTGAGAAACTCAAGGCCGCCCATCCGCGGCATCTTGAGATCGAGAAGGATTACCATTGGAATCTCTCTTGTATCACGGCTGCTGAATTTCCCTTCTCCCTTCAAGTACTCCAGAGCCTCTTTACCATCGTTTGCTACATCAACTTGGTCGGCGATGTTCGCCTTTTCCAAGGCCCTCCTAGTGAGGAGCACATCGTCTCGATTATCTTCGACGAGGAGGATTCTATCGCCGGTCAATTGGAGTCCTCCGCTTTCTTTCTGAGTGTGAAATAGAATGTTGCACCTTTCCCTGTTTCTCCTTCTGCCCAGACTCTGCCTCCGTGTCGACTGATGGCCCGTTCCACAGTTGCCAGTCCTATACCTGAGCCTTCGAACTCGTCAGCCTTATGTAGACGTTGGAACGGCTTAAACAGTCTTTCGGCAAATTCCATCTCAAATCCTGCTCCATTGTCTTTCACATAATATACTGATTCGCCTTCGACATCAACTGACCCGAATTCGATTATTGGTTCATCCACTGAAGAGGTGAATTTCCATGCATTGCTCAAGAGGTTTTGGAGTGCCGCTCTCATCAGACGCCTGTCACATCTGTTTCTTAATCCTTCCTCAATGACAATCCTAGGGTTCCTTTCGGGATCGCTCTCCCTCAGGTCCTTGATCACTTCTTCGGCCATCAACGACAGATTGACCGAAACTCTATCCATTTCCAACCTTGTTACTCTTGAGAGGTCGAGAATATCATCAATTTGGCCAGCCATTCTTATAGCTGCGCGCCTAATCCGCTCCAGGTAGTCCTTTCCAGTATTGTCAAGAGTTTCTTTGTAGTCCTCCAATAGTGCTTGACTGAACCCATCCATTGTCCGAAGAGGCGCTCTTAAGTCGTGAGAAACTGTGTAGGCAAATGCTTCCAGCTCCTTATTTGCTGAAGCCAACTCAGCCGTGCGTTCTTCCACCAATTTGTTAAGCTGCTCGTTGAGTCTTCGTACTTCTCTCTCTGCGCGAACCCTGTCTGTAAGATCTAGAAAGGATACTGCTATCATTCCAGGAAGCACAGGAAATATACTTGTTCTGACTGCCCTAATCACTTGGTCTTCTTCGACTCTCACATCCTCCGTGTGCCATGGAATGCCCTCTTTCACTACTCGTCGACATTGCTCGATAACCATTGCCCTCTGATGACTTGATGCTATTTCTTCCAATGTCTTTCCCACTAATGATGTACCAGAAGTATTCAGCATCGAGTCAATGGCAGGATTTACCTCAACCAAACGGAGGGCGCCGTCAGAATCCTGCTCCAATAATTGGAGTCCAATTGGTATTTCATTGAAGATACTACGGAATTTTTCTTCAGCAGCTGCGAGTGCCTCCTGTGATCTCAGTTTCTCAAGCACTTGAGCGAACATATCTGCCACAGTTTCAAAGAATATTCGAGCCTCCTCTTCCATTTCCTTTTTATCCTTCGAAGCGATACCTAGCACACCCAGCAAGTCCTTCTTACTGTCTAGCAGGGGCCAGACTATTGCTGACCGAATTTCCAATCTCTCTAGCCATTCGTAGAAGGAATCTAGCGATTCATCTACACTAATGTCTGGTGCGAATATTGGCTTCTTGGTCAATGCTACATTTGAGATAACGAATTTCCTACCAGCTTCTTCATCTAATGGCATTGAGCCCGCGAGCAACTCGTCCTTCATTCCTATTCTAGAAATTGTGATGAGTTTTGATTCATCTTGATTGGGGATGCTTACCGAGCCCTTTTCGAATCCAAGCGTTTCAATAAGCCCTGATAGAACCTGGCTGCATAAATCATCAACCGATTTGGAGTAGACTGCTGCCTCTGCGATAAGTTTGAAAGCTCTTCTTTCCCGCTTGACCGTTTCTTCGGCCAATACACGTGCCGTGATGTCACGTACAACCGATATCACGCTCTTTTCATCTTCATGCCTGCTCATCTTAGCTGAAAACCAATGCGGAATGCCGCGCACCTCAAGGGGATAATCGTAGATCCTGGTTTCACCAGATTCTCGTACAGCTTGAACATTCTCTAGGTAGGCGTCTGCCATTTCCGGTGGAAGGATTTCTTTGACATGTCTACCAAGGAACTCTTCAGGTGGCGCCACAAGGTATTGCTTTTCAGCCCCATAGAACTCTACATTTCTATCCTTCTCGTTATAGACAAACACCAGGTCTTGCATCGATTGAACCAGTGTTCTGTATCTCTCCTCAGACTCTTTGAGGGCGGCTTCAGCCCAACGCTTTTCAGTAATATCCTCGCCCGAACTGATGAGACCGATAATCTGCCCTTCATCATCTTTGAGGACAACAGAACTCCATTCAATCAGTCTTTCCTCATCATTGAATGTGACTATGTGCCTCTCCTGTCTTTCAATCTCCTCCAGACTGCCGGACATCAACTGATTGAAGGCTGCACGCACCTCAATTCTTTCCCTCTCGGGCACCAGCTTGAACCAGCTTGTTCCTATGGCCTCACTAGGGCTACATGAAAAGACCTCACATCCTTTCCTATTAAGGAGGGTAATCTTGCCTTCTCTGTTGAGAACAAGAAATATCACTCCTGCCATGTCCAAATAGAGCTGAGCCCTGTCCCTCTCGCCCCGAAGAGCCTCCTCTGCCCGCTTTTGTGCTTCTGACGCTTGATGTTTCTCGGTTATGTCGATGATTGAGGACTGCATCGCCTGACTGCCAGCATAATCGATGATACTTGCAAAGGACTCAACCCACCTAATCTCGCCATCAGGGCGAAGGATGCGGTATTTTGTGCTACCTAATCGCTTTCCGCCTTTCATGTATTCCCTGTATCGTTCTCTGAGTCGTTCGCGGTCATCAGAATGTATAACATCCCAAATCCCAGAACCTACATCTCCGTCAATAATTTCCTCAACTGAACGACCCATGATGTCCGCGTAGGTCTGATTGCAGTATACGACACCATCTCCTGCCATTATTGCTAACCCTTGAATCGACTGCTCTGCAAGAGCTCTATACTTGCCTTCTGACTCACGCAGTTCCATCTCTATCTTTTGCCTGCCTGTAATATCTCGCACAACGACCACGAAGCTTTCAGGCGTTCCATCCGAATCACGAATGACTGTTCCGTTAACTTCTGCGAGGTATGTGCTGTTATCGGCTCGAAGGAGGATTAACCGCACTGACTCAGGAATCTCACGTCCTTCATGAATCGCTCGCAACATGATTTCCTTGGCATTGCCTCTGTCTTCCACGCTGACGAAATCAAAGAATGATTTGCCTATCAAATCCTTCTCTGAATCATAGCCAGAGATTTTCTGAGCAATTCTGTTGGCCATACGAATATTCCCGTCTAGATCTCCTACTACTATAGCATCAGGTGATGTTTCTACAAGTCTACGATAGCGTTCCTCTGAAGTCTTCAACGCCTCTTCCGCTTGCTTCCTATCAGCGATATCCAGAATAGTTCCCGTCGCTCTCTTTGTACCTCCTTCTTCATTTAGCTCCAATACACTGCCGCGTTCCATGACCCACTTGTATTCGCCAGATTTCGTCCGCATACGATGTTCGGAAACATACGGAATGCTTCTGTCTTCGACATGCTTGAGCCATCTTGCTTCCAAGAGTTCAAGATCATTGGGATGTATTAGAGATTCCCAATCACCATAGCTTGTCCCCATTTCGTTTACATCATATCCAAGAATTCTCGCATAGCCTTCATCGAAGTGGAATATATCATTCTCAGCGTCCCAATCCCAAACACCAAGTTTCGCTCCTTTTAAGGCAAGATCGAGACGTTCTTCAGACTCTCGAAGTATTCTCTCAGCTTTGACCTGATCTGTTACATCGCGAGTAATGCCCATTATACCAGTTGGCTCATCATTTTCATCACGCAAGATTGACATCCGCATCTCAGCAGGGAATGATGAACCATCTTTTCGGAGAAGTGTTGTTTTTACTATACCAATATCCTCCCCCTTGACTAGTCTCATTATGATTTCGGCTGCCCTCTCCCTGCCCTCCTCCGGAGTCAAAGAAAAGCCGTCCATTCCTATCATTTCTTCAGCATTCTCATATCCGTGAAGTATAGCTGTTTGGGCACTTACCATTTCGAAATGGCCATCAAGGCTAGCTACCGTAATGGCATCGGGCGATGTATCGATTAGCCGACGTATACGCTCCTCACTCTCCCTTAGCTCCTTCTCAGCCGCTTTCCGCGAACTGATGTCCCTAACTATACTCTGTAGATAGAGAGGTTCCCCTGAATCGTCTGAGATTAGGGCCATATTGATTTCTACTGGAAATAGATTTCCATCTTTTCGTTTGAAAGTGCGCTCGTACACTGGCAACGATTCGCCCTTCTTGAGAATGTCGAGTCTTTCTGAGCTATCATCAACCTCCGATGGTGCTATCGTATCAAAGTATGAACGTCCAAGCAGCTCTTGTCTTTCATAGCCAAGCATCTCGAGACCTTGCTTGTTGGAATCGATCATGATGCCCTCCAGAGTCATTATGAATACCCCATCGTTGGTTTCCTCAAAGAGTGCCTGGTACTTCCTCATGGCTTCTTCTTGCTCCATTAGAATTGGACGTACAATCAAATAGAATCCAGTTGGCCCAGCTTGGCTCTGTATAGTTCCGCTCACGACGTCAGCAAGAATGCCCAACCCTGTCCGTGATCTGAGAGTGATTTCTATGGTTTCTTTTGCCGCAAGACCGGGATGAAATTCTCTGCTATTCGCATGGAGAATGCCGCTAAGGGTTTGGCTCTCCATCTCTCTGACCTGATATCCCAGGATATCCGCAAAGGCTCTGTTTGAATGAACAACTTTGCTTGCATTATCAATGATGACAAATCCATCAGTGATTTGCTCCGCTAATATATAGCAGCTGGGAAGGTGTACCCCAACCAAACTGGTCATTGCAATGTCCAACTCCTCTCAATATAGGACGCTTAGAACAGACCCCTTGCTGAGAAGAATGAATAATACCATTTTGGTGACACCCTTAGCAGATTAGATGATTTTTCGAGGAATAAACAGCTGCTATGCTTCTTGAGGCCAATCACAAACCTAAAAGGAGACTATCCTGCGTCTGCAGAGCCTAGAAGAGGCGAACCTCATTGGTTGTAGACACACAGAATGAGAAGCCACGACACCGAATTCAACTCAACAAAGTCGGTGTCAAGGATCTCAAGACCTTTCTCATCACAGAGCGAAGTGGACTGCGGCATCACTTGATTCCAAAAATCGAGTTCACAATCGACCTACCTGCTGACCTCAAGGGCGTTCACATGTCGCGGCTAGTCGAATCGATGACTGAAGTAATTAGCGAGGAGTTCAGTGTCTACAAGTCAGTTGAGGAGCTTCAGAATCGTATACTTGACGCTTTATCCGTGAAGCACAGCTTCAAACGTGGGGAGATCACCTTCGATTTTGAGTTCAGTTATGCTACAAAGACACCTGCCTCAAGGATGCGAACATGGGAAGTCTGTGACATAACCGCATCGACTGCGAAAGAGGAGGGCAAGCCCAACATTCACTGTGCCGAGGTCAAGGTTATTGGAAACACCGTCTGTCCCCATTGCATGGCCAACAACCACGGGCTCACTCATATGCAAAGGGCCGTCGGAACGCTTGGGGTAAAAGGAACTACCGACCAGATTCCGACCTATGGTGATATGATTGATGTGATTGAACGTTCCTTCTCGAGTCCAACATATTCCTTATTGAAACTTGAGGATGAGATGCATGTCACAAAGAAAATGCATGATAATCCTCTCTTTGTTGAGGATGTGTGTAGAAACATCCTCCAGAACGCAAAGGAGAAGTTTGATTCATTGACTCTTGAAATATATGCTGAAGCACGATCTCTCGAGAGCATTCACAAGCATGATGTCATAGCACAAGGACAGATTGTTGTCAACGGCGGGTAGCTATTCTCTTTTTTCGAATCAATAATCGAAAAGAGGTCTTATGATAAGACCAAAAAGGTACTTTAAGGGAATTCTGCCTCGAACTGTGTTAGACGTCTTATTCGCCGTTCAATTGGGGATGTGAAATCTGAGGCAAAAGGTAAGAGCCAAAAGGACCCTTCTATTAGCAACTATATTGTTGCTTGCCATATTAGTGGGCCCTGCGTTTCCATTCATGGCTTCTACCAATTCGGATGTTTCCCGGTTTGCGAACTCTCAGGATGAAGCAAAAAATCCGATTTCGCCCGTGCAGATTGATGAAAAAGAAAGCTTCAGTACATCTGCGCACACAGTTGAAGGCGTTCTCGATCCAGTTTCTGTTGAGCAGCGTGGAGTAGTAACTTCCGGCACTCAGTCTATTCGAACAGACACTAATCCAAATGTTATGTATGATATTCCTATTGATGACGCTCATAATTGGCTTGGGAGCACGGCAAATGTATCCATAACTGATTTAGAGCGACTATACATCGTCAATGGAACTTTCGATAGTGGAACTCCTGGAGTCAATTTATACCCTAATGGCACTGTTTCTGCCTTTCCTTATGGGTGGAGTTCAAATAGTACAACCTCTGATATCGCCACCATCCAACGATCTGAATACGATGTGACTGGTACCAAATTCATAAGGGTAGAGAACGAAGGGCATTCAATTGGAACAGGATCAAACCTGCGGTACCAACATGTCTTAGACACTGAGATCATGTGGACCCAGAATATAACAAATGCACCTTACTCTGAAGACTTTGTCCTCAATTTGGATTATCTCTATGAATGGGGCCCTTTGGATGTCGCTTTAGGGAATTCGATCTGTCTAGTGGCATATATTGATGGAAATGAAGTATGGAGTGTCGCACTTCCATCATTATCACAGAGGAATCAGTGGTATAGTACTGGAAACATTGATGTCCATATTCCAGGCGCCAGCACCAATCTCTTCTTTGAAATAGGCCTTGTAATCAACGCCACACATAATCTGGATCCTGCATTGTACGGTTTTGTCAATGCAGTCCTCATTACAGGCTTGATAGATGGGCTGGGAATATTGAATCCAACGCCTCCAACTCCCTCTTCAGTAGATCTCCAGTTTACAGCAGGTGGAGATTTTGCACCCATTACAGGAATAAGTGGTAGTGGGGTGGCTTCTATTACCAACAGCTCCTACTGGAACGTCAATCCTCTGCATGTTAGTATAAGCTCCAATGTGAGTGTTTCATTCAATTATGAAGCCAAGCTGCTCTCTCACAGGTACACTGATTCCTACTGGGGTTCTGATTTTTCGAAATACGGTGTTTACTATCAAGTTTCTACTGGTGGAAGTCCTGAACTTGGCTTCTTTACCTATATAGGCTCCCTGGAGGATTATCAGAATCCATCCGTAATCGTAACCTATCCGTCAGATTGGGAGAATATTACTGTTATTGATTCAGGCGCAACACCTGTTACGAGTCAATGTGTCATCTCTCAAGGTTCACTAGTTATCCCCTCTTCAGTACTTAATGCTCTAGGCTGGTGGTTTTTCGACCTCCAATCACCAAATTATGTTAATACGATGGAAATGCAGGTCTACGAAGCTGGCGGGGATCAATGGATTCAGGAATCCCTATTCAGGACCGGGAACATCTCCAGAGTTTCAATATCTATTTCTTCAGGACCAAACGTTCCCGAGCCGCTAAACCTTGTCAATCTTACATGGATTATGCCAAATGGCACAGTCTGGTATCAGGAGTCACAAAGTGGCGGAGTTTCTGGTGCCTTAATTTCCAGTGAGCTTGTTTTTGGTCCCCTAAACACCACTGCCGGTGAATGGGAGCTGCATTTACATTGGGCAAATGGGACTGAGATTGCTCTGGGTGAATCTACATTTGAAATCCATCATAGAGCTAGCCTGGAGCGACACTCTACCATGAACGACCCCTTTGAAGCAGAAGCCGGACAATTGGTCTTCGCCCAGTTTGTTTACAAGGACGCCGAAAATGGTCAGTACATCCTAGATGCGATTTCGACAATACAGGGATATTGGCCTGGTCCAACTGCCACCTTCGTTGCCAATCCATCTCAAAAGTGGTGGGATGCAAGCTTTGACACGTCCATTCTTGGACCTAGTGATACTCTGATTATTGTTAATGCTACACACCCCTATTTCGACAATGTTTCATCCAGCTTCACCATTCGGATATACTTCACTAACAACGAACTTACAATCGATGAAGTTTCAGCGGATGTTTCTCTCGAGTCTTCTTATCTAGCGAATTTCAGCTACAAGGATCAATTCGGAACTGGCATTTCTGGGGCGAATGTTTCTATTTCCTACAACGGTCCTGGAGGAGGTCTTACATGGACCGACCCGATTGATGAGGGGCTTGGAGAATATAATGTCAAATTTACTCCTCACATATCCGGGATTTATGCTATTACAATTGCTGCAGATGCTGGGTTCTATGAAAGGGCAGACAGTACACTCGTCCTTAATGTGGGAGAACTATACTCTGAGATTACGAGCTTGAATGGAACTGGAGCGTTCATCCAGTTCGGGCAGACGTATAGACTTGTTTTAAGATATACAAACGGAACTGGTCATGGTCTGCCTGGAGCTGATATAGTGAATATTAGCACATCGGAGGCAGGACTGAATATCGGTCCAACTGTGGATGAAGGAGATGGATACTACTCGATTTTGCTTGACCCTCAAGTTTCTACCACCTATACCATCCTATTCCGTGTGAATCTAACAAATCATGAAACACAGTTTATTCCATTCTCAATTACAGTCACAAAGATACAGATGGAACTGTCCTTGGTTTCCTTCAATCAGACTATTGCGATAGACCAGACATGTACTGCCATCTTGAATGTCACCAGTACACTGATGGGCGCACTCGATACGGCTAATGTGTACATTTCGAATCCACCAATGGCTCTCACTGTATCTCCGACAGTGAATTTGGGGGGTGGCATCTTTCGCATCAACATTAATAGCAGTCAAATAGACTCATTCATTTTGGTTTTCGTGGCAACCGAGGCAAACCACGGGGACAATTCAATTCAAGCTACCCTAAATATACAATCAATACAGACCGATTTTAGTACGGCAGAAGGTAGTGCATCGGATCAAACAGAATTCATGAGCACCTATGAATTGATTGTCTTCTTTGAGCGTGTTGACCC